>NZ_CP044344.1:1332848-1999272 GCF_008761635.1 Nocardioides cynanchi
ATGGTTGACCACAGTCGGACCGCCGGCCTCCCCCGGTACGGCGTGCCCCGGCGTCCGCCGTACCGGCGACCGGGGAGAATGCGCCCATGGCACCACCCAAGGCGAAGCAGGAGCTCCCCGACGACTTCGAGGAGCACATCCTCGACATCGACGTCGGCGAGGAGATGCGCTCCTCGTTCCTCGAGTACGCCTACTCCGTCATCTACTCGCGCGCCCTCCCCGATGCCCGCGACGGGCTCAAGCCGGTGCAGCGCCGGATCCTCTACACGATGAACGACATGGGCCTGCGGCCCGACCGCGGGCACGTCAAGAGCGCCAGGGTCGTCGGTGAGGTGATGGGCCGCCTCCACCCCCATGGCGACGGTGCGATCTACGACGCCCTGGTCCGGCTCAGCCAGCCGTGGTCGATGCGACTGCCGATGATCGACGGCCACGGCAACTTCGGCTCGCCCGACGACCCGCCGGCCGCGATGCGCTACACCGAGTGCCGGATGGCGCCGGCCGCGGTCGCGATGACCGCGTCGATCGACGAGGACACCGTCGACTTCAAACCCAACTACGACAGCCGTGAGCTCGAGCCGGGCGTGCTCCCGGCCGCGATCCCGCACCTGGTCGTGAACGGCTCGACCGGCATCGCGGTCGGCATGGCCACCAACATCGCGCCGCACAACCTGATCGAGGTCGTGCAGGCGCTGCGCCACCTGGTCAGCCGTCCGCAGGCCACCCTCGACGACCTGATGCGCTTCGTGCCCGGCCCGGACCTCCCCACCGGCGGCATGATCGTCGGGCTGGACGGCGTGCGTGACGCCTACGAGACCGGGCGCGGCACGTTCCGGATGCGAGCCACCGCCCGGGTCGAGACGATCGGCCGCCGCAAGGGGATCGTGGTCACCGAGCTTCCGTACGGCGTGGGCACCGAGAAGGTCTCGGAGCGGATCAAGTCGCTCGTGCAGGCCAAGAAGCTCCAGGGCATCGCCGACATCAAGGACCTCACCGACCGGGTGCACGGCCTGCGTCTGGTGATCGAGGTGAAGAACGGGTTCGTGCCCGAGGCCCTCCTGGAGCAGCTCTACAAGCAGACGCCGATGGAGGACACGTTCGGGATCAACGCGGTCGCGCTGGTCGACGGGCAGCCCCGCACCCTGGGGCTCAAGGACATGCTCGAGGTCTTCCTCGGGCACCGCTTCGACGTCGTACGCCGTCGGTCGACGCACCGGCGCGGCAAGGCCGCGGACCGTCTGCACCTGGTCGAGGGGCTGCTGGTCGCCATCCTCGACATCGACGAGGTGATCCAGCTGATCCGCTCCTCCGACAACGCCGCCGAGGCCAAGGAGCGCCTGATCGGCGTCTTCGACCTGACCTCGATCCAGGCCGACTACATCCTCGACATGCCGCTGCGCCGGCTGACCAAGTTCTCCAAGCTCGAGCTGGACAAGGAGAAGGGCGAGCTGGAGCGCACGATCGAGGCGCTCGACGCGATCCTCGCCGACGACCACCTGCTGCGGAAGGTGGTCTCCGACGAGCTCGCCGACGTGGCCAAGACCTACGGGACCCCGCGCCGGACGGTCCTGCTGGAGTCGGCCGGGGTCACCGTGACCGCCGCCACCGCGAACCTCGAGGTGGCCGACGACCCGTGCTACGCCTTCCTCTCGTCGTCGGGGCTGCTCGCCCGCTCGTCCTCCGACGAGCCACCCACCGACGAGGGTGGGCGCGCCAACCACGACGTGATCGTCTCCGCCGTGCGCACCAGCGCTCGGGGCGAGATCGGTGCGCTCACCTCCCGCGGGCGCGTCGTACGTCTCAGCGTGCTCGACCTGCCCGCCCTGCCCCCGTCGGCCAACCACCCGCATCTCCAGGGCGGGCTGCCCTTCGACCTGGTCCGGTCGCTGCAGCCAGGCGAGCGGGTGCTCGCCCTGTGCTCGCTGCGCAGCGACGGGCCGGGCCTCGCCGTGGGCACTCGGCAGGGCGTCGTGAAGCGGGTCAACCCGGAGGTACTGGGCAAGGACGAGTGGGAGGTGATCGGGCTCAAGGACGGCGACGAGGTGGTCGGCGCCCTCGAGCTGCGCACCGGCGACGAGGAGCTGTGCTTCATCACCTCCGACGCCCAGCTGCTGCACTTCGGAGCTGCGGGCGTGCGGCCCCAGGGTCGCAGCGGTGGCGGCATGGCCGGCGTCAAGCTCGCCCTGGCCCAGCACGTCGTGTGGTTCGGTGCCCTCGACCCGGCCGCCTCGGTGGTGGTCACGGCCAGTGGCTCGTCGACCGCACTGCCCGGCACCGAGCCGGGGGCGGTCAAGGTCACCCCCTTCGACGAGTATCCCGCCAAGGGCCGCGCCACCGGCGGCGTCCGCTGCCACCGCTTCCTCAAGGGCGAGGACTCCCTCGTCTTCGCCTGGGCCGGCGCAGCCCCGGCGCGCGCCGCGGCCGCGAGCGGCTCGCCGGTCGACCTGCCCGAGGCGACCGGACGACGCGACGGCTCGGGTGTGCCGGGGTCCCAGCCGATCGCGGCCTGCGCCGGGCCGGTGTCGACCCAGCTGTGAGCCCGTGGCGTGATCCGCCTGCCGGCCTCCTGTGAAAGGGTGACCCCCATGTCGCTGCGCCGCGCCCTCGCACTGCCGATCGTGACGACGTTCGTGCTGGTCCTGACCGGCTGTGGCGGTGGCTCCGGCGGCAGCAGCGTCGACCCCGCCACGGCGCTGAAGACGGCCGGCGACAAGCTCGCCGGCACGTCCGGGGTCACCCTGAACCTGACCACCAGCGACCTGCCCTCCGGCGTGGAGGGCATCAAGGCGGCGACCGGGACGGTCACCGACGCACCGGCCTTCGACGGCACCCTCACCGCCGTGATCTCGGCCGGGACGTTCTCGGTGCCGGTGAAGTCGGTCGACGGCAAGGTCTACGCGAAGATCCCGCTCACCCCGGCCTTCGCTCCGATCGACCCCGCCGACTACGGCGCTCCCGACCCCGCTCTGCTGACCAGCGCGGACCAGGGCATCCCCGCGATCGTGGCCGCCACCACCGGCGCTGAGGCCGGCGACCAGGTCCGCGGAGGCACCGACAACAAGGAGGTGCTGTCGACCTACACCGGCACCGTGCCGGCGACCGCCGTGAGCCACCTGATCCCCGGTGCGAGCGGTGACTTCAAGGCGACCTACGGCATCACCGACACCGGTGAGCTCCGCCAGGCGACGCTGACCGGCGTCTTCTACTCGGGCAAGCCGTCGATGACCTACACCATCGTCCTCACCGACTACGGCACCAGCACGGACATCGCTGCCCCATGACGCGCGTGACGCGCTGATGACCGGTCCCGTGACGCGCGGCCCTCGGCTGCTGCTGGCGCTCGCCGCGGTGGCCGTGGCGTTCGCGGCGGCCGACACCTACGTGGTGGTACTGGCCCTGCCCGACATGATGGCGTCGGTCGGGATCTCGATCGACGAGCTCCAGCGCGGGGCACCGATCGTCTCCGGCTTCCTGCTCGGGTACGTCGCGATGCTGCCGCTGATCGGGCGGATCGCCGACCTGCGCGGCCGGGTGCCGGTCCTGGTCGCGGCGCTGGTGCTGTTCGCGGCCGGTTCGCTGGTCACCACGCTTGCCTACGACCTGCCCACCCTCGTCACCGGGCGCTTCCTCCAGGGCGTCGGCGGTGGGGGGCTGGTGCCGGCGACGCTGGCCCTGGTCGCCGATCTCTACCCGGTCGAGCGTCGGGGTGTCCCGCTCGGCATCGTCTCGGCGGTCCAGGAGATCGGCAGCGTGGTCGGGCCGCTGTACGGCGCGATCGTCCTGGCCGTCTCGCAGTGGCAGGTGATCTTCGCGATCAACCTCGTCGTCGGACTGGTCCTGGCCGTGGCCATCCGTCGTACCACCGGAGGTCGACCGACCTCCCCGACCGACGAGCCGGACCGACCGGCCCCCCGGCGCACCGGCCTGCGCACCTTCGACTGGGCCGGCATCGTCTTCCTCCTGATCGCGCTCGGTGCCGGTGGACTGGTCTTCCTGCAACCGACGGCCCTGGTCAGCGACGTCACCTGGGGACAGGTCTTCATCCCCGTGGCCGGGTCCGGGCGGTGGCCCACCCCGGTCGGCCTGGTGGCGATCCTGGCCGCTCTGCTGTTCACCGTCCGGTGCTGGACCGCACGCCGACCGCTGGTCGACCTGCCCGGCTGGTGGCGCAGCGTGCGTGAGGCCGACCTGCCCGGTGCGCTCTTCCTGGCCGCGGCGCTGGCCGGGGTGATCCTGGCCTTCTCGACGGCCGATCCGCGGGTCGAGGTGTTCGCGCCGCAGGGTTGGTGGTACCTCCTCGGGGCCGCCGCAGCCACCGCGGTGCTGGTCTGGCACCTGCGCACCGAC
This sequence comes from Nocardioides cynanchi, assembly GCF_008761635.1. Lineage (NCBI taxonomy): Bacteria > Bacillati > Actinomycetota > Actinomycetes > Propionibacteriales > Nocardioidaceae > Nocardioides > Nocardioides cynanchi. The sequence goes on from NZ_CP044344.1 coordinate 1,337,196, forward strand.
CAGAGCCCCCTCGTGCCGCGGGGCGCCCTGCGTCGTCGCCCGGCCTGGGGCGCCCTGCTCGTCAGCTTCTTCATCGGCGCGGCCCTGATCGCGGCCCTGATCGACATCCCGATCTTCGCCCGCACCACCGTCTACCCCGACTCGCAGCTGCTCGCCGCCCTGGTCCTCGTCCGGTTCCTGGTGGCCATCCCGGTGGGGGCGGTGGCGGGTGGCTACCTCACCCGGACCCTGCCGGCGGGCGTGGTCGCGGGCGCCGGGATGGCGCTGGCGGCGCTTGGCTTCCTGCTGATGACCGGCTGGGGGCTGACCACGCTGTCGGACTGGTCGGCCAACGTCTCGCTCCTGGTGGGCGGGCTGGGCTTCGGGCTGGCCCTGGCCCCGGTGAACGCCGCGGTGCTCGCCTCCACCGACCGGGAGGTGCACGGGCTGGCGAGTGCCGGTGTCGTGGTCGCCCGGATGGTCGGGATGCTGGTCGGCATCTCCGGCCTGACCACGATCGGGCTGCGCCGCTACTACGCCGAGACCCGCGACATGCCCCCGCCGATGCAGGTCTGCGGGGGCACGACCAGCCGGTGCGACGCCTTCGACAACCTGCTCCGGCACGCGGGCATCGCCCAGGAGCACACCGTCTTCGCCGGCGCCGCGGTCTGTGCGGTGGTCGCCGCCCTGCTCGCCCTGTTGCTGTTCCGCGGAGCGCCCACCCGGTCGGTGGGCGCCTCCGCCCTCGCCCGGCTGGCCGGCTGACCGTCGGGGGACGCTAACGTCGGCTGCGTGACCGACCCCTTGAGCCGGGCCGACGAGCTCCCCGGCGACTTCGACGACCTGCTCGCCGCCAACGCGTCGTACGCCGAGTCCTTCGACGACGCCGACTTCGACGGTGTCGCCCGCGCGGGCGTCGCGGTGGTGACCTGCATGGACTCCCGGATCGACCCGCTGCGGATGCTCGGTCTAGGCCACGGCGACGCGAAGATCTTCCGCAACCCCGGCGGCCGGGTCACCCCCCAGGCCCTCGAGGCGCTCGTGCTCGGCACCCATCTGCTGGGTGTCGACCGGATCCTGGTCGTCCCGCACACCCGCTGCGCGATGGCATCGTCGTCGGAGGCCGAGCTGCATGCCCGGGTGTCGGCGTCGGCGGGCATGGACGCGAGCTGGTACCCCTTCCACGTCGTCGAGGACCAGCTGGAGTCGCTGGCCGAGGACGTGCACAAGGTCCGCTCGCACCCGCTGATCCCCGACTCGGTCCGGGTGGGCGGCTTCCTCTACGACGTGGACACCGGGCAGATCACCCGCCACGCCTGAGGGCTCGCCGAACCATCGCGCGATCCGCGTCGTATCCCCGGTCCTGCGGGCGCCTCCTCGACCCACGAGGAAGGCGATGGACGTAGTCGCCGGGTGGAGGGAGAATACGGCCGTGTCGCTGCTCGAGAGGGAGACGCAGCTCGGGTCGTTGCTCCAGTACGCCGACGAGGCCCGCGGCCGCGCCGGCCGCCTCGTCCTGATCTCCGGCGAGGCCGGGGTCGGCAAGTCCTCGCTGGTCGAGGAGCTCCAGCTGCGCCTCCCCGCCGCGACCTGGGCCTGGGGCGCCTGCGACGGCCTCTTCACGCCTAGGCCCCTCGCTCCCCTGCATGACATCGCCCGGGGGCTCGGGGGCGACCTCCTCGAGCTGGTGCGCAGCGCGGCCTCCCGGGACGAGATCTTCGACGAGGTGCTGCGGGCGTCGGCCGCCGTCGACGACGTCTCGGTCCTGGTCATCGAGGACGTGCAGTGGGCCGACGACGCGACCCTCGACCTCCTGCGCTTCCTGGGCCGGCGGATCCGGGACCTACCGCTCCTCCTGCTCGTCACCTTCCGCGACGATGCCCTGGCGCCGGCCGACCCTCTGCGCGTCGCGGTGGGCGAGCTGGCCGGTCAGCGCGGCACCCGCCGGATCGACCTGCCACCGCTGACGTCGGCGGGGGTGCGCCGGCTGGCCGAGGGATCGTCGTACTCCCCCGACGAGCTGTACCTGCTCACCGGCGGCAACCCCTTCTTCGTGGTGGAGGTGCTCAGCGACGACGGCACCGAGATCCCGGCGTCGGCGCGCGACGCCGTCCTGGCTCGCGCCGCTCGGCTCAGCGGCCCCGCCCGGGCGACGCTCGACCTGGCGTCGCTCGACTCCTGGCGCGTCGACCCCGACCTGCTCTCACGCGCGGGCGGCGTCGCGATCGAGACCCTCGACGAGCTGCTCAGCTCGGGGCTGCTGAAGGCGGAGGGCGACGCCCTGCGGTTCCGGCACGAGCTCGCCCGTCGGGCCATCGAGTCCGAGGTGCCGCCGCACCGCTGCCGGGCCGGACACCAGGCGCTCCTCGACGTCCTCGTCGAGGACGACTGCGACGACGAGGCGCGACTGGCCTACCACGCCGAGGAGATCGGCGACCCGGGGCTGGTCGCCCGCTACGCGCCACCGGCAGCGCGACGGGCGGCCGAGCTGGGCGCCTACCGCGAGTCCGCCGCGCAGTACGAACGCGCGCTCCGCTTCCCTCCCGACGACCAGCACGAGCTGGCCGAGCTCTACGACGAGTACGCCGACCAGCTCGCCCTGGTCGACAGCTGGCCGCGTGCCGCGGAGGCCCGCGAGCGGGCCATCGAGCTGTGGCGCGAGCTGGGCGACGATCGCCGCGAGGGCTATGCCTACCGCCGGCTCGGGTCGGTCTACTGGCGGCTCTGCCAGGGGGCCCGGTCGAACCACGCCATCGCTCGCTCGCTGGAGCTCCTCGAACCGCTCGGACCCGACCCCGAGCTCGCCCGCACCTTGTCGACGCAGGCGTTCCAGCTCTGGGCCGACGGTGACGTGGAGGCCGGACGCGCCATGCTCGCCCGGGCCGTGACGATGGCCGAGCAGGTCGGAGACGCCGCGGTCAGCAGCGACGTCCTGAACAACGCGGCGTTCGCGGCCTTCCTGCTCCGCCAGGACTGGCGGCCCCAGATGGACCGGGCCCTGCAGACCGCCTTGGCCGCCGGCGCGGAGGCCCAGGCCGGTCGCGCCTACGCCAACGCCTACACGTTCTTCATCGCCCAGTACCGCTTCGCCGAGGGAGAGCGCTACTGGCGCGACGGTGTCGCCTACTGCGACGACCGCGACATCCCGACGTACGGCACCTGCCTGCGCGGCCACCGAGCGGTCGCGCTGCTCGACCTCGGACGGTGGGACGAGGCAGCAGCCCTCGCCCGACGGGTGCTGGCCACCGAGGCGAGCCCGGTCAACCTGCTCACCTCGCAGGTGACCCTGTCTCTGGTGCTGGCCCGGCGCGGGGAGCCCGGTGCGCTGGAGGTCATCGATCCCGGGGTGACCGAGGCCGACAGCCTCGCGGAGGCCGAGTGGATCGCGGCGACCCGGCTGGCCCGGGCCGAGATCCGGTGGCTGGCCGGCGACCACGACGGCGCCGTCGCCGACCTCGCCGTCGTCCGCGCGGCGATCACGCCGATGGACTATCTGGAGGACGCCCGGCTCAGCGTGTGGGAGCAGCGGCTTCTCGGGGTCTCCGCACCGGCCTCCCCCGCGCCCGGCCCGTGGGCGACGTCGCTGATCGGCGAGCATGCGGCCGCGGCCACACACTGGGAGCGCCTGGGCTGCCGCTACGAGTCGGCGATGTCGCTCCTCGACTCCGACTGCGAGGACGACCTGCGCGAGGCCATCACCCGGTTCGAGTCGCTGGGCGCGGACGCCGCGGCGCGTCGGACCCGGCAGAAGATGAAGGAGCTCGGGCACCGCGCCGTACCGGCGGGTGCCCGCGCGACCACCCGCGAGCACCCGGTCGGGCTGACCCGCCGCGAGGACGAGGTCCTGGCCCTGCTCTGCGAGGGCCTGACCAACGAGGAGATCGCCGGAAGGCTGGTGGTCTCGACACGCACCGTCGACCACCACGTCTCCGCCGTCCTGGCCAAGCTCGGCGTGGGCTCGCGCGGTGCCGCGGCGGCCCGGGCGCGGGCCCTGAGCCTGGTGCCCACCGCGGTGCCGGCGACAACCTAGGCAGCGCGGCAGGCGAACCTGGGCAAGTCTCCCGATGAGGGAGAGCCCCCCGGATTCCTACGGTGAACGCACCACACACCGAAAGGACATCTGATGCCGCTCTACATGGACATCCACCACCTCGAAGGTCCGGTCTCGGCCGACGACGTGGCCCAGGCCCACATGGCCGACCTGCAGACGCAGGACAAGTACGACGTGAACTACCAGCGCTACTGGGTCGACGAGGCCACCAGCACGGTGTTCTGCCTCGTCGAGGCGCCGTCCCCGGACGCCGCCAACACCGTGCACCGCGAGGCGCACGGCCTGGTGGCGGACTCCATCCACGAGGTCAAGGAGGGGTCGTGATGACGCTGCGTCGCATCCTGGCCGCTACCGCCGTGACCCTCGCCGTGACCGGCGCCGGCGCGACGGCGCTGGCCGCCGGGAGCGCGAGCGCCGCGTCGCCGAACCTGCCGGCCCAGATCCGGTCCGCCACGGCGGAGTACCACAGCCTCGCCGCCGCGAAGGCCGACGGCTGGAACGGGCTGTTCCATGACGTCAACGGGCTGACCTGCATCGAGGACACCGACACGCCCTCGATGGGCGGGATGGGCTTCCACTGGATCAACAGCGCCAACATCGGCTCCACCGACCCGACCAAGCCGGCCGCGCTGATCTACGCGCCCGGACCCTCGGGACAGGTGCGGTTCGCCGGCATGGAGTACCTCGTGCCGGACCCGACGGGCACCACGCCGCAGCCCTTCCTGGGGGACCAGGGCTTCATGTACACGCCGCCGGGCAACCGGTTCCTCGGGGACACCGGGTTCTGGTCGCTCCACGTCTGGGCCTGGCAGCACAGCCCGGCCGGCCTGTACTCGATGTGGAACCCGGCCATCAGCTGCCCGTAGGCCGCTGACGACCCAGGATCACCTGGTCGCCGCCAAGACCCGGTCCGACCACCTGCCAGCCTTCGCTGGCGTAGAGGTGGCGGGCCGGGTCGTCGGCGTCCGCGGTCGCCATCAGGGTCCACCGGCTGTGCGGGAGGCCCCGGGTGAGCGCGCGCAGCAGCGCCCGGCCGACCCCTCGACCGCGGGCCGGCTCGAGCACCCCGAGGCTGACCAGCTCGAAGTGCCCGCCCAGCCAGATGGCGGCCACGGTCGGGTCGAGCACCTCCGCGGCCCGGTCGGTCCACCACTGTCCGTGCTCCCCGGTGTAGCCGTAGGCGAACCCGACCAGTCGAGGCTTCCCGTCGACCGAGCCGTACGCGCGGGCGAGCCGGAACCCCGCCCGGGCGACGTGCCCGTCCCACGTCCGGCGCCGCCACGCGTCGACGTCGTCGTGGTCGCCGAACACCGCGTCGTACACGGGCCAGAGCTCGAGGGTGTCCGTCTCGTCGACCGACGTGACGACGTCGTACGACGTCACGGCCGGGAGTTGGGAGACCGCTCCGGGCCCACGCCCTGCTGACGACGGACGGCGTCCGCCTCGCGGTGGCGTGCGGCGTCGACGGTGCCGTGCTTGACCGCGAGCCGGATCACGCCGTACAGCACCAGCAGGGCGAGCACGGGGAAGATCAGCAGCTCGACCACACCCATCGCGAACATGGCCGGATCGTACGCCGTGGCACCGCGCGGCGCGGGAGGTCAGGCGTCCAGCGCCTCGACGTCGACGTCGTAGGCGCCCTGCACGATGAACTCCTTGCGAGGCGCGACGTCGGAGCCCATCAGCAGCTCGAAGACGTCGGCGGCCACCTCGGCGTCGTCGACGGTGATCCGGCGTAGGGTGCGGTGGCGAGGATCCATGGTGGTCTCGGCCAGCTGCTTGGCGTCCATCTCACCGAGGCCCTTGTAGCGCTGGACCGGGTCCTTCCAGCGCTGGCCCTTCTTGGCCAGCTCGGCCAGCTTCCGCTGGAGCTCGGCGTCGGAGTAGGTGTAGACGTACTTGTCGGTGCCCTTCTTCGGGCTCGTCAGCTCGATCCGGTGCAGCGGGGGCACGGCGGAGTAGACCCGGCCGGACGCGATCAGGTCCGGCATGTACTTGAAGAACAGGGTCGCCAGCAGGCACCGGATGTGGGCCCCGTCGGAGTCGGCGTCGGCCATGAAGATGATCCGCCCGTAGCGCCGCGCCTCGAGCTCGAAGGTGCGTCCTGAGCCGGCACCCACGACCTGGATGATCGAGGCGCACTCGGCGTTCTTCAGCATGTCGCCGACCGAGGCCTTCTGGACGTTGAGGATCTTGCCGCGGATCGGCAGCAGGGCCTGGAACTCCGAGTTGCGGGCCAGCTTGGCGGTGCCGAGGGCGGAGTCCCCCTCGACGATGAACAGCTCGGTGCGGTCGTTGTCCGTGGCCCGGCAGTCGGCCAGCTTGGCCGGCAGCGCCGAGGACTCCAGGGCGTTCTTGCGGCGCTGGGTGTCCCGCTGCTGCCGGGCCGCCAGCCGGGTCTTGGAGGCCCCGACGACCTTCTCCATCAGGAGCTTGGCCTGGGCCTTCTCGGCGCGCTTGGTCGAGGTCAGGAACTTCTTGAGCTCCGCCGACACCACCCGGCGTACGACGCCCCGCACCGCCGGCGTCCCCAGGATCTCCTTGGTCTGCCCCTCGAACTGCGGCTCCGCCAGCCGCACCGTGACCACGGCGGTCATCCCCTCGAGCACGTCGTCCTTGATCACGTCGGCGTCGTTGACCTTGAGCGCCTTGGTGGCCTTCATCACGTCGTTGAAGGTCTTGGTGATCGCGCTCTCGAAGCCGCTCACGTGGGTGCCGCCCTTGGGCGTGGCGATCACGTTGACGTAGGAGCGCAGCTCGGTGTCGTAGCCGGTGCCCCAGCGGACCGCGACGTCGACGGTGAGCTCGCGCTCGACCTCCTGCGGGGTCATGTGCCCGAGGCTGTCGAGCATCGGGACCGTCTCGGTGAAGTGGTCGACGCCCTGGAGCCGGAGCACGTCGGTGACCGGCTCGTCGTGGGAGAGGTACTCGGCGAACTCGCCGATGCCGCCGTCGTGGCGGAACTTCTCCTCCACCGGGGTGTCGCCGCGCAGGTCGCGGATCACCAGCTCCAGCCCCGGGACGATGAACGACGTCTGCCGGGCCCGGCCGAGCAGGAGGTCGAACTCGAACGTCGCGTCCCTGGTGAAGATCTGCCGGTCCGGCCAGAAGCGGATGTGGGTGCCGGTCTTGGCCTTGGCGACCCGGCCGCCCTTGCGGGTCAACCCGGACTTCTCGGTGAACGGCGCGTCCGGTCCGTCGCCGGCGAAGACCCCGGGGACCCCGCGCCGGAAGCTCATCCCCTGCTGCGACGGCGACCGGTCGACGTCGACGTCGAGCCGCGCGGACAGGGCGTTGACCACCGAGGCCCCCACCCCGTGCAGGCCTCCGGTCGCGACGTACGACGAGCCGCCGAACTTGCCGCCGGCGTGCAGCTTGGTGAAGACCACCTCGACGCCGGGCAGGCCGGTCTTGGGCTCCTTGTCGACCGGGATCCCGCGGCCGTGGTCGTGCACCTCGGCCGAGCCGTCGGGATGCAGGGTGATCTCGATCAGGTCGCAGGCGCCGGCCAGGGCCTCGTCCACCCCGTTGTCGATGATCTCCCACAGGCAGTGCATCAGGCCGCGGGTGTCGGTCGAGCCGATGTACATCCCGGGGCGCTTGCGGACCGCCTCCAGCCCCTCGAGGACGAGAAGGTGCGCTGCGTTGTAGGTGTTGTCGGCGATCGCGGTGCTCCTGGGTCGTGCGGCTGGTCCAGCGGTTGTGATTCGGTGGTGGTGCGGTTCTTCCTCGGTGGTGGTGCGGTTCATCCTCGGTGGTCGAGCGAAGTCGAGACTACCGGCGACACGCCGACCGCCGACGAAGCCACGCTGCGCCCCCGGGAGTGAGGTCGGGGCTAGCGTGTCCCACATCACGAACCGGACAAGATTCACGCATCGATTACCCGGATCCGAACCGCACCGCCCGCTCAACCGTCACACTCAACAGAAGAGAAACCATCGCGGCCGGCAGTGCTTGAGGCATGGACCTTCGCGCAGCGGGCACGAAGACCGTGATGGGATCGTGGTATCGGAAGACGCGTCGCGACCGGGGGGTCACCACGGGAATGTTCCCACCCTCTCGTTACGTTGGACATGACACCGGAACACATGAGAAATGAGGCCGATGTGACCACTGCTGTTGCCCCGAGCTCCGCACACCTGAGTGCTGCGGACCGCTGTGACCGTTGCGGAGCGCAGGCCTACCTGAAGGTCGAGCTCCAGTCCGGCGGCGAGCTGCACTTCTGTGCACACCACGCCCGCGAGCACGGAGACAAGCTCCGTGAGATCGCGGCCAACCTGGTCGACGAGACCGACAAGCTGAAGGCCACGCCGGCGATCGCGCCAGAGGGCGAGCTCTGACCCGAGCAGCCAGACACCTGGCCCCACCGCACTGACCGAGACCCCGGACCGATCTGGTCCGGGGTCTGGTTCGTCCGGGGGTCGGCTGTGGGAGGCTTCGCCGCGTGACCGGCACCGACGTCATCTGCGGCCTCCTGGTGGTGGTCGGGCTGTTCGGGATCGTCGTCCCCGTGCTTCCCGGCACCCTCCTGGTGCTGCTGGGCATCCTGGTCTGGGCCTCCGCAGACGGCTCGGGCGCCGCCTGGGCGGTCTTCGCGGTCGCCACGGCGTGCCTGGCGGTCGGCGCCGTGGTGAAGTACGCCGTACCCGGACGCCGGCTGCGGGCCGCGGTCCCGACCAGCACCCTGGTGGTCGGTGGAGTCGGAGCGGTGATCGGCTTCTTCGTGATCCCGGTGGTGGGGGTCCTGCTGGGCTTCCCGGTCGGGATCTACCTGGCCGAGCGCGCGCGGGTCGGTGCGGCCGGGGCCTGGCCGTCCACCCGTGAGGCACTGCGGGCGATGGGTCTCAGCGTCCTGATCGAGCTGGCCGCCGCCGTGGTCGCCGTCGGTGTCTGGGTCACCGGGGTCGTGCTGACGTGATCGCGGTGGTGCTCGCCGTCCTCGGGGCGGCGTCGTACGGCGTCTCCGACTTCATCGGCGGACTCGCGTCACGTCGCACGTCGGTCTGGCCGGTCGCGATCCTCTCCTGCACCGGCAGCCTGATCGGGGCGCTGTTCCTGGCGGCGTTCGCGCCCGGGCACGCGAGCTCCTCCCAGCTGTGGTGGGGCGCTCTGGCGGGCATCGGCGCGGGTGCCGGCACGGCGTTCCTCTACCGGGGCCTGGCACAGGGGCGGATGGGCGTGGTCGCGCCGGTCTCCGGGGTGGGGGCGACCGTGATCCCGGTCCTGATCGGGGTGTGGTCCGGAGAGCGGCCCTCACCTGTGGTGTGGCTCGGCATGATCGCCGCCCTGCCGGGGATCTGGCTGGTGAGCAGGGAGGAGTCGGGGCCTCCGCCTGAGCCCGGGTCGACGTCGGCCCGCGGCAGCGGCCTCCTCGACGGCCTGCTGGCCGGCCTGGGCTTCGGCGTGCTCTTCGCCGCCCTCGGGCAGGTGCCCGCGGACGCCGGCTACTGGCCGCTGGCGACGGCAGAGGCCGCCTCCGTGGTCACCGTCGTGGTCGCCTGTGTGGCGCTGCGCGGCTCGCCACTGCCCCATGCCGCCGAGCAGTGGTGGGGGCTGCTCAGCGGACTCCTCGCCGCGGCGGCCGGGGTCTGCTTCCTGCTGGCGACCCATCGCGGGCTGCTCAGCGTCTCCGCGGTGCTGGTCTCGCTCTACCCCGCGTTCACCGTGGTCCTGGCCGCGCTGGTGCTGCGCGAGCGGATCCACCGCGTCCAGGCGGCCGGTCTCGCCCTGTGCGCCGTGGCCGTCGTTCTCGTCGCCGCCGGCTGACCACTGCCGGATCCGGTGGGTTCCCGGCCGCGCACGGGACTTTCGCCCCTTCCTCCGCGGTTTCCCCACGCTCGTCAGCGGCGCTGGATAGCCTTTGCCTTGGTAAAGAAAGGTCCTCGGGAAGGTGACTCTGTGGCTACATCCGAACCGCTGCGCCTTGCAGCGCTCTACGAGCTCGGCCTGCTCGACACCCCCCCGGAGGAGCGCTTCGACCGGGTCGTGCGCCTGGCCAAGCGGATCTTCGACGTACCCATGGTCGCGGTCAACCTGATCGACGAGGACCGCCTGTTCACCAAGTCCGCGATCGGCGTCGAGGCCGGTGGCAGTACACCACGCGACATCTCCTTCTGCCCGCGGACCATCGAGACCGGCACCTCCCTCGTCGTACCCGACGCGCGCCAGGACCCGCGCTGGGCCCGCAACCCCCTCGTCACCGGTGACCCCGGGATCCGGTTCTACGCCGGCGCCCCCCTGGCTGCTCCCGGAGGCGAGCTCGTGGGCGCGCTGTGCCTGATCGACGACGAGCCCCGCGACCTGTCCCCCACCGACCACGCCCTCCTCGAGGACCTCGCCCGCTGGGTCGAGGTCGAGCTGGCCGCCGACGCCGACGCCCTCCAGGCCCGGGAGATCCAGAAGCGGCTGCTCCCCCGCCATCCCCCCGTGATCCCGGGCTACGACATCGCCGGACGCTGCCAGCCGGCGCTGCACGTCGGAGGCGACTACTTCGACTGGCACCTGCTCGACGACACCCTCCTCCAGTTCACCGTCGCCGACGTGATGGGCAAGGGGCTCGCCGCCGGGGTCATCGCGGCCGGCGTCCGCACCGCGCTGCGGGCCACGGCACGCTTCAACACGCTCAGCGACGCGATCCGGCTGACGGCCTCGAGCATGCAGGACGACTTCGACAACACCGGCACCTTCGCCACGCTGTTCACCGCCCGGCTCAGGCCGTCCCAGGGTCACCTCGAGTACGTCGACGCCGGGCACGGCCTGGCGCTGATCGTGCACGCCGACGGCGAGATGGAGCAGCTCTCCTCGCGGGACCTGCCGCTGGGCTCCGACCTGGACACCAACTGGCAGAGCCAGGAGTCCCGGCTCGCCCCGGGCGACACCCTGATGGTGGTCAGCGACGGCCTGCTCGACATCTATCCCGAGCCCGACGACGTCCTCGAGGCGGCCCGCAAGCTCGCCGCGTCGGACCGCACCGCGGAGCAGATGTGCGACCGGATCATGGACGCCAGCATCGGACACGAGGTCGCCGACGACCTGACCGCCCTGGTCATCCGGCGGGAACCGTCATGGTGAGGAAGGCGCTCACCCGGCTGATGGTCACGCTGACCCTGCTGCTCGGCTCGTTGTACGTCGGTTGGCGGTGGCTGTTCTCGGTGAACTGGCACAGCTGGTGGATCGCCCTGCCCCTGGTCATCGCCGAGACCTACGCCCTGATCGACGCGTTCCTCTTCGGGATCACCGTCTGGCGGATGAAGCTCCGCGGCGACGCTCCGCCGCCGCCGGACGGGGCGACCGTCGACGTCTTCATCACGACCTACAACGAACCGGTCGAGATGGTCGCGGCGACCGCGCGAGCGGCCCGGGCGATCAGCTACCCGCACCAGACCTGGATCCTCGACGACGGCGACCGGCCGGAGATGCGGAAGATGGCCGCCGAGGTCGGACTCGGCTACGTCACCCGCAGCGTCGACTGGGTCGACCGGCCGCGGCACGCCAAGGCGGGCAACCTCAACAACGCCCTGCTGGTCACCGAGGGCGAGTTCATCCTGATCCTCGACGCCGACCAGATCCCCGACCCGTCGATCCTGGACTGCACCCTGGGCTGGTTCCGCGACGAGGAGGTCGCGCTGGTCCAGACGCCCCAGTGGTTCAGCAACGTCACCGGCTCGGACCCGCTCGGCAGCCAGGCCCCCCTGTTCTACGGCCCGATCCAGCAGGGCAAGGACGGCTGGAACGCGGCGTACTTCTGCGGCTCCAACGCCGTGCTGCGGCGCGAGGCGCTGATGCAGCTCGGCGTGGTCGGCTACGTGCGCGAGGTGCACGTCGCCGTTCGCGACGCCCTCGCGACGGCGGACAAGATCCTGACCCGGGCCCTGCGCACCTCGCAGGCCCAGGGCCGGCACGCGATGGCCGCGGTCGCCAACGTCCGCACCGCTGCCCGCTCCGCCCGTCGGGCCCTCGACGCCGGGGACCACGTGGGCGACGTGACCTACGCCTTCCAGGCCGCGGTGGACTCCGCGTCCCGTTCCTTGGTCAACCACGACGTGGCCGTGATGCGCGCCGACCTGGCGTCGTTCAACCTGCCGGCCGAGCTCAGCTCCGAGGCCGGGCTGCTGGTGATCGACGACCGGGCCCTCGAGCAGCTGGCCGACCGCGAGTGGTCACCGCTCGGGGCGCTCGAGTCGGTACGCCAGCTCGTGCGCTCGGTCGACGTGGACCGCGCGGACGAGGCCCAGCCGATGATGCCGATGGCCACCGTGTCGGTGACCGAGGACATGGCCACCTGCATGCGGCTGCACACCCTGGGCTGGAAGTCGGTCTACCACCACCAGATCCTGGCCCACGGGCTCGCCCCCGAGGACCTGGGCACCATGCTCCAGCAGCGGCTGCGCTGGGCCCAGGGCACGCTCCAGGTGCTCTTGAAGGAGAACCCCCTGGTCCAGAAGGGCCTCACGCTGGGGCAGCGGCTGATGTACTTCGCCACGATGTGGAGCTACCTGGCCGGTTTCGCCGCCGTGGTCTTCATGGTCGCACCCGTGACCTACCTCTGCTTCGGCGTGAAGCCGGTCAACTCCTACGGCCTGACGTTCATCTCGCTCTTCATCCCGTTCGTGGTCGCCAACCAGCTGCTCTTCCTCGTCGTCGGGTACGGCGTGAAGACCTGGCGCGGCCACCAGTACAGCCTCGCCCTGTTCCCCCTGTGGATCCGCGCGTGCGTCACCGCCGGTGCCAACGTCTACCTCGGACGCCCGCTCGGCTTCGTGGTGACCCCCAAGACCCGGCAGGAGCGCTCGGGCTTCCCGTGGCGGCTGGTGTGGCCCCAGGTCGTCGCGACGGTCGTGCTCGTGCTCGCCTGCGTGATCGGGGTGGTCCGGCTGTGGCTCCACGCCGAGACGAGTACGGTCGGCACCGCGGTCAACCTCGCCTGGGTCGCCTACGACCTGCTCGTGATCAGCGTCATCTACCGCGCGGCCCTCTACCGCGCACCCGAACCGACAACGGAGGCAGCACACTGATGTCAGAGGACACGCGTACGGCGGTACTCACCCCCACCGGTCGACTCAACATGGTGGCTGCGCCCGCCCTGAAGAGCCTGATCGAGGAGAGCGTCGCTGACGGCCGGGACCGCGTGGTGGTCGACTTCAGCGAGGTCGTCTTCATCGACTCCTCCGGCCTCGGGGCCCTGATCGCGGGGCTGAAGTGCACCCGGCAGTCCGGTGGTGACCTGCGGATCGCCAACGTCCCCGAGCAGGTGGTCGCGGTCCTGCGGCTGACCAACCTGGACCGCGTGCTGCGCGCCCACCCGACCGTGGCGGCCGCATCCCATGAATGGTGACTACGTCCTCGACGGACTCGCGGTTCCCGACAGCCTGGACCTCCTCCACGACCTGCTCGAGCAGGTCGGCGTCGACCACCCGGAGCTGTCCGGATCCGACCTGATGCTCTTCGAGACCGCCGTCATCGAGGTCGCCGGCAACGTCGTGGAGCACGGCAAGCCGCCGGGTGAGGTGCGGTGGCGCTTCCGGCTCGCGGTCCGCCCCGACCGGCTCGAGGGCACCCTGTCCGACAGCGGCGAGGAGTACCCCGGGGGCGCCTGGGGCACCGACATGCCCGACCTCATGGACGAGGACGGGCGAGGCCTGGCACTGGCCACGGCGGTGCTGGAGTCGTTGGTCTACAAGCGGTCCGGCGACGTCAACGAGTGGACGATGGTCCGCCACCTCTCGTGACCGGCGGCTCCGTCGATCTGCAGCGTGAGCACGTGCGCCACCTGCCTCGCCCCGGTCACCACGGCGGCTTCCGACGCCACGGGGTCCTGTCCGGGCTTCGCCATGCCCGGCATCCATGACTGCTCCTGGTCGTCGCCGTCGTGGTGGCGGTCGGGATCGTGCTCGTGGCACGCTCGTGACGCTGAACGGCCTCCGCCTCACCGCAGGCTGGGGGCTTCTCCGAAACGACGAAATCCGTAGGTGAAAGTCGCGTCACACCTGCCGGTGCGCTGCGTCACATCTACAAGGAGGCACACCGATGCGCACACCATCCCCCCGCCGCGGTGACATGTCATGACCACAACGAGCGCCACCCGCGTCACCGTCGACTGCCCCGCCTGGTGCAACGTCACGCAGGCCCAGCACCTCCGCGAGCTGCGCTGGGAGGGCAACACCACCCACTGGAGCGACTCGCGCAGCGGTGACGGTTGGGAGATCCGGCACACCGCCACGGCCACGGCCGACGGCTCGCCCAGCGGGCCGGCCCGTCTCTACGTCTCCACGCCCGGTGGCCTGACCCTCGCCAGCGCCGAGGCCCTCGCGCTGACCCTCCTGGCGACGTACGAGGAAGCCAGCGACTGAACCTCATCGAGTTGCGGCGCCGACATCCCCCCACGGCTGCTGCGACCTCCGTAGATCGCCCGTGCCGCCTCCTGGCACGGGCGATCTGGGTTTCGGGGCCCTGCAGCGAGCCGGGGGGACATCGGGTCAGGGAGCCTCGGCCAGCCGCTTGATCTGAGCCAGCCGTTGCTCCCAGGCACCCGCGATCCGCTCCAGCTCCGAGGCGACGTCGGTGAGTCGTCCGCCGATGGCGCGGTGCACGAGCTCGCGCCCGACCTGTTCGGTCTCGACCAGCGACGACGCCCGGAGCACCTCGAGGTGCTTGACGATCGCCTGCCTGCTGATCGGCAGCTCGCGGGCCAGCGCCGACGCGGAGGCCGGGGCCTCCCCCAGCCGGGTCAGGATCGCCCAGCGGGTGTCGTCGGCCAGGGCGGCGAACACGGGAGCCAGGCTCGCGGTCATGCGCCGGCCAGGTAGGTCCGCGCCGCACCGAGCTCGGTGTCCCAGCCGTCGACGTTGCCCGCCCGGTCCGCCAGCCACACCGCCCGGTCCGGGCTCAGGCTCGCGAACCCGCTCTCGGTCACCGACAGCGTCACCCCGCCGGCGCGGGGCGAGATCCGGAACTCCACCAGCGTGGACCGCTCGGGGCGCTCGTCGTTCGCCGCGTGCAGCCAGCGGAAGGCGGCGTACGACGGACGGTCGGCCTCGACGGTGAGCAGCTGGAACTCGCCGTGCCGCGGGTGGGTCAGCACGGTGACGTCACCGTCCTGGCGAAGCACCGGCTCGTCGTCCACGGTCCCGTCGTTGATCCACCAGCCGGGTCGGGAGACCAGGTCCCAGACCCGGTCGGCCGTCGCGTCGATGTCGATGCTCTTCTCGATCCGGTCCAGTGGGTCGATCGCCGTGCTGCCGGATGACTGCTGATGGGTCATGTCGGTTCCTCCGCGTCGTCGAGATGTGCAACTTCAATATTGCAGGTCAACGCCAGTTGTGCAACCCGTTGATTGCACTCATCCGACTCCCTCACGCCCTCACCCCAAAGGGTGGGTTCGAGCGTGGGGGCGGGTCCTTACCATCGGCTGAAGGTCCGGTCCCCCGTCCGGGTCAGCGCCCTGCGAATGCCGACGGCACCGCAGGGCGCATCCTCGTCCGGAGCCGGTCGACCCCGGTGGCCGGGCAAGGGACCAAAGTCCTTTTCCCCGGCGCCGGGCTCACGTAATCTGAACCTCAGATGCCCGCTGGTGACCCGAGACGCCGGCGGGCATCACTGTGCCCGGACGCGCCGGTCGACGGGTCAGGCCAGTCGCCCGGCAGCCGGGACCTTCGCCCCTCCTGGTCGCAGCGTCGTTGACATACCATGAGTATGGAACGAGGAACCCGGGGGGAGCCTCGATCCGCGGCCCCATCCGCTCGGCGCGGGTGGGGCCTTTGTCCATCCCGGCTCCGGTCCGACGCCGACGCTCAGCCGAGCGCCTCGCGCAGGTTGCGCCGGACCCGTTTCAGCCCGGCGCTCGGGTCCGATCCGTCACCGGGACGGCCGTGCTGGGCGTACTCCAGCGCGACGTCGGCCTCGAACAGCGCCTCGCGCATCTCGGGGTGGGAGCCGTCGAGCGCATCGCGGAGCCCGGCCACCGCCGCCTGGAGGCCGGCATGGTCCAGGTCGCCGCGCTCGTGGTCGGCCAGGGCCGCCAGCAACCGGGCCCGCATCCGCTCGTAGTGGTCGTCCACGACCTGCCCGCTCCGCCCCGCCGCCTCAGTCGAGGTAGTCGCGCACTAGGGACGTGTGAACGCTGTGCATCTGAGCGTCCCGCGCCTGCACATGGCGAGCGCTGTGGGGTGCAATATCTTCGACTGAGATCGGCGCGAATTCCACCGCGCCACCGTAGCGCGTGACCCACAGTGTACGAGTGGGTCGGCGGCTCACAGAATCCCGCCAACTGCTTCGATCCCTGTGGCTACGAGCAGCCTTCGCGGACCTCCACTGCGGTGCGATGGCGAGATGGTGGCCGTCAACTCCACCATGTGCGGGCGCGCACGCCGCACCGTGGACGGTCTACACGGCCGACGGCGACATCGAGTCATGCCGCGATGGGGTGCCGTCAGCCCAGGAAGGAGCTGGTGATCCCGAGACCTGGGGCATCGTCATGCCCGGGCACGCGCTCACATGCCGATGACCGTTTGGATCGTGGAAGTCGATGGCACGATGCGCCGTGCTCACACGGCTGGCCGCATACGTTCGGCCTACTACCTTTGGGAATGGCCGGCTTGTACTTGGGCGGCAGCCTTCCGCGGCGAAGATGGAGAGCCGGTCGGCGCCCGGTGTGTGCGGCGCCGACCGGCTCTTGCTGTTTCAGTGGTTGACGGACACGCGCATGACTCCGCCACTGACGCCCGGTGCTGATGATCCGACGGTGACATACATCGCGCCGTCCGGCCCTTGTGCAATGCCTCCTGGCACCGGCAGCTGGCCCAATCCGAAGTGAGCCTGGGCTGTCGGGTGCGCGAACGGGATCTGCACGATGTCACCGGGCGGGTTCGCGCCAAGCCCGCCGGCGAACATCTCCGCGGCCCAGAAGTTGCCCTGGCGGTCGAAGGTGCATCCGGTGATCGTGGTCAGCCCGGTGGCCCACTTCGTGGGTGCGGTCGGATAGTTGGCGTTCGGGTTGACTCGCCACACGCTGGAGAAGCCACCGGTGCCGGGCGGGACGAACAGGTTGGATACGAAGTCGAGGGTGCCGACGTACAGGTAGCCGTCTGGGCCCTGCGCGATGCAGGTCGGCGTGGCGTCGCGGAACGCCCCGAAGTCCTCGTTCGGGATGTAGGACACCACGCGCGCGTTACCGCCCGGCATGATCTCGCTGATCGTGTTCGCTCCGGCATCCGCCACGAACGTACGGGCGCGACCGGCGCCCTTGGTGACCAGCACGCCGTATGGGTTGGAGTCGGGGAAGTCATCAGGGAACAGACTGGAGTGATCGCCTGTCCACTGGTACATCTGCGAGCCGACATTCGACTTCGATTCCGCGGCGCCGGTGTTGCCGTCGAGGCGGTACAGGTGCCCGGCCTGCCGGTCGACTACCGATCCGCCCGTGGCAGCGCGAATGCCCGGCGTCGACTCGCTGGTGATCATCAGCACCCGGCATGCGCGAGGGTCCTCCTTGCAGCCGTTGGGCACCACGCTGAGCCCCTCGGGGCCCAACACGTCCGGCGGCGCGGACGGATCCTCGGTCGCGTAGAGCGAGTTGAACTCTTTCGTCCACGCCGGAGTGGTCGAACCCCAGGTGAACTTGTCCACCTTGCCCGTGTGTGTCAATCCGGCCGGGCCGCTGCCCGCGACCCCGGACTCCGAGACGTACATGCTGCCCCTGGCATCAAACACGATCCCGCGCGGCGCAGCCAGGCCACCGAGCACCGGTCTGATCGAGACGGACGGATCGGCCTGCGCAGCACCGGCATTCACCAGCGAGCCGGCGGCGAGCGCAGCAATACCCACGGCTGTGGACAGAACCGAACGCCTGCCGATACGACGACGAATTAGCATGACTACCCCTCCTCTGGCGCCACGTAAGCGCGGTGTGACGGGCGCCGATGCCCGGCAAGGTACGCCGACCGTGCCGGGACCGGAAGAGCGAATCGCCGGTGGGGTGTCGATGCCCGCCGCGCCCGGGAGGTCCTCGGAGGTCATCGTCGCGCCCCGCTACGGCGCCCCCGGGTCCTGGCACTTCACGGCGCCCAGAAAGGCGAGGTGTCGAACTCGGATGGCCCCCGGTCCTAGCCCGGTCGCAATTGAGGCGCACGCGCATCGCATCCTTCACCCCTCACTGCATCAAGTAATGGGCGACCACCCAGGACTATGGTCCCGACCAAGAGCCCGGGATGCCGGGGCTTAACCCGGGCCCCAGCGCCCCGCCCGTCGCCAACCGTGCGGGGCGCCACAACACCGGAGACCCAGCTCCCGCCCCTGGGCATCGTCATGTGCCTGCTTGCTCAGGTTAGGTGATGTAGCGACGGGAACCTGGGCATATGGTTTCCGCAAGGCGCAGTGCTTTCTCCCAGAATCCCAGCGCCACCGATGCCCGCTGGTGACCCGAAGCCGGCGGGCATCGTTAAGCCGGTCCCTCAAGTGACCCACGTGAGTGTGCGCTCCGCGGGGGTACGGTCTGCCGGGGGTGCAGTCATGGTCAACGCAATTCTCATGCTCGTCGCGGTTGGGGCGCTCATGGTTCTCACGAGCTTCTGGTGGCCCAAACGCCGCTGAGGACCCGAGACCTCGGCGGGCATCGTCATGTCTGGGCGGGTGAAGCCCTCCCGGTTCCCCTAGGTCACCTGCTGGATTCCAGCACCTTGGGACACGCGGCTGGCCGTCAGAGGTTTGTGGGCCCTACAAGGGTGTGACCATCACCGCTGGCACGCAGAGCGGCCTCGGGCTGGCTCTGTTGCGTTCGGTCAGTTGCAGGTTGCTGAGCCTGAGTCGCGGATGGTTGAGGCCTCGTCGAGGAACTGCCAGGAGTACGAGCCGTCTTGGAGAGTGAGCTGGAGGACACCGAAGGCCTTGACCCTCTTCTCACTGGTGGGCTGAACGTAAGGGAATCCAACCAGGCTCCTGCCACCGGTGCCGACGACGAACTCTCGAATGCCGTCCCCGGCCACTGACCCGTTGGGAGCCATCTGGGCGAACCGCTCGTAACTATGGGTGTCCCCTGCGAGAGCCAGGTCCGTGTGTGCGGCGTACAGGTCCTGCCAGAAAGCATCGAAGGTAGCGTTTCCGGGCGCCTTCTTGCCCGAGGTCCACCTCGGCTCCCCCCAGTAGGCGGCGATGCAGGCGGCGCTGGTAGAGGCCAGATCGGATTGAAGCCACTGCTCCTGCGGTGAGCCAGCACTGTGGTCGATCTCAGAGTTGAGCGAGATGACATGCCAGCCGCCCATCTCGAAGGAGTAGTACGACGGCACACCGAAGTAGGTGAAGTAGCCGGCCCCACCGATCTTCCCGTAGTCGTGGTCCCCCGGACTTGGGAACGTCACGCCCTTCAACTGACCCCACCCGGTCGGGTCGTAGGCGTTGCCCAACTGTGTCGTCGTCGCTGTCGGATAAATGTGATCGCCCAAAGTCCATACTGCATCCGAACCCGCGAGAAGCCTGCCGGTGTACTTCTGCCGACACTGCGTGGCCGTCCCATCGCCGTTGTTGTATGCCGCAACGGTGGTGCCACACGCAATGTCACCGGCCACCGAGACCACCACTGCTCCGGTCAGCACAGCCTGAGCGGTGGCGCGAAGACCAAAGGGAGAGGACAGCATGCCAGCGGCCAAGGCCGCCGCTACTGCCACGGCAAGGCCCACGCGACGAAGCGCGGAAGAGCGCGCACGAGCCCTGCAGATCATCTTCGGCATCCCCCACCATAAGAGCGGTCTACCGTTTGCACTTCCCCCTAAAAGGGGGTGCCTAGACGGGCGAAGTGCGTACCCACCATGTTGCCGCATGGTCCGTCATGGCGAGATCAGCCGCTTCGGCTGAGTCCTAACCAACTAAGGCGGCCGTCAGCCTGCTAGCCAGGTTGGCGGCCGCCGACGCCTAGGTGCTTCAGCCGGATGATGCAGGTTTGGATATAGGGCTGCAGTTGTGGGTTTGGGCCCAAGCTGAGTGCGCGGCCAGACCGGCTCGAACTCAGGTGCCCACGAGTCATGCAATCCGGAAGTCCGCCGGCACCGTGCCTCGAGGAGAGGAAGGAGTCTGGAAGGTGCTGACGCACATGGGAGAAGGAGGTTCAAGTGATTGAAGTGCGCGAGGTCAGCAAGCGGTATGCGCGGACGGTAGCGCTGGACAAGATGTCGTTCGAGGTCAGGCCGGGGGTGGTGACTGGTTTTCTCGGCCCGAACGGTGCCGGGAAGTCCACGACATTCCGCATTCTGTTGGGACTCGACCGCCCCGATGAGGGGTCCGGCCGTGTGCTTGGTAGGCGGTACGCGGATCTGCCTCGCCCGATGACCAGGGTCGGTGTGCTCCTCGATGCTCGCGCCGTCGCGCCGCGGCTCTCGGCTCGCAACCACTTGCTTGCCTTGGCGCGCTCCAACGGTCTGTCGCGGAGCCGAGTCGACGAGATGCTGGAGCTCAGCGGGCTTGCGGGGGCAGCCGATCGTGCGGTCGGGCGGTTCAGCCTGGGGATGGCGCAACGACTTGGGATCGCTGCTGCCTTGCTGGGCGATCCGCCAGTCTTGATGCTTGACGAGCCGGTGAACGGTTTGGACCCGGACGGAATTCTGTGGTTGCGAGAGCTTCTACGCGACCTGGCCGCGGAGGGAAGGACTGTGTTCCTGTCTTCGCATCTCATGAGTGAGGTGGCGCTGACCGCCACGGACCTCGTCGTGGTCGGTGCGGGTCGAGTGATCGCCGAGACGACGGTGGACGAGGTGGTAGACCGGGCGTCCGAAAGCGGCGTGACTGTCCGGAGCCCCGAGCTGCATCTCTTCGCGGAGGTCTTACGAGCTCGCGGCTTTGATTGCACCGCACTCCAAGAGGACCCCCCTGCCGTACTTGTCAGGGGTTGTCGTACCGACGACGTAGGGCAGGTGGCCGCAGAGCATGGGATCGTCCTCCACGAGCTCGCGCCGCGGCGGGCCTCCCTCGAGGACGCCTACTTCGAGCTCACCCGCAACGCCGCTCAATATCAGTCGAGTCGCTTGCCCGGGCCAGAAGCCGATGACGCCGCCCGAGCGGACGCGAGTGGTCCAGAGACCGCCTCGGCTCCGACGGAGGTGGCCGCATGAACGCGCTGGCATCCGCGGCGCACGGAGAGTGGACAAAGGTGCGGGCAGTCAGGTCCACGTGGGCAGCCGTAGGAGCTTTCTTGATCGTCATGGTTGGAGTCGGCCTGGCGGTCACCGCGACCGCGGACCCTGCCAATCTCACGGTCGGCGAACGCGCGGCGTATCACCCGGTCAGTCAGGCGATGAGTGGGGTCTTCCTGGGGCAGATCGTGCTCAGTCTCCTCGGGGCACTGATGGTGACAACTGAGTTCACATCCGGCTCCATTACCACGACGCTGCTCGCCGTTCCGCGTAGAGGGATCTTGCTGCTCTCGAAGAGTCTGGTGCTGGTCGCGGTGGTGCTGCCACTGGCCATCCTTGGCACTGGGTCAGCCCTCCTCGTGGGACTGCAGATCCTCACCTCGAAGGGCCTCGGGGTCGGTCGGACCGGCATCGTCACGGCCGCCCTGGGGGCACCGCTCTACCTGACCCTCACAGCCCTCCTCGGCCTTTCGCTCGGCGTAATCCTGCGCTCCACGGCCGGGGCCGTTTTCGCTCTTACCGGACTACTGTTCCTCGTCCCCGTGTTAGTGGGGCTTCTCCCGGCGGCCGATGCGATCGGCCGATGGTTGCCAGCCCAAGCCGGCCAGGCGGTCCTGGTACCAAAGGGCACTTCCGGCTACCTGACCCCGGGCGCTGGCCTCCTGGTCCTCGGCCTATACACAGCGGTACTCACTCTCGCGGCCGTCCAGTCGTTCCGCCTGCGTGACGCCCGAACCTGAATCGCTTGAAGTTCGGTGAATAGCCGCTAGCCGCTAGCCGTCAGCCTTGGCCATCAGAAACTCAGAACCTCCGACCATTACGTAACGCCCGCTCATGGCGCCGCCCGAGCGTCGCCCGATTTGCTGCCGAGACCACAACACGCCGTCGAGTACGGCCTGCTCATCGCCGGCATCGCCGCCCTGATCGCGATCATGGTGTTCGCATTCGGTGGCGTGCTGAGCCACATCTTCAAGAACATGTGCAACAAGGTCGGCTCGGGCGCCAGCGCCGGCACCTGCTGACCCCTTGCTTGACCCGATGCCCGCCGGGACCCCGGCGGACTTCGACATGCCCGGTGGTTGACCCACTTCGGTGACGCTCCCGCGAGACCACCGTCCTACATTGGTAGTCGGGGCCGCGCCATTGACCTCACCCTGGCCCTGCCAATCTCCCAGTCCGAACTGCTGGACATGGGCCAGGGTGGTCAGGGTCGCTGGTGCGGGCAGCCGGTTTCTATTCGGCTCGATCCCCGCAGGTGACCCGCGACTCCAGCGGGCTTCGTCATGCTTCCCGCAAACGCCTTGTCACGCCGATGACAGGGACTTCCGCTCGCCATCTTGAGCCCGTCGAATGCATGGCCGGCAATGTGCGCACCGCGCTCAATGGGGCGGGGCGGGCGATGGCGTGGCTGGACAGGCTCCTACACCTCCCATGCGGTGGCGCGAAACCGGGACAAGGTGGCCGTGGTGGAAGGCCGACCAGGACCCGGTTACCCAGACCGAGGGGTCCAGGGGGTGTCGTTCTAGTCGGAACGTCAGGTGATGGCGTTTGGCCACCAGGCTTCTGGCGTCGTCCCTGGTTATTTGCCATCCGGCTCCGACCAGCGCTGGGCGGTAGAAGGCTCGGGCATGGTCCAGGTTGTGGAGATCGAGGGCGTAGGAACACTCGGCCGGTCCTGAGTCGCCACCGCCCGGGAACCCAGCGGGATGTCGGAGCGCGTCGAGCGCTGCTTGGATCTGGGACAGTCGTCCGGGCGCCGGGGCACCGCTCCGCTCGAACGCAGCTGTGCAGGGCGGACTGGAAAAGTAGCCGCCTCGCTTGTGCTCGATGGCGGCTCGTCCGGCCACCGCTAGCGCGATCACACTGCTGCCCGAAACGAGCAAGGCGGTCAGCCACGCCCAGCCGAGCCGCCCGGCCGTGGTAGCTGCGAAGAACGCGATCGCCGTGCCCAGAGCGGGCGCGAGCCAACCAGAGCGAACCGCCTGCAGAAGATCCGAACTGGTCGTGGTGTTCCCGTAGGTCTCCAAGAACCCCGCCGACACCAGCGAGCCGCCGACGCCCACGACCCCGGCCAGCACGAACAACGAGAGTGTGAACACCCGATTCATAAGGGGAGTTTCGCCCTCGGGTAACTCACCGACCAGAGCTTAGGTACTCAGGCCAGTGTCGAACGTCAGTCTCCTGGGGACGCCACCGTAAGTCAGCATCCCCAACCCCGTGAGGACAGCGGGCGAGGTCGTCGAGGGGTGCTTGAGGGCTGGACTGTGTTCGTGATCACCGCCGTAGGTGGCAGCTTCGCGGCCCTTCTTCCACTCCGGGGACTCCCGGTAGCCCATTACGGTCAGCACACGGACGACGGTGCCCCGTTAAGTGGCCGACGCGTTCTGGTCGAGAGGCCAGGTCAGGTTCTCATAGTTTGCGTCGTACCAGCGGATGTGGACTCTGGCGTCCACGTCGTCCCGGCCGAGGTCGCATCGCATGGCCCGGCTCATGGCTGTGTCGACGTCGCGGAGGTGTGCGACGTGGATGCGGATCTCGGGCGCGTCGGCGAGGCGGACCAGCCAGCAGCCTTCGGTATAGATCGCTGTAGCCGTCACCTGTGTGATCCCTGGCGGCTGCAGCTCGACGGTCATGGCGTCAGGCTAAAGGTTGGCGCAGGCCAGGGAGACACGCCAGTCAGGCTCCGTTCAGGTAGGCGCCAGCTGCACAGTCGACATCGCCGAATGTGCACGACCCGCTCAGTGGGCGACGTGCAAGCCGAGTGTTGCAGCCGACCTCGAAGAACGAATCGATGGCGGCTTGGACCGCTAATTCAAACCGGCGTCGGTTCCCCGCACCCTTCGGTGGCAGGTACCCCGAGCCCTGAAGTCAGAGTTGTCCAACTCACGCCGAATGAGTACCCGCTCGACGAACTCTTGCTCGTCCGCGACCTCGATGATCACTTCCATGGGAACCCTGTACCGCCGCGCCATCAAGCGAAGGTACAGCCAACCGTTCATCGGCATGCGCGCTCTCGGACAGCGGCATGTGCTAATCGTCGACTCATGAACGCCACCTATGGTCGGCGTCAGCCAATCCCAAGGAGATCTACATGGCTCGTCTGCGAACAAGCTTCCGACCTGGAATCGCCCTGACGGGTCTCGCCCTGACGGGGCTGCTTGCTGGGGTCGGCGCGGCCACTCTCGCACCCGCTTCGGAGGGCGCTACAGGCCGGACGCTGATCCGCCACCCCCACCCTTCGCCATCCCACTTCACTCGCGGCGTCATCAACAACGAGTGGTTCCCACTCAAGGCCGGAACCCGCTACGTCTATCGCGGCGTCAGCGGACACGCAACCGTCCGCGACGTGATGGAGGCGACCTACCGGACCAAGGTCATCGAGGGGGTGACCTGCCGCGTCGTCCTCGACCGCGGTTACGCGCATGGACGGCTCACCGAGCGCACCTTCGACTGGTACGCCCAAACCAAGGCCGGCGTGGTCTGGTACTTCGGGGAGAACACCACGACCTTCGACAAGTCCGGACACCCAACCGGCCATGAAGGTTCGTTCCAATCTGGTGTCAACGGCGCGCAGGCCGGGATCTTCATGACCCCGCACCCTCATATGGGTCCCGTGTACGCGCAGGAGAACTTGCCTGGAGTCGCTGAAGACAGGTTCACCGTCTTTCGTCACGGCGGGCAGGTGTCGGTACCGCTTCTGACCTCCCGGAGTGCCCTTGTCACCAAGGAGTTCAGTCCCATCGAGCCCGGAGTCATCGAGCACAAGTTCTACGTGCGCAATGTCGGCGACGTATACGACGTCACCGTGCACGGTGGGCACGAAGATGCCCGACTCGTCGCGGTGACCCACTTCCCGCACCCCTGACGGAGCCTCAAGCTCCCTGATCGGTGTCGGTTTCAAGCTTCATGTGACGGGACGAGGTCTGTCGTGGCCGGCCCGTTGATGGCGGATTCCTACTCGTGAGTCTTGTAGCCGTGTCGGATGGTCACGACCGGGATCTTGAAGTGCGCCAGCCGGTGCTCGAGGTCCTGGTGGAGCCAGGATGAGAGGTGGTGTGGGGGGACGTCGAGGATGATCTCGTCCACCGGCTCGGCGAACAGCGCCTCCTCGATGGCGTCCATCGGATCGTGACGCACCGATACCGACGCGATCACTGGCGCGCCCGCGGCGAGCTCGAGCTGGGGCAGCGCGGAGCGGAGGGTGACCTCGGCCGCGGCCGCCTTGTCGTGGCGCTCGGGGTGCAGCGGGTGAAGTTCGGCGCGGGCCGGGTTCAAGACGATCAGCCGGAACTGTGCGTCACCGGTCTCGGCGCGGTGCCGGATGGCGTCGCGTAGAGACTTGGTGGGCTCAACGGCATCGGTGACGACCAAGACCCGGTGTGAGTTCGGTGTCGGGGTGGGCGTTTCAGACATCTGGGTCTCCTAGACCTGATCGCTGACGGGGGCCCGCTGCTGGCGGGCCTCGATGGTCTCGGTGCGGTCCTTGTCGGTCACGGTCAGGTAGATCACCACGGCCAGAATCGTGCCCAGGAAAAGCACGCTGGTGCCCAGGGTCCCCAGGTTGAGGCCGCCGTCGGCTTTCGGCGAGGCCAGGTAGTCACCGATGTTCGCGCCAAGCGGGCGGGTCAGGATGTAGGCCAGCCAGAAGCACAGCACCGGCCCCGCGCCGAGCTTCCACGCGACCAGGACGGCCAGGATCAGGCTCAGCGGCAGCAGGACGGACTTGCCCGGAGACCACCCGGTCAGCTCCAACGTCCAGTCGCCGGCCGCGGTGCCCAGGGCGAAGGTGACCAGGACCGTCAGCCAGTACCACGCCTCACGTGGGGTGGTGATGATGGTGTGGATCGACAGGGTGTGCTCGCGGGCGTACCAGATCGAGAACACCGCGGCGAGGAGCACCGCGAAAACGGTGGTGCTGATCCACAGCGGCACGCCCTGGCCGTCGGTGAGATTGTCGGTCAGAAGGGTCCCCACCACACTGATCAGGACGACGCTGAGCCAGTACACACCGGGCACGTAACGGCGCAGCCTGAACTGAGCCACCAGCGCAGCGATCAGGGCCGCGGAGAACACGAGCGTGGTGTTGGTCAGCCCGAAGCCGAGGGTCTCGTTGATGTAGTCGGCAAAGCTCTCCCCCACCGTGGTGCACAAGATCTTGATGATCCAGAAGTAGACCGTCACCTCCGGAACCTTGTTCAACATCACGCGGCCGCGGCTCGTCGTCGCAGTAGTCATGCCTTCCATGCTGAGGGACCCCAACTGCCGCGAACCTGACTGATGGCTCCGTCGCGCTACCTCGGAGCGGCTGGCAGCAGGAGGGTGAAGCGAGTTCCCCGGTCGTCCTGGGAAAAGGTGAGTCGGCCTCTTTGGGACTGGGCCATCGAGCGAGCCATCACGAGGCCGAGGTGCCCCAGCCCGGAGTCGGGCGGCCAGGTCACGGGCCCGTCGCCCTGATCGACGACGTCGATCGCGACGGCGTCCGCGGACTCCCGGCCGACCAGGGTGACGGCCCCCGCGCCGTGCCGGAGAGCGTTGTCGAGCAGGACGTGGAGGATCTGACGTACGGCGACGATGGACGCGAGGGCAGTGGGCGGGTCCTCGACGACGACGCGGAGTGGGCGATCGGCGGCGGCGAAGAGGCCGTGCCACTGTTGGTCGCTCTCACGCAGGAGCGCCGGGACGTCACACGACTCGGTCCTCCCCTCTGTCTCCCTTGTGATCCTCAGGACGTCGTCCAAGGTTTGCGATAGATGCTCCGAGGTAGCGAGGGCTTCATGGGCAGCCCGAAGTAGGCCCTCCGCGTCGGAGTCGAGCCCGGCCTCCAGCTCGAGGCGGAGCCGCGTCAGTGGTGTGCGGAGCTGATGGGAGGCGCGTGCGGCGAAGGCGCGCTCGCGCTCCACGACGTCCGAGAGTCGGCGTGCGGTGGCCGTCAGGGCGTCAGCCGTGCGGTCGATCTCGGTGACTCCGCTGGGCGTGATCCGGACCGTGAAGTCGCCCGCGCCGAGCTGCGCTGCTGCCCCGGCCAAACGGCTCATGGGACGGGCGAGGCGACGGGCCTGCCACAACGCGAGCGTGCCGGCTCCCGCGACGGCCAGCAGGGCCAGTGCAGCGAGCACCAGCAGGTCCCTGTTGGCCGATGACTGGACCGTCGAGCGGCTCGAGGTGGCGCGAACGACGCCGATCACCCGCTCGCCGACGCTGACCGGGACCAGAGCTGCGAGGGTGTCGCTGGTCGTGAGGTGGATGACCCGGCCTGCCAGGACGCCGGTCATCTCGTCGGCTGCCAGGCGACTCGGCCCATCGCCGGCGACCTTCCGGCCGTCCGGGGTGTAGGCCGCGATCTCGATGCCGGGGCCGGCCGCCGGCAGCTCGACCGGGTCGCCGGAGCGGTACGTGGGCGAGACGGTCACCGCGCCTTGGAGGGCGGCACGTTCGAGCTCGCCGCGTTCCTCGGCCACCACGTTGCGTTGGATGGCCACGGCAAGAGGTGCGCCGAGCAGGACGACGGCCAGAGCGACGGCGGACAGGGCGACGACCAGGATCCGCCGGAGCATGGCCCCAGCCTCTCACCTGGTCGGGCAGGTCGCTCGGATGCTTACCTGATGCTTACCCGTTGCTGGCTGGGCGTTGGCTGCCTGCTTCCTAGCGTGGTCGTATGTCTTCCAACCTCGCCGTCGGCTTGGTCACCAGCGCCGTCGCGGTCGGTCTGGTCTCCGCCTGCGGCTCCTCGAGCTCGACCACGGCCACCTCCCCGGCCTCCGGCCCGACCTCGTCCATGTCGAGCGGTGCGCCTCCCCACTCTCCTGGTCCGCGCTCGACAGCACCGTCGACACCGCATGCCACGGAGTTCAGCCCGCCGGGTGACATCCCCGACTCGGCCGTCTACGTCGACCACGTCGCGCCGGGCTCGCACGTGCACCTGACCGTGCCCGAGGGGTGGGCCCAGGTGACCAAGGGCGGTGTGACGACGTACACCGACAAGTACAACTCCATCAGCATCCAGGTCCTCCCCCTGGCACACCCGCCCACCCCCTCGAGTGTCCGCGCCCACGAGGTCCCGCAGCTGAGTCGGACGGTGACCTCGTTCCATCTCCAAGGAATCACGCGAGTCACGCGGCAGCACGGCAGCGCCGTCCACGTCGTCTACGGACTGGACTCAGCACCGAACCCGGTCACCAACAAGGTGGTCCGCGACGTCGCCGAGCGATTCGACTTCTGGCACGCCGGCCAGGAAGCAGTGCTCACCCTCACCGGGCCGAGCAACGCCGACAACGTCGACCCCTGGCAGACCGTCAGCGACTCCCTGCAGTGGAAATGACCGCGCCACGGGCCGATCCCTGCGCGCTGCGAGCCGACCGGATCTACCGGTTCTTCCGCGCGGGCGACGAGGAGACCTTGGCCGTGCAAGGGGTCTCGCTGGAGCTCGCAGCAGGTGAGGTGGTGTGCCTGTCCGGGCCGTCCGGCTCGGGGAAGTCCACCCTGATGGCCTGCCTCGCCGGTACGGACGAGCCGTCGGGCGGCACCGTCTGGGTGGCCGGTGAGCGTCTCAGCGGCCGCACCGAGGCCGAGCGCGCTCGGTTGCGCTCGCGGCACATCGGGACCATGAGCCAGTCGGGAAACCTCTTCGCCCACCTGACCATCGGTGGCAACGTCGCGCTGGCACGACGTATCGGGGGCGGCACGCAGCCGGTGCGAGGGGTGCTCGACGCCCTCGGACTCTCGGACCGGGCCGGGGCATGGCCCCACGAACTCTCGGGCGGCGAGCACGCCCGTGCGTCCCTTGCGGTGGCCCTGGTCAACCAGCCCGCCGTGGTGCTGGCCGACGAGCCCACCGGTGAGCTCGACGAGACGACGGAGACCCAGCTGCTGCGCCTCCTCCGTAGGCACGCCGACCACGGGTGCGCTGTCCTGGTCGCCAGTCACAGTCCAGTGGTACGGCGAACGGCGGACCGCGTGCTGACCATCGACGACGGCCGGATCGTGGCATGAGCAGCTCGTTGGTGGTCTGCGACCGCGCGGCCCGTACCTACGGACATGGCGTCGTCGCGGTCGTCGCGGTCCACGGCGCCTCAGGCACCGTCGGCTCGACCAGCCGTGTCGCTCTCGTCGGGCCGTCGGGATCCGGCAAGTCGACCTTGCTGCACCTGATGGCCGGGCTCGACCGGCCGACCTCGGGCACGGTTGCCTGGCCGTCGTGGCCCGGGGGCGCGTTCCAGGACCCCACCCGCGCCGGCGTGGTCTTCCAGGGCCCGAGCCTGATCCCCTCTCTGTCGGCCCTCGAGAACGTCGCCTTCCCTTTGCTCCTGCAGGGCGTGGGTCACAAGGAGGCAGCCGCTCGCGCTCGTGAGTCGCTCGACCTCCTGGGGCTGGGGTGGCTCAGCGACCGGGCACCGGAGGAGATGTCAGGCGGGCAGGCCCAACGCGTCGCGGTCGCCCGGGTGGTCACCGCGCGACCCCAGCTGATCCTGGCCGACGAGCCGACCGGCCGTCTGGACCGGCGGGCCGGCGAGCAGGTCATCGACCTCCTGCTCGACGCGGCTGACCACCTGACCGCCGGACTGGTAATCGCGACCCACGACCCGGACGTGGCCGGACGGATGAAGGAGATCTGGCGGATGCGCGACGGAGAACTGCAGGTGGCCGCATGACCGGACTCTGGCTGCGCGGACTGCTCCGCCGTTCCCCGCTGCGACTGCTCGCAGCCTCAGCCGGGATCGCTATCGCGGTCGCGTTGGTGGCCGGCCTCGGCAGCTTCCTGGTCTCCTCCGAAGCGACGATGACCGACCGCGCGGCGGCCCAGGTCGCCGTCGACTGGCAGGTGCAGGTGGCCTCCGGGCAGCGCTCGGGCCCGGTACTCACGGCCACCCGGGCCACGCCCGGCACCGTGGCTGCCCTGCCCGTCGGCTTCGCCGACACCCCCCACCTGACCGCCACGGCAGGCGGCACCACTCAGACGACGGGAGCCGGACGCGTCCTCGGCCTCCCGCCCGGCTACCTGCACACCTTCCCGCTCGCGATCCGGCCGCTGACCGGCACCACCACCGGAGCCCTGCTCGCCCAGCAGACCGCCGCCAACCTGCACGTCTCCCCCGGTGACACTATCCGGATCGCCCGCGCCGGCCAGCCGGCGTACCGCGTCAAGATCACCGGGGTGGTCGATCTCCCTCAGGCGGACTCCCTGTTCCAGCAGGTCGGTGCACCGACCCAGTCCCAGCCGGTCGCACCACCGGACAACGTCGTGCTCCTCACCTCTCGCCAGTACCGGCACGCCTACACCTCCCTGGCGCGGCGTCGACCCGACCAGGTCTCCACCCAGATCCACGTCCAACGCGACCACACCTCACTGCCGAACAACCCCTCTGCAGCGTTCGTCGCGGAGACGGGCGCGGCCAACAACCTGTCGGTCCGCACGCACGGAGCCGCCGTGGTCGGCAACAACCTCGGCGCCTCCCTCGATGCCGCCCGCGAGGACGCCAGCTATGCCCGGCTCCTGTTCCTGTTCCTCGGCGCCCCCGGCGCCCTCCTCGGCGCGGCCCTCACCGCGGCGGTGACCGAAGCCGGTGGCGAACGCCGACGCCGAGAGGGCGCCCTGCTGCGCGCTCGCGGCGCCGGCCCCAGCCAGCTGCTCCGCCTGGTCCTGGTCGAAGCCGGAGTGGTCGGGCTCGTCGGAGGCGCCGCCGGCCTCGCCGGCGCCTGTGCCATCAACGCCGCCTCGTCCTGGAAGTGGGACGTCGCCGCCGTGCTGGCAGGGCTCGCCATCGCCGGACTCGTCTGCGCTGTCCCGGCCGCCCGCGACCTGCGATCCGTCGCCGCCGGGGAGAAGGCAGGTCGAACCGAACGCGAGCGCCCGACCTGGATGCGCTTCGGGCTCGACCTCGCCCTGATCGCCGTTGGCCTTGGCGTGTTCTGGGCCGCGGGACGCACCCAGTACACCCTCGTGCTCGTGCCCGAAGGCGTGCCGACCATCTCGGTCAGCTACTGGGCGTTCCTCGCACCCGCCTTGGCGTGGCTGGGCTGCGGGCTCCTGTGCTGGCGCATCGCCGACACGACCCTCCGGCACGAGCGGCTCGTCGCCACCGTGGCACGCCCGTTCGTGGGGCAGCTGGCCTGGCCGGTCGCCGCGACGCTACGGCGGCAGCGGCGGCTCGTCGCGCGTTCAGCCGTGCTGCTGGCCCTGGCCTTCGCCTTCGCCTTCTCCACCTCGGCCTTCAACACCACCTACCGCCAGCAGGCCGAGGTCGACGCCCAGCTCACCAACGGCGCCGACGTCACGGTGACCGAGTCCCCGGGCGCCACGGTGCCACCCTCCGTCGCCCAGCAGCTGGCGTCGGTCCCGGGAGTCAAAGCCGTCCAACCGATGCAGCATCGCTTCGCCTACGTCGGCAACGACCTCCAGGACCTCTACGGCATCGACCCCACCACCATCGGCCAGGCAACCACGCTGCAGGACCCCTACTTCCAGGGCGCCAGCGCCGCCCAGTCGATGGCAGCCCTGGCGGCACGGCCCGACGGTGTGCTCGTCAGCGCCGAGACCGTCAACGACTTCCAGCTCAACCCCGGAGACCTGGTCAAGCTCCGCCTGCAGGACACCCGCTCGCACACCTACACCACCGTGCCGTTCCACTACGTCGGGATCGTCAACGAGTTCCCCACCGCACCCAAGGACAGCTTCCTGGTCGCCAACGCCGCCTACGTCGCCCGCGCCACCGGAAGCCCGACCGTGGGCACCTTCCTGGTCAACACCGGCGGCACCCACGTCACCTCGGTGGCCAACCAGCTCCTGCACACCGTCGGCACCACCGCGACTATCGGCACCATCAACGACGCCCGGGGACTGGTCGGCTCCAGCCTCACCTCGGTCGACCTCTCACGCCTGACCCGGCTCGAGCTCTCCTTCGCCCTCCTCATTGCCGCCGCCTCCGCCGGACTTGTCGTCGGGCTCGGCCTGTCTGAGCGACGCCGCGCCATCGCCATCGCGACCGGACTCGGTGCCGACGCGCGGCAGACCCTGAGGTTCGGGCTGGCCGAACCCGCGTTCGTCCTGCTCATCGGCACCGTCTGGGGACTCGCTGCCGGATGGGGGCTGTCCTACCTGCTCGTGAAGGTCCTCACAGGCGTCTTCGACCCCCCACCCCAGGCCATCGCCGCGCCATGGGGATACCTCGCGGCCCTGGTCGCCTCCGCCACCGTGGCCGTCGCGATCGCCGCATCCGCGGTCATCGAACGCGCTCGCCGCTCAGCACGCGCCCTGCTCCGTGCCATCTAGGCTGCCCGCATGGCGAACCTGCTCGTCGTGGAGGACGAGGAGAAGATCGGGCAGCTCCTCGTCTCCGCCCTCGAAGCCAACGGCCACCGGGTGACCTGGCGACACACCGGCACCGAGGCACTCGATTCAGTGCACCGAGGCTCGTTCGACCTGGCCCTGCTCGACCTCGGCCTACCCGACGTCGACGGCATCGACGTGTGCCGCGAGCTCAAACGCCGCCAGCCCGACTGCGTGGTCGTCGTCCTCACCGCAAGACGCGACGAGATGGACGTCGTCGAGGGCCTGGAGTCCGGCGCTGACGACTACCTCACCAAGCCGTTCCGGATGACCGAGCTCCTGGCCCGGGTCCGAGCCCATCTTCGTCGCTCCTCGGCGGGCCAGTTCGTCTCCGGGACGTTCCGAAGCGGCGACCTCACTCTCGATCCCACCTCGCGACGCTGCCTGGTCGGCGACACCGAAGTAGCCCTACGACCCAAGGAGTTCGACCTCCTCGCGCGACTGGCCTCGGAGCCTGGACGTGCCGTGACCCGTGAGGCCCTCATGGACGACGTCTGGGACCGCAATTGGTTCGGCTCCACCAAGACACTCGATGTGCACGTCGCCGCCGTCCGACGGAAGCTCCAGAATGCTGCCGAGGCCATGGAGCCGCCAGGACATGTCCCCCAGATCAACACCCTCCGAAGCCATGGATACCGACTGGACGCCGATCCCGCACCCGCCGGATGACGCCGTGAGGGGTCCATGTCGGCGCGACTCGGCGGTCGACCACGCGTCAACCACCGCGGACCGGAGGCGAGCGTCGTTCACCGTGAGGCGACTGCTGTGTCAAGGACGCCGCAATCACC
This sequence comes from Nocardioides cynanchi, assembly GCF_008761635.1. Lineage (NCBI taxonomy): Bacteria > Bacillati > Actinomycetota > Actinomycetes > Propionibacteriales > Nocardioidaceae > Nocardioides > Nocardioides cynanchi. The sequence continues at coordinate 1,370,451 of NZ_CP044344.1, forward strand.
CGGATCAGGAGAACCAGCAGACCGGTGCGCGGCCGCGTGGCACCTTCCCTGGTCGGCGCGCCAGCCGGCCCTCGCGACCGCGAAGACGCATCACACCGCAGCGTAAGGCGCGGATCTGCCGAGAAGCGGGCCTTGTTCTATGGCGCGGATGGGTGGCTGGAGAGGATCAGACTGCAGATGGCGCGGTGACTGTTCGCGCTGCCTTGCCTCGTGTGGCTTCCGAGGCAACGAGCAAGCCACCGATCGACGGGTCGGTGGCTTGTCGTTCCCCTCAGGCGTTCAGGCCCAGAACTCCGTCACCACCGGCGGGTCGCCGATGAATTGGTCAACCGATCGGACCTTCCCGTCCTCGAGTTGGAAGTAGAGGATCTGCGTGTCGTCGAAGGTGCGGCCATCGGGGCGGTTCCCAGAGATCCGGGTCAGCACGGCGACGTGGCCCGCGCCGTTCGACATGTACAGCTGGGGGACCGGGCGCAGGGTCCCGGTGGTCAGTTCCATCGAGGCGGCCAGGAAACCGACGATCTCGTCGACGCCGTTCTTGACCCCACCCAGGCTGTCGGGGTTGCGGTGGTTCCAGGTCGCGTCGGCGTGGAAACCCGCGGCGAAGGCCACGACGTCGCCAGCCGCGACGGCTTCGAACCCGGCCCGGACGGCCTCCAGGTCGCTCTGTGCGCTGGTGTCGGTGATGGTGTTCATGGTTTCCTCCTGGTGGTCGGCTGCAACATCCCAGGAACGTAGGTTCATGGTGTGCTCCGCCGCATCGACTGTTCGATCGATATGGCTAGGGGGTCGCCGCTAGGCCGTGCCGCATCGCGAACATGGCCAGAGCCGCCCGGGTGCTGACCTGGCACTTGCCGTAGATGTGCACCGTGTGGGTGTGCACGGTGGAGGCCGAGATGAACAGTCGCTCGGCGATCTGCTTCTTGGTCAGGCCCGCTGCGAGCAGCTGGAGTACGTCGAGCTCCCGCTCGGTCAGGTCGACTGGAAGCGCTGGGAAGCTCGGTTTGGGCCCCTCCGCGGCCGAGAGGACCGCGCGCACCGCGGCCCGGTCCAGAGGCAGCTCGGAGATCCGCCGGGCGGCCTCACCGGGGGTCATCGCCCGTCGGTACGGCCTCGGCTCGCCCAGACTCCGCCAGGTCTCGACCGCGGCGAGCAATCGCGTGGTCAGGTCGAGCTCTCCGGCACGGACCCCCATCGGGTACCCGGAGCCGTCCAGACGCTCGTGGTGCCGGCTGACCACGGCGGACAGCGGCTCCAGGACGGGTGACCGGGCCAGGATCCGGCCCGAGTGGTAGGGGTGCAGCCGCACAAGCTCCCACTCGTCCGGGTTCAACGGCCCCGGCTTCTCCCAGACACCGGTCGGCACCGCGACCCGTCCGAGGTCGTGCACCAGGCCGGCCCGGTAGGCGAGCCCAGGGTCGACGCCCTCGAGCTGGGCTGCGGCACACCTGGCCAGGGTCGCCACCCCGCGCGCATGCCCCTGGAAGTACGGCGACTTCAGGTCGGCTGCGTCGCCGAACCCGGCCAGGACGTCGTCGAGCTGGTCGCCGTCGTCGATGTAGCGGTAAGGCGCGGCCTCTGCCGCGACGACCGCAGCCCAGGGGTCCTCGGCCCGAGAAAGACGGAGTACCCCCTCCGCGTCACTCAGGAATAGCCCCGCGATCTCGGGGTCGAGCGCACGCCCGCACCAGCGGGTCACGGTCTGCACGCTGCCGCCGACCGCGTCAAACATCGCTACCGCGTAGCCGACCGCGGCGAAGCGCGCTGGCTCCGGCACGTCGGCTCCGGACCGGCCCGCGGGCGCGCCCTTGCCGTCGTACCGCTCGAAGGCGCACAGGACGGAGTCGCTGACCGCCGATGGCAGGCCGAGGAGGGCGACCAGTCCGGCTCCGACCTCGCAGTCCGCGCGGGCCGCCTCTGCCACCAGGCCTGGCACGCGCGGCGCGCCGGCCAGGATCCTCAGCTTCTCGGTCCCGCTTCCCAAGCCGGCCAGGAAACGCATCGCCTCGACGGGGTTCGCGGTGTCGGTCAAGTCTCCCCGGGCCCGGACCGCGATGTCGTCGCCACCGAAGTTCGCCGCAGCCTCGTGCGAGGTGGCCGCGCAGCCTGCGAAACGCATCAGAGTCGCGTAGAAGACCTCCGACTGGCGCGAGGCCGAGAGACCGGAACGCCGAGCAAGCTCGGTCGCGACGAGGCAGGACCGCATTGCCTCGCCAATGGGGTGACCGCGCGTCAGGTCGCTGGTCACCGACAGCGCTGCCACCACACCGGCTACCCGCACCTGGCTCGGCACCCCCGGATCGTACGCCCGGCTCAGCCCTAGCCGGAGGTCTCGACGACACTCAACTCGAACTCGAAGCCAACGCCAGATTCGTCGTCAATGATCATTGCATCGCGGCCGGCGAACTGATTCGAATGCGATCGGTTTGAACCAGTTGTGGGCGCTCGACCCGAGCCGCGTCAATCCGCCGCCTGTCGGCGCGTTGCCATGCTCGTGGTGCTGAGGATCGGGAATCACTCGACGGACGACATCCGCTGCACATCGCCAGTGCGCCGACGATAGCTATGCACGCGTGGGTTTGCGTCCGACGGTGATGGCCGGCGCACCCTCAGGGGTCGGAACCGTTCGCACCTCGAGCAGTCCAGCGGAGCGGAGCATCTCCTCGGCCTGTTCGTCGCTGAGCGCGGTGCCCCCGTAGGTGACGGTCTTGAACCTGCCGATGGCGTCGTTCATGACGGAGCCTCCGTACTTTCCGTGTCCGAGCATCAGCCAACCGCCCGGCTGAAGGGCATCAACGACACGCAGCACGCCGGGTCCGAGCGCCGCCTCAGGGATGAACGGGGCCGGCAGCCACGCCAAGACATAGGTCTCAGGGTCGTCCAGAGAGCTCACGTCCTGCTCGCGCAAGATGATCCGGTCGCTGACCGAACTCTCGGCCACCGTCCGTTCTGCCATGGCGAGCACCCGGGGCATCACGTCGATCCCGACAACCGTGAGTCCGGGAAAGAGCTCGGCATAGGCCACCGCCATCGCGGCCACTCCCGTGCCAACGTCGAGCATTCGAGCGCCGGTCGCGAAGGCCTCTTGAAGCCCCGTCAACATCGGCAAGCCGAACTGGGCGAAACCTGCGGCGCCTTGAGCGCTGGCCCGGCCCTGAGCAAGGAGAGCCTCGTCGGACTGCGTAGTCCACATATGTCCCTCTCCTCGAAGCAAAGCACCGACCTGATGGATCGGCGCAGCGGCCTGCGACGCCAGCCCGTCACGGTCGCCCAGGCCCGTCACCCCATCGAGGCCGCTCGCGCTGAGCACGGCCAGTGCGGCCGCCTGATGGGTCTCCGACGCCACCGCTTGAAGGGCCACCACCAAGGCAGCGGTGGACCAGATCGCCTGATCGCCGTCATGAAGGAATGAGTCGAGCTGGTCACGGGCGATCTTTGCCATACGCGCACTGTCCTCGCGGAGGAACACACTGACAAGGCCCAACGGACCACCGAACGACGGTTAACGACTCAGGCGATCGCCACAAGCAGGTGGTCACGCTGACCCGACCACACGCGCGCTCACGACGGGGGGTTCAGTCCTCCGCCCACCCAGTTGCGCCGACCTGCGCAACGGCGAAGGTACTACGGCAAGCCGCGTGAGCACCTGCGTCACTCCGCCGGGCTCGGCGCGACCTCCGAAGCCGCGTCGCCGGCGCGAGGGGGTCGTGCGTTTGTTTGGCGGGGGTTATCTGCTGAGGAGGGCGCGGGCGATGTGCTCGGCCACCATCATGGTCGGGAGGTTCGTGGTTGCGGTGGGGATCGTGGGCATGATGGAGGCGTCGGCGACGGTGAGGGCCTCTGTCCCATAGACCGAACCGTGCGAGTCGCACACCGCTCCCCGGGCGGGGTCAGGACCCATGGTGCAGGTGCCCACAGGGTGGTGGAAGGTCGAGACGGCCGTGCGGGCCCAGGTCGCGAGGGCGTCGCGGTCATTGGTCGGGCAGGTCGGTCCCGGCGCGAGCTCGGAGCCGGTGGTGATCGCCGCCATGGGTTCGCTGTGCGCCAGCCGTCGCGCGTGGGTGACCGCGTCGACCATGCGCTCGAGGTCATCGGGGTCGGTCAGGTGAGCCAGATGGATATGGGGAGGGGCCCCGGGGTCCGTGGAGGCCAGACGGACCCAGCCACGCGATCGTGGCGACATCACCCCTGAGACAAGTCCGAACACACCGGCCCTTGCGTTCGCGTCGACGCCGGCGTCGAACGGGCCGGCCGCGAACATCAGCAGGTCGGCGGGACCGGTCTGGTCAGCGCGGTCTGAATGGAATGTCATGTGCACCTGGAACCGGCTCAGGGCCTGAGCGGATCGGGTGGGCAGATCGACGGAGAGCAATGGGTGGTCGGCGAGGTTCGACCCGACCCCAGGGAGGTCTATCACCGGCGCGATGCCTAATGCACCCAACTGGTCTGCGGGCCCGATCCCGGAACGGGCCAGGATCATGGGACTGGCGTAGGCCCCCGCCGTGAGGGCCACGCGATCCGCATCGACCACCGTTCCATCGAGGAGACGAACCCCGATGGCCCTCGTCCCCGCGCACTCGACCTGGGCCACCACGGTGTCGGGCAGGATCGTGAGGTTCTTGCGAGATCGCGCCTCGGCGAGATAAGTGACAGCGGCGCTCATCCGGGTGCCGTCGCGCGCGTTGCGTGGCGTTGCTCCGGCCCCGACCGCACCGGGTCGGTTGTGGTCCTCGACTTCGGTATGACCAAGGCTGACCGCTCCGTCGAGGAACGCGGCCTGGACGGCGTTCAACTCATCGCGGGAGTAACGGCGGATGGGGACCGGACCGTCCGAACCATGCCACCGATCGTGGAAGTCCTCGTCACTCTCCAGGCGACGGAAGTCATCCAGTACGTCGGCGAACCCCCATCCCGGGACACCCAGCGCCGCCCAGCCGTCATAGTCCTGCGTCGCACCACGAAGTGCAAAGCACGCGTTCGTGGCCGAACACCCACCCATGATCCGAGCCCTTGGCAGCGCGATCCCGCGGTCGAGCTCAGCGTCAGCGAGATAACCCCAGTCGTGGCCAACGGTAGGTTCCGAGGCGTCCATGACATCAGGTGGGAGTGTCCGCGGGTCCGGGTGATCGGGGCCCGCCTCGACCAACAGCACCGTTCGGCCCGTGTCTTCGCTGAGCCGAGCCGCCAACACACAACCCGCCGCACCCCCTCCCACAACGACGACGTCAAAGCCCATCCCAGAACGTTACCGCTGTGGTAGCACGGCACATTGCTGCGCAATTCAGCCGCCGCATCTAAGGACTTTCCGGGGCCGCGTGGTGTCCGTCGCTCACGCTCGCGAGCCGGGTCAGAGTTCGGCCAGATCGCGATCGAGTTCCGTGGGACGTTGACTGGATCGCCCGAACGTCAGAGGCTTCAGTGGAGAGCGAGCTCGGCGCCCCCGCGAAGCCACCACACACGGGAAGGCACGAGCACCATCGCAAGGACGCACACGAGGGTCCACCCTCCAGCTCTGGCAGCGCTGACAGCGCTGGCTGCTCTGGCTGCTCTGGCTGCTCTCCCGGTTCCGTCCGCCTCAGGCGCGGCGGTGACGCCCACCAAGGTCCTCACCATCATGGAGGAGAACCACTCCTACGCCGAGGCTCGCGCCGGGATGCCCTATCTGGCGAGGCTCGCCAACCGCTACGCGTACAGCACGCACTTCCATGCTGTCACGCATCCGTCGCTCCCGAACTACATCGCTATCGCCGGTGGCTCGACATTCGGGGTCACCACCGACACCGAGGCGATCCCGTCGCCGAAGATCGGGTCACACCAATCGGTGTTCGGGCAGGCCCTGGCGGCCGGCAAGACCGCCAAGGTCTACGCGGAGTCCATGTCGGCCCCCTGCTCGGGCGCCTCCGGCGGCGGCTACGCGCCCAAGCACAACCCGTGGGTGTACTTCGGTGCCGAGAAGAAGTCGTGCCGCAAGTACGACGTCCCGGATACCTCGTTCCTCACCGACGCCAAAGCCAACGCCTTGCCGAACGCCGGGATGCTGGTTCCCAACCAGGGCAACGATGCCCATAACGGCACCCTGGCGACAGCCGACCGCTGGCTCAAGGCCCGGCTACCAACAGTCCTCGCGTCCTCGGACTTCACATCGGGTCGGCTCACGGTGATCGTCACCTTCGACGAGGATGACCGCTCCACAACGACCAACCATGTCTACACCGTCGTCCTGAATGCGGCCCTCGCGCGCACACATCGAGTCGTGACCACCCGCCTGAGCCAGTACGCCATCACCGGCTACTACGAGCACGTTCTCGGCGTTCGGCTGCACCACAAGGCCACGGCGCGGCTGCGCACAGCATTCGGGCTGTGAGGCCCAACCTGCACGCGGTTGTCTACTGACGGCCACAACGACGGCTGCACTGGGTGTCCACCACGAACAAGAGGGATGCGGATGCGTGCTTGTCCTCTGCTCGTCGCGCCAACAGCGGTCCGGGGCCACACGAGCCTCCGGCACACGACCAGTTCGCGGGCACATGCTGCAACTGTTCGGGTGGCGGGAAACAAGACCCGTTGGAGAGTTCGAGGCTCCAGCGGGTCTTTGTCGTGCGCCCACGTTGTCGGCCGTCGACCTTGGCTCAGTCGTCGTCATCCAGGGACTTTCGGCACTGCACCGCTCGCTCGTCGCGGCTGACGATGTCGAGATGCCGTGGTTCTTCCGAGCGATCGAGACAGCACAGGGCCGATGGGAGTGCCGCCACGGCGTGCGCGTGTTCGACGACCACGAGAGCCTCGAGGAGGCCTTGGAGCACCTCAGGGTGCTGGCCGCTGGCCAGGGGTCTGCTGGGCAGCTCTTCATCCATCACCGAGAAGGTCTGGTCCGTGACGTGGACGTTTAGCGGCTGGCGGCTCGGATGAGGCGCTCGCACATGGGGCACCGAGCTTCGGTCGGGCTGTCGCTGAAAGGCAGTTGATTGAACCGTGGCATCCCGGCTAGCCCGAAGCCGCACACGGTGTCCTTGGCGTCCTCTCGGTAGGCGTGCTGTTTCCCTTCGGGACTCGCGCCGACTTCACGGCCGAGCCTGCTGGAGAAGGCGGCGACACGGTAGTTGGGCATCCGATGATGGTCGGACGCTTTCTGCCGGTACGAGTCTGGCCGTGGTGCGGCCGCCCGGGCTCGTCGCACGCCCGCAACCCGTGGCCCGACTGGGTCTGGAACCGCCCGCTGTCGCGAGAATACGATACGCGACACGCGCGTCATATCTGCCGAATGGACGACAGAATGACGCTCCAGCGCCCCGCTAGGTCAGAGCCCCGCGGGGCGCGACCACGCTTGGCTTCCCAGCGTCATAACAACAGTAAATTTAGATCTCCTAAAGAGGGGCTGACGGCCTGTGGCGGTTTTTGGTAGCGGGTACACGGCTCCTGCCGGGGGATTTGATCTCCGGTGTGGACGCGCCCAAGGCGCCGGGGGGAGCTAAGGACGCGTCCACTCTCGAACCTTTCGCTTCGACCCCATGCCCGCTGGAGACCGAGACTCCGGCGAGCTTCGTTCATGCGGTCTAGACCAGAAGCGTCGGGTGCTGGGCTTGCCGTAACCCAGGACCGCACCCCCTCGTCAGTCGGCAGTTCTACACGCCGCTCATCCCCTCCCGGATGCTGGCGTGGGGTACTACCGGGGGTACAACTCCGGTGTGGATGTGCCCGGGTCGCCCCGGGGGTGCTGTCTGGGCGCATCCACATTCACACAGAGATTCAGCGGGTTGGCGAGGCTAGTCTGCTGACTTCCGGGCCCATTCCGGGAGGGACGTCTCGCGGGCACCCCCTCCCCCCGGTGCGTCAGCCGAGCCGCAGGGCGCACCCCGTACCACGCCGGGCTTCGTGATGAGCCGAGTAAAGAATGTCGGCCGGTCGTGACGCATTCAAGACGGCCAGCGCTGTACCAGTTGAGGCTTGACCTTGGATCACCCCCCATCCCGAAGGACAAGAACATGAACCGATTCCGCACCACCGCCGTTGCGTTCGTCTCCACCCTCGCAATCGGCTCGTTCGCCGTGACCGCCGTCCCGGCGGCGTTCGCTGACGATGGCTCGACTGACGCCACTTGCACCACCGCGCAGGCCCACGTCGACAAGGCCACTGCGAAGTGGGAGGTCCTGCAGGCTAAGTACGCGGCCCACCCGACCAAGAAGGTCAAGAAGGCCAAGAAGGCGCAGGCCCAGCGCGTCGCTCATGCGACAGCGCAGCTGGACTCGTGCCTGGCCGGCCTGCCGGTCTGACGTCTGGCCCAAAGCGGCCCACCGAGCCAGTTCGGTGGGCCGATTTGTTCCGGTTGGCTGCTGTCCGAAGGGCCCCAGCCGCATCCTCACTCCCAGCACGTCCCATCAAGGCCTAGCGTCGAGCATGCACATCTACCGTCCCGCTGAGCGACCCGACGTTGAGGTCCAGGTCGATGGCATGTGGTGGCCTGCCGACCTCCGAGGCTGGTGTGAGAAAGACGGCGTCCGGCTCATCAACGTGCAGTGGCGCACCGCACCCGGCGAGGTACGGCTGGACACCGTGCCGGCCGATCAGGTGTGTCAGGTCTAGCCCTAGAGACCCGAGACTCCCGCGGGCTTCGTCATGCGTCAAGCAATCGCCCTCTCATGCCGATGATGTGCGTGCGCTGGCTAGTCGGAGGAGAGGTGAGACTGAACCAGTTCCAGGTGGCCGACCGGGAACCGATGTTCCACCCAACGTCGCAAGTACAGCTCTGGGACGAGACAAGGTCGATGCGCGGGTCCACATCCGCTGGTACGACGCGGCCGACGACAGATGACACCAGCCCGCCTGCTCTGCCCGACGCCCTGGAGCCCGGGACTCCGTCGGGCCTCGCCATGCGAGTGGAGAGGAAGGGCGGTGTGGCCGGTGATCCCCGGTCTGCACTAGCCCTTACGGCGGCCATGCGGCCGTCGGGCCGGCGCACGTGCCATTCCCCTGAGAAAAGTCCAAACATCGGAAGGTGACACGCAAATGATCCGAGAAGAACTGAAGCGGTTGTTCACTCATCGGGAGCGCCACCGTCGCCTCCTCGCACGAATGATGCTCGCGGCTGGCTCCTCGCTCATCGTGTTCCTCATCGGCACAGTGGCAGTGTGGCTGACCGAAAGCGGTCAGAAGGGCGGGAGCATAACCGGACTCGGCGACGCCGCATTCTTCACCGCCGTCCAGTTACTCACCATCTCGTCCTCGCTCCCCAACCCTGTCACCACGGCGGGCAAGGTCATCGATATCGCCCTTGAAGGTTGGGGTGTCCTCGTTATCACTGCGGTAGCAGGAAGCTTCTCGACCTTCTTCAGCTCTGGAGACGCCTAGACCCGACAAACATCTTTGCGCGTGCCCCCGGGGGTTCTCTAGTCCCGACGTGTCATGCCGCAGGCCCAGTCAGCCGATGTCACTTGCAGCCGCAGCGCACACCATTGGGTGCGGGGGGAGCGACAGAAGCGTTCCCGAAGACATCAATCGAGGGGAACCTTCAACATGCTCGACTACCTACGCATCATTCTCAACGCCCGCATCGCCAGAATGGACGAGCGCGGCGCATCCGCCGTCGAGTACGGCCTGCTCATCGCCGGCATCGCCGCCCTGATCGTGATCATGGTGTTCGCATTCGGTGGCGTGCTGAGCAACATTTTCAAGAACACGTGCAACAAGGTCGGCTCCGGCGCCAGCGCCGGCACCTGCTGACCCTGCTTCACCCCGATGCCCGCCGGGAACCCGGCGGGCATCGCCATGTGTGCGAGATTTGAGTGGGTGGTGCCGCCTCAGCGTATGGGCGATACCCACGTGTCTTCGCCATCTCGGTGATCGGCAGACCGGCCGGGTGCACCGGTGGGTGCAAGGTGGTAATCGAACTCGAGTGATTCAGGTCACGCCCTTCTTCGATATCACTCGCCAGCCGCCTCGGCAGTCACACGGCACAGGGGCGGCTTGGCACCGTGGACTAGTCCCAGTGGGCCAGGCATAACGGTCCAATTGGGCACGTCACCTTCCGTCGTAAGCATCGTCACATGGTTGGAACACCCGTCAGATCGAAGTTTCACAGGCGGCTCTTGCGCCAAGAGTTGGCCGCCCGATGGGGCGTGGCGGCACTCTTTGTGCGCTAAGTAGTTGGTGTGATGGCTCACCTGACCGTCGACCTGATGCCCGCCGAGTCTCCGAGCCATCGGCGGGCATCGTCGCACGTGTCTGCGCCGAACGGCCGGGTATGCCGATGAGCTGGCCGGCCGATCGGATGGCCGATCGGATGAGAGCGCCGCGCTATGGGCTGGTGCGGATCGTCGCGCGCACGTGTGCGAGCTCGTTCTCCAGCTTCAACACTCGGCGTACTCCTGCGAGGTTGAGGCCATCGTCGAGTAGTTGCGCGATCCGAAGAAGCACGATGATATCGGCTTCGCTGATAGCCGGGTCCCGCCCGCCGTCCGGGCCGGTGCGAGCAGACCGCGGCGCTCGTACACGCGGAGGTTCTGGACCGGCAGGGCGGCACGTTCAGCGGCCACGGAGATCGCGGAACATCCCGCGCTCGTCTGGACGTGGGTGTGGCTCCATGACAAGTCTCCGTCCCGAAGGGCTTGACAGTATGTGAATCTCACGCTACATAAAACCTATAACGATTGATACACCCAGAAAGGAGACCACCGATGCTTCTTCGAACCACGGACCCGTTCCGCGACTTCGATCGCCTCGCCAGCCAGTTCCTGGGCACTCTGGGTACCACCAACCGCCCTGCCGTCATGCCGATGGACGCCTGGCGCGAGGGCGAGGTGTTCCGCCTCGAGTTCGACCTGCCTGGTGTTGCGCCCGACTCGATCGACCTGGACGTCGAACGCAACGTGCTCACGGTACGGGCAGAGCGGGTCGCACAAAACGGTGACTGGGAGATGCTGGCCTCAGAGCGCCCCCGTGGCATCTTCAGCCGGCAACTGGTCCTGGGCGACAACCTCGACCTCGACCAGATCCAGGCCAACTACGACGCGGGAGTGCTCAGTCTCACCATCCCGGTCGCCGAACGCGCCAAGCCACGCAAGATCGAGGTCGGCACCAGCTCCGAACCCGCCGCGATCGAGGCCTAGCCGCGCAGGGACACGCTCCGACCACCATCGGACCCGACATCACGCATACATCCGAACGGAGCGCGCCCCTCACCCTCCACAGGCACCTCAAGCAGGAGACGTCATGACGATGACCGCCCAGCTCAGTCCAGGAGAATTAGCTGACGCGCCGTGCAGCGTCGCCGACTGCCTCGAAACCGCCACAACCATGGGAGCCGCCACCGTCCGCATCGATCCCCACGTAGGCGCGCCGCCGGACTTCGAGATCCTCACCTTCGGCCTCCCACTGTGCCTCAACCACGCCCACCTACTACGCAGCGGCTGCGACCTGCTCGCCTTCCGTAGCGGGATCTGACACCGCGCTCTCGGCGGAGAAGAACTCACCTCCGCCCGCAACCTGCAAGCGGAGGTGACTAGGCCCGCCGGTTGTTCTCACGGGGGGACCGGCGGGCCGACCACAGACAACCAGACTCACCAACGACCGCTCGGGCCGCCGCCGAACGCTTTCATTCCGATGAGCGTGAGTGATCCTCGTTGGTTGCGTTGACACGTATCGCTCGCTGCGTATTTTGAGAATCCGGTTCAGCTCCCTGCTCAGGAGGCTGTCGTAATGTTGCGTCGAGTTGTCGCATGAGGGTTCTACATGACGTGATCCTGCTTGCCTCTCCCACGTTTGTGTTTATTGGCACGGTGTTGAGAATGTGGGACTCCGTGGCGGAGGCCGACAAGGACGCTGAGTTCCTTCCCCGCAACACGAGGGAGGAGTTTCGCCATCTCTTCAGGTTCTTCTCGATGCTCGATCGGGTTGAGCATGCGGTAGCCCCCGACCGATACACCTACTACCTGCGGACAGCGCAGGGCTGGTTCTTCTTGTCCGTGGGTTCGTTCGGGGGCATGCTTCTCGCCATCCGCCATGTGCTGTTCCCTTGAATGAGGTCCCAACAGTGGAGGTGGCGGCATGCGGAGTCGTCTCGGTGGAGCGCGCGCAAACAACAGAGCGTCTTGGACAGATGTCGCTCGAGGATCGGAGCGCGACGGCGTCGCCGCTCTCTCCAAGCCCTCCAGAACACGGTTTCGGCCCTCCACACCGCCCGCCAGCTCGGCCAGTGACAGTCCTAGATCCTCGTACATGCCCTTGACCCACATGATCGCCCCCGAACAGCGCTGCACGAGAGTGCGGGGGGTCACGGCTCTCGACGAACCACAGGCGACGACAGGAAGCGAACCGACCACCAGACCGATAGCGGCGTAGAGAGACGAACCTCGCTCATCGATTGTTGCAGCGGCTGGGCGTCCCGTGCACGCCGCGCCCGTTAAGGACAGGCCGCGGCCCAGCCCGACTTCGGGGAGGCGATCAAGACGCTGGAGACCTGCGACGGGACCCGTTCGTCGAGCCCGTGACAGGTACACACCTCCCCGCCTAGGGGCTGCTTCTGGAGGGGTGACGTGTCGCAGCGGGCTGGCAGCGACGCATCCAGGGGCCGGTGCGCGACACCAGAGGCCCGATCGTGGTCGAAGGAATGGTTGCGTGAGGACACTCTGTGGGGCGGCCCGACCTTCCGCCACGGACCCGGGACCGCCGCGTGGTCTCCATATCGGGTGGTCGCCCGCCGATCGCGCTCTCATGTGAATGTGACTGCGTCCACCGGCGGCGACCCAGCGCGAGGACCTGCCGTGGCAATGCGAGGTCCCTCTCGCGTCATGGGTCTGATCTGATGGTCACCAGCAACGCCCCGCACTCAGAGGAGCTGCCGTGACTTCCATCGACCTGAGCACACGTACCCACGTACCCACCACGTTCGACGAACGCGCCACAGTGACCCAGCTCCTGAGCTACGTCCGCCTGACTGTGCACGCCAAGTGCGTCGGCTTGTCCCAGTCGGATGCGGTGACGACGCCGCTGGCGAGCTCGCCGGCCATGAGCATCGCTGGCCTGGTCAGCCATCTGCGCTGGTCAGAAGCCTTCTGGATCGACGTCGTCTTCCTCGGCGGGTACAACCAGTGGCCAGGGTCGGACGACGACTCCGAGCTCCAGATGCGCCGTGGACTCCAACAACCCGTGGCCCAGCTGCTCGACGAGTACGCCGAGCAGGCAGCCCACACCGACGACGTGATTGCCGCCCACGAATGGGACGCAGAAGCAGTCGGCCGAGACGAGAACACTGGCAAACCGTTCGCGTTGCGGTACATCATCACGCACCTGATCGAGGAGACCGCCAGGCACAATGGTCACCTCGACATCCTCCGCGAGCTCGCCGACGGCGTCACCGGCGACTAACCGCCTTAACTCCCGCCCATGCCGCTGTCCGCCGCTCTCATGCCAATGCGCGGCTTAGTGGTGCTCGATGAGGGTGCTGGGGGACAGATCCTCGCGTCCTACATGGCCTCCGGCACCCTGACGGCAACGCGGATAGCGGCATGCGAGTTCGTTGCGAACCTAGCACCAGTCGCGGTGCCGGGAATGGCTTCGGCTCGGTAGGCATTTCGTGTAGGGAGGCGCGGCTTCGGGGTGAGATCAAGCGAGCGCACCGCCGCGCGTCAGGGGGACCCTCGCCCCTGGGCTCAGAGCTGGACGATGGCGTGAGTGTTCCCGTCCGGGTCTTTGACCCACGCCACCCGTTCGTTGCCCGACTGGGCGATCCCTGTCTCTTTGATGTGAGGCGGTCCGTGTTGTAGTGCTAGAAGGTGACGCCGTTGACCGTCAGTTCGTCCACTGTCCTTTCCACGCCGACGACCTCCCAGGCTGCCACCGTTGTGCCTGACTTACCGGCGCTGGTGGGCGAGAGATAAGTGTGGATCTCACGTCTCTGGCCGCATTGGTAGGTGATCCCGCCGTCGACGATCGGGCGGCCGTCTGAGAGCCCGAGCTTTGTCTCGTAGAACTCTCTCGCCTGGGTCATGTCAGACACAGGCGCTGCCGGTTCAACCCTTGCATCTCGCAGGCTCAATGACGCTCCTCCGGTGGGTTGCACTCGACGGACGCTCCCATGGCTGAGCCTCACTTGACAGCACCGATAGGCGCAACGCCGTCCGGCCTGCCCTGCGATCACCTGCTGCGAACGCAGCTGTCGCCATCCTGAAAGCAGCCTGACCAGACTGGTTCAAAGGTGTCCCTCAACCCTTAGCCTGACGCCATGATCGTCGAGATGCAGCTTCCAGCGGTCACACAGGTGACGGCTACAGCGATCTACAGTGACGGCTGCTGGCTGGTCTGCCTTGCCGGCTCGCCCGAGATCCACATCCGCGTCCCACACCTCCGCGACGTCGACACAGCCATGAGCCAGGCGCTGCGCTGCGACCTGGGCCGGGAAGACGTCAATGCCAGCGTCTACATCCGCTGGTACGACGCGAACTACGACAACGTGACCTGGCCCCTCGATCAGGGGGCGCCGGCCTCGTGAGGGTGACACTTCTCGCCCACTCTGGACCCGGCACCTCACTGGCCGAAGCGTCGGGTTCCTACCTGTAGACGACCTGGCGGCGCTCTCCGAACGATCGTGGGTGTCGCCCCGTCGACCAACCCCAGTCAGCCGGCAGGCGCACCATCTCCCCTGGCCCAGCGCTGTCTGAAACACCGAGCACGCGAGGGCTACGGTCCACAAGCAATCGGCAGGGGTCTTCGGGGACGCAAAAGGAGGTCCCGCCCCTGGCGCTCCGCCGCCCACGCCTGCTGGCGGGGCGCTGCCCGTGACAGTCCTGACTGCGCCCTCGAGGCATGCGCCCATCGGGGATGACCGACTACTACCGCGTCGCAGCCTTCCCCCGGTCCAGCCGCGACGCCGACAAAGTACTGGTCGGCAAACAACACGCCTATCTCGAGGGCGTCAGAGCCACCGTCTGCGGCTTCGGCTTGGTCCAGATGCGCAGGTTCGAGCAGTTGCCGTTCAGCGCCAGCCCACCCTCGGAACGCTGCCTGTTGTGCGACAGGGTCGTCCGCGCCGCCAGCCACTAGCCGCCCAAGTCGGCCCGCACCTCTCCGTCCACGGTGTGAATGAAGATCTGCCCCACTGGCTGCAGCTCGCCCGCGAGGACCCGGAGGTGGGCGAGAGCCTCGTCGAGGGTCGCGTGGTCGTCGAACACCTCGACTCCGTGGTGGCAGGCCCACGTGCCCTGCACGCTCTGGATCGCCCGGAAGAACCACGCCACAGCGGCATCATCGGGCCTGACTGGCTACCCGAACCAGTGTCGAAGGTCCCGTGACCCCGACACTACGAACAGACCGCCGGCGGCAGTGCGGACCACTCGGCTCACTGGGATTGACCTGAAATGATCAGTTCTGAGGGGAACTCATGATCTGGCGCCGGAGGTCGGGCCGCCTGAGGAGGATTCGGCAGCGGTGAAGAAGGAGACCTTTCCGTCGGCCTCGAGGATGGCGAGCTCGATGTCGGCGAGGTCGCGGATGCCTTGCTGGCGGGCGTTGGCGAGCAGGTCGGACTCGGTGAACCGTTGCTGTCGGGCGGCCACCGGAAGGAGGTGACCGTCGCGGACCACGACGATGGGCTTGCCTCGGATGACCGACCGGGTTCGCGGAAACTTCCACTGCAGCCAGGAGAGGGCGACGGTGAGGAGCGCGAAGACCGAGATGGTGAGCACCCCGGAGGTGACCGAGTAGTCCTGCTGGGTCACGGACTGTTGGATCAGGTCTCCCATCGTGACGTACAGGAGCAGCTCGAACGTGCTCAGCTCGCCCAAGGTCGAGCGCCCCACAGCCCTCGTCACGGCCCAGAGGAACGCGAACATCACCGCGGCCCGGATCACGATCTCCACAGGCTCGGCTCCCTTCGTGTCCGACGGTTCATGGCAGAAGCCTGGTGTGGATGTCCACAGACGCGACGGGCGAACCGCCGTCGATCACCGACACGGTGGCATAGCGACCCTGCTGGCTAGCGGGCTGGATGTAGGCGTCGAAGTCGACCACGAACGTCTCGCCGGGAGGCGAAGTGAAGGTCAAGTACAGGGTGTTGCCGTCCCGTGTCTCGTCGGAGGGGTTCGGGTGAAACCCCTGGGTCTCGAAAATGTTGAAGTAGTCACCGGTGACACCGAGAGTCAGCTGTTTCCCGAAGCCGCCGCGATGGCTGACAGTGACCTGCCATGGAGTATCCAAGCCGGCCCGCGCAACAGAGGGATAGTGCACGGTAAGGGAATAGCCGTGGGCGCTAGCGGCCTCCGTGCTTGTCCGGACGCCCAGCAGGCTGAGCAGGTCGGCGGCGACCAGCACACTCATCGCTGCGAGCATGGCGCGCCGGAGCCAGAGCGCCACCGCGTGGCTGCCCTCGTCGATCTCCTCTCCGGTATGGGACCGGAACGTGGAGGTCTCAGCCGTGGGAGGCCTTGCCACCCTTACGGCCCGCCTTCTTCTTCTGTGCCGTCGTGCCGCCCTGTGAGCTGTCACCGCCGGACCCGCTTGCCTGGCCCCCGTGCTTGGAGGCCTCAGGACTGTTGGCGATCTTCGCGGCGCGTTCCTTCGACATCCCCTTGTCCTTAAGCGCCTCGTACTGCTTCTCGTTCTTCACTGTCGCTCGTTTGCCGGGCATCTCAGGCTCCTCTCGATACGGCAGCAGATTCGTACCCTGCACGGGAAGAACACATGCCTGGCGATCCGGGACAGCCCGTGTCGCGGTCCCCGGGGAAGGAGGCTGCCGTTTTGTCGTTGCCGGAGCTGTTCGCTTCTTGGTGGGGCCGTTGCGTTGCCGGCTCGGGTCATGTCGTTTCGAAAAGGGCCTGCGGATTTGAGCATGAGTGAGATGTCAGGACATCGCCGGCCCCGTCGAGATGCCCGGCGTTCCCGAGGGTGAGCAGATTCGCCTACCGACGCGCTGGAGCGCGGGGCTCGAAGCGCTGGATCCAATGCCCCCGCCCAGCCCGGGACTCGGCGGGCACCTCAATGTCAGACGGCGTTGTCCTTGGCTCGCTGGACCTGAGAGACCATCCACGTTGCAACCGACGCTGTGATTGCGCCCAGGAGGCTGATTCCGACGATCATCAGGGCCACGGCGATTATCCGACCCTCTGTCGTCACTGGGTAACGATCCCCGTAGCCAACCGTGGTGACGGTGCTGCACGCCCACCACAAGGCGTCTCCGAAGCTGGTGATGTTCGCTCCCGGCGCGTTCTGCTCCGCGTCGAGCACGGCCACCGACCCCAAGCCAACTGACATGACTGCGGCTCCCGTCACGTACACGGAGGCGCGCTCCACCAGACCACCGGTAGCGGATCGGTTGACCATTCGCGCGAAGCCCAACACCCGCAACACCCGCAAGGGCCGGAGCATCGGCAGGGCGATGAGCGGGAGGTCGTACCAGTGCCGCTTGATGTACGAGGGTCGTTCACCGGTTGCGAGGCTTACACGAATCACGTAGTCGACAACGAACACCACCCAGACGGCCCAAGAGATGCCGCTGAGGTCGGATCGCAGTGTGCTGTCCAGGCGCGGGTCGAGTACTGGCCAGGCGTAGGCCACGAGGAAGGCCAATGCGAGCAGCAGTATCGGAACCTCGACGCGGCGCTCCCACCGTTCAACTCGAGTCACAGGCGCAGGCTAGGACTCATCAGGGGTGATTTTCCATTCCCACTCGGGAGGGGATGGCGCCTGCCATGCCGACGGGGCACTGGCTAGACCGCCGCTGGTCAGCCCGCCCACCACCTGACCCGCCAGTCTGGAACTCCTCCTAGGCGCCGACGAGGCTCGCGTCGTTCCTTCGAGCCACTTGGCGCCGAACACCCGGTAGACCTGGGGGTGGGGGAAGTTTGGCTGAATCAGCCTCTGACCTGCATGGATGAACCTAGGCGATCGACTAGCTCAGTCGAGGTAGTCGCGCAGGACCTGCGAGCGACTCGGGTGCCGCAGCTTGGACATGGTCTTCGACTCGATCTGGCGGATCCGCTCGCGGGTCACGCCGTACACCTTGCCGATCTCGTCGAGGGTCTTGGGCTGGCCGTCGGTGAGGCCGAACCGCATCGAGACCACGCCGGCCTCGCGCTCGGAAAGCGTGTCCAGCACGGCGTGCAGCTGCTCCTGGAGGAGCGTGAAGCTGACCGCATCCGCCGGGACGATCGCCTCGGAGTCCTCGATCAGGTCGCCGAACTCGCTGTCGCCGTCCTCACCGAGAGGCGTGTGCAGCGAGATCGGCTCGCGACCGTACTTCTGGACCTCGACGACCTTCTCGGGCGTCATGTCGAGCTCCTTGGCGAGCTCCTCGGGGGTCGGCTCCCGACCGAGGTCCTGGAGCATCTGCCGCTGGACGCGGGCGAGCTTGTTGATCACCTCGACCATGTGCACCGGGATCCGGATGGTGCGGGCCTGGTCGGCCATGGCGCGGGTGATCGCCTGCCGGATCCACCACGTGGCGTAGGTCGAGAACTTGTAGCCCTTGGTGTAGTCGAACTTCTCGACCGCGCGGATCAGACCGAGGTTGCCCTCCTGGATCAGGTCCAGGAAGAGCATGCCGCGACCGGTGTAGCGCTTGGCGAGCGAGACGACGAGCCGCAGGTTGGCCTCGAGCAGGTGGTTCTTCGCGCGGCGGCCGTCCTCGGCGATCCACTCCAGCTCCTCCTGGAGCTTGGCCGACAGCTTGCCGCCCTTGGCGAGCTTCTCCTCGCTGAACAGGCCGGCCTCGATCCGCTTGGCGAGCTCGACCTCCATCTCGGCGTTGAGGAGGGGGACCTTGCCGATCTGCTTGAGGTAGTCCTTGACCGGGTCGGCGGTGGCGCCGGCGACCATGACCTGCTGCTCGGGCTCACCGGCGTCGTCGGCGTCGGAGACGACGAAGGTCGCCTCCTTCTCGTCCTCGACGATCGTGGGGTCGGCCTTGACGTCCTGCTCGAACTTCTCGTCCGGGATGTCCGGCAGGACCTTCTTGCCGTCGGGGCCGACCACCGCGGGGTCGACCACGGCGGTCTCGACCGCGTCGGAGGTGGTGGACTTCCGGGCCGTCGTCTTCGCCGCCGCCTTCTTCGCGGTGCTCGTGGGACCGGCCGCCGGAGCCTTCGCCGCGGCCGCCTTCCGGGCCGGCGGCTTGGCCGCCGCGCTCGACGAACCCGCCGTGGACGCCGCCTTCTTGGCAGGCGCCTTGGCCGGGGTCGTCGCCGTGGTCGTGGTGGTCTTGTTACGCGCGGTCGAGGACACGAACACCTCTCGTGAAGGACACCTGGGCGCGGCAAGGCCCGGTATGGTCAAGAGCCGCTCTGGTCATTCTGCCACGAGGGCGGGCACGATCACGAAGCGGGAGGGCTGCTCCGCCGGGGTCCGGGCCGACCGTCGGCGGGTCAGCCGGAGGCCTGTGCGGCCCTGGCGGCCGCCTTCTTCTCCTGCTTGTACGCGCGGACCTTCTGCAGGGACCCCGGGTCGACCACGTCGGCCACCGAGCGAAAGCCCTCGAGGGCGTAGTCGCCGACGGCCTCCTCCCACCCCGCGGGGCGTACGCCGAGCTGCTTGGCCAGGAGTGCGGTGAAGATCTGGGCCTTCTGCCTGCCGAACCCCGGCAGCGCCATCACCCTGGCCAGCAGCTCGGCCCCGGTCGTGGCTTCGGTCCACAACCGCTCGGTATGCCCGTCGTACCGCACCTCGACCAGCCGGGCTAGCTCCTGCAGTCGCCCCGCCATCGAGCCGGGGAAGCGGTGGATCGCCGGTGGGGTGGAGCAGACCGCCTTGAACTGCTCGGGATCGGCCCCTGCGATCGCGGCGGGCTCGAGGCTGCCGAAGCGGTCGAGCACCTTCGCCGGCCCGCGGAACGCATGCTCCATGGGGTACTGCTGATCGAGCATCATGCCCACGAGCAGCGCGAACGGGCTGTCGCTGAGGACCTGGTCCGCGTGGGCGTCGCCGGTGATCTGGATGGCCATGGTGGGACGGGGCTCAGCCGACCTTGACGGCCAGGACCGGGCAGGGAGCGTCGAGGAGGATCCGCTGGGCGTTGCTGCCCAGGATCAGCTTGCCCACGGGGGTACGGCGTCGCAGGCCGATCACGATCAGGTCCGCGTCGGTGGCCTCGGCGATGCTGATCAGGTCCTCGGCCGGCTCGAAGCCACGGACGAGGTGCCGCACCTCGTGCTCGACGCCGGACGCCTTGAGCTTCTCCTCGAGGCTGGTGAGGTCGTGCTCGGTGCGCAGCGACGCGTCGTCGTCGTACTCCCGGCCGCCGCGCTGCGAGTTGACCACGATCAGGCTGACCCCGCGGAGCTTGGCCTCGGCGATGCCCTGCTCGACGGCCGCCTCGCCCTCGGGCTTGGCCACATATCCCACGACCACGGCTCCCATGGGTCTCCCTCACTCGAACCTCGATGCAACGCGGACGCCTCCGGACAGAAGCCATCGGCTGTACGCGGGCAACTTATCCCACCGCGGCGCCGGTGGCGCCGGACGCTTCCCTGTGGAGACGGCCCCCGCGCGAGGTCGACAGGCGGCAGGCTGGCTCCGTGCCCGTGCTCGACGAGCCACTCCCCCGCGAGATGACGCGGCTGCTGCGGCGCGCCGTCCTCGACCTGGCCGTCTCCGACCACCGGATGCACGTCCCGCCGGTGCTGCACCTCGGGCTGCCCGGTGGACCGGCCGTCGCGGTGGCCGACGACCCGGGCTGGGACCACGGCCTCCGGACCGACATCGTGGCGACCCTGCTCGCCGCCGTACCCGAGCCGGCGGCGCTGACCTGGCTGACCAGGAGTGGTCCGGTCTCCCTTCACGACGCCGACGCGGCGTGGCTCGCCCCCGTGCTCGCCGCCCACGCCGAGCAGCGGCGCGAGCCGACCTTCGTGGTGGTCACCCGGCACGGCTGGACCGACCCGCGCTCGGGCGCCGGCCGACGGTGGAAGCGGATCCGGCAGCGCTGAGGTGAACAGAGAGAACGGTCAGTCCCAGGTGTGGACCGGCTCGTTGCTGTGCATCCCCTCGCGGTACTCCCGGAGGGTCGCCCGCAGGGCGTCGTAGCGGTCCTCCCCCTTGCGCGCGTGCATCCGGTCCACGAACCAGCTGGCTCCGTTGACGCCCTTCACACAGCGCTGCTCGATGATCCCGAGGAGGCGGTCGCTGTCCTCGGTCGCGACACCCCACGAGGCCAGGCCCTGATGGGCCATCGGCAGCAGGCGACGCAGGACCAGCTCGGTCGCCTTGACCTCACCGAGAGCCGGCCAGTAGACCGAGGCGTCGATGCCGTCCTCGGCCGCGGTCTCGAAGTTCTCCTCGGCGGCCTGGAACGACATCTGGGACCACAGTGGGCGGTCGCTCTCCGCGAGATGGCGGACCAGGCCGAAGTAGAACGCCGCGTTGGCGATCAGGTCGGCAACCGTCGGGCCGGCCGGCAGGACGCGGTTCTCCACGCGGAGGTGCGGGGTGCCGTCGTTGATGTCGTAGACCGGGCGATTCCAGCGGTAGATCGTGCCGTTGTGCAGCCGCAGCTCACTGAGCTGCGGCGCGGTGCCGGACTCGAGGGTGGCGACGGGGTCCTCGTCGGCGGTGATCGGCAGCAGTGCCGGGAAGTAGCGGACGTTCTCCTCGAACAGGTCGAAGACGGAGTTGATCCAGCGCTCGCCGAACCACACCCGTGGCCGGACCCCCTGGGCCTTCAGCTCCTCGCTGCGGGTGTCGGCCGCCTGCGCGAACAACGGGATCCGGGTCTCTCGCCACAGCTCCTTGCCCAGGCAGTACGGCGAGTTGGCGCCGACCGCGAGCTGGACCGCCGAGACCGCCTGCGAGGCGTTCCAGTAGGCCGCGAACTGCTCGGGCGAGGTCTGCACGTGGAACTGGGTGCTGGTGCAGGCGGCCTCGGGCAGGATCGAGTCGGCCGTGGTGATCAGCCGCTCGGGTCCGGTGATGTCGATCCGGATGTCCTCACCGCGCGCGTGCAGGATCTGTTCGCTGAGCAGCCGGTAGCGCGGGTTGGCGCTCATCATCTGCGGCTCGAAGTGGCCCGGCGCCAGCGTCGGCAGGACGCCGATCATCACCTGGTGCGCCCCGACCTCGGCCGCCTTCGCCTCGGCGTCGTTCAGCGACCGGCGCAGGTTGGCCTCGAAGGTCCGCAGGCCGCCGTCGCGCAGCACCGCCGGGGGCACGTTGATCTCGATGTTGAACTGGCCCAGCTCGGTCTGGAACGACGGGTCGGCGATCGCGGTCAGCACCTCGGCGTTCTTCAGTGCCGGATCCCCCGCGTCGTCGACGAGGTTGAGCTCCACCTCCAGCCCCGTCATCGGGTTGTCGGTATGGAACTGGTCCTCGCTGAGCATGCGCTCGAACACGTCGAGGCAGCGATGCACCTTCTCGCGGTAGCGAGTGCGGTCTGCCCGGGAGAACTCCTGGGCGTCGACGTCTTCTCCCATGAGCGAACCCTAGGCCAGTCGACCGTCGTCAGCCCGTGTCGGACTCCGAACTGGACAGCCCCGGCACCTCATGCCAGGCCGAGGGTGGCACAGCGCGGGTCAGGCACTCGGCCAGCCCCAGCCCCAGCCGGTGATCGGGCCGGACCTCGAGACACCGGTCGAGGGCGCACCACGCCAAGGCGCCGTGACCCGACTGCCAGGCCGCGAACGCGGCCAGCACCGCCGCGGACGGCACCAGCCCCTCCGGTGCGCGTCGCAGCAGGCCCGACCAGATGCGCAGGTGCTCGCGAGCCGTCTCCCGCGACACCAGGAAGAGGGCCGCGTCGCGGGGCTCGACCCCGGCGACCGCCCGCAGGACCCTGCCCGCCTCCTCGTCGTCGGGCTCGGCACCCGAGCCGACCCAGTGCCGGAGCATTTCGACCAGCCAGGCCTCCTCGGCTGCCACCGCCGGACACGGACCGGCGGGCAGCCGGGCCTGGACGCGGGCCCGCGCCTCGAGGTCGGGCGCGAGGGTCGCCCGCAGGTCGTCGCGGGAGGCGTGGGTGACCCGCCCGTCGAAGACCGCCTGCGCTGCGAACCAGTGGCAGGTGTCGTCGAAGGGCAGCCCCTCCCCGGGGCTCCGACCCGGCTCGTCCGGCACCGACCACCAGCGACCCCGGCTGACCCGCAGCACGTCGATCACCCCGATCTCCACCTCCGCGAAGCCGGCCCGCAGCCGGGCACCGATCCGGGCGG
Source organism: Nocardioides cynanchi (assembly GCF_008761635.1). Taxonomy (NCBI): domain Bacteria; kingdom Bacillati; phylum Actinomycetota; class Actinomycetes; order Propionibacteriales; family Nocardioidaceae; genus Nocardioides; species Nocardioides cynanchi. The sequence continues at coordinate 1,393,574 of NZ_CP044344.1, forward strand.
ACAGGTCGGCGTCGTCGGCATAGAGCACGAAGGCCACCCTCCCCACGTCATGGAGGAGGCACGGCGCCCGCAGCGCCTCGCTGAGGTCGATCAGCGCCTCGGGGTCGTCGGGCGGCGGCAGGTCGACCCGGGCATGGAAGGTGCACGGTGCGCCGAAGGTCAGCATCACCACCGAGTCGGTCGGCCGGAAGCCGAGCACGACGGGGACGGCGGCGAGGAGGTCCTCCGGGCCGCGGGCGGTCAGGGACGTGGTCATGGAGCCACGCTGCACCCGGCCGTGGGGTCATCGCCGACGACTCGTGCCGCCCGGTGGACGAGGCCGGCGTCGGCCGTGACTGTGGACGACGAGCGGGCCGTCCGCGCGCTGTCGGCCTCGGTGTCGGTGAGCGGCGATAGGTTGCGCACATGCGTCCGGAGGCCTCGGTGCTGCACCTCGACCTGGACGCGTTCTTCGCCTCCGTCGAGCAGCGCGACAAGCCGTCGCTGCGCGGCAAGCCCGTGGTCGTCGGCGGGGTGGGCGGTCGCGGTGTCGTGGCCACGGCGTCGTACGAGGCCCGCAGGTACGGCGTGCGCTCGGCGATGTCGACCCGCGAGGCGCGGTCACGGTGCCCGCACGCCGCCTTCCTCAACGCCCGCTTCCCGGCCTACCGCGCCACCAGCGCGGCGGTGATGGAGGTGCTCCGCTCGGTCTCCCCCCTGGTCGAGCCGCTGTCGGTGGACGAGGCCTTCGTCGACCTCGCGACCGCCGGGCTCACGTCGTACGACGAGGCGACCCTGCGCGACTTCGCCGAGGGCCTGCGCGCGCGGGTGCACGAGGTGACCGGCGGACTGACCGCCTCGGTCGGGGTCGGCACCTCGAAGTTCATCGCCAAGGTCGCCAGCGACCTCGACAAGCCCGACGGCCTGGTGATCGTGGCGGCCGGGTCCGAGCGCGACCTGCTCCGGCCGATGCACGTGACCGTGATCCCCGGCGTCGGCCCCGCGACCGCGGAGCGGCTGCGGCGGGCCGGCATCACCACGGTCGCCGACCTCGAGGACGTCAGCGAGGAGGAGCTCGTGCGACTGCTGGGCAAGGCGCAGGGCCGCGGGCTCCACCAGCTGGCCCGCGCCCAGGACGACCGGGCCGTCGTGCCCGAGCGCGAGGCGAAGTCGGTCAGCGTCGAGGGCACCTACGACACCGACCTCACCGATCCGCGGCTGATGGCCGGGCTGGTCACCCGGCAGGCCACCAACGTGGCCGAGCGTCTCCGCAAGAACGGCCTGTCCGGCCGCACGATCACCCTCAAGGTGCGGCTGCACGACTTCACCACCCTGTCGCGCTCGACCACCCTGGCGGCCCCGACGGATGCCGGCCCGACGATCGCCCGCCTCGCCCGCGGCCTGCTCGGTGAGCTCGACACCACCGGAGGGGTCCGGCTCCTCGGGGTCGGCGTCTCCGGACTCGCCGACTGGATCCAGGAGGACCTCTTCGGCTCGGACGACGACGCGGAGTCCGCGCCCGACCCGGAGACCGAGGTCCTGCCCGAGCCGCCCGAGGCGCGCATTTGGTGGCCGGGGATGGACGTCGTGCACGACGACCTCGGCCGCGGGTGGGTGTGGGGCGCGGGCCGCGGCATCGTGACGGTGCGGTTCGAGACCGCCGAGACCCCGCCCGGGCCGGTGCGCTCGCTGAAGGTGGACGACCCGGCGCTCAGCCCGTGGGTCGTCCCGTCGACGAGCGAGTGAACCGCACCGGTTCTCCCGGCCTCAGCTGGGCGCACTGCCAGAGATCGGCCTCGTCGACGACGGCCACCACGGGGTAGCCGCCCGTGGTCGGGTGGTCCGCGAGGAACACCACCGGCCGACCGTCCGGTGGCACCTGCACGGCGCCGAGCACCATCCCCTCGCTGGGAAGCTCGTCGGTGCGCGCGAGCGGCAGCGGGGCCCCGTCGAGGCGCAGGCCGATCCGGTCGGAGTCCGGAGAGACGGTGTACGACGTACCGCACAGCAGGGCGACCGCGTCGCCGTCGACTCGGTCCGCGCGCGGACCCGGGGCCAGCCGGAGCGGCCCGGCCGACGGCGTACGCGGAGTGTCCAGCGCCGCCGGTGGCCCTGCCGCGACACCCACCGGCAGGACGTCTCCGACCGTGACCGGCGGTGGCCCCACCCACGCCAGGGTGTCGGTCGACCGCGAGCCGAGCACCGGGTCGACTGCGACACCTCCGGCCACGGCGACGTAGGAGCGGAGGCCGGCGCCGGGGGTCCCCACCTCCAGGGTGGTGCCGGCCGGCCACCAGACGGCGGCCGCGAACTCCTGTGGCCGCCCGTCGACCCGGACGCCCGCGACGGCTCCGGTCACCGCGCACCACCTCCCCCGGTCGGTGTGCATCGCCAGACCCCCGAGCAGCACCTCCAGGCAGGCCGCGTCCTCGCCGTTGCCGACCAGCCGGTTGGCCAGCCCGGCCGCCGGCGCGTCCAGCGCACCGGCCCGCGGCACCCCCAGGTGTGCCCAGCCGGCGCGGCCGCGGTCCTGGACCAGGACGGAGGCCCCCACGGCGAGCACGGTGAGGCTCATCGCGCCACGAACCTGACCCGGGTGCCCGGTGCCAGCAACGCGGGCTCGGCCAGGGTCACGTCCCAGAGCCGGGCGTCGGTCTGGCCGATCACCTGCCATCCGCCCGGTGAGGCGCGCGGGTAGATCCCGCACCAGGGTCCGGCCAGCGCGACCGCGCCCGCCGGCACTCGGGTCCGCGGAGTCGCCAGTCGGGGCACGGAGCCCGCGAGCCCCGAGAGGTAGGCGAACCCGGGCGCGAAGCCGCAGAACGCCGCGACGAAGTCCGTGCCCTGGTGGCGCGCTGCCACCTCGTCCGCCGCACAGCCCCAGGCGGCGGCGACGGCTGCGAGGTCCGGCCCGTCGTACGACACCGGGATCTCGACCCGCCGGCCGGGCCCGGCCCGGGTCGGGCGCCACCCGGACAGGGCCCGCGCCAGGGGCTCGGTACCGGCCGCGCCGTCCGCCAACCCGTCGAACAGGACCGTCTCGGCCCCGGGGACGACCTCGCGGGCCAGACCCAGGCCCCGCGCCCACTCGGCGAGGCCGACGGCGTCCTGCGGCGAGGAGACCTCGACCAGGGCCGCGTGCGGGCCGACGGGGAGGACGCGCATCGGCTCTCCTGGAAATGAGGTGAGGGGCTCTCGATGGTATGAGCACCAAGAGCCCCTCGGAACCGGGTCTGTGACCACCCGATCGGACCGGACAAACCCTCCGACCCCACCCGCCGCCACCGGCCGGTGCCACGAGCAAGCTCGTGGTGTGGATCTTCGGACTTCTCCGCTCCCCGCCCCGCCGCGAGCGGCGGGTTGGTAGGGAGAGTTCTACGTGCTCCGGACCGCTCCGCACAAGGGGCTACGGACAACTTTCGACGGCTATTTCCGGCTGTCGGCGTGTCCTCCACAGGACCAGTCGCTCCCTCCACAGATGACGGCCCATCCTCCACAGGAAACGGCTCTCTCCTGTGGAGGAGCTACCGCCCCGGGAGGAACGAGCGCAACCGGTGACCGGCGTCGCTCAGCGCGCGCCGGACGGCCTCCGCGTGGGCCACCGCACCCGGCGAGTCCCCGTGGACGCACAGCGACGCCACCCGCGGAGCCAGCGCCACTGCCTGCCGGGCGATCTCGTCCACGTCGAGCAGCAGCGCCCCCGGGACAGCCCGGTCGACCAGACGCCCGTCCAGGTAGCGGCGGTCCGGGAAGCCCTCGTCGTACGACGCCCGTCCGGCGTCGCGGGCCAGGTCCAGCAGCACGGCGCCGGGGAAGCCCAGCACCGGCAGGGTTCCCGACCCGGCCAGCACCGCGGCCGCCTGCTCGAGGTCGTCGGTGACCCGGTGGTAGAGCGCGCCGTGGGGCTTGAGGTACGCGACCGCGGTCCCTTCGTCGACGGCGATCCGCGAGAGCAGCCCCACCTGCTCGGCCACCTGCTCGCGCAGGTCGTCGAAGCCGACGTCACGGGCGACCCGGCCGAAGTTGGCCCGGTCGCGGTAGGACACCTGGGCGCCGACCACGACCCCGAGCCGAGCGGCCTCGGCACAGACCGCGCGCATGATCGCGGGCGTCCCCGCGTGGAAGCCGCACGCCACGTTGGCCGAGGTGACCACGGCCAGGAGCCCGGAGTCGTCGGTGACCTCCTCGCCGAGATCGGCGTTGAGGTCGACCGCGCCGGGTGGGTCAGCCGGCATCGGGGACGTCGAGGGTGCGGTAGTCCACCGTGACGACGTAGCCCAGCTTGTCGTAGAGGGCCCGGGCTCCCGCGTTGTGGGCGAAGACGTTGAGGCCCAGCGAGACATGGCCGTGCTCGCGGCACCAGAGGGCGCCTGCGTTCATGATGGCGGCGCCGTACCCCTTCCGGCGCTGGTCCTCGCGGACCACGACGTCGTAGACGAAGGCCATCGGCTTCTCGGTGCTGATCCAGAGGTGTCCGACCGGCTCGCCTCCCACCTCGGCGGTGAAGAACTCCTGACCCACCGAGGCGACGCCGTCCGGCATCAGCTGGGCCGACTGGGTCCGGCTCTGCTCGTCGGCGGCCTCGCGGCTCAGGCCCGCGGCATGGAGCTCGTCGGCGTAGTCGCGCACGAGGTCGGCGTAGAACACGGCGAAAGCGGTCTCGCTCATGTCGCGCAGCCCGAGCCGGCCGGGGTCCGCGATCGGGGCGTCGAGCCGGAGCAGCATGTTGGTGGCCCGGGGGGTGAAGCCGGGGAGCTCGACCAGCGCCATCCGGCTCGCGTCCGCCGGCACTCCGGCCGAGCCGATCTTGCGGCGGCCGTCCGCGCGGGCCAGGTCGAGGAGCTGGGGCAGGAGCTCGTCGAGCCGCTCGGGGTCGTCGATCCGCACGTCCATCACCGCGGCGTCCTCACCCTCGCGCCCCCACCACAGATGACCGACCACGGCACCGCCGTCGGTCACCTCGAACACGGTGGTCCGTCCGATCACCTCACCCACGAACGCCGCTGCCGAGGCCGCCGAGACCTCCGGGTCGTCGTACTGGTGGCGGAAGCGGAGCAGGTCCAGCCGCTCGGAAAGAGTCGGGACCCAGTCGGTGCGTGCCTCGTCGGGCACGGGACGCAGCTCGAGCACGTGGCGATGCTAGTGCGAGCGGGCGCGGCCCGCGCGGACGGCGGTCCCATCCGATGGCGGCACCGGGAACGGATCAGCCCTGAGAAGTCCCTGAGAGTTCCGCGCCGAGGCAACTACCGCGCCCGCCCGTACGTCTGGCTGGGTGAAGGGTCCGAGCACCGGCAGGACCGGCCGAGGGAATCTCACCGGCGTGCGGTGCGTTGGAGTCACCGTGGGTACTGACCAGTAGGCGGTCCCACGCAGGTCAGGAGGGCGACATGGCAACACGATCCATCAGCGCGACGCGGGAGATCGAGGGCCGCGACAGCGTCGGGCTGTACCTCGACGAGATCGCCCGGACCGCGCTTCTCGACGCCGCCTCGGAGGTCGAGCTGTCCAAGACCATCGAGGCCGGCCTGTACGCCGAGCACCTGCTCGCCCAAGGCCGCGTCGGCCGCCGCAAGGGCGGGGCGCCGATGACGGCCACCGAGGAGGAGCTCCAGTGGCTGGCCGAGGAGGGCCGCAAGGCCGTCGACCTCTTCATCAGCGCCAACCTGCGGCTCGTCGTCTCGATCGCCCGCAAGTACGGCCGCGCGCAGATGCCGATGCTGGACCTGATCCAGGAGGGCAACACCGGCCTGATCCGGGCCGTGGAGAAGTTCGACTACACCAAGGGCTACAAGTTCTCCACCTACGCCACCTGGTGGGTGCGTCAGGCGATCACCCGCGGCATCGCGCAGCAGGCACGCGTCGTCCGCCTCCCTGTGCACGTGGTCGAGGAGCTCAACCAGGTCGGCGGGGCACGCCGTACCCTCGAGCGCCAGCTGGGCCGCGACCCGGAGCCCGCGGAGATCGCCACGGAGCTCGGCATGGACATCGACCGGGTGCTGGACCTGCTCTCGTGGGGCCGTGACCACGTCAGCCTGGACACGCCCGTCGACGAGGACGGCGACACCTCCCTGGGCGACCTGATGGCCCAGGAGACCTCGCCGGGGCCCGACGACACCGTGCTCGACGTGGAGTCGCGCGAGCGGCTCGACCAGCTGGTCGGGCAGCTCGACGACCGCGCCGCCGACATCATCCGGGCCCGCTATGGGTTGCTCGACGGCCGCCAGCACAAGCTGGCCGACATCGGCGCCCGGCACGGCATCTCCGCCGAGCGGGTCCGCCAGCTGGAGCGCGAGGCGCTGCAGAAGCTCCGCCGCCTCGGCGACCCCGACCTGGCCGCCTGAGAGCCGGCCTCAGCTGACCCCACCGGTCAGCGCTGCGACGACCTCCGCCACACGCTGGCGGAGGTCTTCGCGCGTCCGGGTGTTGTCGATGACGTAGGTGGCCACCGCCAACCGGTCGGCCCGTGATGCCTGCGCGGCGATCCGGGCCGCGGCGTCCTCGGGCGTCCAGCCGCGGTCGCGGACCAGCCGCTCGACCTGGAGCTCGGGCGGCAGGTCGACCACGAGCACCGCGTCGAACGACCCGCCCTGACCGGTCTCGACCAGCAGCGGGATGTCGTGGACGACCAGCGCCCCGGCGGGCGCGGCGGCCTCCAGCTCGGCCGCGCGGCGTCGTACCAGGGGATGGACGATCGCCTCCAGCACCGCCCTCCGTGCCGGGTCGGCGAACACGATGGCTCCCAGCCGGGCCCGGTCGAGCGCGCCGTCGTCGTCCAGCACTTCCGGACCGAACTCCGCGACGACCGCGGCCAGACCCGGCGTACCGGGCTCGACCACCTCCCGTGCCAGCGCGTCGGCATCGATCACGACCGCCCCGAGGTCCGCCAACGCACGCGCCACCGTGGTCTTGCCCGCCCCCACTCCTCCGGTAAGACCCACTCGCATGGAGGAAACACTACGGAAACCCTTCCTCTGGGGCATGCCCCGTGCTTAGGGTGCCCTGAATCCTCTCGGCGCGCCCACAGGCGCACCACCCCCACACCCATGAAGGGAACCTTCGTGCATCCCACCAGGAACAGATCGCTCGCGGTCGCCGCCATCGGCGGCACCGTGCTCGCGGTCAGCATGCTTGGGCTACCGAGCCAGGCCGCAACCGGCGGCAACTCGGCTCGGTCTCAGAACTCCGCGGTCCGGGGCGGTGAGTCCACCGCCCGCACCCCCGGCTACTACGACGTACGCCAGCTCAGCGGGGTCGCCCTCGTCAAGGCCAACCGCCAGGAGGTGACCAGCCGCACCAAGAGCGACTCGGCGTACTTCCGAAGCCTGGGCGGCCAGTCGATCATCTCGTTCGACCCGCTCACCCACACCCCGCGCGACTTCGGTCGGCTCGACGGCTTCCTGACCGGTACGTCGTCCGCATCGGCTCGGACCATCGCGATGAACTACGTGCGCAGCCACCTCGCGGCGCTCGGGCTCACGTCGGCCGACCTGTCGACGTTCCGCTTCCACCAGGACTACGTCGACGGCATCGGCGTGCACAACCTGTCCTGGACGCAGTCGGTCCGCGGCGCCACCGTCTTCGGCAACGGCCTGCAGGTCAAGGTGACCGGCAAGGGCCAGGTCCTCGCCGTCCAGGGCAGCCCGGTCTCCGGTCTGGCCAAGCTGGCCGCGGCCGCGCCCTCGGCCGGTCGGGTGACCGCGGACTCCGCGCGCACGTCCTCGGCCCGCGACGTGCGTGGCACCGTCCAGCCCGCCGCGGTCGCCGCGTCGCGGGGTGGCTCGTCTGCCTCGACCGTCTGGTCGAACCACGACTTCGCCAAGCGGGTCTGGTTCCTGACCCCGCAGGGCCTGCGCCCGGCGTGGTCGACCTACGTCCAGAGCTCGGCGGGTGCCTACCAGCACGTCGTCGACGCGGTCACCGGACGGGTCCTCTACCGCCACTCCAACTCCGACAGCGCCACCGGTGACGCCCAGGTGTTCCCGTACTACCCGGGTGCCCCCAAGGGCGGCAAGGCGACCGTGGTCAACATGGTCAAGAAGGGGTGGATCAAGAAGCACGCCACCTTCCTCAAGGGCACCAGCGTCATCGCCTGGGACGACCTGAACGACGACAACAAGATCAACGCCGGTGAGAAGACGCCGCTGCCGGGCACCAAGCACCGCGCCCAGTTCACGCTCAAGCCCTTCCACTCGTCGCCGCTGTGCTCCAAGCACTTCAAGTGCACCTGGAACCCCAACGCGCCGTTCTCCTGGAAGAAGAACCGCAAGGCCGACGCCACCCAGGCGTTCTACCTCGCCAGCAACTTCCACGACTACCTCGCGAAGGCGCCGATCAGCTTCACCGCGGCCGCCGGCAACTTCTCCCGCAAGGGCGGGGACCCGGTCATGCTGAACGCGCTGGACGGTGCCAACACCAGCTCGATCGCCGGTCTGCCCGACGGCAACCACATCGACAACGCCAACATGAGCACCCCGCCGAACGGCACGCCGCCGACCATGCAGATGTACCTGTGGCACGTGCCCGGCACCACGTCCGACCCCGCGACGGGCGACCCGTTCGTCCCGACCAGCTCGGCGTTCGACGCGAGCGTGGAGTACCACGAGTACACCCACGGTCTGTCCAACCGCCTGGTGATCGACGCCAACGGCAACTCGACCCTGAACGACATCCAGGCCGGGTCGATGGGTGAGGCGTGGAGCGACTACTACGCCATGGACTACCTGGTCACCAAGGGCCTCGTCCACGACACCGCCAAGGCCGGTCAGGTCTTCGAGGGCAAGTACCTCATGGCCGCCAAGGCGCCGTTCCGCACCATGGCGATCGACTGCCCGGTCGGCTCCAAGGCGCCGGGCTGCCTGTCCGGCTTCGACGGAGTGACCCAGGGTGGCTACACCTACGGTGACTTCCCGACCATCACCGGTGGTCCCGAGGTGCACGGCAGTGGCGAGGTGTGGGCCCAGACCCTCTGGGACCTGCGCAAGGCGTTCGGGCACAAGGTGGCCGACACCCTGATCACCCGCGGCATGTCGCTGTCCGCCAACGACCCCGACATGCTGGACATGCGCAACGCGATCCTGCGTGCGGACCTCGTGGCCTACGGCCGTAGCCACACCGCGCAGATCTGGAAGATCTTTGCGAACCGTGGCATGGGCTTCTTCGCGGGCTCGGTGAACTCCGCCGACGCCCACCCGGGCCAGGACTTCCACACGCCGCCGCCGGCCTCCCGGCCGCACGACGGCACCGTGGCGGGCTTCGTCCACGACCCGACGACCGGTGACCCGGTTGCCGGTGCGGTGGTGACGGTGACCGGTCAGGGCGACCAGTACACCGACACGACCGGTTCCAACGGGTTCTACGAGATCGACAACCTCGTGACCGGGCGTTACGCCAAGGTGGTGGCTTCGGCCCCCGGCTACTTCGGCGACTCGCACCCGGCCACGGCTGTCAGCTTCGGTGACTTCACCGGGGCCGATCTCAGCAACTTCCAGATCACCCGTGACTGGGCCGCCACCTCCGGTGGCGCCTCCGTCGCGGACTTCACCGGACCGGACTTCTCCGCGTTCGGCTGTGGTCCGGACCAGGCGCTGGACACCAGCCTGACCGCAGGCTGGGGCAGCACCACCGGTGACGACCAGGGCGACACCACCAACGTCTTCGTCCCGAAGACGCTGACGGTGCAGCTTCCGAAGGCCGTGAACATCACGACGTTCGGCGTCGACCCGACCGCCACCTGCGGTGACGGAGGCAGTGCCTCCACGGGTGCCTACAAGATCGAGACGTCGACCAACGGCAGCTCGTTCGTCGAGGCCGCGTCCGGTGCCTTCACGTCGGCCGACCGCGGGCACCTCAACTCGGTGGCGCTGAACCCCGGCACGGGCACTGGCGTGAAGTTCGTGCGTTTCACCATTCTGGGCAACCAGACGCCGGACTTCGCGACCAACTGTCCCGACGGTGCGTTCTCCGGCTGTGCCTTCACCGACCTGACGGAGCTGGCAGTCTTCGGCTCCTGACGATCACGCACCACAGACGGGCCGGCCCCTCGGGGCCGGCCCGTTTGCGCGTGGTGGGCGGAGCTTTCCCCGGTGTACCGGTGAACGAGTCGCTTCCCGGCCGAAATTCCGGCTGAGAAGCGACTGCTTCGGCTGAGAAGGGCTGCGCCCGACGGCCCGCGCATGGTCCACAGCGAATCCTTCAGCACCCCGACTCCACAGACAGGAGCAACGGGGATCTCGCACCCCGCGGTCTTCGGCGACCATCCGGTCATGTACCTGGATCCTCAGCTATACGCCATCTGTCTGCAGAAGGGCGCCTTCCTGCGACGCGAAGCAAGGGCGCTGGGCTACACCGACGGCGAGATGGGTCGTCTCCTCCGCACGAGGACCTGGCACCGACTCCGGCACGGCGCCTACACCTTCACCCAGATCTGGGACGAGGCTGACGGTCTCCGCCGGCACCTCCTCGTCAGTCGGGCGGCCTACCGGACTGCGCGGGCCGAGGTGGTCCTCTCACACACCAGCAGTCTCTCAGTCCATCGTCCAGACGTCTGGGACCTCGCTCTGGACGCCGTACACCTGACCCGGCGCGACGGGAGGGCGGGACGTCGAGCCGCCGGCGTCGTGCAGCACTGCGGACGGGTGGAGGTGGGCGACATCGTGCACAGCCAGGGGTTCGACTACATGTCGGCGACCCGGACTGCCTTGGAGGTCACGACGATCACCGATGTCGAGCACGCGTTGGTCGTGGTCAACGACCTGCTGCACCGGCGACTCACGACCCGCGAGCAACTTCGCGAGCGGTACTCACGGATGGAGCAGTGGCCACACACTCTGAGAACCGACATCGTGCTCCGGCTGTGCGATCCGCGCATGGAGTCGGTGGGCGAGTCACGTAGCGACTACCTCTTCTTCCGGCAGGGCCTCCCCCGCCCGATCCCCCAGCTGGAGGTCCGCGACAGCGCAGGACGGGTCGTGGGTCGCCTGGACTTCGCCTGGCCGACCCTCGCGGTGTGGGTCGAGTTCGACGGGCGCCGCAAGTACGACGAGCTGCGTCGACCGGGCGAGACCGAGGCCGACGTACTGATGCGCGAGAAGCGTCGGGAAGAGCTGATCCGGGAGATCACCGGGTGGGAGTGCGTTCACATCACCTGGGCCGACCTTGCCCACCCCGAGCGGGTCGCTGAACGCATCCGGGCAGCCTTTGCCCGGTCCGCGCGTCGCCTTGGCTGACCCGGCTCGATGCATAGCGTCCCGCGAGAGTTCTCAGCCCAAGCCGCTGCTTCCCCGTCGAAATTTCGGCTGAGAAGCGACGGTTTCCCCGGTGCACCGGGGAAAACGCTCCCCACGACGCACGGAGGCCCGGTCGGGAGCCGACCGGGCCTACGTGGTGGAAGCGGATGAAGCGGGTGGTGCAGAGGTGGTGCGGTGTCAGCTGGCGCCGCCGGTGAGCTTCTCGCGGAGCGCCTGGAGCGCCTCGTCGGAGGCCAGCGAGCCGCCGGTCTCCTCGCCCTCGGCAACGTCGTCGGTGGTCCCGGAGGAGTACGTCGTGGCCTCGCTGGCCTCGACCTCGGCCTGCTTGGCCTCCTCCTGCTGCTTGACGTGGGCCTCCCAGCGAGCGTGCGCCTTGGCGTACTGGTCCTCCCAGACCTTGCGCTGCTCGTCGAAGCCCTCGAGCCACTCGCCGGTCTCGGGGTCGAAGCCGTCGGGGTAGATGTAGTTGCCCTGCTCGTCGTAGGTCGCGGCCATGCCGTAGAGGGTCGGGTCGAACTCCTCCGCGTCACCGGCGGTCGCGGTCTCGTTGGCCTGCTTCAGCGACAGCGAGATCCGGCGACGCTCGAGGTCGATGTCGATGATCTTGACCATGACGTCGTCGTTGACCTGGACGACCTGCTCGGGGATCTCCACGTGGCGCTCGGCCAGCTCGGAGATGTGCACCAGGCCCTCGATGCCCTCCTCGACGCGCACGAACGAGCCGAAGGGCACCAGCTTGGTGACCTTGCCCGGCACGATCTGGCCGATCTGGTGGGTCCGGGCGAAGTGCTGCCAGGGGTCCTCCTGCGTCGCCTTGAGCGACAGCGAGACCCGCTCGCGGTCCATGTCGACGTCGAGCACCTCGACGGTGACCTCGTCACCGACGTTGACGACCTCGCTGGGGTGGTCGATGTGCTTCCACGACAGCTCGGAGACGTGCACCAGGCCGTCGACGCCACCGAGGTCCACGAAGGCACCGAAGTTGACGATCGAGGACACGACGCCCTTGCGGATCTGGCCCTTCTGGAGCTGGGTCAGGAAACCGTGACGCACCTCGGACTGGGTCTGCTCGAGCCAGGCACGACGCGAGAGCACGACGTTGTTGCGGTTCTTGTCCAGCTCGATGATCTTGGCCTCGAGCACCTGGCCGACGTACGGCTGGAGGTCGCGCACCCGGCGCATCTCGACCAGCGACGCGGGCAGGAAGCCACGCAGGCCGATGTCGAGGATCAGGCCGCCCTTGACGACCTCGATCACGGTGCCCTCGACGACGCCGTCCTCTTCCTTGACCTGCTCGATGGTGCCCCAGGCGCGCTCGTACTGGGCGCGCTTCTTGGACAGGATCAGCCGGCCTTCCTTGTCCTCCTTCTGGAGGACCAGGGCCTCGACCTTGTCGCCGACGTTGACGACGTCGTTCGGGTCGACGTCGTGCTTGATCGACAGCTCACGGGAGGGGATCACGCCTTCGGTCTTGTAACCGATGTCGAGCAGGACCTCGTCCCGGTCGACCTTGACGATGGTGCCCTCAACGATGTCGCCGTCGTTGAAGTACTTGATGGTGGCGTCGATCGCGGCGAGGAAGTCTTCCTCAGAGCCGATGTCGTTGACGGCCACCTGGGGCGCGTCGATCTCCGAGAGGTAGGCGGTACTGCTCGTCATAAGGGTAAGAGGACCTTTGAGTGGATGGAGTTGTGCGGACACGCGAGAGGCCTGTTTCACTACCGCAGATGGCCCGCGGCCAACGCATGGCTGGTTCGCGGAAGAGATAGCGAGCCGGTGTCCGCTCGGTCCGGGACGTGGGCAGACTTCTGGCGCGTGGCAATTCTAGGCGGGGGCGCCGCGATGCGTCCAACCGGCGGGTACGGCGTGCAGGTCACCGGACTCCGCGATCGCGGTCAGCAACCCGGCGGCCCGGTCCGCCACCGGGTTGTCCCCCGCCCGCGACGCGAGGTCGACCAGCGCCCACAGGTCGGCGGCCCGGGCCAGGTCGAGGGCCTCCTCCGGACTGCCTCCGCGGCGCTCGCACCACGCCCGGAGCACCGCCTCCACGTAGACCGGGTGCCGATCGAAGCGGAGCAGGTTGCCCAGGTCGGTGAACGGATGGCCCGCGTGGGCGAACTCCCAGTCCAGCACCCCGGTGACGGTCAGCGTGGCCCGGTCGACGAGGAGGTTCTTCGGGTTGAGGTCCGAGTGGACCAGGCAGGTCCGGCCCACGGTGTCGCTCAGGTCCTGGGCCCGCTCGGCGAGCCGGGTCAGCGAGATCAGCCGGTCGGCCGGCCACGCCGGCCCGGACAGGCTCTCGGCGACGAACCCGGGCAGGTCGCCGGTCACCCCGAAGTCGCCGACAGTCAGCGACGCGTCGAGGAACCTCCCCGCCCGCAGCGTCGGCATGCCGCTCAGGTCCGCGGCGATCGTGCCCAACCGGGCCCCGAGGCTCGCCAGCCCGGCCCGGTCGAGGTCGGGCAGCACGAGGTCGCCCCGGTCCCCCGCCAGATGAGCCGTCACCAGCAGGCCTGGCTGGTCCGCGGCGGCCGAGCCACGTCGTACCTCCAGGACGTCGGGCACCGGCACCAGCCCGCGCACCAGGCGCAGCACCGAGGCGTCGATCTCGGGCGCAGCGTCGTCGCGTCGGCCCGGGGTGTAGATCCGGACCACCGTGCGCTCTCCCCCGGCCTCGGCCAGGAAGGTCTCGCCGGACCAGCCGCCCGCCAGCGGGGTCAGGCCGGGCACGTCCATGGCTCCACGCTGTCACACCTACTAGGGTCGGTGCCGTGGCGGACCACCTGCCCCAGCGCGTGCGGGTCGAGCGCCGCCCCGTGGACGAGGCCGAGTCGCGTCGCGCCAACGGCCCGGACTGGGACCGGTACGCCGACGAGTACCAAGCAACGCACGGCGACTTCCTCGGCAACACCGGCTTCGTGTGGGGTCCGGAGGGACTGACCGAGGACGACGCCGGTGTCCTCGGCGCGGTGGAGGGCAAGGACGTGCTGGAGGTCGGCTCCGGCGCCGGCCAGTGCTCGCGCTGGGTCCGCCTTCGGGGCGGCCGGTCGGTAGGGCTCGACCTGTCCCTGCGCCAGCTCCAGCACTCGCGCCGGCTGGACGAGGAGTCGGGGGTGGCGGTGCCGTCGGTGCTCGGGACGGCGACCCGGCTCCCGTTCGGGCCGGGCACCTTCGACGTGGTGTTCTGCAGCTTCGGCGCGCTCCAGTTCGTCGCCGACATCGACGACGCCGTGGCCGAGGTCGCGCGGGTGCTCCGGCCAGGTGGCCGGTTCGCCTTCTCGGTCACGCACCCGACCCGGTGGAGCTTCCCCGACGACCCGTCGGCCGCCGGCCTGACCGCGGCCACGTCGTACTGGGACCGCACGCCGTACGTCGAGGTCGACGACGAGAGCGGCCGGGTGGCCTACGTCGAGCACCACCGCACACTGGGCGACTGGGTCGGTCTGCTGGCCGGGCACGACTTCCGACTGGTCGCCCTGGTCGAGCCGGAGTGGCCCGAGGGGCACGAGCGTGTCTGGGGAGGCTGGTCGCAGACCCGCGGACGGCTCATCCCCGGGACGGCGATCTTCGCCGCCGACCTGCCGCCGGGCTGAGCCGGGTCAGGACCTCGAGAGCTCGACCGGCTGGTCGGCCGAGCCGTCCGAGCCCGCGCCCCGCCGCCGGCGTAGCAGCAGGCCACCGACGACCAGGCAGATCAGCCCGACGACGAGACCGACCAGCGGCAGCGTGGTCTCGATCAGCTTCAGCTGCGCGGCGCCGTCCTTGGCGGTCTTGACGTTGTCGGCGATCGTCTGCGGCGTGTACTCGGCGCTCAGGTCCAGGGCGACGCCGCCACCGTCCTTCAGGGTCCGGACGTCGTGCAGCTTCTGGTCGATGATCTTCCCGGTGCGCTGGTCGATCGTGTAGGTCTCGTCGAGGTTGTAGAAGCCCTTGATGCCGTGCCCCAGGTCGATCGGGGCGTGGGAGATCACCTGGTGGTACTGCCGGCAGTTGACGCCCTGCACGGTGACGTTGCCGACGTACGTCGCGGGGAACGCCTTCTTGGTGACGTCGTCCCAGACCGGGTAGGTGATCGGCTTGTTGTTGAACGGCCACTTGTTGGTCAGACCCTGCACGGGCTGGGCGTTGGTGACCGACGGGTCCTCGACGGCCAGCGCGGTCACCCGGTCGGCGGCCCAGTTGGACTGGGTGTTGCTGATCAGCCGCGGGTCCTGCTTGGAGTACCGGAGGCAGTCCGGCGGGTTGTCGGTGTCGATGTTCACGCAGGTGCTGGTCACGAACACGACCACGTCGCCGTGGCTCTTGTTCGGGTCGATCTGGGTGATGTTGGTGATCTTCACCGGGAGGTTGGTCTCGACCTTGCCGGTGGCCGCGTCGAGCTTGTCGGCGGTCCCGGTGAGGTAGGTGCGCTGGTAGGAGTTCAAGGGGGTGCGCTCGGCCTCGCCGGGAGCCCAGAACTTGGCGACCCCCGCCGTGGTCAGCAAGAACGCGCCGAGGAACAGGAGCAGCCAGGCAGGCCAGACCTTCTTCATGACGCATTCCCTCCCAGACACGACGCCAGTGGACGGACCCTAGCAGTTACCGACCAGTCAAGTTAGGGGCCTGAAGACCCTCGCGCGCCGCCTTGTCCGACCGGTCCGCGGCGCTGTCCGGACGGCTCCTGGTGGCCTCCGCCGGAGCCCGGAACGCCCCTTGCCCTGTGGCATACTCCCGCGAGTGTCGGCTCGCGTGATGTCCCACCCGGAGCTGCGGCACCGGACCGGCTCCGACGTACGACGCCTCGGTCTGCTCGTGATCGCGCTCGCGCTGGCCTTCCGGATCTGGTCGCTGGCCGGGTCGTGGTTCTTCTTCGACGACCTGGCCTTCCTGTCGACCGGCACCAACGACCCCCTCACCTGGCACTTCGTCGGGCGCAACTACGCGGGCCACCTGATGCCCGCAGGGTGGCTGGTGATCAAGGCCCTGGCCACCTGGGCGCCGTACCGGTGGGGCGTGTGGGCCGGTGTGCTGGTGGTGCTCCAGGCCGTCGCCTCGCTCGGCATGCTGAGGCTGCTGCGCAGCATGTTCGGCGAGACCCGGCTGGTGCTGGTGCTGCTGGCCGGCTACTGCTTCTACGTCTTCACCCTGCCGGCAGGTCTCTGGTTCGCCGCCGGGATCAACCAGCTGCCCCTGCAGGTCGCCCTGGTCTTCGGGCTGCACGCCCACCTGGACTACCTCCGCACCCGCCGCTGGCAGTCACTCGCGGTGACCCTCGCCTGGACCGTGCTCGGGCTGGCGTTCTACGAGAAGGCCGCGATCCTCTTCGGGTTCTACGCGATCCTGGCGCTCGGCTGGTTCGCGCGGGGCAAGCTCACCGAACGGGTGACGATGCTGTGGCGCGACTACCGCGTCGGTGTGCTGGCCCACGGGGCCGTGGCCCTGCCCTACGTCGCGATCTACCTGAAGTTCGGGCTGCACGGCACGCAGCCGGCCAGCACCCTGCTCAGCTCGGTCGGCTACCGCCTGGTCGCGGTCGCCTTCAGCACGGGGGTCATCGGCGGGCCGTTCGAGTGGCGCTCGATGTCGGCCAACTCCCTGGCCGCGCCCAGCGACCTGATCAGCCTGGGCTCCTGGGTGGCGGTCGGCTCGCTGGTCTACTACGCCCACAGCACCCGGACGGCCAGCCGGCGCGCGTGGAGCCTGATCGCGTTCAGCCTCGCGGCCAACGTCTATCTGCTCTCTTCGGCACGAGCCGACCTGGTCGGCCCGGACATCGGGCTCGAGTACCGCTACCAGACCGAGTCCGCGGCGATCTTCGTGATCGCCCTCGGCCTGGCGTTCCTGCCGCTGGTCGGCGCCCCGGAGGTCAACCGGTTGCGCGAGGGCGTCCCACGACCGCACGAGCGGCCGGTGGTGATCCGCACCGTCACGCTGATCGTGGTCGCGTTCTCGCTGGTCTCGAGCCTGGCCTACGTGCGCAACTGGCAGGACCACAACCCCACCAAGCCCTACTTCGACCACCTGGCGAGCAGCATCTCCGCCACCCCTGACAAGCCACTGCCACTGGTCGACCTGTCCCTCCCGCAGAACCTGCTCTGGGCCTTCGGCTACCCGGAGAACACCGACAGTCACATCTTCCGGGCCCTCGACTACCCCGTCACCTACCCGGACACCTCGGTCGACCGGCTCTACGCGATCAAGGACGACGGCGAGCTGACGCAGGCGATCGTGCTGCCCGCACGGTCGATGGTGGGTGGCTCCGGCTGCGGTTACGTCCTGCACCGCGCCCCGACCGACATCCCGCTGGACGGGCCGGTGGTCGGGGGCGGCTGGTGGATCCGGATGGAGTACGGCGCGCCGCGCGCGTTCGCGGTCCGGATCGGGATGGGCACCAACACCACACGGATGAAGCTGCCCGCCGGTGCCCACACGGCGTACTTCAAGGCCGACGGCAGCTACGACACGGTGCACCTGGCCAACGACGCCGCCGGCCGGAGCGCCTGCATCACCCACCTGGTCCTCGGCAACGCCGTTGCCCAGCTGCCCACCCCGTGACCGCCACCCTGCGCCACTGGTGGTTCGGCGACGACCGCGACAACCGGTGGGTCGTGCCGCTCGCGGTCGGGCTCGTCGTCGCGGAGCTGGCCTTCCGCGCCTGGGCGTCGTTCGGCTCCTGGTGGAACGGCGACGACTTCATCATGATCGCCCGGGTGTTCGGCCCGGGCGGCACCACCGTCCCGGGTCTCCTTGCCGGCTTCGCCGGTCACGTGATGCCGGGGGGCTTCTACCTGACCTGGCTGCTGACGAAGATGTCGCCGTACGACTACGCGTTGCCGGCTGCGTCGCTGCTGGCGATGCAGGCGCTGGCGGACGTCGGTCTGCTTCGCCTGCTGATGCTCGGCTTCGGGCGGCGGTGGGGCATCCTCCCCCCGCTGATCGCCTACCTGGCGACGTCGTACACGGTGGGCAGCGCGGTGTGGTGGGCCACCGGGGTCCAGGCCTTGCCGGTGCAGATCGCCTTCTTCTGGGCGATGAGCTCCCAGGTCACCTATCTGCGGACCCGGCGTCCGCTCGCGGCACTGGCGGCCCTGGCGTGGGTGGGGTTCGCGCTGCTGTTCTACGAGAAGGCGATCCTGGTGATCGGCGCGCTGGCGATCGTCACCGTCGCGTACTTCACCCAGGGCACGGCCCGCCAGCGGCTGCGCCAGGTCTGGACCAGGTACCGCGTCTCGGTGCTCGCCAGTCTCGTGCTCGGTGTCGGCTACCTGGCGGTCTACGTCCACTACGGGCTCAACTTCGCACCTGCGACTGCCACCCACGTCCCGATCGGGCCGACCGCCGACGTGATGGTGCTCCGCGGCTGGGGGCCGGTCGCGCTCGGCGGGCCGCTGCGCTGGCGGCACGATCCCACCGAGCCGATCTCCTACGCCAACCCGCCGAGCATCGTGGTGCTGCTGGCCTGGGTCTGCCTGGTCCTGCTGATCCGTGAGATCGCCCGGTCGCGGTCGTGCTCGCTGCGGGCCCTCTGCCTGCCGGGTTTCTTCCTGGTCAGCGACCTCCTGCTGGTCACCGCCGGCCGGGCGGCGGTCTTCGGTCCTGCGATCGGCTTCGAGTATCGCTACATCACCGAGCTCTCCGCCGTCACCGCCACCGCTCTCGCCTTCGCCACGATGCCCGTGCGAGGGGCGGTCGAGGAGGTGCAAGTCGTGCGACCGAGCGCCCTGCTGGACCGTAGGCGGACGGTCGCCATCGCCTGCGCTGCGGTCGCGGCGCTCGGCACGTTCTCCGCGTCGACCTTCGTCCACAACTGGCACCGGGACATGGTCAACCGCGCTTACATGACCCACCTGGTCCACGACGCGCGGACCGCGCCCGCCGGGACGCAGGTCGTCGACGCGGCGGTGGCGCCGGAGGTGGTGTTCGGCTTCGCCCATCCGAACAACCTGCTGAGCCGGCTGCTGGCCCCGGTCGACCGCCACCTGCGCTACGTCACCGCGGCCACCGACCAGCTCGCCTACCCCTCGACCGACGGGCACCTGCGGCAGATCTCCGTGCTGCCCACGCGACATGTGGTCTCGGGGTCGACCTCGGGATGTGCCAACCGGCTCCGGCACGGCGTGCGGACCCTCCGCCTCGACGCACCGTTCGCCCTCGCCGGCGGCTGGGTCCGGGTCAGCTACCTCGCCACCGCCGACAGCTCGATCACCGTCAGCGCCGGCGGGGTCAGCCACCGGACCAGCATCACCAGCGGACTCCACGTGCTGTACTTCTCCGCGGGCGACCAGCCTTTCGACTCGATCACCCTGGGAGATCTGATCGGCGAGGCGCAGCTGTGCACGGACAACGTGATCGTCGGCCAGCCCGCGTTGACAGGAGGCTCGTGAGCACCACCGACCGGACCTTCCCGACCCTGAACGCCGTGCGCGGCATCGGGGCGCTCATGGTGGTGACCACCCACTCCGCCTTCAACACCGGGCAGATCCTGCGCGGCTGGACCGGCGGGCCGCTGGCCCGGCTGGACTTCGGGGTGCCGCTGTTCTTCGTGCTCTCCGGCTTCCTCCTGTCGCGACCGTTCTTCCTGGCGATCGGCCGCGGCGAGCGGCACCCGTCGTACCGCCACTACCTGTGGAAGCGGGCGCTGCGGATCCTGCCGCTCTACTGGGTGGTGGTCGTCGTCGCGATGGTCTTCGACCCCGCGAACCACGGTCTCGGCTGGGAGGTGTGGGTCCGCCAGCTGACGCTGACCCAGCTGTACTTCCCCACCCTCCTGCCGGAGTCCCTGACCCAGATGTGGAGCCTGTGCACCGAGGTCCTGTTCTACCTCGTGATGCCGCTGACGGCGTACCTCCTGACGGCGTCGCGCCGGCGGCGCGGGCTGCACCTGCCCACCGTCTGGGTGCGCGGCCTGGTGCTGACCGCGCTGGCGCTGGCCTGGCAGGTGTGGTTCGCCCACATCCCCGGCAGCCAGGGCCACTACCTCCAGTGGCTGCCCGGCTGGATGCCCCAGTTCCTGGTCGGGATGCTGTTCGCGGCGGTCAGCGCCGACCTGGCCCTGCACCCGCGCACGCGCCGCCCGCACGTGCTGGACCGGATGGGCACCGACCTGACCGGGTGCTGGATCCTGGCGGCGGCCCTGTTCGCGATCGCGTGCACCCCGGTCGCCGGCCCGCGCACCCTGGCCATGCCGCTGGGCTGGGAGTCGGGCACCAAGGACCTGCTCTACACCCTCGCCGCGGCCTTCTTCGTGCTGCCGCTGATGTTCGGCCCGGAGCTCGCCGGGCGGGTGCGCCCCTACCTCGCGGGCCCGGTCCCGACCTGGCTCGGAGACATCTCGTACGGCGTGTACGCCATCCATCTCTTCGTGATGGGCGTGCTGTTCCGGGTGCTCGGCATCGTGCCGTTCACCGGGCACTTCTTCACGATCCTGGTGCTCGACACCGCGATCACGCTGGTGGTGGCGACGCTCTCCTGGCGCTACTTCGAGAGCCCGATCCTGCGGCTGAAGAACCTGCGCTGGATGATGCGGATCGAGCCGGACGCCACCAGGGCCGACCTGGAGTTCCAGGCGCGGGCGCAGGAGCACTCCCCCGCGCACGAGCCGGCCGGACCAGCGCCACGCTGACCGCCGCCACCGCGACCATCGCCCAGACCTGGGCCCACGACAGCGCCCAGGACTGGCTCTTCACCGGGCCCCAGGTGAGCCCGAGCACCGCGACCAGCAGGGCGAGCCCGGCGGCGTAGCCCCAGCCGTCGAACGAGCGGAACCGCCACGCCACGACTGCACCGGCCGCCAGGACGGCCAGCCCGACCCAGCCGGTGAAGAACCCGGCGGCCGCCACCACGAGCACGGCATCGAGCCACCGACCCGGCGCCGCCCCGAGCGGCGGCAGGTCGCGGACCGTGCCGCGGGCGGTCGCCCGCAGCCGGAGCGGGGTCGCCGCGACCGCGCAGCCCAGGGCGAGCACGGCACCGAGGATCAGGAGCCCGTCGAAGAGCCGGGTCGGCGTGAACCTCAGGTCGACCCGGGCCGCGGGGCCGGCCGGCACCACCCAGCCCTGCTGCCAGCCGTCGACGCGTTGGGCGGCCAGCACGTGGCCGTCGAGGGTGGCCTGCCAGCCGGGGTTGACGTTCTGCGTCAGCGACAGGACCGAGGTGGCGGTGCGGGCCGGCAGGTCGACCGAGGTCGGCAGACCTCCGGCGTCGCGGTGCACCGTCGCCGGTCGGTCGGTGCCGAGAGCGGCACCGGGTCGCTCCAGGGTGACCGAGTCGACCCGCAGCGCGCCGGTGGGCGGAGCGAGCACGGTGGCCGCGCCGTCCAGCACGACGTACGGCGTGACTCCCGGCAGGGCACACACGTGGAGGGGCACCTGCGCTCCCCGCAGCAGGCTGCGCACGTTGGCGATGGCGCTCGTGTCGAAGATCGAGCCCCCGATCGCGAGCTTCGGCCCCTGCCCGCAGGGCACGTCGAGGGGCCGGAAGACGTCGTGGGTCAGGCCCCGCCCGTTGATCCGGAGCTCGGAGATGCCCGGCCCCAGCTCGGAGAAGCGCTGTCCGTCGGGGGTGAACGCCGGGTAGGTCGACTCCACCCGGAGACTGAGGTCGCGCACCCGCCAGTGCGGGAGGGGAGCCCTCCCCTGGGTGTCGAGGTCGACCACCTGCTGCCGGTGGCCGGACCGGACCAGGAGGCGCTGCGGGAGCGACGCGGCGGCTCCCGGCTGCAGGTCGAGGGCCAGCTGGGACAGCCGGGTGCGGTGCGGCAGCCGGAGCCGGATCAGCGGGTGCGAGGAGGTCGCCACCCAGGTCGTCGAGGGGTCGCCGTCGGCCAGGGCGCCGCTCCCCTGGGCCGGGTCCCCCTCGCCCTGGTGCGGCACCACCACCCGGACGCCCGTGTGCCGGAGCAGCGTCGACCAGACCGCGTCGGTGCGCCGGAGCGAGGCGGTGGCCGCGACCGTGAAGCGGGAGGGGTCGGGCACGCTCAGCCGGCGGGCCAGCATGTCGCCGTCCTCACCGGGCTCGCGCAGGGCCGGGTCGCACGGAAAGGCGCTCTGCACCTCGACGCACGGGAACCGGTCCGGGTCGCGGGAGAGGGAGACGACGTCGACCGGCGCGTCGGACAGGGGCGCCGGGAGGTCGAGGTAGCGCTGCGGCCGGAGGCCGTCGATGTGCACCTCGCTGAGCCCGACCGACCCGGTCAGCAGGGGCCCGGCGTAGACCGGGGAGATCCGCAGCGTCGAGGTGCTCGGCAGTCCCACCGGGTACGACGCGTCGCGGCCGGGGCGAGGGGCGGGCACCGTCCGCGACTGTCCCCCACCGGAGATCACCAGGGACGTCAGCGGCACGGAGCCCACGGCCACGCTCACGCCGACCCGGGAGACCGTGCGGGCGTGGGTGAAGTCGGCCTGCCACCACTGCTGCTTGGGGTCGGCGTCGCGGGCCGAGAGCCAGGCGGTGTCCGGGTCGCCGTCGAAGACCGCTCCGGGGTGGGCCCCGATCACCAGCGGCGGCACGGCGTCGGCGTAGGCCTGGGAGGTGCTGGCCTCGACACCGGACACGCCACCACTCCAGGACACGGTGGTGTCCCAGCGGGCGTCGTCGGACACCAGCCGATGAGACTGCTCCTTGCCGCTGAGCCGGAAGGGCTCGCCGGCCGTGAGCGTGCTCGACTCGTTCCAGCGCACCGCAGGGAAGTTCATCTCGCGCCGCTTGAGGTCGTCGGTGAGCACCTGCCCGGTGATCGGGGCGGTCGGACCGGACGCGTCGGCGGCCAGCAGCGGCGGGACCGGTGCCACGTCTGCCAGACCGCTGTCCAGCGGCGAGGACGGGTCGCCGAGGAGCACCTCCCCGACGCTCGACAGCGCGGCCGGTTGCGGGTCGCGGACCTGGTAGACGTCGATCGACCGGGCCAGGTCGGAGATGCCGCTGTTCTGCACGATCCGGGTCCGGTCGGCGTTGTCGACGTAGCCGTAGGCGCTCGCCGACACCAGCGGCCCGAACGACTTGACCAGGGTCAGCCCCGGCGTCGCGGACAGCACCGCCTTGACGTAGGTCGGGTCGGGCGCGCCGGTCAGGATCCGGTCCAGGTCGTTGCGCACGACCAAGGCCCCGACCCCGTTGGCCGCGAGGTACGACGCCAGCCGGGGCTGCGGCTGCCCCGACTCCACGGCCCGGGTCACCGCGTCCAGGAAGACCACGTTGCCCGGCTGGGCCAGCGGCACCACGTTGCGCACGGCCCAGGGGCTGGTGGCCAGGCCCTGGAGGATGTCGTCGTGGGAGTTGCCCCAGGTGTAGACACCGAACGGCGCCGCCGGCAGCTCCAGCGCGACCGAGCCGTCGTCGTGGCCGGCCAGCCAGGTCGCGGCCGACGTCCAGTACGAGGGGACGGTCCGCACCCCGTCGCTGGCTGGGATCACGCCGTACAGCCAGGGCGTGAGCAGGGCGAAGACCGCCGCACCGACCGCCGCCCGGAAGACCCGCAGGGTGAGCACCGAGCCGAGCCTGTGGATCAGCTTCGGCAGCTCGGTCAGGGCGTGGGCCAGCCCCAGCACCAGCGGGATGCGGAGCACCACGTCGAACTTGTGGACGTTGCGGAACGGCGCCAGAGCGAAGTCGAGGGAGCTCAGCCGGTCCCCGGCGAAGAAGCCCGGCAGGTCGCGGGCATAGCCGAAGCCGACCAGCATCAGCCCGGTCAGGAGGCCCCAGACCAGGAACCTGCGGTGCGGGTGGCCGGGCAGGCAGATACCGAGCAGCCCGAGCCCGGCGACCAGGGCGGCGTCCACCAGGAGGTACGGCGTTCCGACGACGTGCAGGCCCGAGCCGAAGTCGGGGCCGCCGAAGTAGGCGACCCAGTCGGAGATCCCGAGCAGGCTGCGGGTCAGGTCGGTGGGCAGCGTGGTGATGGTGGCGTTCTCGATGTAGTCGAGGAACGGCGGCGCGTAGCGACCCAGGAGCAGCAGCGGTCCGCTCCACCAGGCCGTGGCCAGCACCGTGAAGAAGGTCCACCAGCCCAGCAGCCGCCAGCGTCGCGGGCCCGGCTCCCGGGTGAGCAGCCAGATCACCCCGAGCGGCAGCACGGCGGCCACCGCCACGGCGTTGACGCCCCCGCAGCAGCAGACGACCAGGGCGCTCATCGCAGCGGCACGGCGGACCGACCCCCGGCGCGAGCCGCGCACCAGCGGCAGCAGCACCCACGGTGCGAGGGCCATCGGCCAGACCTCGACCGACACCACACCCACCAGCGTGGTCATCCGGGGTGTCAGCACGAAGACCAGGGAGGCGACGAGCCGGGTCAGCTCGCTGCCCATCAGCAGCTCCTCGAGGAGCCGGAGCATCCCGAAGAAGGCCAGGCACAGCAGCAGCGCCCACCAGAGTCGCTGGATCATCCACGGCGGCATCTGGGCGAGGTGGCCGAGCGCGAAGAACGGGCCCATCGGCCAGGCGTAGCCGTAGCTCTGGTCGGGCACCTGGCCGAACGCGGCGTCGGGGTCCCACAGCTGGAGGCCGCGGGCCAGGAAGCGGCCGGGTGCGGTCAGCAGGTCGAACTTCGTGTCGGCGACCATCAGGCCGCTGCCCTGGATGAAGGCCAGCACGGTGAGCACCGCGGCGTACCCCGCCTTGCGCACCGGGGAGCTGAGCGCTCCCTCGTGCGGCGTACTTGGTGGGGGCTGGTCGGGCGGGAGCCGGTCGGGTGGCGCGACCCTGGTCTCCGGCCCGTCGAGGGCCGTCGACCGCACTGACATGGCCGCCACCCTACCGGCCGGTCACCTGGCTCCGGAGGCGCCGTGGGCGTCCGGAGGGGTGGCCCGTACCCTCCTCCCATGACCGAGCCGGCCGCTGTCGATCCGCGGCTGTTCGACGGTCTCCAGATCGCCTGTCTGAGCTGGCGCGACACCCACAACCCCGAGGGCGGTGGGGCGAGCGGGCGCTCGAGGAGGTGGCCGAGGGCCTGGCCGCGCGCGGCGCCCGGGTCACCGTCTTCAGCGCGGCGCACGCCGGCGCCCCGCCCGAGGACGAGATCCGTGGCGTCCGCTACGTGCGCCGTGGCTCCAAGCTCTCGGTCTACGCCCGCGGCATGCAGGCCCTCGGCCGCGGCGACCTCGGCGACCCCGACCTCGTGGTCGACGTCCAGAACGGGCTCCCCTTCTTCAGCCGGCTGGTCACCCGCCGGCCGGTGGTGGTGCTGGTCCACCACGTCCATCGCGAGCAGTGGCCCGTGGTCTACCCCGGCTTCACCGGCACGGTCGGCTGGTGGATCGAGCGACGCCTCGCCCCCTTGCTCTACCGGCGCTGCCAGTACGTCACCGGGTCCCGGGCCACCCGCGACGAGCTCGCCCAGCTCGGCGTGGACCCCCGCCGGATCGCCGTGGTCCACTACGGCACCGACCGCCTCGGCCCGGTCCAGGCGGCGAAGACCAGCGAGCCGAGCATCTGCGTGGTCGGCCGGCTGGTGCCCCACAAGCAGGTGGAGCACGCGATCGACGCCGTGCTCGAGCTGCGCAAGGAGCTGCCCGGCACCACCCTGACCGTGGTCGGCAGCGGCTGGTGGGAGGCGGAGCTGCACGCGTACGCCGCGGCCCGCGACGCCGGGGACGCCGTCCGGTTCCTCGGCCAGGCCGACGAGGCCACCAGGGAGCAGGTGTACGAGGAGTCCTGGGTGCTGGCGCTGCCCTCGCTCAAGGAGGGCTGGGGGCTGGTGGTCGGCGAGGCCGCTCTCGCGGGCACCCCCACGGTCGCCTACGCGAGCGCGGGCGGGACCCGGGAGTCGGTGGTCGACGGGGTCTCCGGGCTGCTGGTCGACGACCAACCGGAGTTCGTGGACGCGCTGCGGCGGTTGCTCACCGACCACGAGCTGCGGGCACGGCTGGCCGAGGGCGCCCGCACGCACGGCGGGCGCTACACCTGGGACCAGACGCGGGCCGGCTTCGCCGACGTGGTGCGTCGGGTGCTGGCCGGAGAACGGGTCTCGACCGACTAGGGCGAACGCCTACTGCGTCGTGCCGTAGGGGATGACGGCGTTGTCGAGGTTGCCCGGCTTGTCCGAGGACGAGTTCACGGAGTGTGAGACGACGCCGACGATCGTGACGGCGGCGATGACCCCACCGACCACCATGCTCGTGACCGAGCCGATGATCTTGCCTGAGCTGCCCATGGCCATGTAAGGGTGTCCCTCCGCTTGCTCCCGCGGTCATCCTACATGGGTGGGCGGCCCCGTGCGCATCCCCCGACGCGCCCCTCTGACGCGGCCGATCCCGGCCACGGCGAGGCCGCCCAGCAGGCTGAGCAGGTACGCCGTCCAGGCCGCGCCGGTCGCCAGCCGCGCGAGCAGGGTCGGGCTCCGGGCGACCGCGGTGCCGTCGAGCCGTTCGACCACCAGGGCGCCGCTCGAGGCCACCGGCTCGGTGGCCAGCGACGGTGGGCGGGGGCGGAGGTCGGTCTCGGTCGCGACGTACTGCACGCCGAGGGCGAGCAGCGCTCGGGTGCGGGCCGGTGCGGTGGCGAGCCGGAGGGCGGACTCGACCCGAGGCCCGCGTGGGTCCTCCCCCGGCACCGTGCGCCCGTCGACCACGAGGGTGTCCGCGGTGAGCGCATCGGGGGGCAGGTAGCGGGCGAGCGGGTCGAGCACCGTCCGGCCGGAGTTCCACGTCGGGGCGCGGTAGGCCGAGAACGGCAGGACCAGCAGGTCACCGTGGCCGAAGCGGGCCTGGGCCCGCACCTCGGCCCAGGCCACCGGGTAGTCGGCGGGCCGCAGGGTGTCCACCAGGCCCCAGGCCGCGTCGTACAGCAGGAGCAGCGGGAGCAGGGCGCCGGCAGCCGCGACGGCGCGGCGCAGCCCCAGGTCAGCCTCCCCCGCCCGGTCGGCCAGCACCCCGACGCCCACGGCGGGCAGCCCGGCGTACACCGGGAGGCAGAGGCCGAGGCTACGGGTGCCGTCGCGCAGCAGACCGCCGCCGGCCACGTGAGCGGCCAGCCAGTCGGTGGGGCCGGGCAGCAGCCAGGTCAGGCAGGCCAGCGCGAAGCCGATCGCCCACAGCACACCGAGCCGCAGCACATCACCGTCCGGGCGGCGGCGCCAGGTGCGGAAGCCGACCGCGGCCAGGCCGAGCAGGAGGAGCAGGGCCAGCCAGGCCACGAAGGTCTGGCGCGAGCCGGGCACGACGTCGGAGTTCCAGATCCCGCCCATCCCCAGGGCGGCCAGCGGCGCGGGCAGGCTGCCCTCGGGGTGGAGCGCGAAGACCGCGGTGGCCGAGCCGGTCGCGGTGCCGGCGTGCAGCAGCCCGGCGACCAGCCAGGGCGCGTTGCCCGCCACCACGCACGCCAGCAGGGCCAGGTCGCCCCGGCCGCGCCGGGCGCCGGGCCGCCATCCACTGACCAGCAGGGTCAGGGCCGACACCAGTCCTGCGCTGGCGCTCAGTGCCCCGAGCGGCATCAGCACCCAGGCGGCCGCGGGCAGGGTGCCGGTACGGCGCAGTCGTCGCCCGGCCAGCACCAGCCACGGCAGCACGCCGTACCCCGCCAGCACGGTCCAGTGGCCGATGCCGAGGCGCTCGACCACGAAGGGGTTCCAGACCGCCAGGGTGACGGCGGTCAGGCGGACCGCCAGGGAGCCGCCGACCAGTCGTGCCATGCCGGCCCCGGCGCCGACGAGGGGGGTGAGGAGCGCGAGTTTCTCCAGCAGCGCCGCCGGTACCACGTTGTCGAGGACCGCGACGACGGCATCGGAGGGTACGGCGCGCGGGAGGGCGGTGCCGAAGCCGAGGAAGTCGCCGCGCAGTGACAGGTGCGGGACCCAGACCAGGTCGTAGCCGAGGACGTAGCCCGGGCCCAGGGCGGGTCCGAGCAGGAGGAGCGCCAGCAGCGTGGCCCAGACCAGGGGCAGGTGATCCCCGAGGAGTCGGATCGGGCGGCTGGACACCGGGTCAGAGTGGCAGGCGGCGGAAGAGCGGGCGCGGCACGTGGCGCAGGCCGGACATCACGCCACGCATCAGCCCCGGGACCCAGACCAGGTCCGAGCCGTCCGCGACCCCCTTCACGATGGCTTCGGCCACCTGGTCGGCGGTCACCGAGAGCGGTGCCGCCGGCCGACCGGCCGTCATCTTGGTGTGCACGAAGCCGGGGCGCACCACCAGGACCCGGCCGCCGTGCTCGCGCAGCGCCTCGCCCAGGCCCAGGAAGAAGCCGTCCATCCCGGCCTTGGTCGAGCCGTAGACGAAGTTGGACCGTCGGACCCGCTCGCCGGCCACCGACGACAGGGCGACGATCGTCCCGTGACCCTGCCGTCGTACGACGGAGGCCAGGCAGACACCGACACTCACCGCGCCGGTGTAGTTGACCCGGGCCAGGCGCACCGCGGCGGCGTGGTCCGTCCACGCCTCCTCCTCGTCACCGAGCACACCGAAGCAGACCAGGGCGACGTCGATGTCGCGCCGCGATGCGACACGGTCGATCAGGGCGGGATGGGACTCGGTGTCCTCCGCCTCGAAGTCGACGACGTCGACCTCGAAGCCCTCGCTCGTCAGGGCCGCGGCAGCGTCGTCTCGCGCGGGGCCGGGACGGGCGGCCAGCGTGACGTGCGGCTTGGCGTCGGCCCAGGCACGCGCCGTGGCCAGGGCGATCTCGCTGGTGCCGCCGAGCAGCAGCAGCGACTGGGGCCGTCCGAGGGCGTCGATCATGCGGGCTGGTCTCCGTCCGGTGGTCACAGGTCGAGGCGGCGGGCGAGGTCGGAGCTCAGGACCCGTCCGGGGTCGACCCTGTCACGGACCCGGGCGAACTCCTCGCGCCGGGGATACATCGCGGCGAACCGGTCGGCCCGGAGCCGGGAGTCCTTGGCGAGGTAGATCCGGCCGCCGGCCTCGACGACGGCGTCGTCGAGGCGGTCCAGGAGCCTGCCCAGCCCGGGCCGGGCCGGGAGGTCCAGGGCGAGGGTCCAGCCGGCCATCGGGAAGGACAGCAGACCGGCGTTGGCGGGACCGAAACGCTTGAGCACCGCCAGGAACGACGCGTGGCCACTGGCCGCGAGGGTCGCCACGGCGTCGCGCACGACGTCGCCGGCCTCGTCGGGCACGACCAGCTGGTACTGCACGAACCCGGCCGGCCCGTAGAGCCGGTTCCAGTCCGCGACGCCGTCCAGCGGGTGGAAGAAGGTGGCCAGGGTCTGCAGCTCGCCGGACCGGTGCCGTGGCGCCTTGCGGAACCACAGCTCGTTGAACGCCCGGACCGACAGCGGCGAGACGAGTCCCGACGGGAGGCCCCGCGGGGCACCGAGGCGGGGGTCGCCCGGCAGGGGGTACGGCGTACCGGAGCGGCGGGCGTCGAGCGCGGCCCGGGCGGCGTGCTCCCCGCGGGTCAGCACCGATCGACCGGGCCCGGCTCCGGACCTGCCCCGCGACAGCGTGTCGACCCAGGCCACCGAGTAGGTCCAGGCGTCGTCCCCCTCGCGCATGGCCGCCATCAGCGAGTGGAGATCCTCGAAACGGTCGGTGGTCACGTCGACCCAGCCCGACTCGACCGCGATGGTGCGCAGGGTGGCCGATGTGACCACCCCGGTCAGGCCCATCCCGCCGACGGTGGCCCAGAACAGCTCGGGCTCGCCCTCCGCGGTCACCGTGCGGGTCGTCCCGTCCGGGGTGACCAGGTCGAAGCTGTCGACGTGGGCGCCGAACGTGCCCGTGACGTGGTGGCTCTTGCCGTGCACGTCACAGGCGATCGCCCCCCCGACGCTCACGTAGCGGGTGCCCGGAGTCACCGGCAGGAAGCGGCCGTGCGGCAGCAGGAACCGGATCAGGTCGTGCAGGGAGGTGCCCGCCGCCGCGACCACCCGGTCCCCGACCAGCCGCGGCTGCCCCTCGATCGGCAGGAGCACCTCACCACCGGAGTTCTGCGCGGCGTCGCCGTAGGACCGGCCGAGACCGCGGGCGATCAGCCCGCGCGGGCCGGCCGATCGCAGCAGGTCGCCGACCTCGCCGGCGGTGCCGGTGACGGCGGTCGCCATCACCGGAGCCGTCCGCCCCCAGCCCTGGAACTGCCGGCGCTCAGACACCCAGCACCCCGAGGCAGACCAGCACGAACCAGACCGCCCCGATCGCCTGGAGGCCGCGGTCGCCCAGCACGATGTCCTCCGGCTCGGCCGCGTGCCCGGCGTCGATGTCGACGGCGTAGCGGAGCAGCCCGAGCACGAACGGCACGATCGAGAAGGACTGCCACGGCAGCGTCTCGGGGGGCTGCTCGAACGCCCACAGGCAGTAGGCCAGCGCGGTCGAGGTGGCAGCGATGCTCCACACGAAACGGAGATAGGTGTCGGTGTAGCGGATCAGCGAACGGCGGGTGCCGGCCTCGCTCCCGAGGGTGTGCAGCTCGGAGTAGCGCTTGCCGGCCACCATGAACAGCGAGCCGAAGCCGGCCACCATCAGGAACGAGTTGGACAGGAACAGCCCCGCCGCCAGGCCACCGGCGACGGCACGCAGCAGGAAGCCGACCGCGACCACGGCCAGGTCGAGCACCGGCTCGTGCTTGAGCCAGATCGAGTAGGCCACCTGCAGGGCGAGGTAGCCGAGCAGAAGGAGCCCGAGCTGCCAGCGCACCGCCGTACCGCCGGCGAGGGCCACCACCGTGGCGACCGTGGCGGCGACCAGGGCGGTGCGGATCGACAGCTCGCCGGCCGCGATCGGGCGGTGCTGCTTGCGCGGATGGACCCGGTCGGACTCCACGTCCAGGGAGTCGTTGACGAGGTAGACCGCCCCGGAGACCAGGCAGAAGGCCACGAACGCGACCAGGGTCTGCCACCACACCGGCGAGTCGAAGAGCCGCCCGGCGGCCAGCGGGGCGGCCACCACGAGAAGGTTCTTGGTCCACTGCCGAGGGCGCATGGACCGCACCACGGGGGCGATCACCCGCCGGAGTCTAGGGCTCGGCGTGCGTCTACGGACCGAGCCGCACGGATACGCTGCGTGCCGTGACGGCGCGGGGTGGGGTACGGGACTTCGTGCGCAGCAGCAGCGCGATGGCCGTCTCGATCAGCATCGCCAACGTGGCCACCTACGGCTTCACGGTGGTCGCCGCCCGGGCTCTCGGCCCGCACGAGTACGGCGCCGTCGCGGCCCTGTTGGCGGCACTGCTGGTGATCGGGGTGCTCCAGCTCGGCCTGCAGGCCACCGCCGCGCGCCGGGTCGCCGCGGAGCCGGAGCACCGAGCCGAGATCGAGCACGAGATCGTCCGGGTGGGCTGGCGTGCCGCGCTGGCCCTCGGGCTGGTCCTCCTGGTGCTCTCGCCCCTGGTCGAGCGCCTGCTGCGGCTGGACAGCGTGGTCACCGCGGTCTGGCTCGCCGTGGCCGCCGTACCGCTGAACCTGATGGGGGCCCAGGCCGGCATCCTCCAGGGCGAACGACGGTGGGGCGCGCTGTCGCTGGTCTACCTGGCCGTCGGCATCCCCCGGGTCGCGGTCGGAGGAGCGTTCATCGCGTGGCGTCCCGACCAGACCGCGGCGATCGCCGGCGTCGCCCTGAGCGCGGTGTTCCCGGCGGTGGTCGGCTGGTGGGCGCTGCGGTCCGGCGAGCGCTTCGTCCCGGACCGGACCCGACCGGGTGAACGACGCCACCCGACCCGCGACATCCTCACCGAGATCGCGCACAACTCCCAGGCCCTGCTGGCGTTCTTCGCCCTGTCCAACGCCGACATCGTGGTCGCCCGGCACGCCCTGGACTCGCACCGCGCAGGCATCTACGCGGCCGGGCTGATCCTGACCAAGGCGATGCTGTTCCTGCCGCAGTTCGTCGTCGTGGTGGCCTTCCCCTCGATGTCGACCGAGGCCGGCCGCGGCCCTGCCCTGAAACGCAGCCTGCTGGCGGTCGGCCTGCTCGGCGTGGTCGGGACCCTCGGGGCGTTCTTCCTGCGCGACCTGGCCCTCGTGTTCGTCGGTGGCTCGGCGTACACCGAGGTCACCGACCGGCTGTGGATCTTCGCCCTGCTCGGGACCATCCTGTCGATGCTCCAGCTCCTGGTGTACGCCGTGCTCGCCCGCGGCGGACGGCGTCCGGTGCTGCTGGTGTGGGCGACGTTCGTGGTGGTGCTGGTGGCCGGCCTCACCACGTCGACTGTGACCGGGCTGCTCACCCTGGTCGCGGCCTGCGACACCGCCCTGCTCGTGGCGCTCCTGCTCACCGATGCCCGCGGGCTGGGCAACGCCGAGCCCGTCGACCAGGACGCGCCGGCCCCCGTCTGAGTGCCTCCGAGCCTGCTCGGTCTCGACGCGTCGGTGGTCAGTGCGCGGCGTCGTGCCAGCTGTGGCCGGTGCCGACCGAGACGTCGAGCGGCACGGCGAGCGACGCTGCGGCGCCCATCTCGCGACGCACGATGTCCTCGAGGGTCTCGCGCTCCCCCTCGGCCACCTCGAAGACCAGCTCGTCGTGTACCTGGAGCAGCATCCGTGACCCCAGCCCGGCCTCGCGGACCGCGGCGTCGACCCGCAGCATGGCGACCTTGATCAGGTCGGCGGCCGAGCCCTGGATCGGGGCGTTGAGCGCCATCCGCTCGGCCATCTCGCGACGTTGACGGTTGTCGCTGGTCAGGTCGGGGAGATAGCGGCGGCGACCCCAGAGCGTCTCGGTGAACCCGGTGCGCCGGGCCTCGTCGACGACACCGCCGAGGTAGTCACGGACCCCGCCGAAGGTCAGGAAGTACTCGTCCATCAGCCCCCGCGCCTCGCCCGGGTCGATCCGCAGCTGCGCGCCGAGCCCGAACGCCGAGAGCCCGTAGGCGAGCCCGTAGTTCATCGCCTTGATCTTGGCCCGCTGGGCACCGGTGACCTCGTCGGCCGGCACGCCGAAGACCCGGGACGCGGTGATCGAGTGGAAG
The DNA here is from genome assembly GCF_008761635.1 of Nocardioides cynanchi. Lineage (NCBI taxonomy): Bacteria > Bacillati > Actinomycetota > Actinomycetes > Propionibacteriales > Nocardioidaceae > Nocardioides > Nocardioides cynanchi. Next base: position 1,426,621 of record NZ_CP044344.1, read on the forward strand.
TCCTGGCCCGACTTGAACGCCTCGATCAGGAGGGCGTCCTCCGACAGGTGGGCCATGATCCGCATCTCGATCTGGCTGTAGTCGGCGGTCATCAGGCAGTCGAAGCCCTTCCCGACCACGAAGCCCTCGCGGATCCGGCGCCCTTCCTCGGTGCGGATCGGGATGTTCTGCAGGTTGGGGTCGGTGCTCGACAGCCGCCCCGTCGCCGCGATGGTCTGGTTGAACGTCGTGTGGATGCGACCGTCGGACTGGACCGTCTTCAGCAGCCCTTCGATGGTCTGCCGCAGCCGGCTCACGTCGCGGTGCCGGAGCAGCGCCATCAGGAACGGGTGCTCGGTCTTCTCGTACAGCTGCTGCAACGCGTCGGCGTCGGTGGTGTAACCGGTCTTCGTGCGCTTGGTCTTGGGCATGCCGAGCTCGTCGAAGAGGACGACCTGGAGCTGCTTGGGCGAGCCGAGGTTGATCTCCTTGCCGATCACCCGGAAGGCCTCGGCGGCCGCGTCGCGCACCTCGTCGGCGAAGTGCGACTCGAGGGTCGCGAGATGCTCGCTGTCGACGGCGATCCCGGTCTGCTCCATCGTCGCCAGCAGGTCGACCAGGGGCAGCTCGACCTCGGCCAGCAGGGTGGTGCCACCGGTCTGCTCGATCTCGCCGTCGAGCGTGTCGGCCAGGTCGAGCACGGCCCGCGCGTGCAGCATCGCGGTGTCGGCGGCGTCGCCACCGACTCCGTCGACGTCGAGGCTCAGCTGGTCGTCGTCGGCCGTGCCCTGCTTCAGCTCGCGCTTGAGGTAGCGCAGCGTGAGGTCGGCGAGGTCGTAGGAGCGCTGGTCGGGCCGGACCAGGTAGGCGGCCAGAGCGGTGTCGCTGACCAGGCCGCGCAGCGGCCAGCCACGGGCGGCCAGGGCCAGCATCGGGCCCTTGGCGTCGTGCAGCACCTTGGCGCGGTGCGGGTCACCCAGCCAGCCCAGCACCGCGGCGTCGTCGGCGGGCGAGACCTCGGTGACGTCGATCCAGGCGGCCTGACCGTCGGCCGCGGCCAGTGCGATCCCGCGCAGCTCGCCGGTGCCGGCACCCCACGACCCCTGCACGGTGACGCCGGTCCGGACGTCGGGCCCGGCGTGGTCGTCGAGCCAGGCTGCCACCTCGCCCAGCGCCAGGCGTGCGCCCTGGAGGTCGAAGCCGGAGTCGTCGATCAGGGTGGCGTCCTGCACGTCCCACGACTCGAGCAGCCGCTCGCGCAGCACCCGGAACTCCAGGGAGTCGAAGAGCGTGTGCACGAGGTCGCGGTCCCACGACTGGGCCGCGAGGTCGTGGGGACCGAGCTCGAGGTCGAGGTCGCGGACCAGTGCGTTGAGGCGGCGGTTGCGGATCACGTCACCGAGGTGCTCGCGCAGCGCCTCGCCCTTCTTGCCGGTGATCCGGTCGGCATGGGTGATCACGTTGTCGAGGCCGTCGTACTCGTTGATCCAGCGCGCGGCGAAGCCGGGGCCGACCCCGGGCACACCGGGCAGGTTGTCGGAGCTCTCGCCGACGATCGCGGCGAGCTCGGGATAGCGGTGCGGGGGCACGCCGTACTTCGCCTCGACCGCGTCGGGGGTCATCCGGGCCAGCTCGGAGACCCCGCGCATCGGGTAGAGCACCGTCGAGTGCTCGGTGACCAGCTGGAGGGAGTCGCGGTCGCCGGTGAGGATCAGCACCTCCATGTCCTCGGCGAGCGCCTCGGTGACCAGGGTGGCGATGATGTCGTCGGCCTCGTAGCCCTCGACGGCGAGGTGCCGGATGCGCAGCGCGTCGAGCACCTCGTTGATCAGAGGCAGCTGGCTGGAGAACTCCTCGGGCGTCTTGTTGCGCTTCGCCTTGTACTCGGCGTACTCGGCGAGGCGGAAGGTCTGCCGGGACTTGTCGAAGGCGACTCCGATGTGGGTGGGCTGCTCGTCACGGAGCACGTTGATCAGCATCGAGGTGAACCCGAAGACCGCGTTGGTGTGCTGACCGGTGGTCGTCGAGAAGTTCTCCACGGGGAGCGCGAAGAACGCCCGGTAGGCGATCGAGTGCCCGTCCAGCAGCAGCAACCGGGGCCGGGTCTGGGAGTCGGTGTGGGTCGCGGTCAGGGCGCTGGCGTCGGGCACCCGGTGACTCTATCGACTGCCGCCGACAGCCCGTCTGCGACGATGACGGCATGACCGACGAGCAGATCGAGGCCTTCGTGGCCGGCATGCCGGAGGGCATGGGCGCACTCAACGACAAGCTCGGGATCGTCCTCACCGAGGTGGGTCCCGACCGGATCGTGGCGACGATGCCGGTCGAGGGGAACACCCAGCCGTTCGGCCTCCTGCACGGTGGGGCGTCGGTGGTGCTGGCCGAGACCCTGGGCTCGCTGGGGTCGGCGCTGCACTGCCCGCCCGACCGGGTGCCGGTGGGCATCGACATCAACGCGACCCACCACCGGGCCGCGACGTCGGGCACGGTGACCGGAGTCGCGACTCCGCTGCACACGGGGCGCACGATGGCGTCGTTCGAGATCGTGATCAGCGACGAGCGCGACCGACGGGTGTGCACCTGCCGGATCACCTGTGCCCTGATCCCCCGCGAGCGGGTCCCGCAGTAGCGCGACGCCCAGGGCGTGCCTCAACGGCCGGAGACGGACCGAGTGCTGCGCAGGCTGCGGCGTACGGCGAGCACCTGCGACATCTGCCGGGTGCCGGGGTGGCGGTTGGCGAGCCGCGCGCGCACGGCCGGCGTCGGCGCCATCCGCAGGACTGCCTGCGGCGCCAGGGCGATCCGGGCCATGAAGCGGTTGGCCTCGCGTGAGCCCGAGGCCGTGGCGGTGGCGACGTGGCCGATGCCGAGCTCCTCGGCCCAGGTCACCGCACACTCCACGAGTGCCCGACCCACACCGTGGCGCCGGTGCTCCGCGACGACCGCCGGGTTGTGGATCTGCAGCACCGGCTCGGCGTTGACGGGTGAGTACGTCGTGGTCTTGAGGTAGACCGCGCCGGCGAACGCGCCGTCGTACTCCGCGACCACCAGACGGTGACCCGGTTGCTGGTCGAGGTGCTCGATCACCGATGCGAGGTCCTCCAGCGCCTCCTCGGCTCCGCGGCGCAGATAGGGCTGCCACAGGTCCGCCAGGGCGCTCGCATCCGACAGACGTGCCTCGCGCATGGTCACCAAGGACCGACTCATCCGTAGACCTCCAGGCCAACGAAGGAGCGGCACGTCTGGTCCCCCCGTGGGTGCCGCACCCGGCAGACTACGCTCAGGGCCCCCGACTTGTCCCAGGAGTCCCGTGATCACCGGCACCGGCACCGCGGTCAACGTCGCCACCGTCCTCCTCGGCGCCACCGTCGGCGTCCTGGCCGGCCACCGCCTCCCGCCCCGGAGCCGCGACCTGGTGACCGACGCACTCGGGCTGGTGACCCTGCTGATCGCCGGTCTGTCCGTGGTCTCGGTCAACGATCCCGCCCTGGCCGCGGAGGTGGGCAGCTCGGCCCCGCTCCTGATCGTGCTGGGCTCGCTGGTGCTGGGTGGGATCGTCGGCTCCCTGCTGCGGCTCGAGCAGCGCGTCGAGGCGCTCGGCGGCTGGCTGCAGGCACGCCTGTCGAGATCGGCCGACTCGACCGGACGGGCCCGTTTCATCGAAGGCTTCGTGACCTCCTCGCTGGTCTTCTGCACCGGCCCGCTGACCATCCTCGGCTCGCTGTCCGACGGTCTCGGGCACGGGGCGGACCAGCTCTATCTCAAGGCCACCCTCGACGGGTTCGCCGCGATCGCGTTCGCCGCCTCGTTCGGCTGGGGCGTGGCCGCCAGCGCGCTGACCGTACTGGCGGTCCAGGGCTCGCTCACCCTGCTCGGCGCCGGCCTGGGCAACGTGCTCTCCGACGCCGGGCTGGCCGCGGTCACCGCCAGCGGTGGGCTGATGCTGGTCGGGGTGGCGCTGCGACTGCTGCGGATCCGCGAGATCGCGGTCGCCGACCTGCTCCCGGGGCTCGTGGTCGCCCCGCTGCTCGTGCAGGTCGTCGCGGCGTTCCGCTGAGCTCCCCGGCTGCGGCACAGGCGGTTCACAGGATCCGTACAGGAAGCTCCGTGATCCTGTGCAGATGCAGAGTGTCAGCGATCTCGCGTCCACCCCTGCCGTGGCCGCTCTCGTGGCCGAGGCCACCGGCAAGGAACGGCGCGAGGACCCGGTCCTGCCGCGCACCGGAGGTCCGGCCGGCAACGCTGTGCTGACGGCGTGGACCGGTCTGGTCCTGCTGGTGCTCTCCGCGGCCGAGCTGCTCACCCTGTTCAACGTGCGCGGTCTGCTGTCGTGGCACGTCGCGATCGGGGCGCTGCTGATCCCGCCGGCGCTGATGAAGACCGCGACCACCGGCTGGCGGATCCTGCGCTACTACGTCGGCGACGCGTCGTACCGGGCCGCCGGGCCGCCCCCGATGGCCCTGCGGCTGCTGGGTCCCCTCGTCGTCGCCTCGACCCTGGGCCTGCTCGGCTCCGGGGTGCTGCTCGTGCTGCTCGGCAACGACACCAGCCAGCGCAGCTTCGTCTCGTTCCTCGGCTTCGGGGTCAGCTGGGTCAGCGTGCACCAGGGCTTCTTCATCGTCTGGGGCTCCGCCACCGGGCTGCACCTCCTCGGCCGGATCGTGCCGGCCCTGATGCTGACCTTCGGCCGGACCCCCCACCTGCGGGTACCGGGTGGCTGGGCGCGGTCGGTCCTGATCGGGATGGCGGCCGCGGTCGCGGTGCTGCTGGCCGTGCTCCTGGTGCAGACCGAGGGGAGCTGGGGCGGCGGGGACGGGCCCGGCCGCTTCGACGACGGCGCCGGGGTGCCCGCGCCGGTCGCCGTCATGCGCCAGAGTCGTGTCTGATCCCTCACAGCACCTGGTCGGAACAGGCCAGGGGTAGGGCCGGTTGAGCCGGTCATGACCCCTCCCACGACGTACCGCACCTCCTCGACCTTCCTGCTCGGCGGCGACCTCGAGGTCCACCGCCTGGGCTACGGCGCCATGCAGATCACCGGCGACGGTGTCTGGGGCCCGCCCGCGGACCACGACGGTGCCCTGGCCGTGCTGCGCGCCGCGATCGAAGGTGGCGTCGACTTCATCGACACCGCCGACAGCTACGGCCCGGTCGTCAGCGAGCGCCTGATCGCCGAGGCGCTGCACCCCTACCCCGCCGGTCTGGTGATCGGCACGAAGGCGGGCAACACCCGCACCGGTCCCGGCGAGTGGATTCCGGTCGGCCGCCCGGCGTACCTCAAGCAGCAGGTGGAGCTGAGCCTGCGCAACCTCGACGTCGAGCGGATCGACCTCATCCAGCTGCACCGGGTCGACCCCGAGGTGCCCCTCGAGGACCAGGTCGGCGCGTTCGCCGAGCTGAAGGCCCAGGGCAAGGTCCGCCACATCGGCATGTCCGAGGTGTCGGTCGCCCAGCTCGAGCAGGCGCGCGCGGTCACCGAGATCGCCAGCGTGCAGAACCTCTACAACCTGACCAACCGCCAGTCGCAGGACGTGCTCGACTACGCGACCCGTGAGGGCATCGCGTTCATCCCGTGGTTCCCGATCGCGACCGGTGACCTGGCCGCGCCCGACAGCCCGGTGGCCGAGATCGCCCGTGAGCTGGACGCGACGCCCTCGCAGGTGGCGCTGGCCTGGCTGCTGCACATCTCTCCGGTCGTGCTGCCGATCCCGGGCACCAAGTCGGTCGACCACCTGAGGGAGAACCTCGGCGCGTCGTCGCTCGAGCTCTCCGACGCCGACCTGGACCGGCTCGACCGGCTCGCCTGACGTCGTACGACGTGGGGCGGGGCCTGGTCACACCCGGTCAGGCACCGCCCACGCCGTGCTCGACGACGCCCTCGGCCACCTCGCGCATCGAGCGGCGGAGGTCCATCGCCGTCTTCTGGATCCAGCGGAAGGCCTCCGGCTCGCTCAGCGCGAGCTCCTTCTGGAGGATCCCCTTGGCCCGGTCCACGGCCTTGCGAGCCGCCAGCTGGTCGCCGAGGTCGGCGAGCTCCGCCTCCAGGGCGTGCAGCTCGGAGAACCGGCTGACCGCGATCTCGATCGCCGGCACGAGGTCGGAGCGGGTGAACGGCTTGGTCAGGTAGGCCATCGCCCCGGCGTCGCGGGCGCGCTCCACGAGCTCCCGCTGCGAGAAGGCGGTCAGGATCACCACCGGCGCGATCCGGGCACGGGCGATCCGCTCGGCCGCCGAGATGCCGTCGAGCACCGGCATCTTCACGTCCAGGATCACGAGGTCGGGCCGGTGCTCCTCGGCCAGCTCGACCGCTCGCGCGCCGTCCGCGGCCTGGCCGACGACGTCGTACCCCTCCTCGGCGAGCATCTCGGCGAGGTCCATCCGGATCAGCGCCTCGTCCTCGGCGATCACCACCCGGGCACGAGGGGTCCGGCCGGCCGCCCCCGGCAGCGCCTCTGCATCCGTCACGGCGCAAGGCTAGCGGCGCGGAGCGCCCTCCCAGCGCTACCCCTGGCCCAGATGGACGGGTGACAGTTGCGTCCCAATTGCTGAGCCGGACCGCGTCGTCCTTGACTAACGGCGCGGGTGAAGGGATCGTGCCCACCACGTCGATGCCACGCGGGCATCGTCAGCAACTTTGGTTTGCATTGCGCCAAGGAGAGAACGAGGAGACATGCGGACTCGGTCCATCGCACACATCGGGGCACTGAGCCTGATCGGCGCCCTGGCACTGGCTGGCTGCGGCAGCTCGAACTCCAGCACCGCTGGCGGAGGCGGCCTCACGTCGGGATCCTCGCCCACGGGCGGGGCCAGCGGCGGCACCTACACCATCGGCTTCGAGGGCCCCCTCTCGGGAAGCAACGCACAGCTCGGCATCAACGAGGTGAACGGCGTCCAGCTCGCCGTCGACCAGGCGAACGCCTCGGGCGACCTCGGGTTCACCGTCAAGCTCGTGAAGTCCGACGACCAGGGGAACCCGGCCCTGGCACCCGCCGCGGCCTCGAAGATCATCCAGAACAGCAACGTGATGGGCGTGATCGGGCCGTCGTTCTCCGGCGCGACCCTCGCGGTCGCCAAGAACTACGGCAGCGCCGGGATCACGATCGTCAACCCGTCCGCCTCGGACGGCACGATCCAGACCCACGGCTTCCCGACCTGGCACCGGATCTTCCCCAACGACTACGCCGAGGGCCCGGCCGCGGCCGACTTCCTGGCCAAGCACGCCCAGAAGGTCTTCGTGGTCAACGACCTCAGCGCCTACGGCGCCGGGGTCGCGGGTGCGGTCGCCAAGGAGCTGAAGAAGAAGGGCGTCACGGTCATCACCCAGGGCGTGGACGCCAAGACCACCGACTACGGCCCGATCTCGCAGACGATCGTGAACTCCGGCGCCCAGGCGATGTTCTACGGCGGCTACGACGCCCAGGGCGCGCTGTTCGCCAAGGCGCTGGCTGCGGCCGGCTACAAGGGCATCGCGATGGCCGGCAACGGCGTGAAGGACTCCGTCTTCGAGACGGGCGCCGGCGCGGCCGGTGTCGGCTGGTACTTCAGCTGCGGCTGCCAGGACGCCTCGGTGGCGCCCACGGCCAAGCAGTTCACGGCCGACTACAAGGCGGCGTTCAAGACCGAGCCGGGCACCTACTCCTCGGAGGCCTACGACGCCACCAACATCCTGCTCGCCGCGATCAAGGCAGCGGCGGCGGCTGGAACGGTCACCCGGGCCGCGGTGAACGACGCGGTGAACAAGACCGACTACCAGGGCATCACCGGACACATCACCTTCGGTCCGGACGGTGACCTCCCGGTCGGCGAGGGCACGGTCAACCTGTTCCAGGACAAGAACCAGAAGATCGTCGGTCTCGGCGACATCACGAAGGCGAAGTGACCACCGGCACGACGACCTGACCATCGGCGAGGGGCCTGCAGCCTGCGGTTGCAGCGCCCCTCGTCGTGGGTCGGTGGCAGGATGCGTGACCAGGCGCCGAGGGTGAGGACACCTGCATGACCGACTTCTTGAACTTCCTGGTCGCGGGGATCTCCCGCGGCTCGATGTATGCGCTCATCGCTCTCGGCTACACGCTGGTCTACGGCGTGCTCCAGCTGATCAACTTCGCGCACAGCGAGGTCTTCATGTCGGGCGCCTTCGGCAGCCTGATCATCATCAACACCGTCGTCGGCCGCGGCACCCACGCGCTGCCGTGGTACGGCGTCATCGGCGTCCTGCTGCTCGGGCTGCTGTCCGGCGCCGTCGTCGGTGCCATCGTCGCCTGGTCCCTCGAACGCGTGGCCTACCGGCCTCTGCGAAAACGGGGAGCCCCCAAGCTCGCCTTCCTGATCAGCGCGATCGGCATGTCGTTCTTCCTCAGCGAGTTCGCGGGCAAGATGTTCAACCGGCTCAACAACAACAACTTCCCCCAGTACTTCGACCCCAACCGGCACATCCTCCACGTGGGCGGGGTCTACGTGACGATCCCGCAGCTGGTCCCGATCGTCTCCGCCCTAGTGATGATGGTGTTCCTGGACCGCCTGGTCTCGAAGACCAAGCTGGGACGCAGCATCCGCGGTGTCGCCGAGGACGCGCCGACGGCGGCACTCATGGGCATCGACATCGACAAGACCATCGCCCGGACGTTCATCATCGGCGGGGCACTGGGCGGTGCCGCCGGGTTCCTGTTCGGGACCGCGTTCACGGTGTCCAACACCATGGGCTTCATCCCCGGGGTCAAGGCGTTCGCGGCGGCGGTGCTCGGCGGGATCGGCAACATCCGCGGGGCCATGCTGGGCGGGCTGACACTCGGCATGATCGAGGCCCTCGTGCCGACCGCGCCCTGGGGCGCCACCCACGCCTGGATCGGCATCCAGTGGACCGACGCCGTGGCCTTCGTGGTCCTCGTCCTGGTCCTGATGTTCAAGCCCACCGGCCTCCTCGGTGAGCGGTTGGGACGGTCGGCATGAATCTCCTCACCCTCGAGCACGCCAAGCGCCTGGCCGCCTGCCTGGCCCTGGGAGTCGTCCTCGCGTGCATGGTCGGCCCGCAGGAGGGCAACCAGAGCGACTTCGGCTACGCGTTCCGGACCGCGGTCTTCGACCCCCGCATCTTCGTGTTCCTGCTGATCGGGGTGGCCGTCTTCGTCGCCAACCTCTTCTGGTCGCGGATCGTCCCCTACATCCTGCGTCCCGGCGTCCGCCCCTTCGTGGCCGGTGTCGCCTCGGTGGTGGCGTCGTACGACCTGCTGAACTGGAGCGACAACTCCAGCCTGACCGAGGGCAAGCTCGGCACCCTGGCGCCGCTCGCCCGCGAGACCAGCGGGCTGAGCAGCCTCACCCGCCTCTTCTACGGTTCCGCGGTCCCGGCGATGTACTGGCTGGTCCTGGTGCTCGCCGTCGTCCTGACCGGTGCCGCGCTGATCACCCGTCGCGCAGTCTTCGGCTGGTCGGGCGCGGCCGTCTCGGTCGTGGCCGGTGTCTGGGGCCTGGCGGCCCACAGCGAGGTCAACACCTTCCTGGGCTCCCCCGACCACTCAACCGGCGCCTTCGTCGGGCTGATGGGCTACCTCGCCGTCGCGGGTGCCGCCATCACCGCCGTACGGTCGGAGACCGACAAGGCCGACACCGCCGGCTTCCTGGAGCGGGTGTTCGGTTGGCGGGTGGGCATGCCCCTGGTCGTCCTCGGTGCGATCTGCGGCGTCATCTCGATCTTCGTCGCGACCTGGTTCTCACCCGTCAACCGCGACGCCGGCCTGAGCGAGATGTCGAAGCTGTTCACCGGCGAGCCGGTGAGCTCCCTGACCACCGCCTACTTCGGCTGGCTGGTCTGGCTGCTCTTCGTGGCCAGCCTGGTCGCCTCCGCGGCGGCCTGCTGGCTGCGCGACTCCCGGATCGGCTGGGCGGCCACGGCGATCGGCGCGGTCTCCTTGATGATCACCCTGAGCGCCATGCACGACGCCAGTGGCGTCGCTGCCGGCCTCGGCTTCGACGGCGCCACCGCCGCCTGGCAGAACCTCGGGGTCGGGGCCTGGTTGATGTGCGGTGTCTTCAGCATGCTGACCGGCGCCGGGGCCATGGTGGCCCGCGGGATCACCGGCCGGCCCGAGGCGGGCTCGGCCCGCGCCGCGTCCAGCGACGGTACGGCGGTCCGGTCGGCCGCGGTGACCCAGGCGATCATCGTGGTGGTCCTGGCCTTCGCGCTGTTCTACCCGCCCACGGCGACGTCGTTCTGGCAGACCGTGCTGGTCACCGAGATCGGCACCTACGTGCTGCTCGCCGTGGGCCTCAACGTGGTGGTCGGCTGGGCCGGGCTGCTCGACCTGGGGTTCATCGCCTTCTACGCGATCGGCTCCTACACCACGGCCTTCCTGACCGGCACCCTGCCGATCCGGCCGCCCGACTGGCTGATCCTCTCGCCGCTGCTGGCGATCCCCTTCGCGGTCACCATCTGTCTGCTCGCGGGGCTGGCCCTGGGGGCGCCGACCCTGCGCCTGCGCGGCGACTACCTCGCGATCGTCACGCTGGGCTTCGGTGAGATCATCCGGATCATCGCCAACAACGCCAAGCCGATCACCAACGGCCCTCAGGGAGCGTTCGGCATCCCCAACCCGGTGATCCACATCGGCCCGATCAACCTGCACTGGGGCCAGGACCCGCTCCAGTACTGGTACCTCCTGCTGGTGTTCATCACCGTCGTGGTGCTGCTGTTCCGGCGGCTGGAGAACTCCCGGCTCGGCCGGGCCTGGGCCGCGATCCGCGAGGACGAGGTGGCCGCCCAGGCGTCCGGCGTCAACACCACGCGGGTCAAGCTGCTGGCCTTCGCGATCGGCGCCTCGACCTCCGGCCTGGCCGGGGTGTTCTTCGCCAGCCAGATCGGCTTCATCAACCCCGACAACTTCCTGCTCAACAACTCCATCCTCGTGGTCGCCTATGTCGTCTTCGGCGGGATGGGGTCGCTGCCGGGTGCGATCGCCGGCGCGGCCGTGCTCACCTGGATGCCGGAGTTCCTCAAGGACCAGGTGCCGGCCGAGGACCGCCAGATGTGGATCGGCGCGGTCATCCTGCTGATGATGATCTTCCGGCCCCAGGGCCTGATCCCGGCCCGACGTCGGGCCGCAGAGCTGCACGGCCTCGAAGGCGTGAGCACCAGCGAGACCAGAGCCGTGCCGGCCGGGGAGGGGATGTGACGCGATGACGACCACCGCACCGGACGCCGCGAAGGCGCCACCCACCGACGTCGTGTACGACGTCCGGGACATCACGCTCACCTTCGGCGGGGTCACCTCGCTCTCCGAGCTCAGCCTGCAGATGCACCGCGGCGAGATCCTGGCGATCATCGGCCCCAACGGCGCCGGCAAGACCTCGCTGTTCAACTCCCTGACCGGGGTCTACACCCCGCAGAAGGGCTCGATCACCGTGGCCGCACGGGTCGGTGACCAGCCGACCTCGGTGATCTACGAGTCGGGGCTGATCACGAAGAAGACCCGCAGCCTGAAGACCCATGTGATCAACCACCTCGGCGTGGCCCGGACCTTCCAGAACATCCGGCTCTTCCCGGCCCTGACCGCGCTGGAGAACGTCAAGGTGGGCGTGGAGACCCGGATGAAGTCCGGTCCCGTCGCCGCCATGCTCGGCCTCCCCCGCCAGCGCCGCGAGGAGCGCGAGTCAACTGTCCGCGCCGTCGAGCTGCTCCGCTTCGTCGGGCTCGCGCACCGTGCCAACGAGCTGGCCGGCTCCTTGGCGTACGGCGAGCAGCGCCGTCTCGAGATCGCCCGGGCGCTCGGGACCGACCCCGGCGTGATCCTCCTCGACGAGCCGGCGGCCGGCACCAACCCGGTCGAGAAGCGCGAGCTGGCCGACCTGATCCGCAAGATCAACGAGGTCGACGGGATCTCCGTGCTGCTGATCGAGCACGACATGAAGCTGGTGATGTCGGTGGCCCACCGGCTGGTCGTGCTGAACTTCGGGATCAAGATCGCCGAGGGCTCGCCCGAGCAGATCCAGAAGGACCCCGCCGTCGTCGCGGCCTACCTCGGCACCGCGGACGACGACGAGCTGCCCGCAGCGACCGACGAGCCCGGAGGTGCCTCGTGAGCCTGCTCGAGGTCGACGACATCGAGGTGCGCTACGGCGCGATCCGGGCCCTGAAGGGTGTCTCCTTCGAGGTCGACGAGGGCGAGGTCGTGGCCCTCCTGGGTGCCAACGGCGCCGGCAAGACCACCACCCAGAAGACCGTGTCGGGGATGATGCGGCCGAGCCTGGGCGAGATCCGCTTCGACGGCGACCGGATCGACGGCCTCCCGGCGCACGAGCTGATCCACCGCGGCATCTGCCACGTGCCCGAGGGCCGGCGGGTCTTCCCGCGGATGACGGTGGCGGAGAACCTCGACATGGGCGCCTTCCGCTTCAAGCGGGCCGACCCGGAGATGCTGGCCCGCGTCTACGAGCTGTTCCCGCGGCTCAAGGAGCGGATCGCGCAGTACGCCGGGACACTCTCCGGAGGCGAGCAGCAGATGCTCGCGATCGGCCGGGCCCTGATGGGCAAGCCGCGGCTGCTGCTGCTCGACGAGCCGTCCATGGGGCTGGCTCCGCTGATCGTGCGCCAGATCTTCGACATCGTGCGAGAGATCAACAAGGAGGGCGTGACCGTGCTGATCGTGGAGCAGAACGCCGCCCAGGCGCTCGGTCTGGCCAGCCGCGGCTACGTCCTCGAGACCGGTGAGATCGTGCTGTCCGGGTCCGGCCAGGACCTCCTCTCCGACGATCGGATCCGCGCGGCGTACCTCGGCGAGGAGATCAACACCTGACGTAGGAGCGTCATCCGGTAGGTTTGCCGACCGTTGCCCCGGTATCCCAACGGCAGAGGAAATGGTCTCAAACACCATCGAGTGTGGGTTCGAATCCCACCCGGGGCACGAGGGATGTCGGCACCCAGAGCCACAGTGGTGGCATGTACACGCGCCGGGCCAGAGAGGCCGCGCTGGCGGCCCTCGCGGCAGGCGAGACCGCCGCGGAGGTCAGTCGTCGTCTCGGTGTCGCGCGCTCGACGCTACGCGCCTGGACCCGTGATCCGCAGGGCCGGGCGGAGGACGACGACTGCCCCGGCTGCTCTGGCTGCGCGGTCGACGGGTCCGCCTACGCTGCCCTCCTGGGCTTCTATCTCGGAGACGGATGCCTCTCGGCGGCGGCGCGCTACGTCGTCTTTCGGGTGTCCTGCGACGCGTCTTACCCGCGCGTCGTCGACGACGTCACCCACCTGATCACCCTCGTGCGACCTGGGTCCAAGGTCTTCCACGTGACCGCACCCGGCACCGTGGTCGTCCAGTCCCACTGGAAGCACTGGCCGTGCCTGTTCCCCCAGCACGGTCCCGGGCGCAAGCACGAGCGCCCGATCGTCCTCGAGCCCTGGCAGCGACAGGTCGTGGCGGCGCACCCGGGAGACTTCCTGCGGGGGCTCTTCCACTCCGACGGCAGCCGGACGGCCAACTGGGCCAGGCGCACGGTCCAGGGGCAGCCCCGTCGCTACGACTACCCGCGCTGGGAGTTCGTGAACCACTCCGCCGACATCCTCGGGCTCTGCACGTGGGCTCTCGACCTGTGCGAGATCCGGTGGCGCCGACCACGGCCGGTGTGCGTCGCGGTCTCCCGACGTGACGACGTACGCCGTCTGGACGAGCTGATCGGCCCGAAGGCCTGAGCTCAGGTGATCCGGCGGTAGGCCGGGGTGACCTCGTGCAGGGCATCGCCCATCCGGTGGATCCGCATCGCGTTGGTCGAGCCGGGGATGCCCGGCGGCGAGCCGGCGATGATCACGACCTGGTCGCCCTCGGAGACCCGGCCGATCTCCAGCAGCGCCTCGTCGACCTGGCGCACCATCTCGTCGGTGTGCTCGACGTCGCCGGCCAGGAAGGTCTCGATGCCCCAGCTCATCGACAGCTGCGAGCGCACCTTGGCCACCGGGGTGAAGGCGAGCACCGGCACCCGCCCGCGATAGCGCGAGAGGCGACGGGCCGAGTCGCCGGACTGGGTGAAGGCGACGAGGTACTTCGCGCCGACCCGGTCGGCCACCTCGGCCGCGGCCTTGGCGATCACGCCGCCGCGGGTGCGGGGCTGCCAGTCGATGGCGGCCATGCTGGCCAGGGCGTGGTCCTCGGTGGAGGCGACGATCCGGGCCATGGTCTCGACGGTCTCGATCGGGAACTCCCCGACGCTGGTCTCGCCCGAGAGCATCACCGCGTCCGCACCGTCGAGGACCGCGTTGGCGACGTCGGAGGCCTCCGCGCGGGTCGGGCGGGGGTTGCTGATCATGGACTCCAGCATCTGCGTCGCCACGATCACCGGCTTGGCGTTGCGGCGAGCCTTGTCGATCACCCGCTTCTGGAGGAACGGCACGTCCTCCAGCGGGCACTCGACCCCGAGGTCGCCCCGAGCCACCATGAACGCGTCGAACGCCTTGACCACCTCGTCGAGGTTGTCGATCGCCTGCGGCTTCTCGATCTTGGCGATGATCGGCAGCATCACGCCTTCTTCGCGCATGATCGCGCGGACGTCGTCGGCGTCGCTGCCCGAGCGCACGAAGGACAACGCGATGAAGTCGACCGAGGTCCGCAGCGCCCAGCGCAGGTCCTCCTTGTCCTTCTCCGACAGGGCGGGCACGCTCACCGCCACCCCCGGCAGGTTGAGGCCCTTGTGGTCGCTGACCTTGCCGGCCACCTCGACCTCGGTGGTGACGTCCTCACCGTCCACGCCGACCACGCGCAGCCGGAGCTTCCCGTCGTCGACCAGGATCGGGTCGCCCGGGCTCACGTCGCCCGGCAGCCCGTCGTACGTCGTGCCGCAGATGCTGGCGTCACCCTCCACGTCGCGCGTGGTGATCACGAAGGTCGCGCCCTTGGCCAGCTTGACCTTGCCGTCCTTGAAGGTGCCCAACCGGATCTTCGGGCCCTGGAGGTCGGCGATGATGCCGACGCCGTGCCCGGTGTCGTCGGAGGCCTGGCGGACCATGTCGTAGCGGCGCCGGTGCTCCTCGTGGCTGCCGTGGCTCATGTTCAGCCGGGCGACGTCCATGCCGGACTCGACGAGCTTGCGGATCATCTCGGGGGTGTCGACCGCGGGACCGAGGGTGCACACGATCTTGGCTCTACGCACGAGATCCAACCTACCCGCTGTTGGATCGATCCAAGGAACGATCAGCGCACCGAGATTGTCAGGACCCCGGAGGTGACCGACGGATCCTCACCGCCGAGCAGCCAGACCCGGTGACCGGAGACCGCGACCGCCGCGTCACTGAGGGGACGAGGCAGGGCGCCGGCCCGGGTGAACCGCCCGGTCGCCGGGTCGAACCACCACATCGCTGCCGTCTGCTGGTCGGGGCTGACCCGGCCGCCCACGAGCAGGATCCGGCTGCCGACGGCGGCGGCCATGGCGTGCCCGAGGGGCACCGGCAGCCGGGCCACCACGCGGGTGCGTCCGGTGCCGAGGTCCACGGCCTGCACGCCGTCCAGCTCGGCACCGAGGACCTCCCCGCCGAAGACGTACGCCGTGTTGCCGATCCGGGCGGTGGCGGCGTAGCGCACGCCTCGGACCAGGTGGCCCGCGGGCGTGGTCGACCCGTCCGCCGCCAGGGAGAGGATCGTGGTCGGCACGCTGGCGCCGTCGTACCCCCCGATCACGAACGCCTGGGTGCCTCGCTGCACCACGCTCAGGTCGGAGCGGGTCGTCGGCAGGTGTCCGGTCACGTGCCAGGCGCTGTCGGTGAGCACCTGGACGACGTCCTGCTCGGTGGCGTTGCCACCGCCGACGACGGCCGGCACTCCCCCGACCAGGCCGCCGGCGACGTCGTGGACCGGCACCGCGAGGGACTGGAGTCGGGTGATCCGGCCGGTGGCCAGCTCGATCCGCAGCGCCTCGTCGGTGGACTGGTCACCGGCGACCAGGCCACCGGCCAGCACCACCGTGCCGTTCCCGACCGGAACCACCGCCTGACGGCCGCTGGCGGTCGGCAGCGTCCAGTGGGCGGCCGACACCCTGGCGACGTGCGGCACGAACGCCTGCGGGCTCACCGTGGCGGTCCCGGCACCGGTCGGTGCGCTCGTGGGTGACGAGGTGCCGACGACACCCGAGCCGGCCGCACCCGGCGTCGACGACCCGCCGCCACAGGCGGCGAGCGCGGGCACGACCAGGAGCAGCGGCAGCAGGCGCCCTCTCACCGCATGTTCCCGGTGTGGCCCAGCGAGTAGCGGCCGGGCTGGGGCCAGACCGCGATGCCGTGCGGGCTGCCGCCGACCGGGATCTTCGCGATCAGGTGCCCGGTGGCGGTGTCGAAGCCGTAGACGACGCCGTCGTTGCGGCCGGAGAGCCACAGGGTCCTCCCGTCGGCCGAGACCCCACCCATGTCGGGGCTGCCGCCGCCCGGGATCACCCAGGTGTCCACGATCTTGTTCGACGCCGGGTCCAGCACGCTGACCTCGCCGGCGCCCCGGTCGGAGACGTAGAGCCGGGTGCCGTCGCGGCTCGGGTAGATGCCGTGCGGCATCCGCGGCATCCCGATCACCCCGACCTGCTTGAAGGTCTTCGCGTCGATCAGGCGCAGCTCGTTGGTGCCCATGTCCGCGACGTAGAACGTCGTGCCGTCGGGCGAGATCCGGACGTCCTGCGGGACGCTCTTGCCCATCGTCATCGGGTCCGCGTGCGGAGCGGTCGGCTGCGGGTCGAAGTGGATCACGCCCTCGACCTGGTGGCTCAGGGTGCCGATCTTGAGCAGCTCACCGGAGAACTCGCAAGTCACCACGAAGAAGCGGCCGTTGCCGGAGAAGTCGGCATGGTTGGGGCCCAGACAGCCCGGCTCCTTGAGGTCGTCGATGGTCTTCCACGTGTGCGGGTCGGCGAACCGGATCGTGTCGTACTCCTCGATCATCACCACCGCGGTCTTGCCGTCCGGCGTGAAGTAGAGGT
Organism: Nocardioides cynanchi; assembly: GCF_008761635.1. Classification (NCBI taxonomy): domain Bacteria; kingdom Bacillati; phylum Actinomycetota; class Actinomycetes; order Propionibacteriales; family Nocardioidaceae; genus Nocardioides; species Nocardioides cynanchi. The sequence goes on from NZ_CP044344.1 coordinate 1,443,532, forward strand.
TGTAGGGGCGCGGCATCGAGATCGCCCGGCCGCGCAGGCCGGTGCGGGGGTTGATCTCGATCAGCTGGTTGGCGACGCTGGAGTTGGTGTAGAGCGTCTTCAGGTCGTACGACGGCACGACGTGCTGGCTGAGGTAGCCGACCGGGATCACCCGGACGATCTGGTGGGTCCGCTGGCTGATCACGGTGACCGTGGAGCCGTCGGAGTCGGGCACGTAGAGCAGCTCCGGGTCGTGGCGGACCTGTGGGGACAGCATCCCGGCCCGGGTCTGGGAGTAGACGTCGTTGCCGACCACCGGTGGCATCCCGGGGAGCGGGTTGCGGAACGGAGGGGCGACGTACGCCTTGTTCGCCGAGCCCGTGGCCGTGGACGTGTCGGGCGAGGAGGACGACGACGAGTGCGGTGACGTGGGCGGGCCGGCCCCCGGCGTCGGTCCGCCCGACGAGCCGCGCTGCAGCCCCCACAGGGTCAGCAGGACGACGCCGACGGCCAGGAATGCGGCGGCCGGGCGGGCAGCCTGCTTCCACGACACGCGACAATCTCCTCGAGGCTCTCGGACGGGCCTGCGGCCACGCTATCGGGAGCACCTGACCGTTGCCTGAACGACCCGCCCGGCCCTCCCCTTCCGGACGCCTCGGGGCACGCGCGGGTCAGACCACGAGGGGCCGGGCCGTCGGCGGGATCGGCCGCGGCAGGCTGGTCTCGCCGGTGAGGTACTCGTCGACCGCAGCCGCCGCAGCCCGGCCCTCGGCGATCGCCCACACGATCAGCGACTGCCCGCGCCCGGCGTCGCCGGCCACGAACACGCCGTCCACGCTGGAGGCGTACCACGCGTCGCGGGCGACGTTCCCGCGCTCGTCCAGCTCGACCCCGAGCTGCTCGAGCAGCCCGCCCCGCTCGGGGCCGGTGAAGCCCATCGCCAGCAGGACCAGCCCGGCAGGGATCTCGCGCTCGGTGCCCGCGACCGGCTGGAACGACGCGTCGACGTCCACCAGCTGCAGGGCCCGGACCCGGCCCTCCGCGTCGCCGAGGAACTCCTGGGTGGACACGGCGTACACCCGCTCCCCCGCCTCCTCGTGCGCCGACGAGACCCGGAAGGTCATCGGGTAGGTCGGCCACGGCTGTCCGGCCGGCCGGGCCTCGGGCGGCTGGGCCAGGATCTCGAGCTGGGTCACCGAGGCGGCCTGCTGCCGGATCGCCGTACCGAGGCAGTCCGCCCCGGTGTCGCCGCCGCCGATGATCACGACGTCCTTGCCGGTGGCGGTGATCTGGTCGGGCACCTCGTCGCCGAGCGAGGCGCGGTTGGACTGCGGCAGGAACTCCATCGCCTGGTGGATGCCCGCGAGCTCGCGACCGGGCACCGGCAGGTCGCGGCCGACGGTCGAGCCCACCGCGAGGACGACCGCGTCGTAGCGCTCCCGCAACCGTTCGCCGGTCAGCTCGGCACCCACGTCCACCCCGGCCCGGAAGACCGTGCCCTCGCGCCGCATCTGGTCGAGGCGTCGGTCGAGCACCTGCTTCTCCATCTTGAACTCGGGGATGCCGTAGCGCAGCAGCCCGCCGATCTTGTCCGCACGCTCGTAGACCGCCACCGTGTGGCCGGCGCGGGTCAGCTGCTGGGCCGCCGCGAGGCCGGCCGGGCCGGACCCGATCACCGCCACGGTGCGCCCCGAGAGCCACTCGGGTGGCTGAGGTCGCACGTAGCCCGACGACCAGGCGCGGTCGATGATCGCGACCTCGACGTTCTTGATCGTGACGGGGTCCTGGTTGATGCCGAGCACGCAGGCCGTCTCGCAGGGCGCGGGGCACAGCCGGCCGGTGAACTCGGGGAAGTTGTTGGTGGCGTGCAGGCGGTCCATGGCGCCGTCCCAGTCGTCGCGCCAGACCAGGTCGTTCCACTCCGGGATCAGGTTGCCCAGCGGGCAGCCCTGGTGGCAGAAGGGGATGCCGCAGTCCATGCAGCGTGACGCCTGCGTCGAGATGATCGGCAGCAGGGCCCGGCCCGGACCGCCGGGATAGACCTCGTGCCAGTCGTGGATCCGCTCCTCGACGGGGCGACGGGCGGCGACCTCGCGGCCGTACTTCAGGAACCCGCGGGGGTCAGCCATGCAGCACCTCCATGACGCGCTTGTCGGCCTCGTCGTCGTCCAGCCCGTTCCGCAGCGCGTCGGCCCGGGCCTCGAGCACCCGGCGGTAGTCGCGCGGCATCACCTCGGTGAAGCGCGGCAGCGCGGCGGCCCAGTCGGCCAGCAGCGCCTCCGCGACCTCCGAGCCGGTCTCCTCGTGGTGACGCCGGACCAGCTCGCGCAGGTCGCCGGCCACCCCCTCGGGCACCGGCCCCAGCTCGACCAGCTCGCGGTTGACCCGCTGCTCCTTGAGGTCGAGCACGTACGCCGTACCACCGCTCATCCCGGCGGCCAGGTTGCGGCCGGTCTTGCCGAGCACGACCACCCGGCCTCCGGTCATGTACTCACAGGCATGGTCGCCCACACCCTCGACCACGGCGGTGGCACCGGAGTTGCGCACGCAGAAGCGCTCCCCCACCCCGCCGCGCACGAAGATCTCGCCGGACGTCGCGCCGTACCCGATCACGTTGCCGGCGATGATCTGCTCCTGAGCCACGAAGCGGGCAGCGCGGTCCGGGCGGATCACCACGCGGCCACCGGACAGGCCCTTGCCGACGTAGTCGTTCGCGTCACCCTCGAGGCGCAGGGTGATGCCACGCGGCAGGAACGCGCCGAACGACTGGCCGGCCGAGCCGAGGAAGGTGAGGTCGATGGTGCCGTCGGGCAGCCCGTCCGCGCCGTACCGCTGGGTGACGCGGTGACCGAGCATGGTGCCGACCGTGCGGTTGACGTTGCGGACGGCGAGCTGTGCCCGGACCGGCTCCTCGCGTTCGAGCGCCGGCTCCGCGAGGGCGATCAGCTGGTTGTCGAGGGCCTTGGCCAGCCCGTGGTCCTGGGTGTGGACCTGGCGCAGCGCCTGCCCGGCGAACTGCTCGCCGACCTCGGCGACGTGGAGGATCGGTGCCAGGTCGAGCCCGGACGCCTTCCAGTGGTCCACGGCGCGGTCGACGTCGAGGGTCGACACCTGGCCGATCGCCTCGTCCAGGGTGCGGAAGCCCAGCTCGGCGAGCAGCTCGCGCACCTCCTCGGCGATGTACTCGAAGAACGTGACCACGAACTCCGGCTTCCCGCTGAACCGCTGCCGCAGCACCGGGTTCTGCGTCGCCACCCCGACCGGGCAGGTGTCGAGGTGGCAGACCCGCATCATGATGCAGCCGCTGACCACCAGCGGGGCGGTCGCGAAGCCGAACTCCTCGGCACCGAGCAGCGCCGCGACCACCACGTCGCGCCCGGTCTTGAGCTGGCCGTCGGTCTGTACGACGATCCGGTCGCGCAGCCCGTTGACCAGCAGCGTCTGCTGGGTCTCGGCCAGGCCGAGCTCCCACGGGCCGCCGGCGTGCTTGAGCGAGGTCATCGGCGCCGCGCCGGTCCCGCCGTCGTGCCCGGAGATCAGCACCACGTCGGCGTGGGCCTTCGAGACCCCGGCTGCGACCGTGCCGACCCCGACCTCGGCGACCAGCTTCACGTGCACCCGGGCCTGCGGGTTCGCGTTCTTGAGGTCGTGGATCAGCTGGGCGAGATCCTCGATGGAGTAGATGTCGTGGTGGGGTGGCGGGCTGATCAACCCCACCCCCGGCGTCGAGTGCCGGGTCTTGGCGACCCACGGGTAGACCTTGTTGCCCGGGAGCTGGCCGCCTTCACCGGGCTTGGCGCCCTGGGCCATCTTGATCTGGAGGTCGTCGGCGTTGGTCAGGTAGTCACTGGTGACCCCGAAGCGACCCGACGCCACCTGCTTGATCGAGCTGCGGCGTTCGGGGTCGTGCAGGCGGTCGGTGTCCTCGCCGCCCTCGCCGGTGTTGGACTTCGCCCCGATCCGGTTCATCGCGACCGCGAGCGTCTCGTGGGCCTCGCGGCTGATCGAGCCGTAGGACATCGCGCCCGTGGAGAACCGCTTCACGATCGACGAGACCGGCTCCACCTCCTCGAGCGGCACCGGCGGCCGCCCGGTGTCTGCGGCCTGCTTGAACCGGAACAGCCCGCGCAGGGTCATCAGCCGCTCCGACTGCTCGTCGACGCGGGAGGTGTACTGCTTGAACACGTCGTAGCGCCCGGTGCGGGTCGCGTGCTGCAGCCGGAACACGGTCTCGGGGTCGAACAGGTGCGGCTCGCCGTCGCGCCGCCACTGGTACTCACCGCCGACCGCGAGCTCGCGGTGGGCGGGGCTGATCCCGCCGCGGGGGTACGCCGTGCCGTGGCGCCGGGCGACCTCCTCGGCCAGGGTGTCCAGCTCGATCCCGCCCAGCTTGGAGGTGGTGCCGGTGAAGTACTTGTCGACCAGCTCCTGGGACAGGCCCACCGCCTCGAACGTCTGGGCGCCGGTGTAGGAGGCGACCGTCGAGATGCCCATCTTGGACATCACCTTGAGCACGCCCTTGCCCAGGCCCTTGATCAGGTTCTTGACCGCGGCCTCGGGCTCGACGGTGACGTAGTAGCCGTCGCGGGCGAGGTCCTCGACCGACTCCATGGCGAGGTAGGGGTTGACCGCCGCGGCGCCGTACCCGATCAGGAGCGCGACGTGGTGCACCTCGCGGACGTCGCCGGCCTCGATCACCAGCCCGACCTGGGTGCGGGTCTTCTCCCGGACGAGGTGGTGGTGGACGGCTCCGGTGAGGAGCAGCGACGGGATCGGCGCCAGCTCGGCGGTGCAGTGCCGGTCGGAGAGCACGATCACCCGGGCGCCGTCGGCGATCGCCGCGGACACCTCCGCGCAGATCTCGTCGAGCCGGCGGGCCATTGCGGGACCGCCGCCCTCGACCTCGTAGAGCCCGCGGCTGACGTGGGTGATGAAGCCGGGCATGTCACCGTCGCGGTTGATGTGCCGGATCTTGGCGAGGTCGTCGTTGTCGAAGACCGGGAACGGGAGCACGATCTGCCGGCAGGCGGCGGGCGTCGGGTCGAGCAGGTTGGCCTCGGGACCGATGGTGCCGCCCAGGGAGGTCACCAGCTCCTCGCGGATCGCGTCGAGGGGCGGGTTGGTGACCTGGGCGAACATCTGCGCGAAGTAGTCGAACAGCAGCCGTGGCTTGTCACTGAGAGCCGCGATCGGGGTGTCGGTGCCCATCGAGCCGAGCGCCTCGACCCCGGAGTTGGCCATCGGGGTGAGCAGGACCCGGAGCTCCTCCTGGGTGTAGCCGAACACCTGCTGGCGGCGGGTCACCGAGGAGTGGGTGTGCACGATGTGCTCGCGCTCGGGGATGTCGTCGAGGTGGATCAGGCCGGCGTGCAGCCACTCGGCGTACGGGTGCTCGGCGGCCAGCTCGCCCTTGATCTCCTCGTCCTCGACGATCCGGTGCTCGTCGGTGTCGACCAGGAACATCCGGCCCGGCTGGAGCCGGCCCTTGCGGACGATGGTCGCGGGGTCGAGGTCGAGCACGCCGACCTCGGAGGCGAGCACCACCAGTCCGTCCTCGGTGACCCAGTAGCGGCTGGGTCGCAGGCCGTTGCGGTCGAGGACGGCGCCGATCTGCGAGCCGTCGGTGAAGACCACGCACGCGGGGCCGTCCCACGGCTCCATCAGGGAGGAGTGGAAGGCGTAGAACGCCTTGCGCTCGGCGTCCATCTCCTGGTGGTTCTCCCAGGCCTCCGGGATCATCATCAGCACGGCGTGGGGCAGGCTGCGGCCGCCCATGTGCAGGAGCTCGAGCACCTCGTCGAAGCTGGCCGAGTCGGAGGCGCCCGGGGTGCAGATCGGGAACAGCCGGTCGAGGTCCCCGGGGATCAGGTCGGAGTCGAGCAGGGCCTCGCGGGCCCGCATCCAGTTCCGGTTGCCCATCACGGTGTTGATCTCGCCGTTGTGGGCGATGTAGCGGAACGGGTGGGCCAGCGGCCAGCTGGGGAAGGTGTTGGTCGAGAAACGGGAGTGCACCACCGCCAGCGCGGAGGTCACCCGGTCGTCGGTCAGGTCGGGGAAGAAGTGGTCGAGCTGATCGGTGGTGAGCATGCCCTTGTAGAGCAGTGTGCGGGTGCTCAGGGAGCCGAAGTAGACCTCCGCCTCACGCTCGGCCCGCTTGCGCAGGCAGAACGCCATCCGCTCCAGCGCCATCCCGGTCAGCCGGGGGCCGGCGGCCGCGACGAAGAGCTGGCTGAACAGCGGCATCACGCCCCGCGCGGTCGCCCCGAGCAGGTCGGGGTCGACCGGCAGGTCGCGCCAGCCGAGGACGATCAGGCCCTCCTCGTCGGCGAGCTCCTCGACCCGCTGCCGGGTCTTGGCCACCCGGTCGCCGTCACCCTCCAGGAACGCCGTGCCGACGGCGTACGAGCCGGGACCGGGGAGGTCGAAGTCGACGACCTCGGCCAGGAACGCGTGCGGGACCTGGAGCAGGATGCCGGCGCCGTCGCCGGAGTTGGCCTCCGCGCCGGCCGCGCCGCGGTGGTCGAGGTTGCGCAGGGCGGTGAGCGCCTTGGCCACGATCTCGTGGCTGGCCTCCCCGGTCAGGGTGGCGACGAAGGCCACGCCGCAGGCGTCGTGCTCGAAGCGCGGGTCGTAGAGACCCTGGGCGGGCGGGCCAGCGTGAAGTCCGCTCATCGACCGGTGCTCCCGTCGTCAGTGCCCGCACGGTGTCCGGGGCGGGCTGGCAAGGCGGTGGCAGGGGACGGCGTTGGCCCAAGCGCGGTCAGGCTACCAAGCGGTACGCCGTACCGGCCGTCCCTTCTTGCCCTGCGGACAGGCGCTGTCGGAATCGTCGGTTCACCGGCGCGCGCGCTCACCGGGCGTGGCAAGGGCCGAGAGGAGTGATGGGCGCGCTGCCCGGGTGACGGAGGTGACCTGGAGGCCACGCCCGTGGGCATAATGGCCGCCATGTCGGGACTCCCCAGTGGAACGGTCACGTTCCTCTTCAGCGACATCGAGGGCTCGACGTCGTTGCTCAAGGCGCTCGGCGACGGCTACGGCGACGTGCTCGACACGCATCGACGGCTGATGCGCACCAGCTTCCACGACCTGGGAGGCGTCGAGATCGACACCCAGGGCGACGCCTTCTTCTTCGCGTTCCCACGAGCCCGCGACGCGGTCGCCGCAGCGGTGGAGGCACAGCGCCTCCACGCGGTGGAGGAATGGCCCGAGGAACGGCCGGTCCGGGTCCGGATGGGCCTGCACACGGGCGAGCCCGCCATGGGCAGCGAGGGCTACCTCGGCATCGACGTGGTGCGCGCCGCACGGCTCTGCACGGTGGGGCGCGGCGGCCAGGTGCTCCTGTCGGAGACCACGCGGGCCCTCGTCGGAGGCACCCTCCCGGACGGGGTCTCGGTTCACGCTCTCGGGGAGCGGCAGCTCAAGGACATCGACGAGCCGGAGCGGATCTTCGAGCTGGCCATCGAGGGCGCCGCGAGCCCGGAGGCTGCCCCGGCAGTCGCCGAAGCGCCGCCGGCGCCGGCTGAGGCACCTGCCGCCGCGCCGCCACCGTGGCCCCCGACCGACGAGCAGCCCTCGCGCACGGCCGACTTCGGCGCTCGGCTGGTCGAGCAGATCCAGGATCACGTACGACAAGTGATCGAGAACCCCCTGCAGCGCACGCGCTCCCAGGCCGACAGCCTCGCCGAGCGGGTCGCCGAGAAGCCGGCGACCATCACCGAGAAGCTCGACCACAAGCCCCGCAACCAGCGGGTGACCGGCTGGCTCTGACCGGTCAGGGACCCGGATCGGTGGGGCCGTCCCGCATCTCCTCGCCGTCCGGGTCGGGCGTGAGGATCGGCTCGGACACGTCGGCGGCCGCGGCCCGGTCGGCGGCGAGCCGCCGCTCGGTGTAGACCACGGTCTCACGGTCGGGGTGCCGGCGGCCGGCGACGACGAAGTACACCGCCGCCAGCACGAACAGCACGATCGAGGTCCAGACGTTGAGGCGCAGCCCGAGCACGTGCTGATACTCCACGTTGTCGATGCGCAGGGTCTCGATCCACCCGCGGCCGGCCGTGTACGCCATCACGTAGAGCGCCATCACCCGACCGTGGCCGAGCTTCCAGCGGCGGTCGGCCCAGAGCACGAACCCGAAGGCGCCGAGGTCCCAGATGGACTCGTAGAGGAACGTCGGCTGGAAGGTGGCGTACTGCTCGTAGCCGGGCGGGCGGTTGGCGACGTCGATCTTCAACGCCCACGGCTCGGTGGACGGCTTGCCGAACAGCTCCTGGTTGAACCAGTTGCCCCAGCGGCCCATCGCCTGTGCGACCAGCAGGCCCGGGGCCATCGCGTCGATCACGGGCGGTACCCGGATCCCCTTGCGCCGGGCCCCGATCCACACGCCGACGCCGCCGAGGGCGATGGCGCCCCAGATGCCCAGCCCCCCGCGCCAGATGTACAGGGCGTCGATCGGCTGCCGGCCGGCGCCGAAGTAGAGGTCGTGGTCGGTGATCACGTGGTAGATCCGGCCGCCGACCACGCCGAACGGCACGGCCCACAGCGCCAGGTCGGAGACCTCGCCCTTGAGGCCACCACGCAGCACCCAGCGGCGCTCACCGATCCAGATCGCCGCCACGATCCCGGCGATGATGCACAGCGCGTAGCCGCGCAGGGGCAGGGGACCGAGGTACCAGACGCCCTGCGAGGGGCTGGGGATGAACAGGGTGGTCACGGTTGTCCTCAGGAGAGCAGCTGGTGGATGTCGTGCGCGAACTCGGGAGCGGTGGTCCCGAGCGTCCAGACCACCGGCACGGTGTGCTTGCCGTCCATGCCGAGGACCTGGGTGCCGTGGGTCATGTCGTAGCCGCCGCTGGGCAGGCGGTTGCCCTTCTCGACCGGTACGCCGACCTGCCGGGCGACCTTCAGGATCCTCGGCAGCGGGCCGGTCAAGCCGGTGAACTGCGGGTCGAACCGGTCGAGCCAGGCCCGGATCACCGGGCCGGTGTCGCGGGCCGGGTCGGTGGTCACGAAGACCACCCGAACCGCGGCGCGGTCCGCGTCGTCGAGCTGGTTGACCGCTGACGCCAGCGTCGCCATGGTCGTCGGGCACTCGTCGGGGCAGTGGGTGTAGCCGAAGAAGATCAGGGTCAGCCGCTTGCCGCTGCTCGTCAGAGAGGTGGTCGCGCCGCTGGTGTCGGTGAGCCGGGTGCCGGGCACGTGATACGGCGTGTGCAGCTCGGCGCCGGAGAACGTGCTGGCCGAGCTCTTCGCACAGGACGCCAGCACGAGGGCGACCAGCGGGACCACGAGCAGCAGCCCGATCCCCCGGCGCGTCCTAGCCACGGCGTACGCCCGCGGCCAGGTCCTCGGTGAGGCGGCGCAGCGCCGCGAGCCCGCCGGCCCGGTCGTCGTGGTCGAGGAGGCAGCGGACGAACGCGGAGCCGACGATCACCCCGTCGGCGTACGCCGCGACCTCGGCCGCCTGCTCACCGTTGCTGACCCCGATCCCGACGCCGATCGGGAGGTCGGTGGTCGCCCGGGTGCGCTCGACCAGGGGCCCGGCCAGGTCGCTGGAGGCGGCGCGGGCACCGGTCACGCCCATCACCGCGGCGGCGTAGACGAAGCCACGGCACGCGGCCGTGGTCATCGCGATCCGCTCGTCGGTCGAGGACGGCGCCACCAGGAAGATCTTGTCGAGGTCGTGCTGGTCGGCGGCGGCGATCCAGCCGCCGGCGCTGTCGGGGGTGAGGTCGGGTGTGATCAGGCCGGCTCCCCCGGCCGAGGCGAGATCGGCGGCGAACCGCGCAACGCCGTACCGCTCGACGGGGTTCCAGTAGGTCATCACCACGGTCGGGGTGCCGGTCGCCGCCACCGCCTCGACCGTGCGCAGCACGTCGCTGATCCGGACGCCGCCCTCGAGGGCCCGCTGGGCCGCCGCCTGGATGGTCGGGCCGTCCATCACCGGGTCGCTGTAGGGCAGGCCGACCTCGATCACGTCGCAGCCCGCGTCGACCAGGGTGCGGATCGCCTCGATGCCGCCCTCGACGTCGGGGAAGCCGGCCGGCAGATAGCCGACCAGCGCCGCCCGGTCGTCGGCCCGGGCCTTCTCGAAGGCCGTGGAGACGCTCACGTGACCGGCTCCGCTTCCCCGCCCTCGGCCTCGCCGAGACGGAACCAGTCGCGCGCGGTCTCCATGTCCTTGTCGCCTCGCCCGGACAGGTTGATCAGCATGATGTCGTCGGGGCCGTAGCCCTTCGCCACCTGCAGCGCCCCGGCGATCGCGTGGGCCGACTCGATGGCGGGGATGATCCCCTCGGTACGGCTGAGCAGCGCCATCGCCTCCATCGCCTCGGCGTCGGTGACCGGGGTGTACGACGCCCGTCCCGACGCCGCGAGCCAGGCGTGCTGCGGCCCGACGCCCGGGTAGTCGAGGCCCGCGGAGATCGAGTGCGACTCGATGGTCTGGCCGTCCTCGTCCTGGAGCACGTAGGTCCGCGCGCCGTGCAGCACACCGGCGTCGCCGGCCGTGATCGTGGCGGCGTGGCGGCCGGTCTCGAAGCCGTCACCGCCGGGTTCGAAGCCGTGGATCTCCACGTCGTCGTCGAGGAAGGCCGTGAACAGACCGATCGCGTTCGAGCCACCGCCGACGCAGGCCGCGACGCCGCGCGGCAGCACGCCGTACCGGTCGAGGCACTGGGCCCGCGCCTCGTCGCCGATCGCGCGGGTGAAGTCACGGACCATGCTGGGGAAGGGGTGCGGGCCGGCGGCCGTCCCGAAGAGGTACGCCGTGTGGTCCACCGAGGCGACCCAGTCGCGCAACGCCTCGTTGATGGCGTCCTTGAGGGTGGCGCTGCCGGAGTCGACCGGGATCACCCGGGTGCCGAGCAGCTGCATGCGGGCGACGTTGAGCGCCTGGCGCTTGACGTCGACCGAGCCCATGTAGACGGTGCAGTCGAGCCCGAAGTAGGCCGCCGCGGTGGCGCTGGCGACGCCGTGCTGGCCGGCCCCGGTCTCGGCGATCACGCGGGTCTTGCCCATCCGCCGGGTGAGCAGGGCCTGGCCGAGCACGTTGCGGATCTTGTGCGCCCCGGTGTGGTTGAGGTCCTCGCGCTTGAGCAGGATCCGGCAGCCGACCTGCTCGGAGAGCCGGCCGGCCTCGTAGAGCGGGCTCGGCAGGCCGGCGTACTCGCGGCAGATCGTGGCGAACTCGTCGGTGAACGCGGGGTCGGCCATCGCCTCGTGCCAGGCCGCCGTCAGCTCGTCGAGGGCGCGGACCAGGGCCTCGGGCATGAAGCGCCCGCCCCAGCCCTCGGCCCCTCCGAACCAGCCCTGCTCGTCGGCTTCCCAGCCGCCCGCGGGTCGGGCGGCCTTCTCCGGTGGTCGAGCGGAATTCCCCGGTGGTCGAGCGGAATTCCCCGGTGGTCGAGCGGAGTCGAGACTCATGGCGTCACTCCTGTCATCGCACGCACGGCTTCCTCGGGAGCACCGTCGCGGACCAGTGCCTCGCCGACCAGCACGACGTCTGCTCCTTCCGCGACCCGACGGCGTACGTCGTCGGGGCCGGTGATGCCGCTCTCGGCCACCTTCACGACGCCGTCGGGCAGCTGCGGTGCCAGCTTGGAAAAGGTCGCAGGGTCGACGTCGAGGGTCTTCAGGTTGCGGGCGTTCACCCCGACCAGCCGGGCCTCGAGCGCGACCGCGCGCTCGGTCTCGGGCTCGTCGTGCACCTCGACCAGGGCGGTCAGCCCGAGCTCGCGGGCATGGTCGTAGAGCCGGGTCAGGGCGTCACCGGGCAGCGCGGCCACGATCAGCAGCACGAGGTCGGCGCCATGGGCCCGCGCCTCGAGCAGCTGGTAGGGCTCGACCACGAAGTCCTTGCGGAGCACGGGCGTCGTGACGGCCGCTCGGACGGCGTCCAGGTCGGCGAGACTGCCGCCGAAGCGGCGCTGCTCGGTCAGCACGCTGATCGCCGCGGCTCCGCCCCGCTCGTAGGCAGCAGCGAGCGCCGCGGGGTCCGCGATGTCGGCGAGGTCGCCCTTGCTCGGGCTGCGCCGCTTCACCTCGGCGATCACCGACGAGCCGGGCCGCCCGAAGGCCGGCATCGGGTCGCGGGCGGGGGGAAGGTCGAGCAGGCGGGCGCGCAGGTCCGCCTCGGGGACCTCCGACTGCCGCCGGGCCAGGTCGTCTCGCACGCCCGCGACGATGTCGTCGAGCACGGACATGACACGACCTCCCAAGGGTCCGACCGGAGCGAGCGGAATCGCCGCCCAGCCTCTCACGCGGCACCTGAGCGGCCGTGACCTGCCCAGGATCGACGGACGCGTGCCCGAGCCGTCAGGGGGCGAGCCAGCTGCCGGGCAGGTTGCGGGCCACGACGAAGACCGTCACGAGCACGAGCAGGGCGACCGTCAGCGCGCGCGGCACCGGTGGCACGAGGTGGGCGTCATGGCCCTGCCACGAGGCGAGGCTCCAGCGGGCGAAGAGCAGCCCGACCACCGGGATCAGCGCCACCAGGAGGAGGTTGCTCGACGCGGCCGCCGCCACGTGGCCGTGAGTGAGGTCGTTGACCGCGCGCAGGCTCCCGCAGCCCGGGCAGTAGAGGCCGGTCGCGAGGTAGAGGGGGCAGACCCCCCAGGAGTGGGAGACGTGGGGGTCGCGCAGCCTCAGGGCGAGCGTCGTCGCCGCGACCCCGCCCGCGGCGAGCAGCGGACCACGCATCCGGGCCGCGCGGGTGCCGGCGGCCGCGGGGACGAGCCGCTCGGTCGTCAGGCTCATCGCGGGCCGCTCATCGGCTCAGTGGCCGCCGGGCCCGTTCAGGCCCATCCGCGACATCACCACGAACAGGACCAGGGCGACCACACCGAGGGCGACGCCGACCCAGAAGACCGCGAGCTTCACCGGGTCGAACATCAGGCCGATGCCGCCGACCACGAATCCCAGCATCGCCACCGCCACAGCCGCCCAGGCTGCCGGGGTGTTGCCGTGGTTGTCAGACATGCAGTGCTCCTCGTGGACGGTCTCCCGAAACGGGTAGCCGCATCCTAGTGGTCGCGATCGGTGGGGTCGTGCCCCTGGTCGATGGCGCGCCACAGGTCGACCTCCGACATGTCCTCGACGGACGGCCGGGCGGCCGGGGCGTCGTAGCGGCTGCCCATCTCGGGCCAGTGCGGACACAGCCGTACGGCGCTCACCGCGGTCGCGAGGGCGACCAGCGAGGCCAGGAGACCGACCCACCACCAGGCCGTGGTGTGGACGCCGATCCCGGTGACCCCGAGGTCGAGCGTCGCCGAGCGAGCCGAGTCGAGAGCCGAGGCCCGCCCCAGCACCGAGGTCGCCACCAGACCCGCGGCGCCCAGGACCCCCGCGGCGGCGACCACGCGTCGTACCACCCCGCGGGTGACCAGCAGGACGCCCCAGCAGGCCAGGGCCACCAGCCCGAGGGCGGCACCGAGCGGCACGTGGCCACCGGACCGGTCGACAAGGGCGGCGGTGCCGCCGGTCCGGTCGGGGGACGCCCAGGGTCGGCCGCCGGCGAACGCGGCGAGGCCCGAGCCGGCGAGGCCGGCCAGCACCGTCGGCCCGAAGAGGCGGCGCGGCTCAGACACCGGCGCCCCGCGGGTCGTCGGAGATCCACAGCACGTCGGCGTCGAAGCAGGTGCGGTCGCCGGTGTGGCAGGCGGCGCCCTCCTGCTCGACGCCCAGCAGCAGGGTGTCGCCGTCGCAGTCGAGGCGCACCGAGCGCACCCACTGCCGGTTGCCCGAGGTCTCGCCCTTGGTCCAGTACTCACCGCGCGAGCGGCTCCAGTACGTCGCCCGGCCCGAGGCGATCGTCCGGGCCAGCGCCTCGTCGTCCATCCAGCCCAGCATCAGCACCTCTCCGGTGTCGTGCTGCTGCGCGATGGCCGGGACCAGGCCCGCGTCGTTGCGTCGCAGTCGTGCGCTGATCGCCGGGTCGAGGTCCACCCGGTCATCCTCCCATCGGCGCCTATGCTCGGCAGACATGACCTCCCTCGCCCGCCGCGAACGCCTGGCCCTCTGCGACACGGCCCTCCGTGAGGGTCCGGACGCGCCCACCCTGTGCGAGCCGTGGGACGTCCAGGCCCTGCTCTGCCACCTCCTGGTGCGCGAACGGCGGCCGGTCGCGGCGGTCGGCATCGCCGTGGGCCCGCTGTCGGGTCTGACCGACCGGGCGATGGGGCGGCTGGCGCGCACCGACTTCCCGGTGCTCGTCGAGCGGTTCCGGACGCCGTGGGTGCTGCCGTTCGCGATCCCCGGCGTGGAGCAGGTCGTCAACACCACCGAGTTCTACATCCACCACGAGGACATCCGCCGCGCGCAGCCCGGCTGGGCGCCACGGCTGCTGTCGGACGCCGACGAGGCGACCCTCTGGTCGTTCCTGAAGGTGGTCGGCCGCGGGCTGACCCGTTTCGCCGGCGTCCCCGTGCGGATCTCGTGGGACGACCACGTGGCTGACCTGCGTGGCGGGGAGGGCGACCCGGTCGTCGTCTCGGGCCCTCCCTCGGAGCTGGCCCTGATGCTGTACGGGCGTGATCGCGTCGCGCAGGTGAAGTACGACGGTCCGGACGACGCGATCGCCCGGCTGCGTAACACGGACCTCGGCATCTAGGTCAAGTTTTGCCCAGTTGTGCCCTCTCGGAGGCGAAGTCGGGCTACCGTCGTGATGTGGCCCACCCCCACTTCCAGGGCCACACGAACGACGCTCGCGCTCTCCAATTGCGGGCGTCGTTCCTGCGTCCGCGGCGCGGTCCTCGATCCGTCCCCGGCCGGGGGTCGTGATGACCGACGAGTCGTTCGACCGGGACTCGTGGGAGCGCCGCTGGGACCAGGTGCAGCGCGAGCACTCCCACCAGGTGGCGGCGCGGCCGCCGAGCGCGACCCTGCGGTCGGAGGTCGCTGGGCTGCCCTCCGGCCGGGCGCTCGACGCGGGCTGCGGGCACGGCGCCGAGTCGCTCTGGCTCGCCGGGCGTGGCTGGCAGGTCACGGCGGTCGACTTCTCGCGGACGGCGCTCGACCTGGGTCGCACCCTGGCCGACGCGGCCGGCCCCGTGGTGGCCGACCGGATCACCTGGGTCGAGGGCGACCTCGGCCGCTGGACTCCCGAGGTCGGTGCGTTCGACCTCGTCAGCTGTCTCTACGTCCACGTCACCGGCTCCGTGGACGAGCTGATCCGGCGGCTGGGCGCGGGCGTCACGCCCGGTGGGACGCTCCTTCTGGTCGGTCACCAGCCGGTGGATCCCGCCACCGGTGCTCCGACGGCTGCGGCGGGCCAGGTCCAGGTCTCGGTGGCCGACGCGGTCGGCGCGCTCCCCACCACCGACTGGGAGGTCGTCGCGGCCGAGGACCGACCACGTGCGGCCGCCCGGAGCGGAGTCGACGCGGTGGTGCGCGCCGTACGTCGTCGCTAGGCGACCGCCCGTCCCGGCGCGGTCAGGGCAGGTAGCGGCGGGAGCCGACGTACTCCGACTGGTACGCCGTCGTCGCGGTGGCGATCACCTGGACCCGCGCCCCGGTGTGGGGACTGTGGACCATCAGCCCGTTGCCGACGTACATCGACACGTGATGGACCAGGCCGTTCGTCGCGTAGAACAACAGGTCACCCGGGCGTGGCCGGGCGGCCGAGGTGCCGTGCTGCGACTGCGGCTCGGCGTCTCGGGGGATCCGGATCCCGTGCACCCGGTAGTCGAGCCAGGTCAGACCCGAGCAGTCCAGGCCGAATCCGGAGGCACCGGCCCAGAGGTAGGGCAGTCCGAGGAACTGCTCGGCGGTGTGGACCAGGCTCGCTCGCGTCGGTGCCCGGGCCGGGCTGCCGGTCGGGTGGACGACGACGACGTGGCCGGCGATCCGGCGGACCCGGCCGCTGGGCGCCATCACCCGGACGAACCCGTCGGTGATGCCGACCACGGGGAGGCTGGTGCCGAAGCTGATCGGGAACAGCGGCACAGCCCCCGCGTCGTCGGTGCGCAGCTCCGCGATCCGGACCACCACCGTCGCCACCTGCGCGGAGCCGGTCGGCGGCCGGGCGGTGAGCTGTCGGCGTGGGACCCAGCCCGGGTAGCCGCGAGGGTCGGCCGGGGTCGGCTGGGAAGGGACGACGACACGAGCCCAGCCGGGGCGGTCGGGAGGGAGCGCCAGCACTCGCACCCGGTCGCCCAGCAGCGCCTGCGTGTCCGCCCGGCCGCTGAGCCCGCGCCGTTCGGCCAGGGTCAGGTCCGCCAGCCAGGTCTCGATCCGTGCCGGGCGGGTCAGGGCGGGCGCGTCGACCGCACGCGGTGAGCTCGGTGACCGCCAGAGGGTGGCCACCGAGACCGAGACCCACGCGTCGTGCCCGACGGCCAGCGGCGGCTGGTCGCCGCCGCCCCGCGGGTGCGCAATCGTCACCGTGGAGGCTGGCCGGTCCGAGCTCCCGGGGTCGGCCGACGTCCGGTCGGCCGCGCACGAGCCGACCAGGAGCGCTGCCACCAGCGCCGCCAGGGTGACCCTGCCCACGGACCTGCGCACGACTCCACGGTGCCGCCTCTCCCGGGCCGCCGTCCAGTGGCGAAGGTCATCGGACCCTGTTGAGACGCCACGAACCCCCGGACCCACTGGGGCCGCCGGACTCACGGGACCGGGAAGTCTCTCGGAGGGCCCTCTCCGGTGGCCCCGTCGACGTCCTCGCGCAGCAGGTCGGCGTGCCCGGTGTGGCGGGCGTACTCCTCGATCATGTCGGCCATCAGCCGGCGCAGGCTCATGCCCTGGTGGGTCCTCTGCTCGAGGCCGCCGTGGGACAGCGCCTCGGTGAGCGCGTGGCGCGAGCGCTGCACGGACGCGACCCACAGCCCACGGAGGGCATCGGGGGTGTCGTCGGCCGCCGAGCTCCAGACCCACTCCTCCCAGTCCCGCTCGAGGTCCACCCCGTCGAACGGCGCCGTCGACGGGCGACCGGCGAGGTGGTCCTGGAAGTAGAGCTCCTCGACCCAGGCCAGGTGCTTGAGCAGGCCACCCAGCGTCACCGACGACCGGCCGAGTCTCAGCGCCAGACCGTCCGCGTCCACGTCCGCGCACTTCCAGGCGAAAGTGCGCCGGTTGCGTTCGAGGGTGACCACCGCGGTCTCGACCTCGTCGCCGTGCAGGAAGCGTTCGAGGTCCAGCTCGGGCGGCTGTCCGGGCGTGAAGCCGAAGGTGGTCGTCATGCGTCGAGCCTAGGCATGATTCCGGACGAGAGACGTCAGCAACCCGCCCGCGTCAGGAGGCTCGGCGTACGACGGCCTCCTGCTCACGCGACCAGCGAGCGGCGCGTCGCGACGCGTCGGTGGCGAACTCGGTGGCCCGACGGCGGTCGGCCCGTGACACTGTCCGAGTGGAGGAGGTCCGGGTCGTCGTGGCGCACCAGGAGCGCGCCACCCTGCGGGTGGGCGAGGTGTTCCTGAAGGTCGACGCCGACCAGGCGCGCACCGATGTCGAGGTCGCGGCGATGGCCCTGGCGCCGGTTCCTACTCCGGAGATCCTGTGGTGCACGCCTCCTGTGCTCGCGCTGGCCGCCCTCCCGGGGACCGCCCTCGGCCGCCTCGGCGAGCCGTCGCCGTCGTCGCCGGCGGCGTGGGCCGCAGCGGGCGCCGCCGTCCGCGCCCTTCACGACGCACCGCTACCGCCCTGGCCCGGCCGCAGCCTCGACGAGAAGGCAGCGAGCCTCGACCGCGAGTGCGCGTGGATCCTGGCGAACGACGTGCTCCCCGCCGAGCTGGTCACCCGGAACCGGGCGGTGGCCGACGCAGCCCTGCGGGCGTGGACGCCGGTGTTCATGCACGGCGACCTGCAGGTCGCCCACGTGTTCGTCGACGGCGACCGGGTCACCGGGGTGCTCGACTGGTCCGAGGCGGGGCAGGGTGACGGCCTGTACGACCTCGCCAGCCTGACCCTCGGCCACCGGGAGCACCTCGACGACGTGATGGCCGGCTACGGCCGCGACGTCGACGTCGACGTGGTCCGGGCGTGGTGGTCCCTGCGCAGCCTGACCGCGATCCGCTGGTTGGTCGAGCACGGCTTCGACCCGTCCGCGCCGGGCTGCGAGATCGACGTGCTGAGGTCGCAGGCCTGAGGAGTCGGGCTGAGGGTCGGGCTGAGGGGTCGGGCCGGGGGTCCGGACCGGCGGGTCAGGGTCGGGGCAGGGCTTCACCCGATGTGCGGGAGGGCCACACCGGAGCACAGTGGAGCTGTCGGGGAGAAGCCCCGACACGACACCGAAGGAAGTGCTCCACCATGAACGACATCAGCCAGAGCCTCGGCCGCCAAGGTCTCGTCCGGCCGCGCGACGGACGGCTGCTGGGCGGCGTCGTCGCCGGCCTCGGCCGGCGCTTCGGGATCGACCCGTGGCCGGCCCGCCTGCTGTTCGTGCTGGCCCTGATGGTGATCCCCGGCAGCCAGATCCTGGTCTACCCGATCCTGTGGATCCTGATGCCCACCGAGCAGGCCGCTGCCGACCTGGCTGCCCAGGGGCAGCCGGTCCCCGGCGTCTGACCCACGTCGTACGACGGGCGCCCGGTCAGCGGACCGGGTGCCCGGCCCCGGCCAGGGCCGACTTCACCTCGGCGATCGACACCGTCCCGAAGTGGAAGACGCTCGCGGCCAGCACGGCGTCCGCGCCGGCCTCGACCGCGGGCGGGAAGTCCGCGGCCGACCCGGCTCCGCCCGAGGCGACCAGCGGCACCGACACCTCGGCCCGCACCAGCCGGACCAGCTCGAGGTCGAAGCCCGACCCGGTGCCGTCGGCGTCCATCGCGTTCAGCAGGATCTCGCCGGCCCCGAGCTCGCAGGCTCGCGCGGCCCAGGCGAGTGCGTCCAGGCCGGCCGGCTTGCGGCCGCCGTGGGTGGTGACCTCGAAGCCCGAGTCGGTCCCCGGCGCTCGACGAGCGTCGAGCGAGAGCACCAGCACCTGGTTGCCGAAACGGTCCGCGATCTCCGCAACCAGCTCGGGCCGATGGATCGCGGCGGTGTTGACCGCCACCTTGTCGGCGCCGGCCCGCAGCAGGCGGTCGACGTCCTCGACGGTGGACACTCCCCCGCCGACGGTGAGCGGGATGAAGACCTGCTCAGCGGTACGCGACACGATCTCCAGCGTCGTGGCCCGCCCCTCGTGGGAGGCCGAGATGTCGAGGAAGGTCAGCTCGTCGGCACCCTCCTGGTCGTACCTCCGCGCCAGCTCGACGGGGTCTCCCGCGTCGCGCAGGTCCTGGAAGTTCACGCCCTTCACGACCCGACCCGCGTCGACGTCGAGGCACGGGATCACACGTACGGCCAGGCTCACGCGTCGTCGCCCCGGGTCAGGACGAGGGCGTCGTGGAGCGTGAACCGCCCCTCGTAGAGCGCGGTGCCGATGATCGCGCCCTCGACACCGACCGGGACGAGGTCCATCAGGGCTTCGAGGTCGTCGAGCTCGGTGATCCCACCGCTGGCCACGACCGGCCGGTCGGTGGCCCCGCAGACCTCTTGGAGCAGCGTCAGGTTGGGCCCCTCGAGCATGCCGTCCTTGTTCACGTCGGTGACGACGTAGCGAGCACAGCCCTCGCCGTCGAGCCGGGCGAGTACGTCGTAGAGGTCACCGCCGTCGCGGGTCCATCCGCGCGCGGCCAGGGTCCGGCCACGCACGTCGAGGCCGACCGCTACCCGGTCGCCCCAGTCGGCGATCGCCGCGGCGCACCACTCGGGCTGTTCGAGCGCTGCCGTGCCGATGTTGACCCGTCGGCAGCCGGTCGCCATGGCCGCGACCAGGGACTCGTCGTCCCGGATGCCGCCGCTGAGCTCGACGGCGACGTCGAGGCGGCCCACGATCGAGGCCAGCAGGTCGCGGTTGTGGCCGCGTCCGAAGGCGGCGTCGAGGTCCACCAGATGGATCCACTCGGCGCCGGCCTCCTGCCAGCGCAGGGCGGCCTCGACCGGGTCGCCGAAGCGCTTCTCCGAGCCGGCCACGCCCTGGACGAGCTGGACGGCCTGGCCGCCGGCGACGTCGACGGCCGGGAGCAGCTCGAGGTGGGAGGACATGACACCGATCCTAGGGACGGGCGAAGCCGAGCCGGCCACGTGTCTCGGCGCGCAGGGTCCGGGCCAGCGAGGCCACCGCGACCCGGCGGGTGGTGTCGACGACGACGGTGCGCGGGGCGTCGAGGGGATCCGGGTGCGCCACCGCCGTCCGGATCCTGCGCAGGGTCTGCTCGTCGGCCGGCAGGTGCGGCCAGCCGCGCTCGCGGGCGGCGTACCTGGCCACCGCGACGTCGGCCGGCACCGCGCACTGCACCTCCACCAGGGTCGACCACCACGGCGCGAGCAGCCCGGCGACCCGGGCGGTGTCGCGCCGCGGTGCGATCCAGATGTCCACCACCGCCTCGCCCTCGAATGCCTTGACCCGACGGACCAGCTCGCCCTCGGCGTCGAAGCGCAGCCAGTCGCGAGGCGTCTCGGGAGCCTCGGCGGCCAGCTCCTCCTTGATCTCGTCCAGCGAGAGGAAGGCGCAGCCCAGGCGCCGCGCCAGTGCGGACCCCAGCGTGGTCTTGCCGGAGCCGGGGACCCCGGTGACGACCACGAGGCTCATCGACGCGTCACCATCAGGCGCACGACCGGGAACACGACCAGGCTGACCACGAGCGCACCGGTGCGGGCGGCCCAGTCGTCGCGGACCAGCCAGACCAGGAGGTTGAGCAGCAGCAGGAGCCCGATCGTCACCCCCAGCTCGGTCCGCCGGCGCTGCGCGATGATCCCGGGCTGGAGGTGCGGCCGGGGAACCCACCCGGTGAGCGCACGTCGCCGCGCCGCGGCCCGGGTCCGCCGTTCGGTTGCGCGTCTCCGGGCCTCGGCTGCGGCCGCCGCGGCCTGCTCCCGCTCGGCGCGACGTTGCGCCCGCTCCTTGCTCATGTGGGGCTCATCCCGGACTCAGAGCCCCTCGACCCAGTTGCGCAGCAGGGCGGCTCCGGCGTCGCCCGACTTCTCGGGATGGAACTGGGTGGCGCAGAGGGGGCCGTTCTCGACCGCGGCGACGAACCGGTCCCCCCCGTGCTCGGCCCAGGTCACCAGCGGAGCCGCGGTGTGACCGTCGGTGGTCAGCTCCCAGGAGCGGGCGGCGTAGGAGTGCACGAAGTAGAACCGCTGGTTCGCCACGCCCGCGAAGAGCGCCGAGCCGGACGGCGCCTCCACGGTGTTCCACCCCATGTGGGGTACGACGGGCGCCTGGAGTCGCGAGACCACGCCCGGCCACTCGTCGCAGCCCGTCGTCTCCACGCCGTGCTCGACCCCGCGGGCGAACAGGACCTGCATGCCGACGCAGATGCCGAGCACCGGTCGGCCACCCGCCAGCCGGCGGCCGATGGTCCGCGGACCCTGGACGGCGCGCAGTCCGGCCATGCACGCGGCGTACGCCCCCACCCCCGGCACCACCAGGCCGTCGGCGCCCTCGGCTGCCGCACGGTCCGCGGTGAGCGTCACCGCCGCCCCGGCCCGCTCCAGCGCGCGCACCGCCGAACGGAGGTTGCCGGACCCGTAGTCGAGGACGACGACCGTCCTCCTGGGTGTGCTCAAAGAGTGCCCTTGGTGGACGGCACCCCGGTCTCGCGCGGGTCGGGCGCCACCGCGTCGCGGAACGCGCGGGCGAAGGCCTTGAACTGCGCCTCGACCAGGTGGTGGGGGTCGCGGCCGGAGAGCACCCGGACGTGGACGGCGACCTGCGCATGGAAGGCCAGGGTCTCGAAGACGTGCCTGGTCAGCGAGCCCGGGTAGGCGGCCCCGGTGCCGCCACCGATCACGACGTAGGCCTGGCCGTCGGGCTCGCCGACGTGGACGCAGTAAGGCCGCCCGGAGACGTCGACGGCGCACTGCACGAGCGCCTCGTCGAGCGGCACCAGGGCGTCGCCGAAGCGGCGGATGCCCTGCTTGTCGCCGAGCGCCTCGTGCAGGGCCCGGCCGAGCACGATCGCGGTGTCCTCGACGGTGTGGTGGGCGTCGATGTGCGTGTCGCCGTCGGTGGCCACGGTCAGGTCGACCAGCGCGTGCCGGGCGAAGGACGCGAGCATGTGGTCGAAGAAGCCGACACCGGTGGCGATGTCGCTGCGACCGGACCCGTCGAGGTCGACCTCGACGTGGACCTTGGACTCCTTGGTCTCGCGGTCGACCCGGGTGGTGCGGTTCATCTGTGTGCCTCCGATGTCTGCGTCACGGCGGTGAGCGCGGTTCGAAATGCTGCCATCTCGGCCGGGGTCCCGATCGAGACCCGCAGCCAGCCGTCGGGACCGGTCTCGCGCACCAGCACACCATGCGCGAGCAGCCCTTCCCAGACGGCATGCCGGTCGTCGAACCTGCCGAACAGCACGAAGTTGGCGTCGCTGTCCGCGACCTCGAACCCTTGGCCACGCAGCCACTCCACGGTGGCGTCACGTTCGACGCGGAGCCGGTCGACTGCGGCCAGGAGCTCGCCGGAGTGCCGGAGCGCCGCCAGGGCGACCGCCTGGGTGACCGCCGACAGGTGGTAGGGCAGCCGCACGATCCGCAGCCCGTCGCAGATCTCCGGCGCCGCGGCGAGGTAGCCGACCCGGGCACCGGCCAGCGCGAAGGCCTTGCTCATCGTGCGGGTCACCACGAGGTTGGGGTGCCGGGGCAGCAGCTCCAGGGCGCTCGGCGTGCCCTCCCGGCGGAACTCGGCGTACGCCTCGTCCACGACCAGCAGCCCGCCGCGCGGATCGCCGGCCAGCTCGTCGCACAGCGCCGAGATCGTGCTCGCGGGCAGCGCGGTGCCGGTCGGGTTGTTCGGCGACGGCAGGAGTACGACGCTCGGTCGCCGCGCCCGGACCAGCTCCAGCGCCCGGTCGAGGTCGATCGCGAAGTCCTGCTCACGGTGCCCCACCTCCCACGCGGTGTGGGTGTCGCGGGCGTACTCGGGATACATCGAGTAGGTCGGGGCGAAGCTGAGCGCGAGCCGCCCGGGGCCGCCGTAGGCCTGGAGCAGGTGGAGCATCACCTCGTTGGAGCCGTTCGCGGCCCAGATCCGCTCGGCGTTGAGGCCGTGGCCGAGGTGGGTCGCCAGTGCCTCCCGGAGCCCGGTGAACTCCCGGTCGGGGTAGCGGTTGAGGTCACGGGCAGCGGCCGCGACGCTGCGCTCGATGTCGGCGACGACCGCGGCCGAGGGCGGATAGGGGTTCTCGTTGACGTTGAGCAGCACCGGCACGTCGAGCTGCGGCGCGCCGTACGGCTCGAGCCCGCGCAGCTCCTCGCGGAGCGGCGCGGTCATCTCGTCGACCGGACCGTGACCGCGGCCGCGTGGCCGGGCAGGTCCTCCGCCTCGGCCAGCACGACGACGTGCGCAGCGACGGCCTCGAGGGCCGCGCGGTCGTACTCCACGACGTGCATGGCCTTGACGAACGCGCGTACCGACAGCCCCGACGAGTGGCAGGCACAGCCCGCGGTGGGCAGCACGTGGTTGGAGCCGGCGCAGTAGTCACCCAGCGAGACCGGCGCGTAGGGGCCGACGAAGACGGCGCCCGCGTTGTGCACCCGCGCCGCGACCCCGGCCGCGTCGGCGGTCTGGATCTCCAGGTGCTCGGCCGCGTAGGCGTTGACCACGTCGAGGCCCTGCTCGACGTCGTCGACCAGCACGATCCCGGACTGCTGGCCGCCCAGGGCGGTCAGGATCCGCTCGGTGTGGCGGGTCGCGAAGACCTGCTTGTCGAGCTCCGCCTCGACCTCGTCGGCCAGCCCCAGCGACGGCGTGACCAGGACGCTGGCCGCCATCGGGTCGTGCTCGGCCTGGCTGATCAGGTCGGCGGCGACGTACGCCGGGTCGGCGGTGTCGTCGGCCAGGATCGCGATCTCGGTCGGCCCGGCCTCGGCGTCGATGCCGACGACCCCGCGGAGCAGGCGCTTGGCGGCGACGGTGTAGATGTTGCCGGGACCGGTGACCAGGTCCACCGGCGCGCACGGACCCGCGCCGTAGGCGAACATCGCGATCGCCTGCGCTCCCCCGACGGCGTAGACCTCGTCGACGCCGAGCAGCGCGCACGCGGCCAGGATGGTCGGTTCGGGCAGCCCGCCGTGGTCCTTCTGCGGTGAGCTGGCCAGGGCGATCGACGCGACGCCCGCCACCTGCGCGGGGACGACGTTCATCACCACGCTCGACAGCAGCGGCGCGATGCCGCCGGGCGCGTAGAGGCCCACCCGCCGGACCGGGACCATCCGGTTGGTGACGGTGGCTCCGGGGCCGTAGGTCGTGACCACGTCGTGCTCGAGCTCGGCCTCGCAGGACGTGCGCAGGCGGGCGATCGACTCCTCCAGCCCGGCACGGACGGCCGGGTCGAGCTCCGCGAGGGCTCGGGCCAGCGCCTCCGGGGGGACCCGGAGGTCGTCCGGGGCCACCCCGTCGAAGCGGAGCGAGAAGTCCGCCACGGCGTCGGCGCCACGGGTGCGGACCGCCTCGCAGATCGGCCGGACGACCTCGACGGCGGCGTCCACGTCGTACTCCCCCGCGGCAGGACGCCTCGGTAGTCGACGTGCCCGCCCGGCTCGCTGCCGGTCGCAGCGGGCACGCCTCGGAGGTCGATACGACGGAGCATGGCTCGATTCTAGGGGCGGGCGAGGACGCCCCTTGAACGGCGAAGCGGGAATGGGACGGCCGCAGCGACCGGCAGAGCGCGCCTGCGCGCGAGTCGAGCGCCCCCCTCCCGGCCGCTGTCCACGAGCGCGGCTCCCGCTCCCGGGTTGGCGCGTGCCCTACGCTTCGGACATGGGCGACACGCTCCCGATGTTCCCTCTCAACTCCGTGCTGTTCCCGGGGATGAGCGTGCCGCTGCGGGTCTTCGAGGACCGCTACCGCGCCATGGTCCACCACCTGCTGCGGGTCGACGACCCCACCGAGCGGGTCTTCGGCTCGGTCGGCATCCGGGAGGGCTACGAGGTCGGCGAGCACGGTGCCCAGTGGCTGTTCAAGGTCGGGTGCCGGGTCAAGATGACCGAGGTCGAGTCTTTCGCCGACGGCTCCTTCGAGCTGGTCGCCGTCGGGCTGGACCGGATCGAGCTGGACCGCCTCGACACGTCCGGCGCGTATCCGGTCGGACACGTCCGGCCCCTGGCCGAGCACGACGTACGCGTACCGGAGCAGATCCAGGCCGCGGCCCGTGACGCGTTCGAGGACTACTGCGTCGCCCTGGGCGAGGTCGGCCGCGAACGGCCCGGCGGCGACCTCCCGCGCGACCCGACCTACCTCTCGTGGGCGTTGTCCGCGGTCGCTCCGCTCACGCTGGCGCAGCGTCAGGAGCTGCTCGAGGCCGAGGACCCCGTCGTCCGGCTGGTGATGGTCACCGACGTGATCCGCAGCGAGCTGCGCACCATGCGGGTCTTCGCGTCGCTGCCGGCCACCGAGATCGCCCGCACCCGGTGGTCTCCCAACTGAGCCAGGGTCGCGCTCAGTCGGTCGAGACCTTGAAGGACGTACGGGCGATGCTGCCGTCGGTCCAGCTGGAGAAGCCGAGCGCCTGGAGCGGGGCCACGTTGTCCATCAGGCTCCGGTCTCCGCTCGACGCCTGGGAGAGGGCGTGCTCGAGGTCGTCGACGTTGAGATAGAGGACCTCGTTGGCATGGTCGGCCTCGGGGATCACACCGGTGAACGCGCTGGTCGAGCCGAGGTCACCACCGGCCAGGACCTGCGTGCGGTAGTCCGGGCTCGGACCCACCACGACCACGCCCGCACCGCTGTCGGAGCCGAGCGCCGCCGCCGAGCCCGAGCCGACCTGCGCACGGAGCTTGGCCAGGACCTTCTCGATGGCTGCCGGGTCACCCTTCACCGAGTAGGCCACCGGCACGCCGGTGCCGTCGGAGGACTCCACCATCGACTCGTAGTCGAAGCTCTTGCCCACGCTGATCGCCGACGACGTGCCCAGCAGGGTCTCGGCGTCCGCCGGCAGGTCGAGCCCGGTCTCCTGGGAGAGCTGGTCGAGGAGGTCCTGACCCGTCTGGCCGTCCCCGGAGTACGACGCGAAGCGGTCGGCGAGGCCGAGCACCCAGCCCGACTGGAGCCCGACCCCCAGCGCCGCGGCGGTGTCGGCGGGCAGGCGGGTGACCGCCGCCCCGCCCTGGCCGTTGGTCACGATCGGCTGGGTCAGGGAGGAGTCGGTGGCCGTCGCGACCTCGAGGCCGTTCCCGGTGAACCGGATCGTCGCCGCAGCGCCCTGAAAGTTCTTCAGCACCTCACCGAACGGACCGCTGCCCTCCTGCGGGACGGCGGCCGTCGCGTGGAGGCTCGTCGACGAGCCGATGGTCGAGCTGACGGCCCCGGACGTTCCGAACGGCGAGAAGGCCCCGGACAGGTCCGAGAGCTGGCCGGCGAGGTAGTCGCCCGCCGCGGGCGCGGCGTACAGGTTCACGACGCCGGCGTCACCGACGGCCTTCGTCCACTTCTGGTAGGTCGCGTCGTCGGCCAGGCTGCCCTTGGCGGTCGCGGCCTCGATCGCGGTGACGTCGGCCTGGGTCTTGGCCACGATCACCCAGCCGTCGTGCACGTCGTAGGCGACGTCGGTCGGCGGGTTGTCGCCGCACGTGAGGAGCGTGTGCATCCCCGCTTCGGCCTTCGCGTCGTCCTTGGCCTGCACCACGAACACCGGCTCGGGGTTGCCGCCGCCGAGGTCGACCGCCGCGACCGCGGCGCGGTCACCCAGCCACGGGTCGATGTCGGACTCGAAGGTCAGGCTGGGACACCCGACCCCGGAGATCAGCTCGTCGCCGATCTTCTTGCGCACGTCGTCGACGCTGTGGATGCCGACCTTGTCCTTGAACGCCGGGAACTTCTCCAGGGTGCGGAAGGCGTCGATCTTCTGTCCCCCGCTGGGGTCGAGGTCGATGCTGGCGTAGGCGATGGTCGAGGCGGGCAGCGCCTGCGCGGGCTGGGCGCCCTGCTGGAAGAAGCTCAGCGCAGCCCAGGCGCCGGCGCCGAGGGCCAGCAGCCCGACGACCCCACCGCCCACGAGCAGGGTGGTCCGGCGGCTTCGCTCGGCCGTCGGCCGGCCGTCGGCGCCCTCGGGCGGGATCGGCGCCCCGCTGCCGTAGTCGAGGTACTCGGGCGTGCCACCCGGCCCGGCGCCCCACGGCTCTCCGTGGGCGTCCGCGGGCGGTTGCTGCTCGGACATGGTGATGCTCCCCGTGAAGTCGGCGCCAGTCGGCGCATCTGCGCCGGGAGCCTACCCGCGGCTGCCCTCCGGCATGCTCGCTTCGCTCGGATCGCCGGAGGCGACGTCGGGGGCCTCGGTGGACGTCGTGCGCGGCCAGGCGAAGAAGACCACGGCCAGCACGAGCAGCGAGACCATCGGCCAGACCAGGTAGGGGCTGAAGCCGCTGACGGTGAGCGCCCCGTGCACATGGACGCCGTCGGCCAACGACGCGGCCACGGTCGTCGGGTCGACCGGCCCGCGGCTGATGCCGACCTCGCGCATCACCCCGGCGGCCAGTGCGGAGCCGAGCGCCACTGCAACCAGCACCGCGAGCTCCCGTGCACGAGCGAGCAGGCCGACGGCCAACGCGGTCAGCGCGCTGGCCACGGAGCCGACGACGACGTAGAGGCCGGTCCCGGTGAACATCCGGCGCAGCGACTCGTAGTCGACGGGATAGACCTGGTGCTGCTGCACGAGCTGGTCGGGCGGCGTCCAGACCGCCTCCCAGACCAGGCCGGCGACCAGTCCGACCACCGCGTAGGCGATCAGCACCTCGACGACGATCAGGGCCGCACCCGACCAGGGGGCGCGCGGTGGTCGGCTGGTGTGCACGCTGCCAGTGTGCCCGGTGCCCGTTGCCGCGGAGGTCACCCGCTCAGGCATCCGGGGCCCAGGAGCTGCTTGAGGTCGGCGAAGAGCGCGGCTCCCGCGGCTACCCGCAGCCGGTCGTCGACCCGCATCACGGTGGTCCGCTCGCGGCCCAGCAGGCGCAGGTGCACCTCCGTGACGCCCGGGTGGGTGCGCAGCACCTCCTTGAGCTGGTCGACCACCGGCGGGGTGCAGCGGGTCAGCGGCATGCTCACGACCACCGGTCCGGAGCGGTCGTCGTCGAGGTCGGGGATGGTGACCTCCTCGCCCCGGATCTCCGGCTGGTCCTTGTTGCGGGAGAGCTTGCCGCGCACGGTGACGATGGCGTCCTCGGCGAGCAGGCTGCCGGCGAGCTGGTAGGTGCCCGGGAACAGGAGCACGTCGATGGCGCCGTCGAGGTCCTCGACCGTGATCACGGCCCAGGTGTCGCCCTTGCGGGTGATCTTGCGCTGCACCGAGGTGATCAGGCCGGTGATCGTGATCGGGCTGTTGTCGCCGCGCTCCTCGTCGAGCATCAGCTGACCGATGCTGCAGTCGCTGGCGCCCGCCAGCACGTGCTCCAGCCCCATCAGCGGGTGGTCCGAGACGTAGAGACCGAGCATCTCGCGCTCGTGCCCGAGCAGCGTCATCTTGTCCCACTCGTCGATCGTGGGCACCGCCACCGCCATCCCGAAGCCGGAGTCCTCGTCGTCCAGGCCACCGAACAGCGAGTCCTGGCCGATCGCCTCGTTGCGCTTGGTCTCGACGTACTGGTCGACGGCCTGCTCATGGATCGCCACCAGCGCCCGGCGTCCGTGCCCCATCTCGTCGAAGGCGCCGCCCTTGACCAGGGACTCGATCACCCGCTTGTTGCAGACCAGGGCCGGGACCTTGGCCATGAAGTCGTTGAAGTCGGTGAACCGCCCCTGCTCCAGCCGGGTCTCCACGATCCGGTCGACGACGTTGGCGCCGACGTTGCGGATCGCGGTCAGCCCGAACCGGATGTCGTCGCCGACCGGCGTGAAGGTGGCGTCGGACTCGTTCACGTCGGGCGGGAGCACCTGGATCTTCATCCGGCGACACTCGTTGAGGTAGATCGCCATCTTGTCCTTGTCGTCCTTCACCGAGGTCAACAGGGCCGCCATGTACTCCTGGGGGTAGTGCGCCTTGAGGTAGGCCGTCCAGTAGGAGACCAGGCCGTACGCCGCGGTGTGCGCCTTGTTGAACGCGTAGTCGGAGAACGGCACCAGGATGTCCCAGAGCGCTTTGACCGCCGCCCGGGAGTAGCCGTTGGCCGACATGCCCGCCTCGAAGGGGACGTACTCGGCGTCGAGGATCTCGCGCTTCTTCTTGCCCATGGCCTTGCGCAGCAGGTCGGCCTGGCCGAGGGAGTAGCCGGCGACCTTCTGCACGATCGCCAGCACCTGCTCCTGGTAGACGATCAGGCCGTACGTCGGCTCCAGGATCTCCGCGAGCGGCTCCTCGAGCTCGGAGTGGATCGCCGAGATCTCCTGGCGGCCGTTCTTGCGGAGGGCGTAGTTGGTGTGGGAGTCGGCTCCCATCGGGCCGGGTCGGTAGAGCGCCAGCACGGCGGAGATGTCGGCGAAGCTGTCGGGCCGCATCAGCCGCAGCAGGCTGCGCATCGGGCCGCCGTCGAGCTGGAAGACTCCGAGCGTGTCGCCACGCGCCAGCAGCTCGTAGGCGGCGACGTCGTCGAGGGCGAGGTCCTCGACGACGAGCTTCTCACCGCGGTTGCGCTCGATGTTGGCCAGCGCGTCGTCGAGGATGGTGAGGTTGCGCAGACCGAGGAAGTCCATCTTGATCAGCCCGAGGTGCTCGCACATCGGGTAGTCGAACTGGGTGATGATGGCGCCGTCCTGGGGGCGGCGGATCAGCGGGATGATGTCGATCAGCGGCTCGCTCGACATGATCACGCCCGCGGCGTGGACGCCCCACTGGCGCTTGAGGCCCTCGAGCCCGATCGCGGTGTCGATGACGGTCTTGACGTCCTGGTCGGCCTCGTAGAGGGACCGGAACTCCCCGCCCTCGCCGTAGCGCTTGTGCTGCGGGTCGAAGATGTCCTTGAGCGGGATGTCCTTGCCCATCACCGCGGCCGGCATGGCCTTGGTGATCCGGTCACCCATGGCGAAGGGGTAGCCGAGGATGCGGCTGGAGTCCTTGACCGCCTGCTTGGCCTTGATCGTGCCGTAGGTGACGATCATGGAGACCCGGTCCTCGCCGTACTTGTCGGTGACGTAGCGGATCACCTCCGCACGACGACGCTCGTCGAAGTCGATGTCGAAGTCGGGCATCGAGAGCCGCTCGGGGTTGAGGAACCGCTCGAAGATCAGGCCGTGCTCGAGCGGGTCGAGGTCGGTGATCCGCATCGCGTAGGCGCAGATCGAGCCGGCGCCGGACCCGCGTCCCGGGCCGACCCGGATCCCGTTGTCCTTGGCCCAGTTGATGAAGTCGGCGACCACCAGGAAGTAGCCGGGGAACCCCATCTGGAGGATCACCCCGACCTCGAAGTCGGCGCGCTCGCGAGCCGCCTGGGAGACGCCGTCCGGGTAGCGGTGCCGCAGACCGGTCTCGACCTCGCGGCGGAACCAGGTCTCCTCGGTCTCACCCTCCGGCACGGGGAACCGGGGCATGAACGTGCCGTTGCCCTCGGTGAAGCTCACGTCGCAGCGCTCGGCGATCAGCAGGGTGTTGTCGCAGGCGTCCTTCATGCCGTGCTTGTGCTCCCAGAGCTCCCGCATCTCGGCAGCGGACTTGATGTAGTAGCCGTCTCCGTCGAGCCGGAACCGCTTGGGGTCGCTCATCACCGAGCCGGAGGAGACGCACAGCAGGTGCTCGTGGGCCGAGGCGTCCTCGCGACGGACGTAGTGGGAGTCGTTGGTCGCGATCACCGGGATCGCGAGGTCCTTGCTGAGCTGGAGCAGGCCGTCGCGGACCCGCTTCTCGATCACCAGGTCGTGGTCCATCAGCTCGATGAAGTAGTTGTCGCGACCCATGATGTCCTGGAAGTCCGCAGCCGACTGGCGGGCCTTGGCGTAGTCGCCGATGCGCAGCCAGGTCTGCACCTCGCCCGAGGGACAGCCGGTGGTACCGATCAGGCCCGCGGCGTACTCGGCGAGCAGCTCCCGGTCGGCGCGGGGGTTGTAGTAGTAGCCCTCCATGCTGGCCCGGCTCGAGAGCCGGAAGAGGTTGTGCATCCCGGCGGTGCTCTCGGCGAGCAGGGTCATGTGGGTGTAGGCGCCGGAGCCGCTGACGTCGTCGTCGCCGCCGTCGTTCCACCTGACCCGCTTCTTCTCGAACCGGCTGGTGTTGGGGGTGAGGTAGGCCTCCATGCCGATGATCGGCTTGATGCCGGCCGCGGTCGCCTTGGCGTAGAAGTCGTAGGCCCCGAACACGTTGCCGTGGTCGGTCATCGCGATGCTGGTCATCCCCAGCTCGGCGGTGCGGGCGAACAGGTCGTCGAGCCGGGCCGCGCCGTCGAGCATGGAGTACTCGGTGTGGACGTGGAGGTGGACGAAGTCCGCGGCGGAGGTCGAGGCCGAGGCTGAGCCGGATGACATGGGTGGCGGGGGCTCCTCAACGGCTCGGGCGGGCAGGCGACAGCGGTGCGGCGGACAGAGGTCCGATGGATCTCGCTGGACCTCCACCGACGCCGCGGACCGGCCGGGGGAAGACGCTCAGACTACGCGATCTCCGCGGCCATCCTGACAGGGCACACCGACAGTCTCGTCGTACGACGGGTGCGCACGCCGGGCCGGAACGATCACGATCCGAGAAGCGTCCGGGCGCCGCGGCTCCCTAGGCTCGGGATCGACCACGGACCACCGAACGAGGAGACCACGACATGGCGAGCACGGGCTGGACCGACGACGAGCGGGCCGCGATGAAGGCACACGCCGAGGAGATCAAGCGCGCCGGCGGCAAGGGCGCCGCGAAGACAGCAGAGGAGGCCCAGGCCTGCCTCGACAAGATCGCCGAGATGCCGGCGGCCGACCGGGAGCTCGCCGAGCGGGTGCACGCCATCGTCACCTCCACGGCCCCGGACCTCGCGGTGAAGACCTACTACGGGATGCCTGCCTACGCCCGCGACGGCAAGGTGGTGTTCTGGTTCAAGTCGGCGGCGAAGTTCAAGACCCGCTACGCGACGATCGGCTTCAGCGACCAGGCCGCGCTCGACGACGGGAACCTCTGGCCGACGGAGTACGCCGTCACCGCGCTGACCGCGACCGAGGAGAAGAAGATCAAGGCACTCGTCACGAAGGCCGTGGGCTGATCCGCGGGGGCTACGGGCGCTTGGCCATCCGGATGTCGGGCGCCTTCTCCTCGTTGCCGGCGCCGTCGGTGCGCTCCACCTCGACCAGGCCACGGCGCTGGTAGAGGCTGCGGGCGCCGGTGTTGGTCTCGAAGACCCACAGCTCGTAACCGTCCGGGTGGGTGGCGTCCACGACGTCGAGCAGGAGCGAGCCGATGCCCTCGCCGGTGCGCTCCGGCAGGACGTAGAGGGCGTCGAGGAAGGTCGGGGTGCACTGGGCGTAGCCGACGATCTCGCCGTCCTGCTCGGCGACCCAGAAAGTGACGTCGCTCTCCGACATCCGCCGGGCGACGTACGCGCGGTCCTCGGCGTTGGTGTGCAGCGCCGGCGGCATCCGGGGTACGGCGTGCACCCGGGCGGCCGTGTAGAGGTCGGCCACCGCGGTCGCGTCGTCGACCGTCGCCAGGCGCACGGTGATCTCGTCAGTAGGAGTCACGGATCAGCTCCAGGGCCCGGGCCAGGTCGTCGGGGTACGGCGACGAGTACTCGACGTGCTCGCCGGTGTCGGGGTGCTCGAAGCCCAGCCGGACGGCGTGCAGCCACTGCCGCTCGAGCCCGACCCGCTCGGACAGGGTGGGATCGGCGCCGTAGGTGAGGTCGCCGACGCAGGGATGCTTCAGTGCGCTCATGTGGACCCGGATCTGGTGGGTCCGGCCGGTCTCGAGGTGGACCTCGAGCAGCGACGCGAAGCGGTGGGCCTCGAGCGTCTCGTAGTGGGTGACGCTGTGCCGCCCGTCGGCCATCACCGCGAACTTGTAGTCCGCACGCGGATGCCGGCCGATCGGCGCATCGATGGTGCCGGTCAGCGGGTCCGGATGGCCCTGCACCAGGGCGTGGTACACCTTGTCGACGGTGCGCTGCCGGAACGCGTTCTTGAGCACCGAGTAGGCCCGCTCCCCCTTGCAGATCACCATCACGCCCGACGTCCCGACGTCGAGCCGCTGGACGATGCCCTGCCGCTCGGAAGCCCCGCTGGTGGCGATCCGGAAGCCGGCCGCGGCCAGATGCCCGACGACGGTCGGACCGGTCCAGCCCGGCGAGGGGTGGACCGCGATGCCGACCGGCTTGTCGAGCACCACGATCGAGTCGTCGTCGTGGATGATCCGGATGCCCTCGACCAGCTCAGCCTTCACCTCGAGGGGGTCGGCGCTGGCCGGGATCGTCACGTCGAGCAGGGAGCCGGCATGCACCCGGTCGCTCTTGCCGGCGACCTCGCCGTCCAGCTGCACGTGGCCGTCGGTGATCAGGGCCACCGCACGGGTCCGGGAGAAGCCGAACATCCGGGCCATCGCCGCGTCGAGGCGTTCGCCCGCGAGTCCGTCCGGGACGTGGACGACGCGCTGTTCGGGGCCGCTGGTCATGCGCGATCGGCGCTGCGCGCACCGGTCAGCCGCACGCCCCGCCAGCTCTGCAGCACGATCAGCACCACAGCCGCGTCGATCAGCATGTCGGCGACGTTGAACACCGGCCAGTGGGGGAACTCCAGGAAGTCGACGACATGGCCCCGCATCACCCCGGGCTCGCGGAACACCCGGTCGGTGAGGTTGCCCAGCACCCCGGCCAGCAGCAGGCCGAGCGCGATCGCCCAGGTACGGTCCCCGAGCCTGCGGCCGTAGCGGACCACGGTCGCGGCGGCCACCACCGCGATCACCGACAGCAGCAGCGTGTACGACGTACCGGTGCTGAACGCCGCTCCCGGGTTGCGCACCAGGTCGAGACGCAGCCACGAGCCGACCACGTTGACCGGCTCACCCTCCGTCAGTCGGCCGACGGCCAGGAGCTTGGTGCCCAGGTCGACGGCGTAGGCCGCCAGCGCGACCGTGGCGAAGACCGCGCGGTGGTTGCCGGCGGAGCGTGGAGCCGGACCGGGTGCGGCGGAGGTCAGCGGCGTTCCTCGCGTTGCTTGCATGTCATGCACAGTGTGGCACGCGGGAACGCCATCGCCCGACCCTTGCCGATCGGGTTGCCGCAGGACTCGCAGGTCCCGTAGGTGCCGTCGGCGATCCGGGCCAGCGCCCGGTCGATCTGGGCCAGCTTCTCGCGCTCGTTGTTCAGCACGGTCAGCTCCTGGTCGCGCTCGAAGCTGGTGGCGCCCATGTCGGCCTGGTCGTGGCCCGCGCCGTCGCCCGCGTCGCGCATCAGCCCGGCCAGCTCCTCCTCCTGGGCGGTCAGGGTGCGCACCACCCGGGCCCGGTCGGTGTTCAGGTCGGAGATCACCTCGTCGACCTCGGCCTTGGTCCAGGGCTTGTCACCGGGGAGGACGGCCAGACTGGCCGGATCGGCCTTCTTGCCGGTCGGCCGCTTGGCCGGTGTGGGAGCGGCAGCCTGAGCCGCCGGGGTCACCTTCTTGGGAGCCTGTGCCGCCACGGTCTGCGCTGCCGCCTTCGTTGGAGTCGTCTTCGAGGGTGTCTGCTTCGCCGGCGCCTTGGCCGCCGGCGCCTTCTTCGCCGGCGCCTTGGCCGCGGGCACCTTCTTCGCGGGCGCCTTCGCGGCCGGAGCCTTCTTCGCCGGCGCCTTCGCGGCCGGAGCCTTCTTCGCCGGGGCCTTGGTCGGCGTCGCCTTCTTCGTCGCGGCCTTCTTCGACGGGGCCTTCTTCGACGGGGCCTGCTTCGACGGGGCCTTGGCGGCGGCTGCCTTCTTGGCCGGCGCCTTGGCCGCCGTCTTTGCTGTCGGAGCCTTCTTGGCGGCCGCCTTCTTCGGCGCCGGAGCCTTCTTGGCGGCCGTCTTCTTCGCGGCCGGAGCCTTCTTGGCCGCCGCCTTCTTCGCCGCCGGAGCAACCGTGGCCGGAGCCTTGGCCGCCGGAGCCTTGTTGGCGGGCGCCTTCGCGGCCGGGCTGGACGCGGCGCCCGAGGAGCGCGAGCCCACCACCTTGCGCGCCGCCTGGGCAGCCTTGCCGGCCAGCGATCGGGTCGTGCTGCGAGCCATGGTGACCTTCCAAGGGGCCGCGGGGACATCGGGCCTGACCGACGACATGCGGTGCCGGTCGGAGGGGAGGCTATCCCCCGGGGAGCGCTGGCTCAAAGACGGCACGCCTGTCGGAATCCGCCGGGCCGGCGCGTGCCGCAACGCACCCACCCGCAGGGGTGACGCACGGACGGCCGGCACCCGAGGGTGCCGGCCGTCCGGAGCGTGCAGTGAGCTGGCTCAGCCCTCGTCGTCGCCGAGCACCGAACGGAGCCGCTTGGGGGCGCCGGCACCGGCGTCGGGCGAACCCGGCGTCGGGTCGGCCGAGCCGGAGCTCTCCAGCGCCTCCAGCTGCTGGCTGAAGTAGGTCTTGAGACGGGAGCGGTACTCGCGCTCGAAGGCCCGCAGGTTGTCGACCTCCGAGGAGAGCCGGTCGCGCTCGCTCTCCAGGTCGCCGAACAGCTGGGTGCGGCGTTCGGCGGTCTCGCTGTCGAGCGACTGGGCCCGACCGCGAGCGTCGGCCTCCATCTTGTCGGCGTTCACCTTGGCCTCGGACTCGAGGCGCTCGGCCTTGGTACGTGCCTCGCCGATGATCTTGTCGGCCTCGCCCTTGGCGTCCTCGACGAGCTGGTCGGCGTTGTTGCTGGCGAGCTGGAGCAGCCGGGCAGCGGCGTTGGAGGCATCGGCCACGGTCTCGACGCGGATCGTCTCGACCCCGCCACCGGAGACGGCGCCGAGGGTCGTGGTCGTCATCGTGCTGCCGGGCGAGACCGGCGCCGGGGCCGGCTCCGGCTCGGGCTCGGGTGCGGGCTCGGGAGCCACCGGCTCCGGCGCCACGGGCTGTGCTGCGGCATACGGCTCGGGAGCGGGCGCCGGCTCGCCGGATCCGCTCTGCGCGGCCGAGAGCTTCGCACGCAGGTCGTCGTTCTCTCGGGTCAGGCGCGCGAGCTCCGCCTCCACCTCGTCGAGGAACTGGTCGACCTCCCCCATGTCGTAGCCCTCACGGAGCCGAACGGGAGTAAAGCGCTTGTTGCTCACGTCCTCAGGCGTCAGCGGCATGACCTCACCCAATTCCTAGTTTTCTCGGTTCCGAAGACTTCGCGTCGAACAATAGCGCCTCACCAGACCCGTGCGACTCACCCCCGAGAGCAGAGGCCGCCACGGCACCGGCGGGCAGGTCGTCGCCCCGCGGCGCGGGGGGACGACGACGAGCAATCGTCAGCTCTGGTTGAAGAACCCGCCTTCGACGATCCGCGCCTTGTCCTCGGCGGCGACCGTCACGTTGGGAGGCGAGAGCAGGAAGACCTTGGCGGTCACCCGCTCGATGGTGCCACGGGTGGCGAAGACCAGGCCGGCCGCGAAGTCGACGAGGCGCTTGGCGTCGGCGTCGTCCATCTCGGAGAGGTTCATGATCACCGGAATGCCCTCACGGAAGTTCTCCCCGACGGTGCGCGCCTCGTTGTAGGTGCGCGGGTGCAGGGTCGTGATCATGGACAGCTCGGCGATCCCGGCGGCGGGCGCCGCCACGGGCGTACGACGTCGCTGCGACAGGTCCGCGACGGGTGCCGGCTGGGCCTTGGCCGGCACCGCGGCCCGCCGCGACTGCGCGGGCTCCGGCTCGGTGTAGCCCTGCTCGTCGTACTCCTCGTCGTACATCCCGGTGTCCTCGAGCAGGCCGAGGTACTCGCCGATCTTGCGCATCGCGCCGCTCATGGATCCATCCTCCGGTTGTCGGGTGCCGCGAGACACCTGTCGTGCTGGTGACGCTACTGGATGCGGGGACGCTCACCGAGGATTGCGGAGCCGACACGCACGTGTGTCGCCCCGGCCCCGATCGCGGCCTCCAGGTCGTTGCTCATGCCGGCCGACAGCCAGTCGGCCTCGGGCCGCCCGACCAGGAACCCGGCCCGGATCTCGGCGAGCCGCGCGAACGCCGTCGCGGGATCCTCGCCCAGCGGAGCCACCGCCATCAGGCCGCGCAGCCGCAGCATCCCCGCGGCGTCGACCGCCGCGGCCAGGTCGGCCAGGTCGGCGGGGTCGGCGCCGGAGCGTCCGGCGCGGTCGGGCGGGTCGAGACCGACCTGGAGGAGCACGTCGACCGGGTGGCTGCGGCCATGGGCGCCACGGTTGAGGGCGTCGACCAGCTTGCGACGGTCGACCGACTCCACGACGTCGGCGTAGCCGCCGACCGCTGCCGCCTTGTTGCTCTGCAGGCCGCCGATGAAGTGCCACCGGAGGGCGAGGTCCGTGCACTCGGCGCACTTGTCGCCGGCCTCGGGGTGGCGGTTCTCCCCGACGTCGGTGACGCCGAGCCCGGCCAGGATCCGGACGTCGCTCGCCGGGAAGAACTTCGTGACCGCGACGAGGGTGATCTCGTCCGGGTCGCGACCGGCAGCCGACGCGGCGGCCGCGATCCGCCGGCGCACGTGGTCGAGCCCGGCCGCGATGTCGTCGCGGCGGTTCATCGTGACCTCCGGATGATCCCGGCCTGCCTCCCGGACACCCCGCCGTCGCGCCGGTAGGAGAAGAGATCGGCCGACTCCCGCGTGCACCTCGACAGGTCGACCACCCGGACGCCGTCCCGCTCGAGCTGGGCGCGCACCCCGGCCCCGACGTCGAGTGCCGGCGTACCCCACGAAGTGGTGGCGCGGCTGGCGGGCTCGACTGCGGCCACGTCGTCCTGCATCTCGGGCGGGACCTCGTAGCAGGCACCGCACACGTAGGGCCCGACCCAGGCCGTGAGCGGGCCGGCCGCCAGGCCACGGACCGCGGCGACGGTGGCCGGCACGATCCCGGCCACCAGACCGGGCCGGCCACAGTGGGCCGCACCGATCGCCGCGCCGTCGTCGGAGGCGACGAGGACCGGCACGCAGTCCGCGGCGCGCACCATCAGGGTCACCCCCGGCTCGGCGGTGACCACGCCGTCGGCGACCGCGTGGAGATGGCCGTGGACGGCGTGCGAGGGACCCTCGGGCCCGATCACCGACACCGTGTTGCCGTGCACCTGGCTGAGCTCGGCGAGCCGGTCGCCGGGGGCGAAGTCGGCCATCAGCCGTCGGTGGTTCTCGGCCAGGGCGTCCGGGTCGTCCTCGGCCCAGGCCAGGTTGAGCGAGTCGTAGGGCGCGCCACTGACCCCGCCGTGCCGGTCGGTGAAGGCCAGCTCGACGGGGCCGTGGGTCAGACGTGCGGCGTACACCCGACCGACGTTAGCCGGGGGTCACTTCAGGAAGTCCGGGACGTCGAGGTCGTCGTCGTCGAACTGCAGCTGCGGCTTGGCCGGCGCCGGCGTCGGCGACTGCTGCCGGGCTCCGGCGCTGACCGGCTCACGGGCCGGCTCCGCCTTCTTGGCGGCGAGGGCCTGGGCGGCTGCCCGGGTCTGCTCCTGCGACTGCTGCTGCTGGGGAGTACGACGGAAGCCGGACTCGGTCTCGCGGCGCTTGGGCATGCCGCCGTCGAACCCGGCGGCGATCACCGTGACCCGCACCTCGTCGCCGAGGGCGTCGTCGATGGTCGCCCCGAAGATGATGTTGGCCTCGGGGTGCGCCGACTGGGACACCAGGGCCGCCGCCTCGTTGATCTCGAACAGGCCCAGGTCGGAGCCGCCCGCGATCGAGAGCAGCACGCCGTGCGCACCGTCGATGCTCGCCTCGAGCAGGGGGCTGGAGACCGCCTGCTCCGCAGCGACCACCGAGCGGTCCTCGCCGCGGGCCGAGCCGATGCCCATCAGCGCGGAGCCGGCGTTGGCCATCACCGACTTCACGTCGGCGAAGTCGAGGTTGATCAGGCCGGGCGTGGTGATCAGGTCGGTGATGCCGGAGACGCCCTGGAGCAGCACCTGGTCGGCCTGCTTGAAGGCGTCGAGGACGCTGACGCTGCGATCGCTGATCGAGAGCAGCCGGTCGTTGGGGATCACGATCAGGGTGTCGACCTCCTCGCGCAGGCGGGCGATGCCCTCTTCGGCGGAGTTGGCGCGACGGCGACCCTCGAAGGCGAACGGCCGGGTCACGACGCCGATGGTCAGGGCGCCCAGGGAGCGGGCGATCCGGGCCACGACGGGTGCGCCGCCCGTTCCGGTGCCGCCACCCTCGCCGGCGGTCACGAAGACCATGTCGGCGCCCTTCATGACCTCTTCGATCTCGTCGGAGTGGTCCTCGGCGGCCTGGGTGCCCACGTCGGGGTTGGCGCCGGCGCCGAGCCCGCGGGTGAGCTCGCGGCCGATGTCGAGCTTGACGTCGGCGTCGCTCATCAGGAGGGCCTGGGCGTCGGTGTTGATGGCGATGAACTCGACGCCCTTGAGCCCGACCTCGATCATCCGGTTGACGGCGTTGACACCACCGCCACCGATGCCGACCACCTTGATGATGGCCAGGTAGTTCTGCGCTGCTGCCACAGTTCGCGCCTCTCGGTGATCGGCCGACCCGCGAGGGCCGACACGGCTGTGGCGTCCGGTCGGACGCCGATCGTGTTCGGGGAAGTCTCGAGGTCGGGAACCGTAACCCTGAAGTGGAGGGTTATAGTTATGTCAACCTCTCGATGGCGACGACGTTAGACAGCGCGACCGGTGAACCGGCGCAGACACGCGGGGACACGGCGTACCAATCGCGAGGATCGACCGACGCGTGACGAGCGGCCGCTCAGCGGACGCTGGTGACCGGCTGGCCCGGGACGCTGACGTCGTAGGTGCCCGCCGGGCGGGCGAGGAGGCGAGCCAGCACCTCGGCCTTGAGCGCGGACTGGGCATCGCTCCCCCACACCACGGTCGCGCCACCACGCAGGGCCAGCGAGATCTGGTCGATCCCCCGCACCTGCACGTGGTCGACCCGGGCCGCGAGGGTGTGCGGCAGGCTGGCGATCACTCGGGCCGCCTCGGCGAGGGCGGCGCTCCCGGTGTCGGCGCTGCTCACCACGCGGGGCATCCCGACCGGCGGGTGCGGGTAGTCGCGGAAGAGCACGCCGTCGGCGTCCATGGCGTGGAAGGTGCCGCCGATCTCGACGACCGCGACCGGGGTCCGCTCGGTGATCTTGATCAGCACCCCGTCGGGCCACTCGCGCGAAACGTCGACGCGGCGCACCGGCGCGAGGGCACCGACCCGGGAGCGGATCGCCTCGAGGTCGAGCTGGGCGAGGTGCCCTCCGGTGGGCACGTCCGCGGCGGTGAGGACCTGCTGTCGGGAGAGGAAGGACTCGCCCTTCACGTCGACCTTCTTGACGGTCAGCACCGAGCTGACGAAGACCAGCCACACGGCTCCGACGACCAGCGCGACCAGGAGGACCGACGCGATCACGTAGCGCCACACCAGCCAGCGCCGCAGCCACTGCCGGCGGGTGAACCGGCGCCGCGACCGCGCCGCGGGGTCGGGTGCGCGACGACCGCCCTTGAGCGGGTTGCGCGGCAGCGTGATCACGAGTCCTCCAGCAGATCGAGGAGCAGCGGCCCGATGTCGG
This sequence comes from Nocardioides cynanchi, assembly GCF_008761635.1. Lineage (NCBI taxonomy): Bacteria > Bacillati > Actinomycetota > Actinomycetes > Propionibacteriales > Nocardioidaceae > Nocardioides > Nocardioides cynanchi. The sequence continues at coordinate 1,483,966 of NZ_CP044344.1, forward strand.
TGACGCTACCGGCGCCGAGCGTCAGAACGAGGTCACCGGGCCGGGCGAGCCGGAGAAGTTCGGCCGGGACGTCGGCCGGGTCGGCGACGAAGTGCACCCGCTCGGCCGGCAGGGGTACGGCGTCCGCGACCAGGAGGCCGGTCACGTCGGGGTCGGGCTCCTCGCGGGCGACGTAGACGTCGAGCACGACCACCTCGTCGGCCGCGCCGAGGGCGACCCCCATGGCTGTGCCGAAGATCCGGGTCCGCGACACGAGATGCGGCTGGTAGGCCACGACGAGCCGGCCGTCGCCGGCCAGGGCACGGGCCGCCTGGAGGTCACCGGCGATCTCGACCGGGTGGTGGGCGTAGGAGTCGTAGACCCGCACTCCCCCGGCCTCGCCCTTGCGCTCCATCCGCCGCCCGGTGCCGGTGAACTCCCCGAGCCCGCGGGCCAGGTCGTCGTACCCCAGGCCGAGGCAGAGCCCCAGCACCAGCGCACCGGCCGCGTCGAGGACGTAGTGGCGGCCGGGGACCTGGAGGGTCACCCGAGGCCAGGCGGTGCCCGACGACTGCACCAGCGAGAAGGACGACGTCGTCCCCGACATCTCGACGTCGACGACCCGCCAGTCGTTGTCGGGCCCCTCGCCGACCGAGAGGGCGATCAGGTCGCGGGCGCGGGCCGGCTCGAGCAGGGCTCGGGCGCCCGGGTCGTCGCCGCAGACGACGAGGGTGGCGTGGGGTCCCATGGTGGCGACGAAGTCGGCGAAGGCCGCGTGGTAGGCCTCCTCGGTGCCCCACACGTCGAGGTGGTCGGCATCGACGTTGGTGACCAGGGCGAAGGCGGGCCGGTAGACGAGGAAGGCACCGTCGCTCTCGTCGGCCTCGGCCACGAAGACCTCGCCCTCGCCGGCGTCCGCGTTGCGGCTGGTGGCGCCGAGCACCCCGCCGATCGCGTAGGTCGGATCGGCTCCGGCGGCCCGCAGGGCCATCGTGAGCATCGACGTGGTCGTGGTCTTGCCGTGGGTGCCCGCGACGGCGGCGACCGTGTGGCCCGCCATGGTCGCCTTGAGACCTGCCGAGCGCGGCAGGACCAGCAGACCGCGCGCCCGCCCCGCGAGCACCTCGGGGTTGTCGTCGTGGGCCGCGGTGGTGACCACGAGCGTGTCCGCGTCGCCGACGTGGGCGGCGTCGTACCCGAGGTGCACGGGGATGCCGAGCTCACGCAGCGAAGGCAGGAACGGCGTGTCGTGGTCGTCGCTGCCGGTGACCGCGACGCCCTGACGGGCCATGATCCGCGCGATCGCCGACAGTCCGGCACCGCCGATCCCGACGAAGTGCACGCGGCCCAGCTCGCCGGCGGGCGGGATGACGTCGGGGACCGGGATCCTCATCGGGCCGCGTCCAGGATCATCCGGGCCAGCTTCTCGTCGGCGTCGAGCGGGACCAGGTGGGCGGCCGCGGCACCCATGGTGTCGAGGCGCTCCCGGTCGGTGAGCAGGGGTACGACGTGGGTCGCGACCCACTCCGCGGTCAGGTCGGCGTCGTCGACCAGCAGCCCGCCGCCCGCCTCGATCACCGCCCGGGCGTTGAGCGCCTGCTCGCCGTTGCCGATCGGCAGGGGCACGTAGACGGCCGGCAGACCGACCCCCGACACCTCGGTCACGGTGTTGGACCCCGACCGGCAGAGCACGGCGTCGGCAGCGGAGTACGCGAGGTCCATCCGGTCGACGTAGCCGAGCACGACGTAGGGCACCCCGGTGTCGGGAGGGGGTACGTCGTGCGCGGGACCGGTCACGTGCAGGACCTGGATGCCTGCTGCTGCCAGCGCGGGCGCTGCTCCGAGCACCGCCCGGTTGATCGACGCGGCACCCTGCGAGCCGCCGGTCACCAGCAGCACCGGCAGATCGGGCCGCAGGCCGTACGCCGTGAGCGCCTCGTCGCGGAGGGCGGCCCGGTCGAGGGTCGCGATCATCCGGCGGATCGGGAGCCCGAGGTAGGTCGCGTGCGGCAGCCGAGTGTCCGGGAAGCTGGTGGCCACGTGCCGGGTGAACCGGGCTCCCAGCTTGTTGGCGATGCCGGGCAGGGTGTTGCCCTCGTGCACGACCAGAGGCAGTCGTCGCCTGCGCGCCGCGAGGTAGGCCGGCACCGAGACGAAGCCACCGAAGCCGACGACGACGTCCGGACGGACCCGGTCGACGACCTCGAGCGCCGCGTCGCGGGCGGCCCGCAGGCGCCCCGGCACCCGCAGCAGGTCGACCCCGGGGCGACGGGGCAGCGGCACGCTCGGGACGAACTCCAGCGGGTAGCCGGCCGCCGGGATGATCTGCGCCTCGATCCGCTCACGGGTGCCCAGGCAGGTGATCGTGATCCCCGGGGCCAGCCGCTTCAGGGCGTCGGCCGTGGCCAGCAGGGGCGAGGTGTGCCCGGCGGAGCCGCCACCGGCGAGGAGGACGCTCAGCCGGCCGGCGGGCTCGGTGCTCACAGGCCGCGGCGCGAGACTCTCCCCGCGCTGACCCCGGTGTTGCGGGAGCGTTTGCGCTGGGCCAGGGCCCGGGCCGCCTCGGGCTCGCGGCGCGCGAAACCGACCAGCATGCCGAGGGCGACCAGCGACGGCACGAGGGCGGAGCCGCCGTACGAGACCAGGGGAAGCGGGATCCCGATCACCGGTAGCAGCGCCAGCACCATGCCCACGTTGATCATCATCTGCCCGATCAGCCAGACCACGATCCCGAAGGTCATGTAGCGGACGAACGGGTCCTTGGTACGGCGCGCCACCCGGATCGCGGCGTACGCGATGGTCAGGAAGAGGCCGATCACCAGCAGGGTCCCGACCAGGCCGAGCTCCTCGCCGAGCACCGCGAAGATGAAGTCGGTGTGCGCCTCGGGCAGGTTGCCCCACTTCTGCTGGCTGGCCCCGATGCCCTGCCCGAACAGCCCGCCCGTGGAGAGGGCGAACAGGCCGTGGGCGGGCTGCCAGCCGGCGCTGCTGTACTCGCGCATCGGGTCGGTGAAGGTCGTGATCCGGGTCAGCCGCTCGCGGTCGGTGGTGGCCAGCAGGCCGGCGAACACCGAGACGATCAGGAAGGACAGCGCGAAGAAGCGGGCCGGCGCTCCGACCACCCACAGCATCCCGAGCAGGATCGCGAAGAACACCAGGCCGGTGCCGAGGTCGTGGCCGAAGATCACCAGCCCGGTGGCCAGGAGCAGCCCGGGCACCACCGGCATCATGATCTGGTGCAGGTTGCCCAGCCGGCGCTCCTTGTTGGCGTAGACGTGGGCGGCCCAGAGGATCAGCGCGAGCTTGGCGATCTCCGACGGCTGGATCTGGATCGGGCCGATCGCCAGCCAGTTGGTGTTGCCGTTGAGGGAGACCCCGACGAACGCGGTCAGCAGCAGCAGGGCCAGCGAGACGAAGTAGCCCGGCCAGGCCAGGCGGCGCACCCACCGCTGTGGCAGCCGGCTCGCGACCCAGGCGCACGGCAGGCCGATCGCCACCCAGATCAGCTGCCGCTCGACGACGGCGTAGGAGTTCTGGTGGAAGTTCTGGAAGGCGTAGACGCTCGACGCGCTGAACACCATGATCAGGCCGATGGTCAGCAGCAGCGCCGAGGCGCCGAGGAGCAGGTAGTACGACGTGAGGGGACGGTCGAGGGCGTCCTGGAGGGCGGCGGACCAGGAGGAGACGGTCCGTCGCCGCTGACGGGCCGGCCGGCCCGGAGCCCGGCTCGCCGGCGTGGTCCGCCGGCCGAGTCCGCGTAGGGGGCTGACGATCGCCACCGGTCTCCCCCGTCCTCGGTCAGCCGTCGGTCAGTGTGTGCACCGCCCCGGCGAAGGCCTCACCGCGGTCGGCGTAGTCGGTGAACATGTCCATCGAGGCACAGCCGGGGGCCAGCAGCACCGTGTCGCCCGGTCGGGCGAGCGACGCGGCAGCCGTGACCGCCCTCTCCATGGCGGCATGTCCGGAGCCAGTCTCTCCGCCCTCGATCACGATGACCGGAACATCCGGCGCGTGTCGCGCAAGAGCGGCCGCGATGACGTCGCGGTCGCGGCCGAGCAGCACCACCCCGCGCAGCCGGGACCGGGCGGTCCGGACCAGGTCGTCGAACCGGGCGCCCTTGGCCAGGCCGCCCGCGATCCAGACCACGGGGTCGAACGCGAGCAGCGACGAGAGCGCGGCGTGCGGGTTGGTCGCCTTGGAGTCGTCGACCCACGCGACACCTCCGGTCTCGGGGCTCGCGACCGCGACCGTCGCGATCCGGTGGCCGTCGGGGCTGAAGGAGCGCAGCCCCTCGCGCACAGCTGCCTGGGAGATCCCGTGCGCCCGGGCCAGGGCCGCGGCCGCCAGTGCGTTGGCCACCACGTGCGGCGCGGGGCTGGGCAGGTCGTCGAGGGTGCACAGCTCAGCGGCGCTGGACTGCCGCTCGGGGATGAAGGCGCGGTCGACCAGCAGGTCGTCGACGAGGCCGACCATCCCCACCCCGGGCATCCCGAGGGTGAAGCCGATGGCCCGGGCTCCCTCGGCGACCTCGGCCTCGCGGACCAGCCGCTCGGTCTCGGGGTCGGCGGCGTTGTAGACGCACGCCCGCTGCACCCCGGTGTAGACCCGACCCTTGTCGGCGGCGTAGTCGGCCATCCCGGTCGGGCCGGGGTACCAGTCGAGGTGGTCCTCGGCGACGTTGAGGACGGCGGCGCTCTCGGCGGCCATCGAGTCGGTGTAGTGGAGCTGGAAGCTGGACAGCTCGACGGCGAGCACGTCGTACGGCGTGGGGTCCATCACCGCCTCGACGATCGGCAGCCCGACGTTGCCGGCCGCGACGCTGCGCAGCCCGGCCGCCCTCAGCATGGAGTCGAGCATCTGCACGGTGGTGGTCTTGCCGTTGGTCCCGGTCACGGCGAGCCAGGGCGCGGCGGAGTCGGGGTCGCGCAGCCGCCAGGCCAGCTCGACCTCACCCCAGACCGGGACGCCCCGCTCCCGGGCCTGCACGAGCAGCGGCGCCGAGGGCCGCCAGCCGGGCGAGACGACCAGCAGGTCGGTGTCGTCGGGGAGGGTGGCGGTGACCCCGGCGCCGAGCCGGACGTCGGCGCCGAGCACCTCCAGCAGCGTCGCCTTCTCCAGCTTGCCGTCGGCCGACTCGTCGAGCGCGGTCACCGAGGCGCCGAGATGGGTCAGGTTGTCGGCCGCGGCGAAGCCGCTGACACCGAAGCCGGCCACGACCGCGCGGACCGCCGCCCAGTCGCCGTGCCGGCCGAGCCCGTCGACGTCCCTCATCGCAGGGGGGTCACGTGCCCGCGACCCACGCGGCGTAGAACACACCGAGCCCGCCCGCGACGCACAGGCCGGTGATGATCCAGAAGCGGATCACGATGGTCACCTGGTCCCAGCCGAGCAGCTCGAAGTGGTGCTGGAGCGGCGCCATCCGGAACACCCGGTGCCCGGGCCGGACCCGGAACACCTTCTGCACCAGCACGGATCTACGCGACAGCTTGAAGAAGCCGACCTGGAGCATCACCGACAGGGTGATCACCAGGAAGAGACCACCCAGGATCACCAGGAGCAGCTCGGTGCGGGTCATGATCGCCAGGCCGGCCAGGGCACCGCCGAGCGACAGGGAGCCGGTGTCGCCCATGAAGATCTGGGCCGGGGGCGCGTTCCACCACAGGAAGCCGAAGCACGCTCCGGTGAGGGCGGCGGCGACGACCGCCAGGTCGAGCGGGTCACGCACCTCGTAGCAGGCCGGACCGCCGTGGCTGGCGCAGCTCTGGTTGTTCTGCCAGATGTTGACCAGCATGTAGGCGCCGAAGACCATCGCGCAGGCACCCGTGGCCAGGCCGTCCAGGCCGTCGGTGAGGTTCACCGCGTTGCTGGTGCCGGTGACCATCAGCCAGAAGAGCGCCAGGGCCACCACCGTGAACAGCTCGATCCGTGAGTCGCGGATGAACGACAGGTGGTCCGAGGCCGGGCTGACGTGCCGGCCGTCCTCGAGCATCGGCGAGAGCGCCAGCCAGCCGAACACCAGCGCGATCACGGTCTGGCCGACCATCTTCGCCTTGCTGCGCAGGCCCAGCGAGCGCTGCTTGGAGATCTTGATGAAGTCGTCGAGGAAGCCGACGATGCCCATCCCGACGAAGAGGAACAGCAGCAGCAGCGACGAGGCGGTGGGCTCGGTCCGGGTGACCAGCTCGGCCAGGAAGTAGCCCAGGACGGTCGCCGCGATCAGCACGACGCCACCCATGGTGGGGGTACCGCGCTTGGTGTGGTGGCTGGTCGGGCCGTCGTCGCGGATCTCCTGGGTCCACCCCAGCTGCATGAACAGCGGGATCGCCGCGCGGGTGCCGAGCAGCGAGAAGAGCAGGGCGAGACCTCCGCCCAGCAGGATCGCCTTCATCGGCTGGGACTCCCGCCTTCCCGTGCTTCGGCCGGGACGTCGAGCAGGACGTCGGCCAGGTGTTCGAGGGCAGCGCCTCGCGACGCCTTGACCAGGACGGCGTCCCGGGCCCCGACATTGTGCCGCAGCCACGTGCCGGCGGGTTCACGCCCCGCCGTCCGGACCACCTCACCCTTCCAGCCGGGGGTACGGCAGGCGCCCTCCGCGATCGCGTCGGCGGCGGCGCCGACCGTGACCAGCACGTCGATGCCCAGACCGGCGGCGTGCTCACCCACCTCCGCGTGCTGGTCGTCGGACTCCTGGCCCAGCTCGAGCATCTCGCCGAGCACGGCGACCGTACGACGTCCGCCGCGGGTTCCGATCGCGGCGAGGGCGTCCAGGGCAGCGTTCATCGAGGCCGGGTTGGCGTTGTAGCTGTCGTTGACCACGACCAGGCCGTCCGGCCGCTGGTGCAGCGCCATCCGCCACGGCGACAGCGAGCGGGCGGCGCCCAGGGCGGTCACGACGTCGTCCCAGCCGACCCCAGCTGCCAGCGCCATCGCCGCGGCCGCAGCCGCGTTGGCGACCTGGTGCGCCCCGGCCTCGAGGAGCTGCACCGATGCCCGTTCCCCGTCGTACCCGAGCTCGACGGTGGGTCGCCCGAGGTCGTCGAGCTCGAGGCTGCGCCAGGCCACGTCACCGGCGACACCGAACGTCAGCACCCGGGCCCGGGTCCGGGCGGCCATGGCCGCGACCAGCACGTCGTCGGCGTTGAGCACCGCGGTCCCGTCGTCGGGCAGCGCCTCGACGATCTCCCCCTTCGCGGTGGCGATCGCCTCGCGGGAGCCGAACTCGCCGAGGTGGGCGGTGCCGACGTTGAGCACCGCCGCCACCTGCGGTGGGGCGACCGCGCAGAGCTCGGCGATGTGGCCGATGCCGCGGGCTCCCATCTCGAGGGCCAGGAACCGGGTGTCGGTCGTGGTGCGCAGCACGGTGAGTGGGACGCCGATCTCGTTGTTGCGGTTGCCCTCGGTCCAGATCGTCGGGCCGGCTGCGGCGAGCACCTGGGCCAGGAAGTCCTTGGTGCCGGTCTTGCCCTGGGAGCCGGTGAGCGCGAGCACCGTCGGCCGGAGCGTGTCCACGACGTGCCGAGCCAGCCGGCCCAGCGCCCGGACCGGATCGTCGACGACGACGGTCGGGACGCCGGTAGGACGGGCCGCGAGCACTCCGGCCGCTCCCCCGGCGACGGCGGCCTCGGCGAAGTCGTGGCCGTCCACCCGCTCGCCGGCGACCGCCACGAACAGTCCACCGGCCGCGATCTCCCGGGTGTCGACGAAGGCCGGAGCGGTCACCGGCCCGGCGTTCCCAGGGACATCGGCGACCTGCCCGCCGACGACGGCCGCGATCTCGGCGAGGGTCATCTCGATCATCGCCGCAGCACCTCGCGCACCACCGCGCGGTCGTCGAAGGGGTGCACCACCCCGGCGATCTCCTGCCCGGTCTCGTGGCCCTTGCCCGCCACCAGCACCACGTCACCGGCACCGGCGCGGGTGACGGCCTCGGTGATCGCGGCCCGCCGGTCACCGATCTCGAGCACCGTCGCGGCCGTCTCGTCGATGCCGGACAGGATCGCGGCGCGGATCGCGGCGGGATCCTCGCTGCGCGGGTTGTCGTCGGTGACCACCAGCACGTCCGCGCCCGCCGCCGCGATCCGGCCCATGAGCGGGCGCTTGCCGGGGTCGCGGTCGCCGCCGGCGCCGAGCACGACGATCAGGCGGCCGTCGGTGAGGGCTCGCAGCGTGGCCAGCGCGGCCTCGATCGCATCCGGCTTGTGGGCGAAGTCGACGACCACCTCGAAGTCCTGGCCCTCGTCGACGCGCTCGAAGCGGCCCGGCACGCCCTCCCCTCCGGCGATCGCGGCGGCGACCGCGGCCGGGTCGTACCCGACGGTCGCGGCGGCCGCGACCGCTGCGAGGGTGTTCGCGACGTTGAAGGCACCGGTGATCGGGCAGCCGGCACCGATGTCGATGCCGTCGGGGCCGGCGATCCGGAAGCGTGACCCGGTCGGGCCCAGGTCGATGTCGAACGCGCACCAGTCGGCGTCGTGCCCGACGGTCGACAGCGTGCCGAGCGGGACCTCGGCCCGCTCCAGCAGCCGACGCCCCCACTCGCCGTCGATGTCCACCAGGCCGGCGCGGGCGTGGTGGGGAGTGAACAGCGCGGCCTTGGCCGAGAAGTAGTCCTCCATGTCGTGGTGGAAGTCGAGGTGGTCGCGGCCGAGGTTGAGGAACACGGCGACGTCGAAGACCAGGCCGTCGACCCGCCCCTGCACCAGGGCGTGGCTCGACACCTCCATCGCGCAGGCCTCGACCCCGCGCTCGACCATCATCGCCAGCAGGCCGTGCAGGTCGGGAGCCTCGGGCGTGGTCAGCGCCGAGGCGACCTCGGTGCCGAGCACCCGCGTGCCGACCGTGCCGATCACCGCGGCCGGGACCCCCGAGGCGGTCAGCCCGCTCTCGAGCAGTCGGGAGGTCGTGGTCTTGCCCTGGGTGCCGGTGATGCCGATCATCCGGAGGGACTCCGCGGGCCGTCCGTAGACCTCGGCGGCCACGGTGCCGAGCACCGCCCTGGGACGGGGTACGACGAGCACCGGCAGGTCGGTGGGCACGTCCGCCGCTCCGACCTCGTCGGTCAGCACGGCCACGGCACCGGCCGACAGCGCGGCCGCCAGGTGCGCGATGCCGTGCACCGTGGCGCCCGGGATCGCGGCGTACAGGTCGCCGGCTCGGACCCGTCGGGAGTCCATCGAGATGCCGGTCACCCCGGCGCCGACCGGGTCACCGACACCGTGCGGCGTGACCACCTCGACCCCGAGGCCGCGGAGGTGGTCGGCCAGCACCGAGACCTTGCTGGGCGCCGACCGCGACGGCCGGGCACCGTCCGGATCGACCGCGCTCACCACGGCCCGAGGCTATCGGTCCGTGAGAGCCGGCCGGTCACCCCGGGACCCTCGCGCCGGCGCCCCTCGGCTCCGTCACCAGGTCGTCGGGATCTGCGACGGCCGCGCCCCGGTCGGCGGTACGCCGTACCGACGGAGGGCGAAGGCCATGATCTTGGAGAAGGCCGGGCCTGCCACCGAGCCGCCGCCACCGCCGTTGCGGGGGTTCTGTACGACGACGTAGACGGTGAACCGCGGCTTGTCGGCGGGTGCGAAGCCCGCGAAGGACACCGTGAACTGGCCGTTGTAGCACCGGCACGTGGAGCCGACCCGCTGGGCGGTCCCGGTCTTGCCGGCCACGACGTAGCCGGGGACCTGGGCACCCGGAGCGGTGCCGGCCGTGGGGTCGACGACGCGCTCCATCATGTCCGTCATCTGGCGGGCGGCGTCGGCACTGACCACCCGACGCGTCGTGGTGTGGTCGGTGCCCACGACCTGACCGGTGCTCGTGGTGGCGGAGCCCTGGATCAGGCTCGGGTCGACGTGGACTCCGCCGTTGGCGATGGTGTTCACCGCGGCCGCCATCTGCACGCCGTTCACCGCCACGCTCTGGCCGAAGGCGACCCGGTCCGCGGTCATCTGGTCCCAGGCGGCGCTCGAGGGGAGGATGCCGGCGGTCTCGCCGTTCACGCCGATGTTCGTGGGCCGACCCAGCCCGAAGCGGGTCAGGTAGCGGCGCAGCTGGTCACCGTGGAAGAGCCGTGCCGCCTTGGCCGTGCCGATGTTGGACGACTGCGCGATGACGCCGGCCAGGGTCAGCTTCAGGGTCGGGTGGGGGAACCAGTCGTGGATCTGGCGGTCGCCGCTCTGCAGCTGCGGTGGCACGACCAGCTTGGTGTGGTCGGTGACCTTGCCGGCGTCGATCAGGCCGCTCAGGGTGAGCACCTTCTCCACCGAGCCCGGCTCGTAGGGGCTGGTCATGGCCAGCGAGTTGCGGTCCGCCGCCGGCGCGGCCTGCGGGTTGGTCGCGTCGTACGTCGGGTAGTCGGCCAGGGCCAGGATCTCGCCGCTGTGGGTGTCCTGGACGATCGCGAACCCGGAGTCGCCGCGGGCACCGAGGACGGTCTGCCGGAGGACCCGCTGGGTGTACCACTGGAGGTCCTCGTCGATGGTGGTGTGCAGGTCGGTGCCGTTCCTGGCCGGGGTGATGGTGCTCTGCCCCAGCGGGATCCGGTTGCCCGCACCCACCTCGTAGGTCTCCGACCCGTCGGTGCCGGCCAGCTGCTTGTCGAAGGTCATCTCGAGCCCGGCCAGCGGTCCGTCGGTGCCGAGGAAGCCGACCAGGTTGGCGGCCACGTCGTGGTTGGGATAGGCCCGGACCGGGTCGTTGCGGGTGTCGAGCCCGGTGAAGCCCTGCGCCTGCGCGGCGTCGACGACGCGGAGCGCGAGGGCTGCCGGCACCCGCCGGGCGATGTAGGCGAAGCGGCTGTGCTTCTCGGTCAGGGCGCTCAGGGTCGAGAAGTAGTCGACGTGCAGGCGCTGGGCGAGGAACTTGGCCAGGGCCGGCGCGGTGGCCCGGGTCATCGACGGGTCGGCCACCACCATCCGGCCGTCCACGGAGTCGGCCAGCGGCTTGCCGTTGCGGTCCAGGATCTCGCCGCGTCCCGCAGGCAGCTCGACGGTGACGGTGCCACCCTCGGCTGCCGCCAGCGCGGCGTACCGCTGGGGGTCGACACCCTGGAGCTGCACCAGGCGCGCCCCGAAGAAGGACAGCACGACCGCGATGAAGACGAACCCGGTGCGCAGCCGCAGCTGGGCGGAGCCACGCAGGCTGCGACGCCGCCGGTTGCGGGCCGCCGCGCCCGGGCGGCGGGTACGCCGGGCCGGGCTGCCGCCGGCGCGGCCGCGGCTGCTGGGACGGCGGACGCTGCCGCCGCGTGGGTGCGTGGGAGACACGGGTCGCTTCCTGCTCAGTGCGCCGCGGCGTGGTGGGTGCCGTGCGTGGTGCCCTGTCTACCGGCGCGCCGCCCCTGGTGCCGGGAACCGTGGCCCGTGTTGTCCGACGACTTTGTCGTCGACCCTGGCTGGTCCTGGTGACGCCCGCCGCCGGTGCGGACGATCGTCACGTGCGCGGCCGGGTCGAAGGCCGCGGGCTTGGCCGGCGGCGGTGCCGTCAGCCGGAGCTTGTCGAGACGGGTCGCGGGGGTCGGGTCGCCGAGCACCTTGCCGGTCGCGAGGTCGAGCACCGCCGGGCTGGTGGGCAGCACCATGCCCATCTTCTGCGCCCGCATCGCGATCAGCTGCGGGTCGCGCAGGTGGTCCAGCTGCATCTCCAGACCCTGCTGCTGCGCCACCAGCGTGTCCGCCTGGTGCTGCAGGGAGGTGGCGGCGAAGGACGCCTGCTGCATGGAGGTGTTGAAGAGGAGCAGCCCCACGATGCCGCCGACGGCGACCATCGAGACCACCAGCAGGAACGGCACGGGACTGGTCCGCCGGCGGCGGCGCCGGGGCACGACCGTCAGCCGCGCGCGCTCGATGGCGGCGCCGGCGAGGCGCGGGACTCGGCTCCGCAGGGCCAGGGCGGGACTGCTCATCAGGCGACTCCTCTGTCGGGGCGGATCCGTTCGACCGCGCGCAGCCGGACCGAGGCCGCACGCGGGTTGGAGGCGATCTCGTCGGCGTCGGCCCGCTCGGCGCCGCGGGTGACCAGGCGCAGCGCGGGCTCGCGGTCTGCGGGCACGACCGGGAGGTCGTGCGGGACGTCGACCGTGGTGACCAGGGCGAAGGCCCGCTTGACCAGCCGGTCCTCGAGCGAGTGGTAGGACTCCACGACGACGCGCCCGCCGACGGCGAGGGAGTCGATCGCGGCCGGGATGGCGCGTCGCAGCACGCCGAGCTCGTCGTTGACCTCCATCCGCAGCGCCTGGAAGGTGCGCTTCGCGGGATGCCCCCCGGTACGACGTGCCGGCGCCGGGATCTGGTCGTAGAGCAGCTCGACCAGCCGTGCCGACGACGTGAACGGCTCCGTCTCACGTTGCCGGACCACGGCGGCGGCGATCCGGGAGGCGAACTTCTCTTCGCCGTACTCCCGCAGGATCCGGGCCAGGTCGCCGTGGGAGTAGGTGTTGAGGACGTCGGCCGCGGTGGGGCCGGTGGTCGGGTCCATCCGCATGTCCAGCGGTGCGTCCTCGCGGTAGGCGAAGCCGCGCTCGGCCACGTCGAGCTGCATCGAGGAGACCCCGAGGTCGAAGAGCACGGCGTCGGCCCGGGCCACGCCGAGGTCGTCCAGCACCTCGGGGATCGCGTCGTACGTGGCGTGCACGCCGGTGAACCGGTCGCCGTACGACGCCAGCCGCTCGCCGGCGCGGCGCAGCGCCTCGGGGTCGCGGTCGATGCCGATCACCCGGGCCAGCTCGCAGCGGCCGAGCACCGCCTCGCTGTGGCCGCCGAGACCCAGGGTGGCGTCGACGAGGACCGCGCCCTCGTGTCCGAGGGCAGGCGTCAGGAGGGCGACGACCCGGTCGAGCAGCACCGGGACGTGGGAGGGGCTGGTCATGGTCCGGCCTAGCGCCCCAGCTGGGCCAGCAGCAGCAGACCCCCGGCGACGCCTACGGACGAGGCGGCCGAGAAGGCCATCAGGGCCACCGCGTCCCGCGCCTGCTGGCGGACCCGCGGGCCGCCGCTCGCGACGGGCACCGACCCCGGAAGGGGTGGTGCCGCCAGACGGGTGGACGTGAGACTCATCGGTTTCGACCCCGCTCGATGGGAACTGGTGCTGCCGGTGGATGTGGTGCAGCGACTCGTCCAGCCAGGTCTCTGCCCGCTCCCGTCGGGACCGCGCCCTGTGGGAGCGGCGGTCGAGATGGGGAAGCGCCTTCTGGTGCCGGGGAAGTTGCCCCAGACGGCGCGGGAGCGGGCACGAGACCTCGCTGTACGAATCGCTGTGGAGTTGTGTCTGTGGGAGTGAGGACCCGCCGGCCGGTCAGCCGGTGGGGAAGATGTCCTCGCTCATGTCGGCGAACGTCTGGCTGTGCTCGGTCTCCCAGGCGGCGATCCGGGCCGGGTCCCAGATCTCCACGCGGTTGAGCGCACCGATCACGACGACCTCACGATCGAGGCCGGCGTACTCCTTCAGCGGTGCCGGGATGGTGATCCGGCCCTGCTTGTCCGGCTTGTCCTCGGCCGCCCGCATGGCCAGGAAGCGGCCGTACTCCCGGGCCTGGCGGACCGTGAGCGGCGCCTGCTGCACCTGGGCGGCCATCTCGGTGAACGACGCGATCGAGAAGACGTTGAGGCAGAAGTCCTGTCCCTTCGTCACCACGAGTCCCTCCGCGAGCTGGTCCCTGAACTTGGCCGGGAGGAACAGGCGGTTCTTCTCGTCGAGCTTGGGGTTGTAGGAGCCCACGAACATCGGGGCACCTCCACCTGGCTCGACCTGCCCTCCACTTCGCGCCACTTTACCCCACTTTCATCCACCGTCAACCACATTCGGGGTAAAGACGCGGCGGATCCACGCCTGAGCGCGGCTCGGCCGGCGCCGGTGCGCCACCGCAGCGCGCATCCCCACTCCCCCGACGCCCTGCCCCATCACCGCAGGTCAGCGCGTTGCCGCCGCAGATGGGACTGCCGCAGAACGGCGCGTGGGGGGCGCGGTGGGGGGTGGTGGGGCGTCCCAGGACCCGTCGCCGACGGGGTGGAGGGCAGTGGAGTGGAGCTGCCTGGGCGAGGCCGCGGCGGGCGCCGGCGAGCAATCCGCAACCAAACCGTGACCCCGGGAGTCAGAACCAAGCAACGCCTCGACACGTAGGTTGTCCTGCACGACCTGGAACCGGCCGCCGCCGAACCGCGCCCCGGACCAGATCAACGGGTGGACGCGCAACGCGCTGGTTACGACGGGAAGGACGGCTCGTGGCTGTTCCGGCTTCACAGGGTGCAGATCTGGACACGCTCGGCCGGGTGGTCGACAAGGTCCGGAGCAACATCAAGCGGGTGATCGAGGGCAAGCCCGACGTGATCAGCTCCGCGGTGACGGTGCTGCTGGCCGAGGGCCATCTCCTGATCGAGGACGTGCCCGGCGTCGGCAAGACGATGCTGGCCAAGTCGCTGGCCCGCAGCATCGACTGCTCGGTACGCCGGATCCAGTTCACCCCCGACCTCCTGCCCTCCGACGTCACCGGGGTCTCGGTCTACAACCAGGAGTCGCGCGACTTCGAGTTCCGGCCCGGCGGCGTCTTCGCCAACATCGTGGTCGGTGACGAGATCAACCGGGCGTCGCCCAAGACCCAGTCGGCGCTCCTGGAGTGCATGGAGGAGCGCCAGGTCAGCGTCGACAACACGACGTACCACCTCGACCAGCCGTTCATGGTCATCGCCACCCAGAACCCGATCGAGATGGAGGGCACCTACGCCCTCCCCGAGGCGCAGCGCGACCGCTTCATGATCCGGCTGTCGGTCGGCTACCCGGTCGAGGCCGCCGAGATCGCGATGCTCGACTCGCACACCATGACCAGCCCGCTCGACGACCTCGAGCCGGTCACCGACGCCTCGGAGATCAGCAAGCTGATCGGGATCGTGGGCCAGGTGCACGTCTCGCAGGCCGTGCAGCGCTACACCGTGGCGCTGGCGTCGGCGACCCGCCGCTCCTCCGAGCTCTCGCTGGGCGCCTCTCCTCGTGCCTCGCTGCATCTGGTGCGGGCGGCGAAGGCATCGGCCGCGATGCAGGGCCGCGACTTCGTCCTGCCCGACGACGTCCTCGGTCTCGCCCCGTCGGTGCTCACCCACCGGCTGCTGCCGAGCGTCGAGGCCGCGATGGGCGGCCGCACCACCAACAGCATCCTGGAGAGCATCATCGCCGCGGTGCCCGTCCCCGAGGGGACCCGTGCGTGAGGCCCTCTCCGGTCTGACCGTCCGCGGACGGGCGTTTCTCGCTGCCGGCATCACGGCGGTGGTCTGCGCGGTGCTCCTCGGACAGCCGACCCTGACCCGGGTCGGCGTGCTCGTCGCCGCGCTGCCGCTGATCACGGTGGCCACGCTGGGTCGCAGCCGTTACCGGCTGGCCCTGGTCCGCAGCGTGAGCCCCCAGACGGTGACCGCCGGCCAGCCGGCCACGGTGGAGCTCACCATGACCAACGAGGGCCGCACCCCCAGTGGGGTGCTGCTGCTGGAGGACCACGTCCCCTACGTCCTGGGCACGCGGCCGCGCTTCGTGCTCGACGGGATCGGACACGGCTGGCGCCGCCACGCGACGTACCAGGTGCGCTCCGACGTCCGCGGCCGTTACGAGATCGGGCCGATGAGCGTGCGGGTCAGCGACCCGTTCGGCCTGGTGGAGCTGGGCCGTTCCTTCCACAGCACCGCACCGCTGACCGTCACCCCACGCACGGTGCCGCTGCCGCCGATCCCGCTCGGCGGCGCCTGGACGGGCTCGGGCGACAACCGGCCCCGGGCCTTCGCGATCGGCAGCGCCGAGGACGTCACCGTGCGCGAGTACCGCCGCGGCGACGACCTGCGTCGCGTGCACTGGCGCAGCTCGGCGCGGGTGGGCGAGCTGATGGTGCGCCGCGAGGAGCAGCCCTGGCAGTCCCGGGCGACGCTCTTCGTGGACAACCGGCTTTCCGCCCACCAGGGGCAGGGCATCGCGTCCTCGCTGGAGGCGGCGGTCTCGGCGGCCGCCTCGATCGCGGTGCACCTCGGACAGCGCGGCTTCACGGTCCGGCTGGTGACGTCGTCCGGCGACGACCTGAGTACGACGTGGCACACCCGCGAGCCGGAGCTGAACACCCGGGCGATGCTCGAGGCGCTGGCCGTCGTACAGCCGGTGACCAACTACCGCATCGACACCGGCTGGCTGGCCGAGTCGACCCACGGAGGGCTGCTGCTCGCCGTGATCGGCGCGATCACCGAGGCGGACGGCCCGATGTTGCGCCGGATGCACCACCACGCCGGCACCGCCCTGGCTCTGGCCCTCGACGTCTCGGCCTGGGGATCCTCCAGCGCCGGGCTGGGCGTTGTCCCGAGCTCCGCGCGGCCGATGCTGGTCCGTCAGGGCTGGCGGGCGGTCACCCTGCGCCCACGTGACCGACTCGACCTGGTCTGGCAGGACCTCGGCCGGACCAGCGCCCACGCCGCGCGCGGCGGAGTGGGACCCGACGAGGTGCGCGCCGTGCCGGAGGGTGCCCGATGAGCGGCCGGGCCACGGGACTGCGCCAGGGCCTGCCGATGGCCCTGGTCGCCGCGGCGACGACCTGGGTCGGGATGTGGTCGTGGAAGGGTTTCACCAGCAACTGGGGCGACTTCCTGGGCCCGCTGCTGTTCGTCGCCCTCGTCGTCTCCGTCGGTGGCGCCGCCCTACGTGCCGCTCCGCTCCCCCGTCGGGCCGGGGTGACGCTGCACGTCCTGCTGATCGTCGTGGTGCTCTGGCTGATGCTCGGCGGCTCGCTCCTCTCGCCGATCGCCTCGACTTGCGACCTCGCCGCCTCGATCTCCGACGCCTGGGTCAGCGCCGCCACGTGGGCGCCGCCGATCCCGACCACGGTGCCGAGCATCGCGCCCCTGATGATCCCGTGCGGTGCCCTCGCGCTGTTCCTGGTCGACCTCACGGCGTGCTGGCTGCGCCGGGTCTCCCTGGCCGGGCTCCCGCTGCTCGCGGTCTACTGCGTGCCGATCAGCCTGATCGGCACGGGCGTCTCGTGGCCGGTCTTCCTGGCGGCCGCGGCCGGCTTCCTGCTGATGATGTTCCTCCAGGAGTCCGCCCACATCTCGCGCTGGGGCCGCCCGCTCGGGACCGGCGCCGCGGGTGCCGACCCGCACGGCTTCGGGGTCAGCAACGGCGCCAGCAAGTCCAGCGCCGGTGCGGTGGGCAGCGCGGCCGTGGTGCTGGCGGTGATCCTGCCGATCTTCATCCCCACATTGCACCTCGACGGCCTCGGCATGTTCGGCTCCGGTGGCAGCGGCAGCGGCGTGAAGGTCACCAACCCGATCACCGACATGCGCCGCAACCTCCAGCGCGGCAAGGACGTTCCACTGCTGGACATCGTCACCAACGACCCCCACCCGTCGTACCTCCGGATCGCGGTGCTCAACCAGTTCAACGGCCTGGAGTGGACCACCGGCAGCCGGCAGATCATCAGCGACCAGCTCGCCAACGGCATCGTGCCGATGGAGCAGGGCCTGGCCAGGGACGTGCCGCTGAAGAGCTACAACTACTCGGTGCAGGCGACCTCGGACTTCGACTCCAGCTGGCTGCCGACCCAGTTCCCGGTCTCCGACATCGAGGCCGCGGGCGACTGGCACTGGGACGCCACCACCATGGACTTCATCGCCGGGTCGGACCAGCCCACCACGGCGGGTGCCACCTGGACCATGGTCAGCTCCCAGCCCCAGCTGACTGCCTACTCCATGGCGCACTCCCTCCAGGCACCGCTGGCCATCCAAAACGCCTTCACCGCGCTGCCGACCACGCTCCCGCCGCTGGTCTCACAGCTGGCCGACCGGGTCACGGCCGGCGACACGACCCGGCTCCAGAAGGCGATCGACCTGCAGCGCTGGTTCCGCAGCACCGGCCACTTCCGCTACAGCCTGAAGACCGCCTCCGGCGACGGCAACAGCGCCCTGACCACCTTCCTGACCCGCGGCAAGGGCGGGCGGATCGGCTACTGCGAGCAGTTCGCCTCGGCGTACGCGGTGATGGCCCGCTCGCTCGACATCCCGGCCCGGGTGGCGGTGGGCTTCCTCCAGCCCTCGCCCGGCCCCAACGGCGACTGGGTCTACTCCGCCCACGACCTCCATGCCTGGCCGGAGCTGTACTTCCGGGGTTCGGGCTGGGTGCGCTTCGAACCGACCCCATCCATCCGGGCCAAGACCACACCGATCTACACCCGCGAGCCGCTGACCAGGCCGAACGGTGGCCCCAAGAAGTCCCAGGGACCCGGGGGCGGCAAGACCGCCACCGACCCCACGTCCGGCCAGTCGGTCAAGAAGCCCCATGACCAGACCACCACGTCCACCTCCTCCGGCTCGGGCTTCCACGTGCCGTGGGTGCCCCTGCTGGTCGGTCTGGTGGTGCTGGTCCTGCTCGCGGTGCTGGCTCTCCTGCCGCGCTCGATCCGCCGTGCACGTCGTACCCGGCGGCTGGCCGGCCACGCCGAGGATGCCTGGGCGGAGCTGCGCGACAGTGCCATCGACCTCGGGGTCGGCTGGCCGTCCCGGCGCTCGCCCCAGGACACCGGGCGACTGCTGGTCGGCTGGTTCGGCGCCGAGCCCGACGGGCCGCCCCCCGTCCGCCCGGCACGCGGTCGCGGGCTGGCGCCCGGAGCCGAGGACGCCCTGGACCGGGTGGTGGGCGCTCTGGAGCGGGTGCGCTACGCGCGAGCGGCTTCGGACGAGCCCGGTGCCCTGGCCGAGGACGTCCGCACCTGCATCGCGGCGCTCGAGCACGGGAGCACCCGCAGCGCGCTGCGCCGGGCGAGCTGGATGCCCCGGTCGGTGTTCGCGCGGGACGACGCCGAGTCCGCACTGGTCCCCGGCGGGCGTGCGTCGGAGACCCTGGTCACCGGCGGCGTGGTCGACCACGTCGGCTGAGCGCAAGCGTCAGCGGGTCGTCTCAGCGGGCGACGCGGGGCGAGCGGTCAGGACTCGCCGTCGTGGCGCCGGCGCCACGGAGTGCCGAACCGGTCGAGGACGGACCCGGTCGGGGCCCCTGGTCGGCTGGGGGTACGGCGGACGCCGGAGCTGCCGCGGAGCGCCGTGAGGGCGATCGTCGCGGACACCAGCATGATCACGAACCCGAGCAGCCCGAGCAGGGTGGTGCGAGAGATGGCACCGAACATGAGCACGGCCAGGCCACCGGCGAAGCAGACCCCGGCCAGGACGGCCCGGCGCTGGGCGGCACGCCGCAGGCTGGTGCCACGGAGGGTGGAGGCGAGCTTCGGGTCCTCTTGGACGAGGGCGCGCTCCATCTGCTCGAGTGCTCGCAACTCCTCTTCCGAGAGCGGCACGGGATCCTCCCCTCGCAGTGAGCTCAGAGCCAGTGTAGGCAGCGGTTCGGGTGTGCGGTAGGCGGGCGACTTAAATTGTGACTATCGGTTCGAGGAAAGCAGGCTCGCGGGCCGCACGGTGCCGGCCCCGAACCTGCGGACGATGCGGTCCATGGCCCGGTCGGCCTCCGACCAGCCCTGGTCCCGCTCGCCCAGGACCAGCTGGCGGTGGACCCGGTCGCGGGTCACCAGACCCTCGACCCGGACTCCCACCAGCCGCAGCCGGGCGCGCTGCAGGCCGAGCGCGTCGTAGGAGCGGACCGCCTCGCGGTAGATCTCCTGGGTGACGTCGGTGGCCTCGGCCATCGTGCGGGACCGGGTGATCGTGGTGAAGTCGGCGAACCGGACGGTGATGGTCACGGTGCGCCCGGCCACTCCGGCCACGCGCATCCGGCTGGTGACCCGGTCGGTCAGGCGCAGCAGCTCGCGCACGATCGAGGCCCGGTCGTCGGTGTCGTGGGCGAAGGTCTCGTTCGCGCCCATCGACTTGTCGGGGTCTCCGCCCAGGACGCCGAAGTAGGAGCCGCTGGTACGGGCCACCACCTGGCGTTCGTCGATGCCCCACGAGAGGTCGTGGAGGTGTCGGCCGAGGTGGTGGCCGAGGGCACGCTGGAGGGTCCGGACCGACGTGTGCGCGAGGTCGCCGACGGTGACCAGACCGAGGCGGTGGAGCATCTCGCGGGTCTTCTCCCCCACGCCGTACAGCTCACCGACGTCGAGCGGGTGCAGCATCGTGGTGACCGACGAGGGCGGGCAGACCACCACCCCGTCGGGCTTGGCCCAGCGGCTGGCCAGCTTTGCCATGGTCATCGAGGCCGCCACCCCGACCGAGCAGGTGATGCCCTGCTCGTCGTGGATCGTGGCGCGCAGGTGCTCGGCGATCTCCTCCGGCGTGCCGAGCCGCCGGGTCGAGCCCCGGACGTCGAGGACGGCCTCGTCCAGCGAGAGCGCCTCCACCAGCGGGGTGACCCGGCGGAAGGTCTCCATCACCGAGGCCGAGACCGTCGTGAAGGTCTCGAAGTCGGGTGCGATCACCACCGCCGCCGGGCACATCCGGCGGGCGCGGGTCATCGGCAGCGCCGAGCGGACGCCGGTCGCTCGGGCGAGGTAGTTGGCCGAGAGCACCACCCCGCGCGACCCTCCGCCGACGATGACCGGGACCTCACGCAGCTCGGGGCGTTCGCGGACCGCCACGCTGGCATAGAAGGCATCCATGTCGACGTGCAGGATCGGCGTGACCGGTGCCGGGCCGGGTGTTGTGCCGGATGCCGGGCCGGGTGTCGGTGGAGGCGACGCCGGGGCGCCGCTCATGAGAGACCACCCCCGGGCAGCCGGGCGGCGGGCGTGGTCAGCGGCGTACGACGTCGCTGCGCACCGGCCCTGCAGCTCCGCTCAGGAGGACCGGTGGGCGAGCAGGTGCAGCTGGGTGGCCAGCGGGAGGTACTCGGGCAGGGTCGCGACGGCCTGCTCCAGCTCGACCAGGGCGGCGGTGGCACCGGGCTCGAGGTCGAGCAGGGAGCCGGGCACCAGGTCGGTGAAGACCCGGACGCCGTGCACCGCGACGGGGACGAACCCGGCCTGCTGCACCAGGCCGGTGAGCTCGTCACGGGTGTAGCGCCGCCCGGACCGGCCCGATGGCTCGGCGGGACGGCGCCCGGCGCCGGGCGCCGGGTCGAGCAGGGCCAGTGCCTGCTGGAAGTGGCCGGCCATGGCCCGGGCGACCACGGCGGCGTAGCGCTGGGCGACGAGCAGACTGAGCATCCCGTCGGGGCGGAGCACCCGGGCCAGGGTGGCCAGGGCGTCGGCCGGGTCGTCGACGACCTCGAGGACACCGTGGCACAGCACCAGGTCGGCGCTCGCCGGCTCGACCACGTCGAGCAGGTCGGCCAGCTCCCCCTGGAGGCCGGCGACCTCGACGTCGTGCTCGCGGGCCCGGCGGGCCAGCGCGGCCAGGGCGTCGGGACTGGGGTCGACCACGGTGACCCGGTGGCCGAGCTCACCGACCCGGACCGCGAGACCACCGGTGCCGCCCCCGATGTCGAGGACGTCGAGGGGTCCGCTGCCGAGCGTCGGCTCCAGCGCGGACCACACCACGGCGGTGCGGGTGTCGCTGCGGCCGGCCATGGCCGCCAGCCTAGAGGCTGGGCGGACCGGCGCCGGATGGGTGTCCGGATGGGTGGGGCGAGGGAGGCGTGGGTCATCCGGGGCTCCCGGGGCTGCGGTGCCAGAGCTTCCTGGCGACGGCCTTGACGTCCTCACCGGGCGGCTTGATGTCGGCGTACGGGGACATCCGGAACCCGCTGGAGTGGGTGAGGACCCGGTGGTGGGTGACCTCCTCGAAGCGCGGCACCACCGCCAGGTGGGCACGGACGGCTTCGATGCCGTCGCGCTGCCAGCGCGTGTGGAGGTCGGGCAGCGGCCAGGCGCCGGTCGCCCTCAGCGACACGCCGCATCGACCGGTCCGCCGCAGCTCACCGCGGACCACCAGCAGCCAGGAGTCGAACACGGTCGCGGCGTAGGGCCCCTGGGCGTCCTCGAAGAAGGTGGCGTCGACCGGGCCGGTGCCGTCGTCGAGGGTCAGGAACACCACCCGCCGCCCGGACCGGACCGGCGGGGTCTGGGTGGCGACCTTGACGCCCGCCACCAGCAGCTCGGCGCGGCTGCGCTGGAGGAGGAGGTCCTTGCTGCGCACCGCACCGAGGTCGTCGAGGAACTCGGCATAGGTGTCGACCACGTGCCGGCTGGCGTCGAGGCCGAGGATCTCCAGCTCGGCCCGCATCCGCTCGTCGGCGTTCATCTCGGGCAGGCCGCTGACCTGCTCCTGCGGTTCGTCGCCGAGGTCGAGGGTCAGCTGCAGCGAGGTCACCGGCCGCGGGTCGGCGCTCGCGCGCGACTGGGCCGCTGCCTTGGCCCACACCCCCTGGCTGGCCAGGGGGTGGCGCTCGAGGGCGACCGACCCCTCGCGGGTCCGGGGGTCGGTGCTGGTGCGGGCGGCGGCCTCCTCGACCCGGAGGTCGGCGGGCCGCGGCACCGGTGCCCGGCCGGCTCTCGACCGCCCGGCCGCGAGCCCGCGGGCTCGGCCGGCGCGCTGGATCGCCCGGGCGTGGCGGTCGAGCTCGGCGACCTGGAGCAGCAGGTCGCGCCGGGTCACCCTGGTCCGGCGGCGCACGCCTCCGCCGGCCGCACCCACGGTGGACCCGAGACCGTAGACGGAGTCGAAGGCGCCTGCCAGCACCAGCCGCTCGGCGGTCGGCCGCGACACCTGGGCGCGGTGCCAGAAGTCGGTGAGGGACACGTAGGGGACCGGCGACCCTGCCCCGGCCGGACCGCCGCCGCGGGCGGCGAGGATCCGGTCGATCTCTGCGGCGTTGATGCCCTTGACCTCGGCCAGCGCGAGCCGGATGCCCCAGGCCCGCCCGTCGGGCCAACCGCCCTCCGGTGCCGCGATGTCGTCGTCCTCGAGCGACCACGCAGCGAGCTGCCGGGGACGGCACTGCTCGACGACGTAGGCCTTCTCGGAGGCGTTGACGTCGAGCCCGAGGATCTCGATGCCGCACTGGCGGGCGTCCTCGAGGATCAGCCGCTTGGGGTACATGCCGGGGTCGTGGGTGAGCACCCCGGCCAGGAAGTGCGCCGGCCAGTGGGCCTTGAGCCACGCCGACTGGTAGGTGGGCAGCGCGAACGCCGCGGCATGGGCCTTGCAGAAGCCGAACGAGGCGAACGCCTCGATCACCTTCCAGATCGCCTCGACCACGGGCAGGGGGTAGCCGCGCCCGAGTGCGCGGGGGAAGAACCAGACCTTGGTCTCGGCCATCCCCTCGACGTCACCGAGGGCGCGTCGCTTCTCGTCGGCCTCGGCGTTGGTGATGCCGGCGAACTGGGCGATCATCTCGATCACCTGCTCGTGGAAGACCACCACGCCGTTGGTCTGCTCGAGGATCGGGCGCAGGTCGTCGTGGAGATAGGTCACCGACCTCCAGCCGTGCTTGGCCTCGAGGTAGGGGGTGATCATGTCGCTCTTGACCGGCCCGGGCCGGAACAGCGAGATGTCGGTGATGATGTGGTCGAAGGTCTCGATGCCGGACTTGCCGACCAGCTCGCGCTGACCGGGTGACTCGATCTGGAACACCCCGAGCGTGCGGGCGGAGCTGATCATCTCGAAGGTCTCGGGGTCGTCGAACGGCACCTGCTCCTCGTCGTCGAGGTCGATCTCGAGGCCGTCGGTGCGGCGGATCAGGTCGACGGCGTGCGCCATCGAGGACTGCATCCGGATGCCGAGCACGTCGAGCTTGAGCAGCCCGAGGTCCTCCACGTCGTCCTTGTCGAACTGGCTCATCGGGAACCCGGCGAAGCTGGACTCCACCGGGGTGCGGTCCAGGAGGGTGGCGTCGGAGAGCAGCACCCCGCAGGGGTGGACGGCGATGTGGCGCGGCAGCCCGTCGAGCCGCTCGACCAGGTCGAACATCAGGTCGAGCCGCGAGCTGTCGAGGCCGGCTGCCCGCAGCTCGGGCAGGTCGCGCATCGCCATCCGGGCGTCGCGAGCCCGGATGTGGGGGAACGCCTTGGCGATCGCATCGGTCTCGCCGGGTGGCATCCCGAGCGCGGCGCCGACGTCGCGGACGGCGTGGCGGACGCGGTAGGTGTCCATCATCGAGACGCAGACGCAGCGCTCCCCGCCGTAGCGGTCGAGGATCGCGCGGTAGATGTCCTCGCGCCGGGCCGACTCCACGTCGACGTCGATGTCGGGCAGTGAGGCCCGCAGCGGCGAGAGGAACCGCTCCATCAGCAGGCCGTGCCGGATCGGGTCGACCCCGGAGATCCCGAGGAGGTAGTTGACCAGGCTGCCCGCCCCCGAGCCACGCGCGGCGCAGCGCACTCCCAGGTCGCGGATCAGGTCGGTGACGTCGCCGACGGTCAGGAAGTACGACGCGTAGCCCAGGCCGCGGATCATCTCCAGCTCGTCGTCGAGACGCTTCCAGATGCGTTGCCGGGGGGCCGAGCCGTAGCGGCGGCCGATGCCCGACTCGCAGCGGTGCCGGAGGATCTGGTCGGCTTGCTGCCGGCCGGGATCGCCGGAACCGGCACCGGAGAGGTCGAACTCCGGGAAGTGGACCTCCCCCAGCCCCAGGTCGGCCCGCGGGTCGAGGGCGCAGCGGTCGGCGACCTGCCGGGTCCGGGCGAGCAGCAGGCCGGCCTCGCGGTCGCTGTCTCCGAGGCCGGCCAGCCGGGCGATCTCCTCGGCGACCTCGTGCATCTGCTTGCCGGACTTCAAGAAGCCCTCGGCGTTGCCGCGATCCAGATGACGCCGGTCGAGGGCGACCAGCCGCCGGGCGGCGTCGAGCACGTCGACGACCGGGGCGTCGCGGCGGTCGGCGTAGCGCACCGCGTTGGTCAGCACCGCACCCAGCCCGGCCCGCCGGGCGAAGCCGGCCATCCGGGCGGCGTGCGGGGTGGTGCCCGGACCCCACTCCCCGCCGCGGCCGGCCAACCGATGGGAGACCAGCTCGAGCAGGAGGTTGTCGCGCGGGACCAGCTCGAGCCACGGGGCGAGCGCCGCGTGGGCCAGGTCGTCACGACGCCGAGCCAGCGCGGCCCCGACCTCGGAGGTCGGGCCGAGCAGCACCACCACGTCACCGCTCGCGAGCCACGGGGCGATCACCGACAGGTCGACCACCGGCTTGCCACGCTCACCGCTCAGCTGGGTGGCCGAGACCAGCCGGCAGATCGCGGCCCAGCCGGCCCGGCCGCCTGCCTGGCCGGCGTGAGCCAGGAACGTGGCCCGCGGAAGCAGCCGGTCGTCGCGGAACTCCCCGCCGCGGACCGGGGTGCGGGGGCCCTGGTGTCGAGAGGCTCGCAGCGCTCGCTCCTGGACCGGTGAGGAGCACGGCCGGACCGCGAGGTCCACGCCGAGCACCGGCCGGATCCCCGCGGCCCGGCAGGCCAGGGCGTGCTTGACCGCGCCGTAGGTGCCGTCGCGGTCGGTCAGGGCGAGGGTGTCCATCTCCTGCTCGGCCGCGCGCTCGACGAGCACGTGCGGATG
This sequence comes from Nocardioides cynanchi, assembly GCF_008761635.1. Classification (NCBI taxonomy): domain Bacteria; kingdom Bacillati; phylum Actinomycetota; class Actinomycetes; order Propionibacteriales; family Nocardioidaceae; genus Nocardioides; species Nocardioides cynanchi. The sequence continues at coordinate 1,509,324 of NZ_CP044344.1, forward strand.
GGCGGCGCCGTACTGCAAGGAGTAGCCGGACGCGACGTGCAGGTGGACGAAGGGGTCCATCCGGCTAGCCGGCGCGGACGGTGGTGGGCGCGACCGGGCGGCGGACCGGCGGACCCGGGACGACCACCAGATGGGGCGACAGGTGAGAGGGCAGGTGGGGCGCCAGCCCCAACGCCTGCTCGACCAGGGTCAGGAACCGGTCGGCGTCACGCACCAGGTCGTCGGCCTCGCGCTCGCTGACCGCCCGGGTGGAACCCGCCTCGGCCGCGGCCCGCTTCGCGGCACCGGCCGCGAAGAAGGTCGCCCACTCAGCCAGCTCGGGAGCGACCTCGGCCAGCAGGACCCAGGCGTTCTTCTGTGGGCGGCGACGCGCCGGAGCCGGGCGAGCCCGGGCGGCCAGCAACGCGGCCGCGGCTCGCAGCGCGGCCACGTGGGCGCAGGCATAGCGGGTGGGGACGTCGGGGGCGTGGACCGCCTCGCTCAGCGACTCGGCGGACCGGGCGAGATAGGCGTGGGTGGTCGCGGGCAGCGAGAAGGGGCTCTCCTCGGACTCACGACGGCGCTGGTCGCTCATCGGCTAGTCCGCACAGCCGACGAGCGCCCAGCGCCCGTCGCTCCAGTCGAAGGCGAGCTCGAAGACTCCCCCGCCCGCACCGTCGGGACCATCCGCGGGGCCGCGGCCGGCCTCCACCCGCCACAGCTCGCGCTCTCCCAGCAGGTCGACGCCTCGGAGCCCGTCTCCCCCGCCGACCTCCTGGCCCGACCCGGAGGCAGGCAGCGGCTCGTCGGAGCCGATCACCGCCCGGGCTCCGGGAGACTGCCACCACGGACCGGTCTCCACCCAGTGCGCCAGCACGGCGCGGACCTTCCACAACCGGCCCCGCCACAGGAACTGCTCGGGACCCTCCATGCCGGACACCTGACCCATCCGGGTCTCCACCGGGTCGTCGTAACGCCTCATGCCGTCTCCCCCTCGACCGACCCCGCGGATCCGACCCGGCGAGGACGGGGGTCGAGGTCGCCCTCGCCGGAGTCGGATGATCGAACACCTGTTCGAACAACGAGAACGTTACACCTCCCCGCCGACAATGCAAGAGGGTCGGCGAGCAGGTGTGGACGAGCCTCAGACCGGGCTCTCGACCCCGCCGTCCACCGGGCCGTCCACCGGGCCGTCCACCGCGTCGTCGACCCAGGTGTCGGAGAGGTAGTCGAGGGTGTCCCGGTGCCACAGGCAGGCCGCGGCCACCGCCTCGACCACCAGGGAGACCAGGGCGAGCAGCACGAACGCCGCGGGTGGCCGCAGCACGAAGCCGAGGGCCACGCTGGCGAAGATCGTGCCCAGCACGAGGCCGCTCAGCCCGAGCTGGCCCCAGCGGTGCCCCTCGCGGAAGAACACGGTGAGCACCCACACCAGCATCGCGGCCACCACGAACATCGTGGCCCCGACCGGCAGGAAGGCGGGCGGGACGAACCCGGCCCGCTCCAGACCGGCCCGGCCACCTTGGGCGAAGGCCTCGCGGGCGCCCTCGTGCCGGCGCGCCCAGGAGCCGATCACCGAGGTGTAGAAGACCGCCATCAGCACCACGGTCAGCCCGATGATGCCGACCAGGCCCCAGACGGCACGCATCGCCAGGCCCACCGACGCCGGCAGTCGCCGATCCACACCCGCCCCTTCCGGCTAAGGTCGCCGCATGCCCGAACAGGAGCCTGCAGCCGTTCTCAGGTTCAAGGAGGCCCACTCCGCCCGCGGAGGCGGGGGCCGCGTCGTCATCCTGCCAGACCGGGTCCACACCGCCGCCCTGGCCGCCGAGGCGCTGGGCTGCGAGGTCGGCGCGATCGCCAACAGCCTGCTCTTCGACACCGGGGCCGGGCCGGCCCTGATCCTGACCTCGGGCGCGCACCGGGTCGACACCGACGCCACCGCGCAGCGGATCGGCGTACCCCGCCTGAAGCGGGCGGCTCCCGACTTCGTCCGGGAGCACACCGGCCAGGTGATCGGCGGCGTCTCCCCCATCGGCCACCCCGCTCCGGTGCCGACCTGGCTCGACACCGCCCTCCGGCAGTACGACGTGATCTGGGCCGCCGCCGGCCACCCGGCCGCCGTCTTCTCCACGACGTACGACGAGCTGCTGGCGATGACGGGGGCGACCGAGGTCGAGGTCGACTGATGGAGATCTGGGTCAACCCGGCCTGCTCGAAGTGCCGGGTGGCGCTGGCCGATCTCGACGCCGCGGGGGTCGACTACACCGTCCGCCGCTACCTCGACGACCCACCCACCCGCGCCGAGCTCGAGGGCGTGCTGGCCGCGCTCGGGCTCGAGCCGTGGGACATCGCCCGGCAGAAGGAGGCGGCCGAGGAGGGCCTCGCCTTCCCCCGCGACGCCGACCACCGGGGCGACTGGCTCGACGGTCTGGCCGCCCACCCCCGCGCGCTCCAGCGCCCGATCATCACCGCGGCCGACGGCACTGCCGTGATCGGCCGCGACCCCGGCTCCGTGGCCCGGGCGATCGAGCACGAGGCGGGCGGCTGAGGAGATATCCGCCGGCCGTGCGAACCCTCGACCACCAGATCGGAGTAGTCAGGGTGTGAGCCGACGAGACCTGGACTTCACCGAGTACTTCCTCGGCCGTGGCCCGGCGCTGCGCCGCACGGCGTACCTCATCGTGCACGACTGGCAGACCGCCGAGGACCTCACCCAGCGCGCCTTCGTCAAGCTGTACGCCGCGTGGTGGCGGGTGCGCGAGGAGACCCGGGACGCCTACACCCGCAGGATCGTGGTCAACGAGTGCCTGACCCATCTGCGCCGCCGACCACCCGAGTCGCCGACCGACCTGATGCCCGATCACGCCGTCACCCACGACGAGTGCCCGCTCGACGTCGGTGACGCCCTCGCCCTGCTGCCACCCCGGCAACGGGCGATCGTCGCCCTGCGCTACCTCGACGGGCTCTCGGTCCTCGAGGTGGCCGACGCCCTCGGCATCGCCGACGGCACCGTCAAGAGCCAGACCGCACGAGCCCTGTCCACCCTGCGCGACCACCTTCCGCAGCTCATCAACGAGGAGTCCCGATGACCGACCACGACCTGCAGACCCTGCTCCGCGAGCACGTCTCCAGCGACGAGCCCGCGTTCCGCGCGTCGCCGAGCAGCACGATCGCCCGGGGCAACCGGGTGCGCCGCCTCCGGTCCGGTGCGGTGGCGCTGTCGACCGCCGCCGTCCTGGGGGTGGGTGCCGTCGCCCTCCACAGCCTTCCCGACCGGTCCGCCACGGCGGTCGACCCGGGCTTCTCGGCCGGAGGCGACACCGTCGCCCAGCACCTGCTGGCCACCTCCGCCGAGGCCTTCGGCGCGACCGAGCCCGACCTGCCCGACGGGCAGGTCCTCGCCCGCGACGGCGACCTCCGTCCGGTGTCGCCGGACTCCGCTGCGGCCCAGTACGTCACGGTCGGGTACGCCTTGCCCGACGGCCACACCCTGCGCGTCTCGGCCAACGGTGTCGACCCTGGCGACCTGGCCCGGGCCGACGAGTCGTGCGCGTCGGGCCTCGCCGACGGCCTCTACGCGTCCTGCACGTTGACCCACCGGGCCGATGGTTCACTGGTGATGACCTCCGTCGGGGCGATCGGTGCCCCGCAGCCGGACGGCTCCCACCAGATGCTGACGGCGAGCCACCCCCGTACTCAGGACTCGGCCGTCTACTACCTGCGCAGCGTCACGGTGATCGACGCCGCCCAGGGCGTGACCGGCTCGGCGTCCGAGGTCGTGCACACGGCCACGGCCGGCGAGGCCGCCGATGCGTGGACCGTACCGGTCAGCACCCTGCGCGACCTGGCCGGCGACCCGGCCCTGGCCGGCTACGACCTGCCCACGAACCCCGCGCCGCGCACCATCGGCTGACCATGGCCACGGGTCGACATCCCTAGACTCGGCGCGTGAACGCCCTCGCACTGGTCTTCTCCAGCGGCTGGGCGAGCGGCCTGAACTGCTACCTCGTCGTCCTGGTCCTCGGCGTCGCCGACCGGGTCCACGACACCCAGCAGGTGCCCGACGTGCTGCACCGCTGGGACGTGCTCGCGGTGGCCGCCTTCTTCTACGCGATGGAGTTCGTCGCCGACAAGATCCCCTTGGTCGACTCGGCGTGGGACGCCGTGTCGACCGCCATCCGCCCGACCGCCGGTGCGGTCGTCGGCGTCCTGCTGGCCGGCCAGGCCGACTCTCTCAACGGGGCGGTCGCTGCGGCCGTCGGCGGGGGCACCGCGCTGCTGTCGCACTCGGTCAAGGCCGGCACCCGGCTGGCGATCAACTCCTCCCCCGAGCCACTCAGCAACATCGCGGCCAGCGTCTCCGAGGACCTCGCCGTCCTCGGCGTCATCCTGTTCGCGATCCACCATCCCCGAGCGGCCGCCGGCGTCGCCGGCGTGCTGCTGGCCGGGGGGCTGGTGCTGCTCTATCTCCTCGCCACGGTGGTACGACGTGGCTGGCGGAGGTGGAAGGGCCGAGGCCCCAGGGGTCCGGCCCGCGCGGTCGCGACGCCGCCGGCCTGACCGGCCGCTCCCTCAGCCGCCCAGGGTCGGCACGAGCGAGAACCAGGTCCTCAGGCCGTCGTACGACGTGCCCAGGCCGGGACGCAGGTGCCCGACGTACCAGCCGGCGTGGCCACGCCAGGTGTACTCCGCCGGGATGGTCATGGTGCGGGCGTAGTCGGGATCGCTCCACGACGGCTCGGACATCTGCGCCGGCCACCAGATCTTCATGCCCACCGTGGAGCCCACCGCGCGGAAGCAGACCCGCCACGGCATCGGCTGGTACTGCCCGCCGTGGTCGAGGATCACCGGTGAGAGGTCCCACTGGCCGAGCTGGGTGAACGGCGAGGCGCTGCTGCTGTCCCAGGCGTGGACGTTGAACATCCAGTGGGCGCCGTAGTAGATGTTCTTGGTCACGGTGATCGCGGTGGTCACCCCGTCGTGGTGTCGGATCCGCAGCGCCAGGCCCTCCTGGATGAAGTCGTCGGACTCGCTGCTCCAGGTGGCGCAGGTCTGCGCGTCCCGGGCCACCACCGACCGGCTCGGCCACACGACCGCACGGGTGTTGCCGCCGGTGTTGGTCTCCGGTGCCGCGGCGGTCAGCACCGGGCCGTCCTTGACCACGATGAAGGCGTCGCTGCCGTCGCGGGTCAGATAGGCGGTCCGCAGCGACCGCGTGCTCGTGGCTCCGTCGTAGCCCGGGATCCAGGGCAGGTGGACCGAGGCCGAGGCGACGTCCACGGCCCCGAGCGCCAGCAGCCCGGCCGCGGCCAGAGCCGCGAGGGGGCGTCCCGAACGTCGTCGACGCATGTCCGGGTCCTCTCTCGGTGCCGCTCCGGTGAGAGCCGAACTGTAGGCCGCGGCGGCGGCTCCCACCGGGACAACGACCGAACCCGACAGACGTCACCTAGGGTGCGCCCATGGCCCGGGTGGTGGTGATCGGCGGCGGTCTCGCCGGGCTCGCCTGCGCCCTCCGGTTGGCCAAGACCGGCCACGACGTGACCCTGCTCGAGGCCGGTGAGCTCGGTGGAGCCCTGGCGCCGGTCGTCGCCGACGGCTTCGAGTGGGACGGCTCGGCCACGCACACCCTGCTGCCGGCGGTTCTGCGCGACCTCTTCCGCAAGACCGGGCGGCCGCTGGAGAAGGAGCTGGAGCTGACCCAGCTCGACTGCCTGCGCGAGCACTGGTTCGAGGACGGCTCGGCCCTGGTGCTCCCCGCCGGTCGGGCCCCCCAGCACGATGCTGTCGAGTCCCTCGGCGCCGGGCTCGGCCGGCGCTGGGTCGACCACGTGGCCGCCTATGCCGACGACTGGGAGGCCCTGCGCCTCGGATTCATGGAGGTCCCCTGGACCCCGGAGGCGCTGCCCCGCCCGGTCGCGGCGCGGCTCGACTCCCGCGAGTCGCTCCAGCGACGGCTCCGGTCGCTGCGCGACGACCGGCTGCGGCTGGTGGCCGGTCACCCGTTCACCCTCGACGGGCACGACCTGCGCCAGGTGCCCGCCTGGGCCGGCCTCACGTCGTACCTCGAGCAGCGGTTCGGTGCGTGGGCCGTCGTCGGCGGGATGGGCCTGCTCCGCGACGCGTTGGTACGACGCCTGGCGACGCGGGACGTGACCGTGGTCGGCGCCAGGGCCCACGACGTGATCGTGCGCGACGGCCGCGCGGTCGGGGTGGCCACCGCGAGCGGCGACCTCGACGCCGACGTCGTGGTCTGCGCCATGGACCCCAGACGGCTGCCGGCGCTGGCCTCGCTGGTGCGCCGGACCATGCCGGCCTTGCCGCCGGTGGTCTGCCACGTCGGGCTGGAGGACCCGGTCAGGAACCTCCCGCACGAGCTGGTCCTCCACGGCGACCCGACCCTGGTGCTGCGGACCGGTGGCCGCGCACCCGACGGCGCGGCGGCCTGGACCGTGCTCGGGCGGGGGCGAGTCTCGGAGGACCTGCTGACCACCCTCGCGCGGCGCGGCATCGACGTCCGTCCGCGGGTCGTGACCCGCGTGGACCGGTCGCCGAAGGACCTCGTCGAGGCCTGGCGTGGCACCCCGCTCGGGATCGAGTGGGAGGGTCGCGGCACGGTCCGCCGACGCCTCGGACCGACCACGCCGGTGCCGGGCGTCTACGCCTGCGGGGCGCACGCCAACCCCGGCTCGGGCCTGCCGTACGTCGGCCTGTCGGCCGCTCTGGTCGCCCAGGTGGTCGGGCCGGCGTGAGCTAGCGGAGCTGGAAGGTGACGGTCACGCTGGCGCCGACCGACGTCTCACCGGGCTGGAACGACGCGTCCGAGGCCGCCGCCGCCTTGGCCATCCGGACCGGGCCACCGCCGAACCCGCCGCCCTCGGTGATCTCCTGGACGTCGCCGAGCTCGGCCGAGGCCAGCCCGGCCAGATGGGTCGCGCGGTCGACCGCGTCGGCGTAGGCCGCTTCCCACGCCGCGGTCGACGCCTCCGCCTGGTCGGCGACCTCGAGCGAGACCGCCTCGATCTCCAGGTGCTCGCCGACGGCCTCGGCGAGGGCGGTGACCAGGCCGCCGGCGGCAGCGATGTCGGGGCACCGGATCACCAGGGAGTGCCGTGCCGAGAAGCCGGTGGGCCGGTTGGTCTGGTCGTGGTCGCGCCAGATCTGGAGCGAGGTCGAGCGCACCCGCTCCGGCGTGATGAAGCCGTGGGCGGTGGCCGCGATCGCACCGGCTGCGCTGTCGGCCCCGGCGAGGGCCTCGGCCACGCCGGGTGCGGTGTGGACGGCGGAGACACGGACGACGGCGGAGTCGGGAGCGACCCGGGCCTCGCCTTGGCCGGTCACGGTGACGGTGCGCATGGTCGAAACCGTAGCCCCGCACACCCTCCGGGTCAGGCGGTGATCTTCAGCGCCTCGAAGATCTCCAGCGTCGCCCGGGACCGGTTCAGCGTGTAGAAGTGCAAGCCCGGAGCTCCGCCCGCGAGCAGGTCCTGGCACAGCTCGGTGGCCAGCCGCACCCCTTCACGTCGTACGTCGGCAGGCTCGGTGAGGCCGTCGAAGCGGGCCAGCACGGAGGCCGGCACCTCGGCACCGGAGAGGTCGGCCATCCGGCGGACCGAGCCGAGGTTGGTGATCGGCATGATCCCCGGGAGGATCGGGATGTCCGAGCCGGCGGCACGCACCCGCTCGACGAGGTCGAAGTAGTCCGCGGGCCGGAAGAAGAGCTGGGTCACTGCGAAGTCGGCGCCCGCCGCGGCCTTGGCCGCCAGGACCTGGGCGTCCTGCTCCCGCGACTCCGCGGCGGGATGGCCCTCCGGGAAGGCGGCCACCCCGATGCTGAAGCCACCCAGCCCGTGCACCAGCTCGACCAGCTCCGAGGCGTAGGTGAGGCCGCCGGGGGTCGACGTCCACGGGGCGCTGGGGCCGTCCTTGGGATCGCCGCGCAGCGCCATGATGTTGCGCACCCCGGCCGCCCGGTAGGACTCGACGATCGCGACCAGCTCCTCGCGGGTGTGACCCACGCAGGTGAGGTGACCCATCGCCCGCATCGAGGTCTCGCGGGCGATCCGGCCGGTGATCTGCACCGTGGTGTCGCGGGTCGAGCCGCCGGCGCCGTAGGTCACCGAGACGAACGTCGGCTGGTAGGGCTCCAGGTCGCGGATCGCCGACCACAGCTGCTCGGCCCCCGCGGCGTCGCGCGGCGGCATGAACTCGAAGGAGATCGAACGCTCCCCGTCGCGGACGAGCTGGCCGATGGTCGGCTTGTCGGTCATGTCCCGAGTCTAAGGAACCCGGGCGTCGTGACCGAGTCGGCGTCCAGCCGGGCGACCGGTCGCCGTGCCCTCAGCCGGTGCCTGCACCTAGGCTCGCCCCGTGACCAGCACCGCGAGCGAACTCGCCGGCGGACCCGCTCCCGCGTGGGACGCCGCCGGCTTCCGGGACCGCGTGCAGGTGGCGCTCGACGCCTTCCTCGACGAGCAGGCCGCGCGGCTCGCGCCCCTCGGCGACGACGCCGCCCGGCTCCTCGCCGAGGCGCGGGCGTCGGTCTCCGGGGGCAAGCGGTTCCGGGCCGCCTTCTGCTACTGGGGCTACCACTCCGTGGCCGGCCCGGCCGATGACGATGCCGTCGACGCGGCGCTCGTACGGGCCTGCGCCTCTCTCGAGCTGCTGCACGCCAGCGCGCTGGTCCACGACGACTACATGGACGCCTCCGACACCCGGCGCGGACGCCCGGCCACCCACCGCGGCTTCGCCGACGAGCACCGCGGTGACGGGTGGCGCGGCGACCCCGAGCAGTACGGCGCGGCGGCCGCGATCCTCCTCGGCGACCTGCTCCTGAGCTGGTCCGACGAGCTGCTGCGTCGGTGCGGGCTGCCGCTGGAGCCGGTGGTGGACGCGCTCGACGTCTTCGACCGCTGCCGCAGCGAGGTGATCACCGGCCAGTTCCTCGACGTGTCCGTGCAGGCTCGCGGTGCGGCCGACGTCGACGCGGCGATGACCGTGCTGCGCTACAAGTCCGCCAAGTACTCCATCGAACGGCCGCTGCACATCGGCGCCACGCTGGCCGGCGCCGACCAGGGCCGGCTGGCCCGGCTCAGCTCGTTCGGGCTGCCCCTCGGCGAGGCCTTCCAGCTGCGCGACGACCTGCTCGGCGTGTACGGCGACCCGGCCGCCACCGGCAAGCCCGCCGGTGGCGATCTGATCGAGGGCAAGCGCACCGTGCTGGTCGCGCTGGCCCTCGACGGCGCGCCCGCCAGCGACGCCGCCCGGCTCGACGCGGCGCTGGGCACCGAGCTCGACGAGGCTCGAGTGGCCGAGCTGCGCCGGATCATCGACGACTCCGGCGCGCACGCGCAGGTCGAGTCGGTGATCACCGACCTCGCGGCCCGGGCGACCACGGCGCTGCGTGCCGCCGACGTCGACGAGCATGCACGCGGCGTACTCCTCCAGCTGGCCGCCGCTGCCACGGACCGCCTCCACTGAGGTCGGCCCGACCGGTTGACTGCCTTGCCCGCAAGCGGGCGGGTGGCGCTCCTTGCGGCCGGCGGCCCCTCGCCTTGCCCGCAAGCGGGCGGTGGCGCTCCTTGCGGCCGGCCCTTCGCCTTGCCCGCAAGCGGGCAGCGGCGCTCCCTGCGGCCGTGGCGCCCCGGCTGCGCCGGGTCGCCACGTCCTCAGTCGAGGCTGGGGACGCCGGGTACGTCGGGCCCGTCACCTCGCAGCAGGACGGCGAACCGCCCGCCCTTGTCGGCGTTGACGCGTCCGCCGAGCACCGACAGGGCCACGGAGAAGGCGCGCTCGTCGGCGCGGGCGAGCGGGCCCCAGCCGTCCCAGAGCAGGACCCAGCCCTCGCTGTCGCCGGCGGTGACGTCGGCGAGGCAGTCCGCCAGCGCGTCGAAGTTCTGCCCGTAGTGCTCGGGGAAGTCGAGCGCCTCACCGATCGCGGCCAGGAACTCGGCCTTGGTGTCACCGTGCCAGCCGTCGACCTCGGCGAACCTCCAGCCGGCATGCTCGACGGTGTGCCGCACGTCGGCCACCTCGAACGCGCCGTGCCAGCGGTAGATGCCCGGCGGGGAGTGGTGGGCCAGCAGTCCGGCGAGTCCGCTCATGGGGTCGTGATCCTCTCGAACGATCGGTAGTGGTCGCCGGTGTAGTAGAGCTCACCGGCGCTGCCCGCGATGATCCGCCGTGCCCCGCGGTCGGGCGAACCCGGGGTCGGCACGGTGTACTCGTGGTAGTAGCCGGAGTCGTGCGCGGGCAGCAGTCCCTCGCGGTTCTCGAAGACGACGCCGTCCTGGTCGTAGGGGAAGGGTCCCCCGCTGTCGATCAGGGCCAGGGTGTGCCGGGCCTCGGGAGGCAGCACCGACGCCGCGACCGTGCTGCTGCTGCTCGGCGCACGGCCGCCGCTGCCGGCGCCACCGTCGAACGCGCCGTGACCGAGCACCCAGGCCAGCAGGACCAGGGCCACGGCTCCGGCGACGGGAGCCCACGACCGCCCGCGCGCCGCCACCGGTCTCAGAAGCCCATGGACTGGGCGCGGCGCTTGGCCTCGGAGCCGCGGTTCTCACGGAGCGCGTCGATCGGCCGGCCGGGCAGCGAGGCGTCGGTGAAGAGCCACGCGATGCACTCACGGTCGTCGTACCCGTTGTCGTGCAGCACGGTGAGGAGTCCGGGCAGGCCCTTGACCACCAGGCCCTCGTCGTCGATGAAGGCCGCGGGCACCTGCTGGCCGGTCCCGGGAGCAGGTACGGCGGCGGCCAGCTCGTGGTCGCGGATCATCGTGCGCACCTTGGCCGCGGTGACGCCCAGACGCGCCCCGGCCTCCGCCCAGTCGATCCACTCGTCCACCAGCGCGCTCAGGTCGGCGTCGGCGAGTGAGGAGCTCATGGGCCAACTGTGTCACCGACCCGCGCCGCACTCCACCCAGGGGCGTCGATCGGGCGCAGCACGACCACCAGCTGGTCGTCGGGCAGTCGGACCCGTGGCCACCTCCGTCGGTAGGCGGCGAGGGCGGCGGCCTGCCCGGCGTCACCGGCTCGGAGCACGGCGCCCGTGGCCCGGCACCAGCGGCCGGCGTACAGCACCTCGAGCGGCGCCTCGGCCAGCAGGTTGCGCCACCAGGTCTTCCCCTCCGGGTGCGCGGGTACGACGACGAGCCGGTCGGTGGCGCCGACCTGCTGGACGGCGTACTGGACGGGAAGCTCGAAGACTCGCCCGCTGCGCCTGCCGTGCACCCGGAGTCCGAGCAGCCGGTGCCCCGCACCGGCACCCCACCGGCTGCCGAGCAGTGCCAGCAGTGCCTGCGCAGGTGGCGGCGGGCCGTCGAGCGCAGGTCGCAGGGCGCCACAGACGAAACCGAGCACGGCTCCTGCGACGAGGCCGGTGACGACGCCGAGCGAGATGGTCTGTTCCGGCTGCCAGCCCGCCGACGGAGCGGTCGCCCCGGCGAAGATCACGACCATGGTGGGGAGCCAGGCTGCCGAGCTGATCGACACCCATCGCCACGGATGGGCGACCCAGCCGCGCAACGTGAGCGCCTGAGCGAGTCCCAGCACCGCACCCAACACCACGCCCAGCCCGGCAGCTCCGAGCAGCACCGGACCGAGCGCTGGCGCCGTCCCCGAGTCGTCCGCGCTGAGGGCAGCGGGTGCCGAGGCGGCCGCCCAGCCCAGCCCGGCGACACCGATCGTGACCAGGGACCAGGCGCGTGCGCGAACACCGAGGACCGGCCGCATCAGCCAGGCCTGGGCGACTCCGAGCGCTGTTCCCTCCACGAGCCCGCCCGCCACGATCACGGCGAGCACGGACAGGCGGTCGCGGTCGGTCTGGCCGAGGCGGTCGGACACCACCGCGGCCGCGGACGCGGCCGTCATCCCGACCGACTCGGCGGCCGCGCACGCGACCACCCAGTCCCGGACCCGTCGTTGCGCTCTCCCCCGCGCACCGCCCCGGGCCGACGTGCCGACGACCTGGATCCTGGTCATGGGCCCTCCTCCGTTCTGCGCACCCCCAGTCCATCGAGGGAGCACGGGAGGCGCCAGAGGACCAGGCCGCCACGGCTCGGGACGTTGGTCCGTCCCGGTGGGCACTCAGGGTCGCGCGAGGGGATGCTCCGGTTGCGGTGCGCCGTCGGTCATCAGCGACTCGATCCGGTCCGCCGCGTTGCGCGCACCGGGCAGGGCGCGGATCTCGGCACCGAGCCGCGCGGCGGCCTCCCGGTGCGGCCCGTCGGCCAGCATCGCCGCGACGACCGGGGTCAGGTCGGCCGCCGAGGCCTTCTTGGGTACGACGCGTCCCGCGCCGGCCGACGCGACCGAGCGCGCCACCATCGGCTGGTCCAGCAGCGGGTGCATCGGCATCAGCACCAGCGGTACGTCGTGCGCGAGCGCCTGCATGGTGGTGCCGTGGCCGCCGTGCCCGATCACCAGCGCAGCCCTCGGCATCAGCTCGGCGTGCGGGACGAACCGGTGCACCTCGGCGTTGTCCGGCGCCCGCAGCTCGGCCGGGTCGACCACCGGACCGGTGGTCACGACCACCCGGGCGTCCAGCCCGGCACAGGCATCGAGGATCGTCTGGAGGCAGCCGGCCATCTTCGGGAACCGGAAGGTGCTCAGGCTGACCAGCACCAGCGGGTCAGCGGGCACGCGCTCCGCGACCGGCACCACGGGCCCGACCCAGGTCAGGTCCGACCGGGACCGGGCACCGGCCGGGTCGAGCGACGGCAGCGAGGCGACCAGGCGGAGGCGGGCTTCGGCCAGCGAGCGGGCCGGCTGCAGCCGCTGGAGCCGCATCCCCAGCCCCATCGGGCCCTTCAGCCAGCCGCCGCGCAGATAGGCGTCGTACAGGTGCTCGAGGACGACGTACGGCGTGCCGGCCGCCCGGAGCTCGGCCATCACGCCGAACAGCAGGCAGTCGACCACGACCACGTCGGCCGGCCGGTCGGCCAGCGCCGCGAGGACGTCGCGTCCGAGGCCACGGTCGCCGAACATCGCGACCAGGGCCAGCGGCGAGTTGGCGTCGAGCGCCGAGAACGCCCGGGCGTGCAGGGACGGCGCGACCTCGAGGCCCGCGGCAACCAGCGACTCCCGCTGGCGCGGGTGACCGACGAAGCGGACCCCATGGCCGCGTGCGACCAGCTCGGTGGCGATGCCGACCGCCGGCGGCACGTTGCCACCACCGTCCCAGGTGACGAACACGATCTCGGCCATGGCGGGCTCCTCGGTTGTGGGGTGACTCAGGGCAGCAGTGCGTCGACAAGGCGGCGGATCCGGCTCTCGGTGCGCTCGCGGCTCAAGCGGCGGTCGCGCCGGAGCAGCTTCCAGGTGTAGACGTCGGTGGCGACGACGAGCAGGTCGGTGAGCTCCTCGGCGTCCTCGGCGGCGGCGAGGAACGGGGCGAACACCTCGGTCACCCACGCCCGGTGGAGGGCCTTGCCCTGCTCGGTGATCCGGGCCATCAGGTCCTGGTGGGTCTCCTGGGCGAGCATCAGCAGGGCCTGGTCGCCACGCCGCTCGTAGTGGTCGACGATCACGTGCACGGCGGCCCCGACATCTCCGACCGGCGTACGACGCTCGTCGGTGACCGCCTGCTGCGCGTGCTCGAACGACGCCTCCTCGAGCCCGGCCCGGCTCCCGAAGTGACGCAGCACGGTCTGCACGCTGACGCCGGCCCGGCCCGCGACGTCGTCCAGCGCGATCTCGGTGACCGGCCGCTCGCCGTGCAGGGCGACGCAGGCGTCGATGATCCGGGCCCGGGTCTCCGCGACCGCCACGGCCCGAGCGGTCATCGTGTAGGAACGAGTCGTGTTCATGTCAGTGACAGTTGACATCAATATCCTATTGATGTCAATGGCCATTCACACGAAGTCGTCCGGGGACGGCGCGCCGACGGTCGCGGAGTCGAGGTCGGTGACCGGGAATCCGTAGGATGGCTCCGCCGGAGCACTTCCCCGACCGGTGACGGAGGGTCGACGTGGAGCAGGAGTCGCGCGCCCACGCGGGCAGCGCTGTGCTTGCCGACCCCCTGAGCGGGCAGGTGCTCGACGGCCGCTACCGGATCGGCCGCCGGATCGCGCGTGGCGGCATGGCCGGCGTCTACGAAGCGCTCGACACCCGGCTCGACCGCATCTGCGCGGTCAAGGTCATGCACCCGGGGCTCGGTGACGACGAGGCCTTCGCGGCCCGGTTCGTCCGGGAGGCACGCTCGGCGGCCCGCCTCTCCCACCCGCACGTGGTCAACGTCTTCGACCAGGGCGAGGACCCCACCGTCGACGGCGGCACGCTCTACCTGGTGATGGAGCTGATCTCCGGCCACACGCTGCGCGACGTGATCCGCGACGAGGCCCCGGTGCCTCCGGCGCGGGCCCTGGCCCTGATCGAGCCGGTGGTCTCGGCCCTGGCCGCGGCCCATCGCGCGGGCCTGATCCACCGCGACATCAAGCCCGAGAACGTCCTGATCGCCGATGACGGCCGGGTCAAGGTAGCCGACTTCGGCCTGGCCAAGGCGGTCAGCGCCGACACCCAGCACACCGCGACCGGCGGGGTCATCATCGGCACCGTCTCCTACCTCGCGCCGGAGCTGGTCGTCGACGGCACCAGCGACGCCCGCGCCGACGTGTACGCCGCCGGCGTGGTCCTCTACGAGCTGCTCACCGGCAGCAAGCCGCACGAGGGCGAGTCCCCGATCGCGGTCGCCTACAAGCACGTGCACGAAGACGTCCCGCCGCCGTCGCGCTCGGCGCCCGGCATCCCGGCGTACCTCGACGCGCTGGTCGCCCGCGCCACTGCGCGCGACCGCGCCCAGCGCCCGGCCGACGCAGGCGTGCTGCTCCACCAGCTGCACCGGGTCTCCCAGGCCCTCGCCAGCGGCGCCTGGGCCGACCACGAGCTGACCACCGACCTCGCCCTGACGCCCTTGTCGCAGTCGGTTGGCAGTGCGCCGGTCACCGAGGACACCAGCGACCTCGACCTGGTGCCGATGACCCCCGCCGAGTTCGTCTCCCCCGAGCCGCAGCCCACGACGGTGCGCTCGGTGCCGCCGCCGTCGGAGCCACCGACCACGCCGGTGCGCGGGCGCCGCTCCCGGCGCGGCCCGGTGCTCCTCGGCCTCGCCCTGGTGATCGCCCTCCTCGCCGGTGTCGGTGCCTACTGGTTCGGCTGGGCCCGCTACACCGCCACCCCCGGCGTGCTCGGGCTCACCCAGCAGGCCGCCACCCACAAGCTGGAGAAGGCCGGGCTGCACGTGACCGTCGGCGCCGCGGCCTTCTCCTCGAGCGTGCCGAAGGGCGAGGTGGTCGGCACCGACCCCGGGCCCGGCGCGCGCGTGCTCGACCACGGCACCGTCACTCTCACGCTGTCCAAGGGCCAAGAGCTGTACGCCGTCCCGCAGCTGCGCAACCTCACGGTCAACCAGGCCCAGGACGCGCTCCTCCGGTCCCACCTCACCTACGGCAGGTCGATCCGGCAGTACGACGAGAAGGTCGCCCGTGGCCACGTGATCGGCAGCAACCCCTCGGCCGGGAAACGCGAGAGCCCGAAGACGCTGGTCGACCTCGTGGTCAGCCGGGGACCGCAGCCGATCCACATCCGCGACTGGACCGGCGCGCCCGCGGCGCGCGCCGAGCAGGTCCTCAAGGCCCAGCACCTCGATGTCGTGCTCGGCACGGCGGAGTACTCCGACCAGGTCGCGCAGGGGCACGTGCTGTCCCAGACCCCGCCGAGCGGCGTCCTGCACCGCGGCGACCAGGTGACGCTCGTGGTGTCGAAGGGTCCGCAGCTGGTGCCGGTCCCCGACAACCTCACCGCGATGGGCGTCGCCGCGGCCACCGCCGAGCTGAAGGGCCTGGGCTTCCAGGTGAGCGTCGTGAAGTCGCCGTACTACATCGGCGTCGGCTACGTGTACAGCTCGAGCCCGGGGGGCGGCGAGATGGCCCCGAAGGGCAGCGTCGTCGTCCTGCACATCATCTGACCGGCGCCGCGAACCCGCGCGATAGCGTGCCGTGGTGCCCGCGTCCCGTCGTACCACCCTGCTGGCGACGGCGGCGCTGCTCGGCGTCACCGCCACCTGGGGCAGCACGTTCTTCCTGATCCACGACCTGCTGTCGCGGGTGCCGACCCTCGACTTCCTGGCCCTCCGGTTCGCGATCGCCAGCATCACTCTCGTGGCGCTCGCCCCCCGGGCCCTGGGCCGGCTCACCGCCGCGTCGCGACGGCAGGCAGCGGTGCTCGGCGGTCTGTACGGCGTGGCGCAGATCCTCCAGACCGCCGGGCTGGCGAAGACACCGGCCAGCGTCTCCGGCTTCATCACCGGGATGTACGTCGTGGCGACGCCGATCTTCGCCGCCCTGATCCTGCGCACCCGGATCGGCCGCGCGACGTGGGCGGCGGTGGTGCTGGCGATGGCCGGTCTCGGCGTGCTCACCCTGAGCGGCTTCTCGATCGGCTACGGCGAGGGCCTGATCTTCGTGGCCGCGATGATCTACGCCCTCCACATCGTCGGGCTCGGCGCCTGGTCGGAGCCGGGACAGGCCCTCGGCATGTCGATCGTCCAGCTGATGGTGATCACCGTGATCTGCCTCGTGTGCACCGCGCCCGACGGCATGGTCTTCCCCGACCGGCTCGGCGACTGGCTCAGCGTCGTCTACATGGCGGTGGTCGCCGGCGCGGCAGCGATGATCGGCCAGACCTGGGCACAGGCCCACCTGCCACCGGCCAGGGCCGCGATCATCATGAGCATGGAGCCGGTCTTCGCCGCTCTCTTCGCGGTGCTCTTCGGCGGCGAGAGCGCGACGGTCCGGATGCTCGTCGGCGGTCTCATGGTGCTGGCGGCGATGCTGATCGTGGAGCTGGTGCCCCGCCGCAGGGTCGAGGTCGAGGTCACCCATCTCGCGGTCTGAGGCGTTCTTCGCCTAGCGTGCTGCCTCATGGACAGGACGGCGGCGTACTGCGTGAACTGCGGCGCGCCCGTCAGCGGCCGGTTCTGCAGCAGCTGCGGGGCCGCCGTCGCCGGCGTACCGGAGACGCTCACCCGCGAGCCCGACCTCCTGGCCCCGCCTCCCGCTCCCCTGCCGCCACCGGCCCCCGGCACCGACGACAGGGCCGTCGGAGGGCCCGGTCCCGGTCTCTGGATCGGCGCAGCGGCGGTGCTGCTGGTGATCGTCCTGCTCGGCGCGTTCCTCCTGCTCCGTGGAGGCGGCAGCCCGTCAGCCGGGCCGACGCCGCCGATCATCCCGCCGAAGAGCCACCCGACGCGGGCGTCGCAGACCTCGCCACCGACGACGGCACCCACGACGCCGCCGACCAGCCCGGCGACCTCCGCCCCGACGGGTCCGGCCGCCGAGGTCGCAGGCCTGGCCCGGGCCGTCGCGCCGGCCCACGCGCCCGCGTCCGTCGACTTCGCAGGCAACCCGGTCACCTATGACGCGTCCAACCTCGTCGACGGCGCGCCCGACACCTGCTGGCGGGTCGCCGGCGACGCGACCGGGACGACCCTGACCTTCCGCCTCGACCAGCCGACCCGGCTGACCCGGGTGGGCCTGATCAACGGCTACGCGAAGACGGCGTACTCCCGCGGGCACCGCTTCGACTGGTACGCCGGCAACCGTCAGGTCCTCTCCGTGGAGTGGCTCTTCGACGACGGCTCCTCGGTGAGCCAGACGTTCGCCAGCACCCGGGCGATGCAGACCCAGACCATCGACCCGGTCACCACCTCGACGGTCCGGCTCCGGATCACCTCGGTCTCCCCTCCCGGCACCGGGCGGGCGGCGCGCGACGACACGGCGATCAGCGAGGTCTCCCTGGTCGGCAGTCCCGGCTGACCTCGTCGGTCAGGTTCGCATCAGGTCGACGTTCCTACGTTCGAACACATGACTGCGCCACGCTCCTTCCTGATGCCCAAGGTGCCCGAGGTCTTCCTCCTCTTCTGGGTGATCAAGCTGCTCACGACGGGCATCGGGGAGACGGCGTCGGACTTCCTCGGCACGTGGAACCTGGCGGCGGCCGGCGTGATCGGCGTCGGCGGCTTCTTCGCCGCGCTCCGGTGGCAGACCCGGGCCACGACGTACCAGCCCGTGCGCTACTGGGTGACCGTGCTCATGGTCGCGGTCTTCGGGACCATGATCGCCGACGGCCCGCACGTCGCCCTCGGCGCGCCGTACTACGTCGACGCCGGCGTCTACGTCGTGCTGCTGTGCGCGCTGCTCGCCTGGTGGCACCGCTCGGAGGGCACCCTGTCGGTCCACTCGATCACGACCAGCCGGCGGGAGCGCTTCTACTGGGGCACGGTGCTGCTCACCTTCGGCCTGGGCACGGCGCTCGGCGACACCACCGCGACGAACCTGCACCTGGGCTACTGGTGGTCGGCGGTCCTGTTCACCGCGCTGATGGCCCTGCCGATCCTCGCCTGGCGCCTCGGCGCGAGCTCGGTCGTCTGCTTCTGGGCGGCGTACTCCCTCACCCGGCCCCTGGGCGCCAGCGTCGCCGACGGCCTGGCGGTCCCCCGCGTGCACGGCGGCCTCGGGTGGACCACCGGTGTGGTCTCCGCCCTCGGGCTCGCCGGCTTCGCCGCCCTGGTCGCCTACGTCGCGCTCACCCACTCCGACGAGGAGGGCGCCCACGCCGCGCACGCGGCCGGACGCGAGCTCGACGACGAGCCGCTCCCCGAGTTCGAGCTCGACTGAGCCCCGGTCGTCGGCTCCCGGCTACAGCCGGCGCAGGACCGCAGCGGCCTGCTCGGCCTGCTCGCGGCTGACGTCGAGGTGAGTGACCAGGCGTACGGCGCGTGGTCCGACCGGCGCGACCAGCACGCCGCCGGCGCGGGCCCCGGCCACGAAGTCGGCGGCGTCGTCGCGCGGGACCACCACGATGTTGGTGTCGACCGTGGCCGGGTCCAGCCCGCAGGCCTCGGCGAGCAGCCGGGCGTGCGCATGGTCGTCCGCGAGCCGCTCGAGGTGGTGGTCGAGCGCGTACGACCCGGCGGCGGCGAGGATGCCCACCTGGCGCATGCCGCCGCCCATCCGCTTGCGCCGCACCCGGGCTTCGGCCACGGCGGCGGAGGAGCCGACCATCAGCGAGCCGACCGGGGCACCGAGCCCCTTCGACAGGCACACGGACAGCACGTCCACGCACGCGCCGTACTCGGCGAGCGGGACGCCGGTCGCCACGTGGGCGTTCCAGATCCTGGCGCCGTCGAGGTGGACGCTCACCCCGACGGAGTCGGCCCAGGCGCGCAGGGCGCGCAGGTCGTCGATCGGGAGCACGGCACCGCCGGCGAAGTTGTGGGTGTTCTCCACCGACACCCCGGTGGTGCGGACGAAGAACGGCCCCATGTCGGGGGCGTACATCTCGGCGATCGCGTCGAGGTCGACCTGGCCGCGCGGATGGCGCCAGGTCCGCATGGTCAGCCCGGTGATGGCGCCGTGCGCGCCCAGCTCGGCGCGGGCGATGTGGGCCGAGGCCTCGCAGAGCACCTCCTGGCCGGCCGCCACCAGCGAGGCGACCGCGAGCACGTTGGCCATCGAGCCGGTCGGCGTGAACAGGGCGTCCTCGTGCCCGAACAGCTCCGCGACCCGCCGCTGGAGGGCCAGCACCGTCGGATCCTCGCCGTACACGTCGTCGCCGACCTCGGCCTCGGCCATGGCGCGACGCATCTCGGGGGTCGGCCGGGTCAGGGTGTCGGAGCGCAGGTCGACGGTCACGCCCCCACGCTAGCCAGCGCGGCGCCGCTCGGTCAGTCGAGGTGGTGCAGCCGCGGCCAGAGCAGGGTCCACGGCGCCTTCGGGGCCTGGCACACCGCGATCGGCAGACCCTGCTCCTCGTTGTCGACACTCGTGCCACTCTCGAGATGGTCCACCACCCGGCAGCTCGCGAACAGGCGGCTGGCCTGGTCGTACTGGCCCCCGACGACGACCACGGTGGTCGCGGTCGCGGGCGGCCGCGCCTGGTCGTAGAGGGCGTTCTGGGCGCTGTACACCGGGACGTCCGGCGCGTAGTGGTGGACGGCGCCGGCCTCGCCGTAGTTGGAGGTGAGCACCACCGCGTGGCCGGGGTCCGGCAGGGCGTCGTACGCATGCGTCACCTGGTCGACGTACGCCGGCCAGCCGACCGAGTCGCCGACGATCGGGTTGACGCCCGGCACGGGGGTGGAGCCCACCGTCCCGACCGCGAGGAGCGGCAGGCCGATGAACGCCGAGACCACGCCGTTGACGGCGAACAGCCCGGCCCAGACCCGGCCCAGGTGACGCTCCATCGCGACGACGCCGGCCGCGAACGGCAGGGGCAGCAGGAAGACCGGGTAGTGCGGCTGGGTGCCGCCGACGAAGGTGAACACCAGGAGCAGCCCGAACGCGGGCACGAAGAAGCGGACCCGCCGGTCGCGCCAGAGGGCGCGGAGGCCGGCCACCCAGATCACCACCAGCGGGGGCCGAACAGGACCACGAGCAGCGGGAACATCGCGACCCGGGTGTCGGCGGCGTTGTTGGCCGCGAGGGCCCGGCCCATGTCACCCTCGGGCCAGCCGTTCAGCGCCTGGTACAGCACGTTCGGGAGCCCGACCAGGAGCGCCACCAGGGCGCCACCGAGCACGGGTGGGGACACCAGCCGGCGGCGCGGGCCGACCAGCAGGAGCCCCAGGGCGATCCCGGCCACGAGCACCCCGACGAGCAGCCGGTTGTACGTCGCCAGCCCGGCCAGGGCGCCGGCTGCGAGCCACCAGCGGGGGCTCGGGCGCAGCTCGGCCCTCAGCACGCACAGGCAGATGGCCGGCCACAGCGTCAGGTCGGCGGTCGAGGTGAGGAAGACGTGGGCCAGCACGGTGACCGCCGAGGTCGACGCCACGCCCCACGCCGTCCAGGCCTGGGCCGTGGCTCCTCCCCCGAGCTCGCGGGCCAGGAGGGCGGTGAGGATGACGCAGCCGGCAGCGAACAGGGTCGCGGGGACCCGCAGCAGCCACGGCCCGCCGTCGTACACCGAGGCGATGGCGTGGGAGAGCAGCGGCGTGAAGGGTGGCTGGTCGACGTAGCCCCAGGCCGGCTTGAGCATCGAGAAGTAGAGCTCGTCGCGGTGGTAGCCGTAGCGGTCGGAGAACGCCGTGAGCACCACGACGACGACGAGCACCGGTGGCGTGATCCGCCGCCAGGCGACCGCCGGCGGGGCGCTCCCCTCGATGGAGCCTGTCGAGACCACGCGAGCAGGCTAGGCGCTGCGCAGCATCTCGGCGACGAGGAAGGCGAGCTCGAGGGACTGCACGCGGTTGAGCCGCGGGTCGCAGACCGACTCGTAGCGCGAGCCGAGGTCGATCTCGGCGACCTCCTCACCACCTCCGACGCACTCGGTGACGTCGTCGCCGGTGAGCTCGACGTGGACGCCGCCGGGCCAGGTGCCCAGCGAGCGGTGGACGTCGAAGAAGCCCTGCACCTCGGCGATCACGTCCTCGAAGCGACGCGTCTTGTAGCCCGACGACGCCTCGAAGGTGTTGCCGTGCATCGGGTCGCAGACCCAGGCCACGTCGAGCCCGGCGGCGGTGACCTTCTCGACCAGCGAGGGCAGTGCGTCGGCGATCCGCCCGGCGCCCATCCGGGTGATGAAGGTGAGCCGCCCCGCCTCGTTGTCGGGGTTGAGCTTGGCGGCCAGCGCGATCAGGTCGTCGGCACTCGAGCGCGGCCCGACCTTGACCCCGATCGGGTTGCGGACCCGGCTCAGCAGCTCGGCGTGGGCACCGTCGAGGGCGTTGGTGCGCTCGCCGATCCACACGAAGTGCCCCGACACGTCGTACGGCGTACCGGTGCGGCTGTCGATCCGCGTCATCGCGTGCTCGTACTCCAGCAGCAGCGCCTCGTGGCAGGTGTGGAAGTCGACCCGGTGGAACTCGTCGGGGTCGGCGCCGATCGCGGACATGAAGCTCATCGCGCGGTCGATCTCGCCGGCCAGGGCCTCGTAGCGCCGGCCGACCGCCGAGCTGACCACGAAGTCGGTGTTCCAGGTGTGGACCTGACGCAGGTCGGCGTAGCCGCCGGTGACGAAAGCGCGCACGAGGTTCAGCGTCGAGGCACTGGAGTGGTAGGCCTCGATCAGCCGCTCGGGGTCGGGGACCCGCGACTCGGCGGTGAACTCGAAGCCGTTGACCGCGTCGCCGCGGTAGGCCGGCAGCGTCACCCCCGCCCGGGTCTCGAGATCGGAGGAGCGCGGCTTGGCGTACTGCCCGGCGAGGCGGCCGAGCTTGACCACCGGCACCGACGCGGCGTAGGTCAGCACGACCGCCATCTGGAGTAGCACCCGGAGCTTGTTGCGGACGTTGTCGGCGGTGGCGCCCTCGATGGTTTCGGCGCAGTCGCCGCCCTGGAGCAGGAAGGCCTTGCCGTGCGCGACGTCGGCGAGCTTGGCCTTGAGCTCGTCGCACTCGCCGGCGAAGACCAGGGGCGGCATCTTCCGCAGGCGCTCGACCACGGCGTCCACCGCCACGGGGTCGGGGTACGTCGGCTGCTGTGCTGGGCCCAGCGCGCGCAGCGCAGCCAGGTCGGGGATGCTCACGCCGCAAGGGTACGGCGTACACCCGGGCGGACCCGCGCCGGCGACGTCATCCGGACGCAGGCCGTGGAATGCCCGACCGACCGGAGTGGTTGGCCGCACATGAGCATCTCGAGCCGCCGGGTCGTGGCCACCGCCTTCGGTGGGCCGGAGTCTCTCGCCGTGGAAGAGGTGAGCCTGGCCGAGCCGGGCTCGCGCCAGGTCCACGTGGAGGTGCGGGCCAGCGGGGTGAACCCGGCCGACGTGAAGTCCTACGCCCGGGCCGGGAAGCCGTCGGACCTGCCGCTCCCGCTGGGCTACGAGGCGGCGGGGGTGGTGCGGGCCGTCGGCGAGGGTGCGGCAGACGACGCCGGGCCGCTCTCCGTCGGCGACGAGGTGATCGTGTTCCGGACCCGGGGCGCCTACGCCGCCGACCTGGTGGTCCCCGACAGCGCCCTGACCCGCAAGCCGGCCGGTCTCGGCTGGCCCGAGGCGGGCGGTCTGCTGCTGGCGGGGGCGACGGCCTTCCACACGCTCGAGGCCACCGCGGTCGCTGAGGGCGACACGGTGCTCGTGCACGGTGGGGCCGGAGGCGTCGGGCTGGCCGCGGTCCAGCTCGCCCGGCTGCGGGGCGCGCGGGTCATCGCGACGGCCGGGGAGCGCAACCACGACCTGCTGCGCGAGCTCGGAGCCGAGCCGGTGACCTACGGCGACGGCCTGCTGGACCGGGTCCGGGCCCTCGCCCACGACGGCGTCGACGCTGCCCTCGACCTGGTCGGCAGCGACGAGGCGATGGACGTCTCCCTGGCCCTGGTCGACCGCGACCGGATCGCGTCGATCGCGAACTTCACCCGTGGACCGGAGGAGGGCATCCGCCTGCTGGGCGGAGGGCCCGGCGCCGACGCCGGCGACCAGCTGCGGGCGGCGGCTCGCCCCGAGCTGGCCCGGCTCGCTGGTGAGGGCCGCCTGCGGGTGCTGGTGGCCGCGACGTACCCCCTCGACGACGCGGCGCAGGCCCACCGCCAGATCGCGACCGGCCACACGACGGGCAAGATCGTGCTGGTCCCGTGACCGGCGCCAGCCGGTCGCCGGACATCCGCGTCTCCCGGGTGCAGAGCGTCAACGTCGGCCGAGCGGAGCCCAACCCGTGGAAGGCCGGTCTGCTGACCGGCATCGGCAAGCGGCCGACGTCCGGCCCGGTCGAGGTGCGCGCGCCAGGACCGAAGGGCAGCGGGCTGGGCTCGGGCCTGGTCGGTGACTACGTCGGCGACACCCTGCACCACGGCGGCGACACCCAGGCCGTCTACGCCTTCGCTCGCGAAGACCTCGACCGGTGGGCGGAGCGGCTCGGCCGCGAGCTTCCGGACGGCTTCTTCGGCGAGAACCTCACCACCGTCGGCATCGACGTGGCCGACGCCCGGATCGGCGAGGTGTGGCGGATCGGCGACGAGGTGGAGCTCCGCGTCACCGCTCCGAGGATCCCCTGCTCGACCTTCCGCGGCTGGACCGGCGAGCAGGGCTGGCTGCGGACCTTCACCCTCGACGCCCGGCCGGGCACGTACCTCGAGATCGTCGCTCCTGGCCCGATCGCCTCCGGCGACGCCCTCCTCGTCGTACGACGTCCGGAGCACGACGTCAGCGTCTCGCTGGCGTTCCGGGCGATGACGGTCGAGCGCGGGCTGGCCCCGCGGCTGGCCGCTGCTCGAGAGGACATGACCGACGAGCTGCGCGACTGGCTCGGCCTCGACTGAGCGGCGGGCCGTCGGCGCTCAGCCGAAGAAGACCTCGGCCTCGGCGTACTCGGCCGGGCTGACCAGCTTCAGCTCACCGGTGCCCTCGAGCAGGGGCACCCGCACGATGTCCGCGCCGCGGAGCGCCACCATCTTGCCGAAGTCGTGCTCGGCGACAGCGTCGACGGCGTGCAGCCCGAAGCGGGTGGCCAGCCAGCGGTCGAACGCCGTGGGGGTGCCGCCGCGCTGCACGTGACCGAGCACCACGGCCCGCGCCTCGGCGCCGGTGCGGTGCTCGATCTCGCTGGCGAGCCGGTCGCCGATGCCGCCGAGCCGGACGTGGCCGAACGCGTCGGTCTCCTGGTTCAGGAGCGTCATGCCGTTCTCCCCCTCTTTGGCCTCGCGCGGCACGGCGCCTTCGGCCACCACGATGATCGGGGCGTACTGCGTCTCGAACCGCTTCTTGACCAGGTCGCAGACCTGCTCGATGTCGAAGGCCTGCTCGGGGATCAGGACGACGTTGGCGCCGCCGGACATCCCGGAGTGCAGGGCGATCCAGCCGGCGTGCCGGCCCATCACCTCCACCACGAGCACGCGGTGGTGCGACTCGGCGGTGGTGTGCAGCCGGTCGATCGCCTCGCTGGCGATGTTGACCGCGGTGTCGAAGCCGAACGTGAAGTCGGTGCCGGACAGGTCGTTGTCGATCGTCTTCGGCACGCCCACCACGGAGACGCCGAGATCGGCGAGCTTGGTGGCGACGCCGAGCGTGTCCTCGCCCCCGATCGCGATCAGCGCGTCCACGCCGTCGGAGGCGAGGTTGTCCTTGATCCGCTCCACCCCGCCGTCGATCTTGAACGGGTTGGTCCGGCTCGATCCGAGGATGGTTCCGCCGCGGGGCAGGATGCCGCGCACCTGCGGCACCCCCAGCTGCATGGTCAGGCCCTCGAGCGGACCCTTCCAGCCGTCGCGGTAGCCCACGAAGTCGAGCCCGTGCACCCCCACGCCCTTGCGAACGACCGCGCGGATCACCGCGTTGAGTCCGGGACAGTCGCCGCCACCGGTGAGCACTCCGACCCGCATTGCGAACTCCTGATCTCGTCGTTTGAACGTTACAAGCCGGTCGTCAGCCTAGGGCCAGCCGCCGCGGGCGCGTCAACCGTCCGAGGACCCTCTCCCGGGTGCCAGTTCCTCCGGAATCCGACAGCAGCCGGCCCACGGACCCGCACCTGTGCGGGATCCGTGGGCCGGCCGGAGGGCCGCCCCGGACCACGGGGGTCCGGGGCGGCCCGGTGGCTGGGTCAGCCGACCAGCGTCGTGCCCTCGACCGCCGCAGCGCTGCGGTTCCTCGCCGGGGTGACCACGATGACCTGCTTGGCCTTCCCGGGCTGGTAGTCGGGGTTGCCGGTCTGGATGGCGAACACCGTGCAGGTCCCGCGGTGGTTGAAGCTCACCAGACCGTGGCGACCGACCGAGCAGGCACCGAGGCCGGTGATCCGCACCTTGCGACCGGACTCCGTGTTGCCGGTGGCCTTCGCCTTGTACGTCGTACCGGCGTGCGCCCGGTGCGGCGCCTGGGAGGTGAAGGCGACCGTCTGGATCGCGCGGCGGGTGTGGATGACCTGCGTGGCGGAGCCGGCGAGGTAGTCACCGTTCCCGGGCTGGGAGGCGTGCACGGTGCAGTCGCCGGCGTGGAGGAAGGTCACGACCCCGTCGGTCGAGACCGAGCAGGAGTTCGGCGAGCTCGACTCGAAGGCGACGGCCTCCGGCGAGTCGCTCCCGGCCGTGGCCCGGTAGGTGTCGCCGACCCGCGGCGTGGAGGGCTCCGACGTGAACGCCAGCGCCCCGGCGGCCAGCACCTGGAAGGACTGCTGCTGGGCGCCGGCCAGGTAGCCACGCGTGTCGCTCTGGGCTGCATCGATCGTGCACGTGCCACGCCCGGTCAGCCGGACGGTGGCCGAGCTGTCGAGGTGGCTGACGACGGTGCAGACGTCCGCGGAGTCCGGGCCGGCCGAGAAGGTGACCGGCTTGCCCGAGTCGCCGCCCGTGGCGGTGACGTCGTACCGGTCGCCGACGGTGGGTGTCGCCCCCGGGTCGGAGGTGAACGAGACGGCCTGGGGTGCGCGGTTCTGAGAGACGGCGATCCCGTAGACGTACCCCGAGTTGCTCGACGTGAGCGCGGTCTCGGGTCCGTCGACACCCTTCTGCCAGATCACGCTCCCGCTGTTGAACATGAAGTCGTCCTGGCTGCTGGCGATCACGGTGCCGGTCGCGTCCACGGCGAGGCTGCGCGCGTAGTAGACGTTCTGGAAGCCGACGTCGGTCTGGGTGCCGTCGGCCGCGATCTGCAGGATCCGGTTGTAGGAGTCGGCGACGACGACGCTGCCGTCAGGGCCGGCCGCCACAGCCGTGGGGTAGGACAGGGACGTGGCGACGTCGGACTGGACACCTCCCGGGGTCACCTTGACGACGCGTCCGTTGCTGCCGTCCGCGACGAGGAGGTTCCCCTCGGCGTCGGCGGCCACGCCGGAGACCCCGTTCAGTCCGTCGATCGGAACCGTCTGCTCGACCCCGTCGGTGGTCATCTCCACGACCCGGTTGTTGTTCGGGTCCGCGAGGAAGATGTTCCCCGCCGGGTCGGCGGCGAGCTGGTAGCCGTAGGAGACCGTTCCGAACACCACGTCGGTCCGGGTGCCGTCGGCGGCGATCTTGACGACGTCGTTGCTGTCCTGGGCGATGAAGAGGTCGCCGGCGTCGTCGAGGCTCAGTCCGAAGGGCTGGACCCCGCTGACGTAGACGGACTTCGTGCCGTCCGGCGCCACGGCCAGCACCTGGTCCTGCCAGACGTCGGAGATGAAGACGGTGCCGGGCACGGCCGGGGTGAAGCCGGGGCCGGCATAGGCGGCTCCGGCCAGGGAGGCCATACCGACCACCGAGACGGCGGAGGTCAGGGCGACGACGGCGAGGCCGGTGACGCCGAGACGGCGCGGACGAGCGAGACGTTCGGGCATGGGGGTCCTTCTGCTTGGGCTGGCGAGCACACCGAGATCAGGGGGCAGAACCAGAGAGGAGTCGGCGGTGAGTACCACCGGCCTGCAGCCAAACACGCGTCCTCCCCAGACGTACGACGCATGGCCGAGACGGACGGAATGGACCAGAGAGTCTGACCGATCGGCCACACCCACAAGGGTGGGCGAGCCCGGGTCGCCGGCCGGCTACCGGCTCAGTCCGGCAGGGTCGCCGGATCGGGCACGGGCGTCGGGTCGACCTGCGCCAGGTTGGTGACGGCCCGGCCCGCCAGCGGCATCCGGACCCCCAGCACCTGCACGAGCAGCGCCCAGACGAGGCACAGCAGCAGGGTGCCGCCCCACAGCGCGAGGGCGCCGCGGTGCAGCAGGGCCGAGTACAGCAGGGGTGCCACGGCGCCCGACGTGCTCCACGCCAGCTGCATCGAGGCCATGTAGCGGCCCCGCTGGTCGGGCGGCGGCGCCTCGGCGGCGAGGGCGGCCACCACCGGCCCGGCCGTCATCTCACCGAGGGTGTAGACGACGGCGGCGACCAGGACCAGTGCCGCCGCCCCGGCGACCGGGAGCCGTCCGGCGGCGTAGAACATCGCGAACGATGCCGCGGTGAAGGCGATCGCCGCCTGCAGCACTCGACGGCGTACGGCGCCGGTCATGGCGCGCACCACGAGCCCCTGGCCCACGCCGATCATCACCGTGTTGATCACGAAGACGGTGCCCGGCACCCAGCCGGGCAGTCCGACGGTGTCGACGAAGTAGACCGGCATCGCGACGTTGAGCGTCATCTCGGCGAGGGCGTAGCAGAGGATCACCGCGAGCAGCGCGCGGTAGCCGCGGTCGGCGAAGCCCACCCACCAGCGCCCGTCGTCGCGGGCCGGGGCGTCGTCGGCACGGACCGGCCGGGCACCGCCGGCCACTCCGAGCATCAGCAGGAACGCCAGGACGTAGGAGCCGGCGTTCAGCAGCACGACGGACTGGTACGCCGCGCCGGTCCCGATCGTGAGCGCGACCGCCGCCAGCACCCCGCCCACGCCGTAGCCGGCGTTGCGCATGGCCTGGAGGAAGCCGAACCAGATCTCGCGCTCACCGGTCTGCGTGATCTGGGTGACCATCGGGCCCAGGGCGCTCCAGAACCCGGACCGGGTGGCGCTCGCGGCGAAGACCAGCAGCGTGACCATCAGCATCGAGTGCGCGAAGGGGTAGAGCGCGAAGGCGGCGGCGGCGCCCGCGTTGCCGGCCTGCATCACCAGCCGTGGCCCGTGCCGGTCGACCAGGGTGCCGATCAGCGGCACCACCGGGATCACCGCCAGGTTGGCGACCGTCATCGCCAAGCCGAGCTGGACCAGCGTCAATGACGTCTGGTGGAGGAAGTACAGCATCGACAGCGGGATCCACACCCCGCTGCCCACGGCGTCGATCGCCAGGGCGGAGACGAACCTCCGGTGGGGACCCACGTCGGGGAACCCGAGTCGCTGCAGCACTGTGCCATCCTCCAACCTCAAGCGGGGTCGAGGGCAAACGGTTAAGCCCCGATGGGTGCCGAGGCGCAGGTCGTAGGCTCCCGCCATGACGTTCTCCATCGTGGCGCGCTCCACCGACGGTGAGTCGTGGGGAGTGGCCGTCGCCTCCAAGTTCCTGGCCGTCGGCGCCGTCGTACCGGCCGCGGTCGCGCAGGTCGGCGCCATCGCCACCCAGGCCGATGCCAACGTCGCCTACAAGGGTCTGGGGCTGGCACATCTCGACGACGGAGCGACCGCCTCGGTGGCGTTGCAGCGCCTGCTCGAGGAGGACGACAAGCGCGACGAGCGTCAGGTCGGCATCGTCGACTCGGACGGCGGGGCGGCCAGCCACACGGGGCACGGCTGTCTCCACTGGGCCGGCGGCGTGACCGGTGAGGGCTACGCGATCCAGGGCAACGTCCTGGCCGGGGAGTTCGTGGTCGAGGCGATGCAGGACGCCTTCGAGGCGACCGATGCCGACGAGCCGCTCGCCCGGCGGCTCCTGGCCGCGCTGGCTGCCGGCGACGACGCCGGCGGTGACAAACGGGGGCGGCAGTCGGCCGCGCTGCTGGTGGTCAGCGACGGTGCGGGGTACGCCGGCGGCGACGACATCGTGGCCGACCTGCGGGTCGACGACCATCCCGACCCGGTCACCGAGCTGTCCCGGCTCCTGGACCTCAACGACCTGTACCTGACCGCCTCCACCGAGGCCGAGAAGGTGCCGATCACGCCCGCCCTCGAGGAGGAGATCGAGAGCCTGGTGCACCAGCTGGGCCATCCCGACCTGAACAGCTGGGCCGGCACGGAGAACTTCGAGATGCGGGTCGACCCGCACGGCGCGTGGATCGACGAGAAGGTGCTCGACGCGTTGCGCGAGGCTGCCGACTCGTGAGCGTCCTGGCCATCGACGCCGGCACCACCGGCGTCACCGCGGTCGTGGTCACCGCCGACGGCCGGATCGCTGCGCGGGGCTACCAGGAGTTCTCCCAGCACTTCCCCCAGCCGGGCTGGGTCGAGCACGCGCCCGAGGAGATCTGGCAGGCGACTCTCGAGGCGACGCGCGAGGTGCTGGCGACGTACGACGCCTCGCAGCTGGAGGCGGTCGGCATCACCAACCAGCGTGAGACGGTCCTGCTCTGGGACCGCGAGACCCTCGGCTCGCCGCGCCGGGCGATCGTGTGGCAGGACCGTCGTACCGCCTCGATCTGCGACCGCCTGCGCGACGCGGGCCACGAGGGGCGGGTCGCCGAGCTGACCGGGCTCCGGCTGGACCCCTACTTCTCGGGCACCAAGCTGACCTGGCTGCGTGAGAACGAGCCGCGCACCTGGGCCCTGGTCGAGGAGGGCCGGTACGCCGTCGGCACCGTGGACTCCTACCTCGTCGCCCGGATGACCCGTGGCACCTGGCACGTCACCGACGTGTCCAACGCCTGCCGCACCCTGCTCTTCGACCTGACGACCGGGGACTGGTCCGACGAGCTGTGCGCGCTGTTCGGCGTACCCCGCGACGCGCTGCCCGAGCTGGTCCCCAACTGGGGCGAGATCGCGACCACCGACCCGGCGTCGTTCTGCGGGCTGTCGCTGCCGATCTCCGGGATGGCCGGCGACCAGCAGTCCGCGCTGTTCGGCCAGACCTGCTTCGAGCCGGGCGACGCCAAGTGCACCTACGGCACGGGGTCGTTCATCCTCACCAACACCGGGTCGTCGCTCGAGCGCTCCGACGCCGGGCTGCTCTCGACCGCGGCCTGGCGCTCCCCCGACGGCGAGCTCACCTATGCCCTCGAGGGTGCCATCTTCGTGACCGGCGCCGCGGTGCAGTGGCTGCGGGACGGGCTCCAGATCGTGGGGTCGGCCTCCGAGACGGCCGCGATCGCGGCCACGGTCGACTCCTCCGAGGGGGTGGTGTTCGTGCCGGCGCTCACCGGCCTCGGCGCACCGCACTGGGACCCACGCGCCCGCGGCCTGATCATCGGGCTGACCCGCGGCACCACCCGCGCCCACATCGTGCGCGCCACGCTGGAGGCGATCGCGTTCGAGGTCCGCGACGTGCTGGCCACGATGCCGGCGGCCGCCGCGGGTGCGAACGCCCTTCGGGTCGACGGCGGCGCGAGTGCGAACGACCTGCTCTGCCAGCTCCAGTCCGACCAGCTCGGAGTGGCCGTCGAGCGCCCCGAAATCGTCGAGACCACAGCTCTGGGCGCGGCGTTCCTGGCCGGGCTCGGGGTCGGGGTCTGGGGCTCCACCGACGACCTGCGCGAGACCTGGCAGCTCGACCGCCGCTTCGAGCCCGCACCCGACCGCTCCGCCCCGGACGCGTCGTACGCCCGCTGGACCGAGGCCGTCCAGCGCTCGAAGGCCTGGGCCACCGACTAGCCCCACCATCGGGATAGTCCGTGACGAAACGCATCCGAGATCGCCCTCAGGACCTGCGTTTCGTCACGGACTATCCCGACAAGCGGTCAGTCGAGGGTGGCGAGGGTCGCCAGCGCAGCGTCCCGATCGCGTACGGCGTGGGTGTGGGCCGCCTCCGCCTCACCGTGGGCCTCCTCCGCCTCGGCGAGCTCCTCGTCGGTCTCCTCGGCATCGCTCTCGAGGGCGGCCAGCTTGCGCTTCAGCTCGTCGATCTCCGACTGGAGCTGGAGGCTGCGCGCCTGGAGCTCCTCGACCGCCGTGCGTGAGGTCTCCAGCTCCCCGGCCGCCTCGGTGACGGCGGCCTCCGCCTCGGCCAGCGCCTCCTCCGCCTGCTCGCGCTTCCGCGCCGCCTCGTCACCGGGTACGACGTGCAGCTCCGGCGGCGCGGGGGTCTCGGCCGCGGTCGGCGAGGCCGCGAAGCCCAGCGCGTCCGGAAGGGCGACCGCCGCGGAGACGTCGACGGCGTCGACGCCCGTGGCGGTCAGTGACCGGACCAGCAGCCCGCTCCGCACGGCCCGCGCCGCGTCGGCGTCGACCATCGCCGCCGTCAGGGTCGCCTCGACCTCGTCGGCCACCGACTGGGTGACCCGGACCCCCTCCTCGAGCGCCAGTGCGCGGGCCTGGCCGGTGACCGCGGAGGTCACCTGTCGGCGCTGCCGGGTCAGGACCCGCAGCTCGGCACCGTCCATCCCCTCCTGGGCCTCACGCAGGGCCGCCCCGACGGCCAGCACCTGCTCCACCTGCGCGGCGTCTCGGCGTACCAGCAGGTTGACCACCCAGGCCGCCACCGACGGCTTGCGCAGCGCCTTGATCGCGGCCACGAGCTCCCGGTCACCCTTCGCGGCCTTGGCCCGGGCGTCGCGGTCGGGGGTGAAGCGGTCCAGCGGCAGCGCGTACAGCTCGTCGGCCAGCGCCAGGAGGTCGTCGTTCATCGGGCGTACTCCATCTCCCGTGGGTACGGCGGCCACTCGGCCGCGCCGTCCCGGCCGGTCGGGCTCCAGCCGAGGTGCTCGTAGAGCCCCCGGGCGCGCCGGTTCTCGACCAGGCACCACAGCCGGGTGGCGCCGACGGCCCGCTCGACCGCCAGCCGGCCCAGCCCGGTCCCCCACCGCTCCGGCCGGACCGCGAGGTGGCGCAGGGTGGTCGGGTCCCAGCACACGTAGGCGTCGAGCAGGACGTCGGGCCCGCAGACCTCGACCCGCACCTCGGGATCGGCCAGCACCCGCGACCACCGGGCCAGCACCTCGTCCTCGGGGTAGGGCACGCCCGGGAAGACGTGGGCCAGCGCGACCAGGTTGGCGTCGCGCTCCAGGCCGGTCAGGGCGACGGCGTCGTCAGGCCCGGCCACGCGGAACGCCGACGTCCCGGACCTGACCTCACTCATCGTCCTCGTCACCGAGCCCGCGCTCGAGGACGTAGCGGGTCAGCTCGACCCGGTTGTGCATCTGCAGCTTGCGCAGGGTGTTCTGCACGTGGTTCTGCACGGTGCGGTGCGAGAGCACGAGCCGGTCCGCGATCTGGCGGTAGCTCATCCCGGTCGCCACCATCTTCAGGATCTCGGTCTCGCGCGGGGTCAGCTCGTTGTCCGGCTGCGGCGCCGGGCCCTCGGCCATCCGCCGGAACTCGCCGAGCACCAGCCCGGCCAGGCCGGGGGTGAAGACCGTGTCGCCGCGGGCCACCCGTCGTACGGCGTCGACCAGCTCCTCGCGGGACGCGGACTTCACCAGGTAGCCGGTGGCACCGGCCTTGACGGCCTCCAGGACGTCGCGCTGCTCGCCCGAGGCCGAGAGGATCAGCACCCGCGCCGACGGGTCACGGCCGAGGACGTCGGCGGTCACCTCGACGCCGCCGGGGCCGGGGATCTGCAGGTCCAGTACGACGACCTGCGGCCGCGCCGCCGGGAAGCGGGCGATCGCCTGGTGGCCGTCGGCCGCCACGGCGACGACGTCGAAGCCGGCGGCCACGAGGTCGCGCTCCACGGCGTCCCGCCACATCGGGTGGTCGTCCACGACCATCACCCGCAGCGGCGGCTCCACCCCGCTGGCGACCCCGTCGGACATGGGCCGACCCTAACGCGCGTAGCGCCCGCGACGGTGCTGCAACGGCTCGTCGTCGTCACCGACCTCGAGCTCCTCGACGACCGTGGTGACCAGCCGCGACCACCCGACGGCGAGCTCGGACTCCACGCGTACGCCGGCCCAGGTCGTCGCGCCGGCCAACCGGGGCCCCCACGTCACCTGGTCGAACGGGGCCTGGCTGAACATCCCGCCCGGAGCCGGCGCGGTGCCCGCGAACATCTCGGCGAGGTCGCGGTGCTCCCACGTCAGGAGCTGGACGACACCCACCCCGGTGGCCAGCAGGGTCTCGGTGAGGTCGGCGTCCGGGTCGAGCAGCCCGATGATCCGGGTCTCCTCCCCCGCCCCCACGAGGTACGACGTCACGGTCAGCCCGGCACGGGACCGGCCCGCGCCTGCGGTCCACAGGCTCACCGTGCCGCCCACCCTCCCGCGGAGCCGGCGGGCGGGGTCGGGCTCCTCGGCGAACGGGTGGCCGGTATGGATCGTCACGGCTCGAGGCTAGTCGGCGGGCCGACGCGGCACGGCGAGCTGCCACTCGGTGCCGAAGGAGCCCGACGAGACCTCCGCGGTGCCGCCGATCTCGGCGAGCCGGCCCCGGATCGACGACGCCACCCCGAGCCGACCCTCGCGCTCGGCCTGCTCGACCCGGCCCGGCGGGATCCCCGGCCCCTCGTCCCGCACAGTCAGGTGCACCGCGTCGGCCGAAGCCTCCAGCAGCACCCAGGCCGGGGCGTCGGTGCCCACGTGCGCCACCACGTTGTCGAGGCAGGCCGAGACCGCGGCCACCAGCGCCTCGGCGGTCCGCCCGGACAGCAGCACGCTCTCCGACGGAGTTGCCACCGAGACGCCGCGCCGTCGCTCGAGCACGGACAGGGCGCCCACGAGGTCGACCACGCCCGGCGTCGCCTCGACGGTGTCCTGCTGGCGGATCAGCGCCCGCAGTGCGGTCTCCTGCTCACCGGCCAACCGGCCCAGCTCGGCGCCGTCCGGGCCGAGGTCGGGGGCCCGCCGCTGCACCAGGGCCAGTGCCTGGAGGACGCCGTCGTGCACGACCCGCGCGAGCCGGGTGCGCTCCTCGGCGGAAGCGGCCGCGCGCTCGGCGGCCGCGGTGCGGGCCGCGGAGCGCAGGAGAGAGTCGACCATCAGCCCGACGATCGGGCCTCCGACCAGCAGCAGGAAGAGGTTGCCGTAGATCGTCTCCGACAGGTAGTGCCGGGTCAGCACGTCGTCGACGCACAGCAGCACGGCCGCGACGAGACCGCCCGGGAGCCGCCAGTGGATCGACCAGGCGAACATCGCGGCCATCACCCAGAAGCCCGGCACCGTCGAGTGGTAGCCCGGTTCCTTGACTGCCGCGGTCAGGGCCACGGCCGTCAGCGCGACCGCGAGGTCGGCGACCACCCAGGCCGTCGTACGCCGGACGAAGGAGTGGTAGACCCAGCTGATCAGCAGGCTCCAGCCCACGAGCGCGGCGACCAGGGCGGCGGCGGCGACCGGGTGGGAGAAGTCGCCGCGGTACAGGTTGAGCCCCACCGTGTTGGCGACCAGCACGAGCCGCAGCACCGCCAGCCAGCGGTACATGCGGTCCTCGACCGCGATCGCGGCGGGCTCGGTCGGTCGCAGCGGGAGCCGGAGGCCGGGGGTCAGGACGCCTGCTTCTGCTCGTCGGCCACGGCGTCGCCGGCCGCCTCCACAGCCTCGCGGGCCTCACGGTCCGCGCGCTTGGCGTCGGCGGCGGCCTTCGCCGAGGCCTCCTTGGCCTTGCTCGCGTACAGGTCGACGTACTCCTGGCCGGAGAGCTGCATGATCTCGTACATGATCTCGTCGGTGATCGCGCGCAGGATGTAGCGGTCGTTCTCCATGCCCTCGTAGCGGGAGAAGTCCAGCGGCGTGCCGAAGCGCACGCCCGGGCGGGTGAAGGTCCCGAACTTCTTGCCCGGGGGCGCGACCTTGTCGGTGCCGAGCACCGCCACCGGGATCACCGGCGCCCCGGTCTCGAGCGCGAGGCGGGCCACGCCCGTCTTGCCGCGGTAGAGCCGGCCGTCGTGGGAGCGGGTGCCCTCGGGGTAGATCCCGAACAGGTCGCCCTCCTCGAGGATCGCGCGCGCGGACGACAAGGCGCCCTCCGCGGCGTTCGCACCGGACCGGTCGATCGGCACCTGCCCGGCACCGGAGAAGAACTTCTTCTGGAACCAGCCCTTGATGCCCGGCGTGGTGAAGTACTCCGCCTTGGCCACGAAGGTGACGCGGCGGGGCAGCGTCAACGGCATGAACATCCAGTCGGCGTAGGACAGGTGGTTGCTGGCCAGGATCGCGGGGCCGGTGGCCGGCACGTTGTCGGCGCCCTCGACCCGGGGCCGGAACACCAGCTTCAACCAGGGGCCGAGCGCGATCCACTTCAGGAACCAGTAGAACACCGGGCCCCCTCCTGCTCGAACGTCCAGTCGGAGCACGCTGCTGGTGCGTGCTGGGGCACACCCTAGTCCCAGACCCGCGGCCTCGACCGGGCCCGACACCGGCCCAGCGGTGGCTCACCACGGGGCGGGCACCGCCTGACAAGCCCCACGCCGTACGGCAGGATGCGCGGCATGACCAGCCCTGCCGACGCCGGCGCACCCGAGGCCCCGCTCTCCGTCGCCGCCCGTCCCGAGCTCACCGGCGGGAAGCGGATCGGGGTGCTGCTCAGCCACGGCTTCACCGGGTCGCCGTACTCCATGAAGCCGTGGGGTCACTACCTCGCCGACCTGGGGTACGCCGTGGCGGTGCCCCGCCTGCCCGGGCACGGCACCAGCTGGCAACAGCTCAACGTCACCACCTGGGACGACTGGTACGGCGAGCTGTCGCGCACCTTCGACGTCTTGCGCAGCGAGAACGACGCCGTGGTCGTGGGCGGCCTGTCGATGGGCGGCGCCCTGGTCCTGCAGCTCGCGGCCCGGCACGACGCAGACATCGCCGGGGTGGTGCTGGTCAACCCGGCGGTCGCCACCAAGCGCAAGGACGTCAAGCTGCTGCCGGTGCTCAAGCACCTGGTGTCGTCGTTCCCGGCGATCGCCAACGACATCAAGCGGCCCGGCCAGGACGAGCACGGCTACCCCAAGACCCCGCTCAAGGCGGCACACTCGATGATGTCGGCCTGGCCCGGGGTGATCGCAGGGCTGGGCACGATCACCAAGCCGGTGCTCTACCTCCGCTCCACCGAGGACCACGTCGTCGACGAGCTGTCGGAGGGGATCATCACGCGCGGGCTGGGGTCGACCGACGTCCGACGCTCGGCGCTGACCAACAGCTACCACGTGGCGACCCTCGACAACGACGACCAGCAGATCTTCGCGGAGTCCGCGGCGTTCATCGCCGAGGTGACGGCCTAACCTTGGTCCGGTGAGCAGGAGGGACGACGACGCGACCTGGCGCGAGATCGTCGACAACTACGGCGACCGGCCGGTCGTCCCCGCCGAGCCCCCCGCGCCCGCGGAGTACGTCGTACCCGAGCCCGTGCAGCCGGACCCGTTCCGGCTCGAGGTGTACGACGAGGCGTTCGTGCCACCGCCGCTGCCGCCGCCACCGGTGATCGCACCCGAGCGCCGCCTCGCCTGGGTCGGCCTCGTCGCCGCCCCCCTCCTGCTGGTGCTGGTCACCCTGATCGACTACCGGCTGCCGTCGGTGCTGACCGGCGGCCTGGTGCTGGCGTTCCTCGGCTCCTTCGGCTACCTGGTCGCCACGATGTCGCAGGAGCCCCGCGACCCCGACGACGACGGCGCTCGGCTCTGAGCAACGGCCGCCGCGAGCCGGGTGGACCGACCTGTCCGGTCGGACGGAATTCTGCGGAGATCCGCGCCGACGGCTTCGTCGCGTGTCATCCTGCGCTGGTTTCCTGACGTCGGGAAGCACGACGACGGCCCGGGGGGTGCTGGGTGGACAGGGTGCGGGGCTGGAAGTGGTACGCCGTACCGCTGCTGATCTTCGTCGTCACCCGGCTCGTCGACGTGGTGCTGATCCTGGTGGTCGCTGCCCACCAGCTGCCGGCGTCGACCTTCCCGTCGACCCTGGTGGCGCCGATCATCGTCGACCCGCCGACGTACTTCCACGTGATCGCGAGCTGGGACGGGCAGTGGTACCGGATCATCGTGGAGCACGGCTACCCGTCGCACCTCCCGATGCTCCACGGGGCCGTCAACCAGAACCCCTGGGCCTACTACCCCCTCTACCCCGGCCTGATCCGCCTGGTGATGCTCACCGGACTCCCGTTCGGGGCGGCGGCCTCCGTCGTCAGCCTCGTCTGCGGCGCGCTGGCGATGTGCCTGCTGTACC
Source organism: Nocardioides cynanchi (assembly GCF_008761635.1). Lineage (NCBI taxonomy): Bacteria > Bacillati > Actinomycetota > Actinomycetes > Propionibacteriales > Nocardioidaceae > Nocardioides > Nocardioides cynanchi. The sequence goes on from NZ_CP044344.1 coordinate 1,546,843, forward strand.
GGCTGCTGGTGCCGCGCACCGGCCGGTTCGTCGCGGCGATCACGGTCCTGGCCCTGTGCACCTATCCGGCGGCCGTCACCTTCCAGCTGGCCTACGCCGAGAGCCTGGCGCTGCTGCTGGTCCTCGCGGGTCTCTGGTGTCTGCGCCATCGGCGCTACGGGCTGCTGGTCATGGCGGCCCTGCTGCTGGCGCTGACCCGCCCGATCGTGCTGCCCCTGGCGCTCGTGGCGGCCGTGCACTGGCTCGGACGATGGCGGAGCCGGGCGACGGACCCGTTCCCCCGACGCGAGGCGATCACCGTCGCCGCAATCACGGTGGCGATCGCCGCGTCGTTCCTGCTGTGGCCGGCCATGGCCGCGATCCACACCGGACGGCTCGACGCCTACTTCGTGACCGAGCAGGCATGGCTACCCCCGGGCCAGACCGGCTGGCCGTCGTGGGTGACCGTGCTGGGCGGTGGCAGCAAGATCGTCGTGGCCTGGCTCGCGCTGGTGCTGCTGTGCGCCCTGGTCCTCCGCCCGTCCGCCGCCATGTGGGGGCTGGAGCTCCGGTCGTGGGCCATGTTCTACCCGCTCGACGTGCTGGCCTCCACCCGGCCGACGCCCAGCGTGTTCCGCTACGTGATGCTGGCGACGGTGCTGTGGTGGCCCTTCCCCGAGGTGGGCAAGGTGGTGACGACGACCCGTGAGCGGGTGGCTCTCGCCGTCGCCATCGCCACGATGGGGTTCGCCTCGCAGTTCGCCTGGCTCTCCTACGAGTTCGTGGTGACCGGAGCCCTCCGCGGCTGGCCCTGACGGCCACCCGACCCCGAGAAATCAGCCAGCGCTCGCGGGCGAGGGGCTGCGCAGCAGGACATAGCCGTCGGACTCGCCGTCGGGCACCCAGCCGTGGTGCTCCAGCCCCGCCGCCAGCGCGGACCCGGTGCGGAGCAGGGCCACCGGTGCCGCGGAGTCCCGGACGACGCCGTACCACCCGGTGGAGGTGCTCACTGCCTGCTCGTAGCTCGATGCGTGCGCACTCGAGTACGGCGTGATCAGCCCGTCGATGTAGGGGTCGAGGCCGGGGTGGCGCCAGTGGATCCACCCCCCGAGCTCGTAGGCGTTGAAGACCTTGGTGCCGGGCGCCAGCTGGTCCAGTCGCGCGTCGAGCCCGAGCGGGACGTCGCCCGGTGTGGCCGAGGTGTGGGGCACCACGGCCGCCAGGCCGGTCAGCAGCACGGCCGCCGAGGCGATGAGCACACCCAGCTCGACCCGGCCGGGCCCGCGGGAAGCGTCTGCTTCCTCGGGCGAGCCGAACCTGGTCAGGAGGGTCTCGAGCGCCGCGGTGAAGACCGGAGCGACCGTCAGCCCGGCGATCACCACGGTGCGGCCGGCGTACCAGAGCCAGAAGGTGGCGCCGACGAGCACGAGCACCCGCGCCCAGGTGACGCCTCGCCTGGTCAGGAGCCAGACCACGGCGGTGCCGACGATCATCGCCGCGGCGCCCAGCGGCCCCGAGAGCAGGAGATCGGTGCGGTCCCACTCCTGGATGAACTGCGAGGTCGAGCTGACCGCGAAGGGCGCCTTCAGCACCCCGAGGCCCACGGGGTTGAGCAGCACCACGGCGAAGGAGCCGAGCGCCACCGCACCGAGCCGCGCGAGCTCTCCGGCGGTCGCGCGACGCGAGAGGGCGATCCCGACCAGGAAGAGGAAGCCGTAGGCGACGCCCACGAACCAGAAGCCGTGGCACAGCGACCACACCCACGCCAGCGGCACCAGCCACCAGCGCGGCCGCAGGTCGCGCTCGCTCTGCAGCCACGCGGCCATCAGCACCGGCAGCAGCACGAAGCTGACCAGCTGCGGGCGCGAGGTCAGGGAGCCGGAGGACGCCAGAACCGCGAGCACGGTGGCCACCCCCGCCGCCAGCATCCGGCCCTCCCGACGGTTGGCCAGGTAGACCACGACCACCACGACCATGGCCGCCAGCCCGAACAGCCAGGCCAGCCCCGGCAGTCCCAGCCAGCGCTCGACCCACGCGGCGACGACCTCGGGCACGGGCTCGGTCGGCACCCAGGAGACCGTGGCGAAGCTGGACCAGTGGTGCGGCGTGGCCAGCGAGTGCTGGTCGATGAGGTCGTTGCCCAGGCGCAGGTGCCACCAGTCGTCGGGGTCGGCGATCGGACGCGCCGCCCGGCCCGCGACCCAGGCGAGCAGGCCGCACACCATGGCCAGCGGCAGCCAGCGCAGCAGACGGTCGGCCATGCCCCGGATCGTCGCAGCAAACCGGGGGTCCGGCGGGCAGATCGGTACGGCGCGCCCGGGTCCGGTCAGTGACGCGTGAGGTCGGCGGCGCCGATCATGCCCGCCCGGTTGCCCAGTTCGGCCTTCCGGATCTCGAGCATCGGTCGGCGGTCGTGCCCCGGCCGCTGGGCCGCGAACCCGTCGCGGATCGGGTCGAGCAGCAGGTCGTCGGCGGCGCTGACGCCCCCGCCGATCACCACCAGGGCCGGGTCGAGGACGGCGGTGATCGAGGCGATGCCCTCCCCCAGCCAGCGCCCGAGCTCGGCGAGCTGCTCGCAGGCGAAGGCGTCACCCTCGTGTGCCGCGTCGGTGATCAAGGGGCCGGTGATCCCGGCCGGGTCACCGCCGGCCCGGCCCAGCAGGTCCGCGGCCGCCGGGGACCCGGTCGAGGCCGCTGCCCTCGCCCTGCGGACCAGGGCGTTCCCGCTGGCATACATCTCGAAGCAGCCGCGGTTCCCGCAGCCGCACGGCAGCCCGTCGGGTACGACGCGCAGGTGTCCGATCTCCGCGCCCACTCCGAAGGCCCCGCGGTAGAGCTGACCGTCCAGCACGACCCCACCGCCGATGCCGGTGCCCACCGTGACCAGGAGCAGCTCCTCGACGTCGTGGCCGGCGCCGAACTGGAACTCGCCCCACGCCGCGGCGTTCGCGTCGTTCTCGATGAACACCGGCAGGTCGAGCCGCTGCTCGAGGTCGGCCTTGAGGTCGAGGTCGCGGACCGCCATGTTCGCCGCGAACATCACCACCGAACGGGCGCGGTTGATGTAGCCGGCGACGCCGACCCCCACCGCAGCGATGTCGTGGCGGGCCCGGAGCTCGGCGACGAGCGTCTCGATGGCCTGCTCGATCGCCTCCTCGTCGGTGGCGGGCGACTCGACCCGCAGCTCCTCGATGATCCTGCCGGCCTCGTCCACGACGCCGCCCGCGATCTTGGTGCCACCCACGTCGATGCCGCAGGCCAGCGTCATCGGTCGTCCTCCGGCCAGTCGCCGTCGTCGTCCTGGTCGAGGTCGATCCGCTCGACACCGCCGTCCCGCGCCGGGGGCTGGGTGGCCATCATCCCCGACACCGCCAGCATCAGCGACGAGGCGGCGCCGGCCAGATGGGCGCGCACCTCGGGGCTGGTCTGGCGGATCGCGTTCACCGTGCGGCAGACCGGGCACCACGTGCACGACGCGTCGCCGGTCCCCAGGTGGTCGTGCAGGTCGTCGCCCAGGTTGTCGCCCAGCTGCTCGGTCAGGGTCGAGAGGCCGTCGCCGTGCTCCCGGGCCCAGCCGGCCACCGCGCCGAACAGCTTGGCCGCCTCCTCGGCGACGCTGCCCACGGGGTCGGACGGCGCGCCGGACGCGGGGCCTGGCCCCTCGCTCTGGCTCACGCTTCCTCCTGGGCTGCTCGCTGGTCGGTTCGGGCGGCGAACCTGACCCGCAGCTCGCCGTCCTCCACGCGGGCTCCGGCGACACGGTGCCGGGCGAGCCCGGCGGGCAGGGTCAGGAGACGACGATACGGGGCCACGGTCACCACCAGGTCGTCGCCGTCCCTCGCGAGATCGACGTCTCCGCGGACCACGAAGGGCAGCCGCAGGTGCAGCACGGCACCACCCGTCGTCCGGGTGATCCGGAGGGGCTCCCGCGCCGGGGGTACGACGAGCGGGTCGCCATCGCCGTACAGGTGGGACGCGAGCTCCCCGAGCGCCTCGAGCCCCACCGGCTCGGACGGGCGGTACTCCGACCGCCACACCCGGAGCCCGGCGAAGGAGTCCTCGACCTGGGCCAGGACGTCGTCCTGCGCGGCGACCCACCGGGCCCGCCACGGGTCCGCGTCGCCGGAGGGGAAGACCCGGTTGGCCACCACTCCGTCCACCCGGTAGCCGAACAGCGACAGGGTGGTGTAGCTGCGCCGGGCCTCGGCCAGCACCACCTGCTCCGGGGTCAGCACGAGCCGCACGCTCGCCTCCGGTCCGGTGAGCAGGGCTCGCACCTCGTCGAGCTCCGCGTGCAGCCGCTCGACCGCACCGAACACCCCGTCGTCGGGCATCGGCACACCGACCGCCCGGGACAGGACCGGGCGCAGGGCACGGACCATGCGCCGTTCGACCGGGAAGACCCGCGTCATGTACCAGCCGAGGGCCTCGGGGAGGGCGAGCAGGCGGAGCGTCTCGGCGGTCGGGGCGCAGTCGACCACGACGAAGTCCCACTCGTCGCTGAGCGCGTGCAGTCGCAGCTCCAGCAGCGCCAGGACCTCCTCGGCGCCGGGCAGGACGGTCAGCTCCTCGGCCGCGACCGGGTCGACACCGGCGATCTCGAGCACGCTGAGCAGGTAGCGCTGGATCTCGGCCCACGACTGCTCGAACCGCAGCTGGGCGTCGACCTGGTGCACGAAGAGCCGGGGCGCCACCGGGACCGGTTCGGCACCCACCGTGGTCCCGAACGCGTCGGCCAGCGAGTGGGCGGCGTCGGTGGACAGGACCAGCGTCCGTAGCCCGGACCGGGCGGCCAGGGTGGCCGTGGCCGCGGCCACCGTCGACTTGCCGACGCCGCCCTTACCGGTGAACAGGAGGATCCGCACGGAGTCGGGACGCCGTCAGCCGAGCGACTCGACGCGCTTCTTCAGACCCTTGAGAGCGGCGTCGATCAGGATCTTCTCGCCCTTGCGCTTGAGCATCCCGATCAGCGGGATCGCGACGTCCAGGGCGAGCCGGTAGGTCACCTCGGTCGAGCCGTCGCCGCGGTCCTCCAGGATGTAGGCGCCGTCGAGGGCCTTGAGCATCTTGCCCTCGTGGAGGACCCAGGTGACCTGCTCACTGCCGGTCCAGACGTAGGCGAGGGTGTACTCGTCCTTGATCGGGGAGACGTCCAGCTTGAAGAAGACCTTTTCGGCACGGCCGTCGGGGAGCTCGGCGACCACCTCGGCGGTCCGCACCCCGGTGGCCCAGTGGGGGTAGGAGTCGAAGTCGGCGATCACGTCCATGATCTCGCCCGGCGAGGCCTCGATGGTGATCGACGAGGTGGTCTGTTCTGCCATCGTGGTCCCTTCGGGCTCGAACGTCTCTCGGGCGGAGCGGGTCACCGTCCCGAGCCCGGTGAGCCTATCGGATCGGGCCGGGACCGACCGGCGGTAACCTCCCCCCGAGAGTTCCCAGTGAAGACCGGCCGACACCGCCAGAGGAGGCCCCGTGCGCGAGTACTCCGCGCCGCTGAACGTCGAGATCGCCGCCACGGGCAACCTGACCGACGACGTGGTGGCCAACGCGGCCGCCGCACCCGACGCGGTGGTCTTCTCCCGTCGGGTCGGCGAGGGGTGGGAGGACGTCACGGCCGCGGGGTTCCTCGACGAGGTCCGTGCGGTCGCGAAGGGGTTCGTGGCCGCCGGGATCGAGCCGGGTGACCGGATCGCCCTGATCTCCAAGACCCGCTACGAGTGGACCCTGGTCGACTACGCGATCTGGTTCGCCGGCGCGGTCACGGTGCCGGTCTACGAGACGTCGTCCGCCGACCAGATCGAGTGGATCCTCGCCGACTCGGGAGCCCGGGCCGTGGTGGCCGAGGGGCACGGGCACACCGCCCGGATCGCCGAGCGACGCTCCGCCCTGACCGAGCTCAACCACGTGTGGTCGCTGGAGGACAACGCGATCGGCCTGCTCGTCCGGCTCGGCGAGGACATCACCGACGACCTGCTCGAACGCCGGCGCTGCGCCGCCACCCCGCTCGACCTGGCCACGCTGATCTACACCTCCGGCACGACCGGGCGCCCCAAGGGCTGCCTGCTCACCCACGGCAACTTCATGTTCGAGGTGGGCGTGGCCGTGCCGGAGCTCCACCAGCTCTTCGAGGCGGAGGACGCCTCGACCCTGCTGTTCCTCCCCCTGGCCCACGTCTTCGCCCGGATCATCCAGGTCGGCGCCGTACGCGCCCGGGTCCGGCTGGGCCACAGCGCCGACATCAAGAACCTGCTGCCCGACCTCGCCCAGTTCCAGCCGACGTTCGTGCTGGCCGTGCCACGGGTGTTCGAGAAGATCTTCAACACGGCCTCGCAACGCGCTACTGCCGAGGGCCGGGGCGGCATCTTCGACCGGGCCGCGGAGACCGCGATCGCCTACTCGCGGGCGCTCGACCGCGGCAAGGTGCCGCTGCCCGTGCGCGCGCGCCACGCCCTCTTCTCCCGGCTGGTCTACGCGCGGCTGCGCGGTGCGCTGGGCGGGGGCTGCGTCTACGCCGTCTCCGGCGGGGCGCCGCTGGGCGACCGCCTGGGGCACTTCTACCGTGGCATCGGCCTGTCGGTGCTCGAGGGCTACGGGCTGACCGAGACCACGGCCGCGCTGACGGTCAACCGCCCGGACGCCCTCAAGGTGGGCACGGTAGGCCAGCCCCTGCCGGGCACCGAGGTGCGGGTCGCCGACGACGGCGAGCTGCTCTTCCGCGGCGGGCAGGTCTTCGCCGGCTACTGGGCCAACGAGCCCGCGACTACCGAGGTCCTCGAGCGCGACGGCTGGTTCCACACCGGTGACATCGGGGAGATCGACGAGGAGGGGTTCGTCCGGATCACCGGCCGGAAGAAGGAGATCCTGGTGACCGCCGGCGGCAAGAACGTCGCACCGTCCGCGCTGGAGGACCGGATCCGGTCGCATGCCCTCGTCAGCCAGTGCCTGGTCGTCGGGGACGGCCAGCCCTTCATCGCGGCGCTGGTGACGATCGACCCCGACGTCTTCCCCGACTGGGCCGCTACGCACGGCAAGACCGGCGACCTGTCCTCCCTCGTCGACGACGCCGACCTGCGAGCCGCCGTGCAGGCGGCGATCGACGACGCCAATGCCGCGGTGTCGCGGGCCGAGTCCATTCGCAAGTTCGTGATCCTCCCGGACGACTGGACAGAGGAGGGCGGGCAGCTGACACCGAGCCTGAAGCTCAAGCGCAACGTCGTGGTCCGCGAGCGCAAGGACGACATCGCCGCCCTGTTCGGCTGACGTCGCCTGCTCGTCCGCACGGGTCGCGCCGAGCCCTGCCCGTCCGTCGTACGCCGGCAGACGAGGACACCGCGCCATCGTGACGTCGGGGGCCCGCTTTCTTTGCCATTCCGCTCCGCCACGCCGATGAACACCCATAACATCTGTCTCGCGTGTTTCGGGACGTCGGCGCACCTCGGCTGGACGCTCTCGACTCGCCCCAACTGCCGGTCCGGCCTCGCCGGGGTGGCAGGTGTCCCAGCGAAAGGTACGCCCGAATGGACCGCCGCAGACTGCTGCTGATCCTCGCCGTGTTCGTCGCCGTGATCGGAACGGCCCTCGTCTTCCTCTACGTCCGCGGCGCGGACAGCCGCGCGAAGTCGAGCGTGTCGAACATCCAGGTGCTCGAGGCGACGTCCAACGTCGCCGCCGGCGAGAAGTACGACGACGCGCTGGCTGCCGGCAAGATCTCCCTGCAGCCCGTGCCCAAGGACTTCGCAGTCGCCAACACGGGCTACCAGACCAGCGTGGACACGCTGAAGGGCAAGATCGCCTCGGTCCCGATCTTCGCCGGTCAGGTCATCGTCGCCAGCCAGTTCGGCGACACGGTCGTGGCCACGTCGAGCTCCCTGGCCATCCCGCCGGGCATGATCGCGATCTCGGTGAACCTCACCGACCCCGACCGCGTGGCCGGCAACATCCAGAACGGCCAGAACGTCGCGATCTTCGTGACCGGGCAGCTGCTGGCCAAGGCGAACTCCGGCACCAGCAGCTCCACGACCAGCACCGACATCCAGGCCACCCGCCTGCTGCTGCCCAAGGTGACGGTGCTCAACGTCGGCTCGCCCCAACCGCCGACCACGACGACGAGCACGGACTCGAACGGTACGCAGACGACCGAGCAACTTCCACGTACGCTGCTGACCATCGCCGTTACGCAGAAGGACGCTCAGAAGGTGATCGTTGCCTCCAAGGCCCTCGATCTCACCTTCGGGCTGCTGACCCCGCAGAGCAACGTCAAGCCGGGCCCCGGCACCTCGACCCTCATCTCTTCTCTCTTCAAGTGAGCCGACATGCCAGTCATCGTCGATCCTGACAGCACCACAGCCCGCAGGCTGCTGGGCGCCCTTCCGCCCGGTTGCCAGTCGGTGGACACCACCGAACGGCTGCTGCCGTGGCTGGCCCAGCACCCCGAGGAGTACGTCGTGGTGCTGGGGCCGAACATCGCGTTCGGCGACGGGGTGACGGTGTGCGAGAGCCTGCGCACCTCACGTCCGGCGACCAGCGTCGTGTTCGTCCGGCCCGCCCTCGACACCGCGGTGCTGGCTCGGGCGATGCAGGCCGGCGCCCGTGAGGTCGTGGCGATGGATGACCTGCACCTGGTCGCGGGTGCGGTCAACCGGGCCCACCAGTTCTCGCAGGCCCTCCGGGGCCCGGAGGCGTCGCGCCACAACGGCACCGTGATCTCGATCTTCTCCCCCAAGGGCGGGGTCGGGAAGACCACCGTCGCGGTGAACCTGGCGCTCGCGCTCACCGACAAGGGCGCCCGGCAGGTGTGCCTGGTCGACTTCGACCTCGCGTTCGGCGACGTCGCGATCACCCTGCAGCTGTTCCCCTCGCACACCATCGAGCACGCGATCGGCTCGGAGAACGACCTGGACGCGCCGATGCTGAACTCCCTCCTCACCCGCTACCAGGACAACCTCAAGGTGCTCGCCGCGCCGAGCCACCCGGACGTCCGTGAGCGGATCGCTCCGCTGCTGATCTCGAAGGTCCTGCGGACCCTGCGCACGATGTACGACTACGTCGTGGTCGACACGGCGCCGGCGTTCGACGAGCAGACCCTGACCGCCCTCGACGAGACCGACGAGTGCATCATCGTGGCCACGCTCGACGTCCCGACCCTGAAGAACGTCAAGGTCGCCCTCGACACCCTCGAGATGCTCAACATCGGTCGTGGGCACCGCCACCTGCTGCTCAACCGCGCCGACGACGCGGTCGGCATCGGGGCCGAGAAGGTCGAGACCATCCTCGGGATGCACGTTGCCTCCCAGATCACCACGTCGATCGACATCGCCGCGGCGACCAACGCGGGCACCCCGATCATCGCGGCCAGCCCGAACCACCCGTCCAGCGCCGCCTTCCGCAACCTGTCGGCGATGCTGAGCGGCGACCCACAGAACGCACCGGGAACCGACTCCGGGCGGCATTCCGACACCGAGAACGACCGCTTCTCGAAACTCTTCCGGATCAAGAGGTGACATCGTGAGCAGTCTCGCCGAACGGTTGGCCGCGGCCCGCAAGCAGACCGAGAGCGGCGGCGCCCCGCCGCCTCCGCCGCAGCCGGGTGGCACCGACGGCCCCGAGACCGACGCACCGCCTCCCCCGCCGCGCGACGTCTCCGGCGCCGGTGAGGACGGTGGCGTGCGCGCCCGCAACGCCCCGCCGAGCACGACGGCCCTGAGGGTCGGGCGCCGCGGCAACGCCGAGACCGAGCGGCTCGAGGAGCTCAAGCACGAGGTGCACAGCGAGCTGCTCAAGGAGCTCGGCCCGCAGCTGTACGACGCCAACATGGACCAGGCCGAGCTCGACAAGCGCGTCCGCTCGGTGCTCGGCACGCTGATGAGCTCGCAGGAGCGGCCGATCAGCAACGCCGACCGCAACCGGCTCACCCAGGAGATCAGCGACGACATCCTCGGCTACGGCCCGATCGAGCCGTTCCTGCGCGACGTCGACGTCTCCGAGGTCATGGTCAACGGCCCGGACTCGATCTACCTCGAGCGCGACGGCAAGCTGGTCAAGGCCAACGCGCACTTCACCGACGAGGCCCACGTCCGCCGGACCATCGACAAGATCGTGTCCCGGATCGGCCGGCGCGTGGACGAGTCGAGCCCGATGGTCGACGCCCGCCTGCCTGACGGCAGCCGTGTCAACGCGATCATCCCGCCGCTGGCGGTGGACGGTTCGTCCCTCACCATCCGGAAGTTCGCCGCCGACCCGCTGACCTCGGACGACCTGATCGCCTTCGGCACGCTCAGCGAGCGCTCCGTGGCCTTCCTCGAGGCGTGCGTCCGCGGCCGGCTCAACATCATCGTGTCCGGGAGCACCGGCGCCGGGAAGACCACGACCCTGAACGTGCTCTCCTCCTTCATCCCCGAGGACGAGCGCATCGTCACCATCGAGGACGCCGCCGAGCTCCAGCTCAAGCAGGACCACGTGGTCCGGCTCGAGTCGCGCCCGGCCAACATCGAGGGCCGTGGTGCCGTCGACATCCGCGACCTGGTCAAGAACAGCCTGCGTATGCGTCCCGACCGCATCGTCGTCGGTGAGGTTCGTGACGCCTCCGCCCTCGACATGCTCCAGGCGATGAACACCGGTCACGACGGCTCGATCTGTACCGTCCACTCCAACGGCCCCCGTGACACGCTCGCGCGTCTGGAGACCCTGGTGCTGATGGCGGGCATGGACCTGCCGGTGAAGGCGATCCGCGAGCAGGTGGCCTCCGCGGTCGACCTGATCGTGCACCAGACCCGCTTCAAGGACGGCTCGCGCCGGATCACCAGCCTGACCGAGGTGGAGCGGATGGAGGGCGACATCATCACCCTCCAGGACATCTTCGTCTACGACCACTCGGCCGGCTTCAACGACGAGGGCAAGGCCCAGGGCTACCTCCGCTCCACCGGTCTCCGGCCGAAGTTCCTGGAGAAGATGGAGTACGCCAACGTGTTCGTCGACCCGATGATCTTCGCGATGGACGGCGCGCGGTGAGTGCTCTGGTGACGCTGCTCCCGCTGGTGACCACCGGCGGGACGTCGTGGATGATGTACGCCGGCATCGGCGCGGTGGGCCTCGGCCTGCTCGGTCTGCTGGTCCTGATGGTCCCCTTCGAGCGGAAGCTGAGCACCGAGGAGCGGGTCCAGCAGTACGCCGCCCGCGCCGGCAGCGGCGCCCCTGCGTCGGCGCCGGTGACCGTGACCAGTCGGCCTCAGGAGTCGGCGCTGCAGACCGCCAAGGACGTCGCGGCCACCGCCCTGAGCCACAACGTCGGGCTGGAGCAGAAGATCGCCCGGCGCCTCGACGCAGCCGGTAGCCAGATCCGGCCGGCCGAGTGGCTGATGCTGCACGCCGCCGTTTTCATCGGGGTCTCCGTGCTCGGGCTGATCATCGGCGGCGGCAACCTGATCGTGGGCCTGATCTTCATGGGGATCGGTGCGCTCGGGCCGAGCATGTACCTCCGGCGGCGGGCCAGGCGGCGCAAGAAGCGGTTCGAGTCGGCTCTGCCCGACACGCTGCAGCTGATGTCGGGCTCGCTGGCCGCCGGCCTCTCGCTGGCCCAGTCAGTCGACACCATCGTCCGCGAGGCCAACGAGCCGATCGCCTCGGAGTTCAAGCGGGTGCTGGTCGAGACGCGTCTCGGCCTCTCGCTCGAGGACGCCCTCCAGGGCATCGCCGACCGGTTCCAGAGCGAGGACTTCGACTGGGTCGTGATGGCGATCAACATCCAGCGGCAGGTCGGTGGCAACCTCGCCGAGCTGCTCAACACCGTGGCCGGCACCATGCGCGAGCGCGAGTACATCCGCCGCCAGGTGGCGGCTCTGGCCGCGGAGGGCAAGCTGTCGGCCTACGTGCTGGGCGGTCTGCCTCCGGGCTTCATGCTCTACCTGCTGCTGGCCAACCGCCCGTACGTCATCGTGCTCTTCCAGCGACCGCTGGGGTGGCTGATGATCGGTGCCGGCGTCGTGATCCTGTCCGTGGGTGTCTTCTGGATGAGCCGCATCGTCAAGGTCGAGGTGTGACGTGACCATTCTGCTGATCATGGGCGCTGCCCTCGTCGTGCTCGCGATCGTGCTGGTCTCGGCCGCCGTCGGCACCACCGCCTCGGGCCGGGCCGTCAGCGGCGTGGACCGCTCGGTGGCGCTGCTCCAGGCCGTCACCACCGCGCCGAAGGAGCTCACCAAGGACTACGACGAGTCCTTCGCCGACCGGGTGATGGCACCTCTGCAGGGCAAGGCCTTGCTCGTCGCGCGGAGGCTGTCGGGCAGCGACGCCGCCGAGCGGATCCGCAAGCGCCTCGACGTCGCCGGGAACCCGGTGGGCTGGACCGTCGAGCGGGTGCAGGCCGGGAAGGTGATCGGTGCGATCGCCATGTTCCTGGTGTCCGTGGCCCTGACCGCGGCCCTCGGCACCCACTTCCCGCTCCGTGGGCTGCTGATCGTGCTGGCCACGATCGTCGGCTGGTTCGGCCCCAACCTCTACCTCTACCAGCGCGTCTACGAGCGCTCCCTGCTGATGGGCCGCTCCCTTCCGGACGCCATCGACCTGATGACCATCAGCGTGGAGTCCGGCCTCGCCTTCGACGCCGCCATCCAGCAGGTCGCCCGCAACACCACCGGCCCGCTGGCCGACGAGTTCTCCCGCGTGCTGCGCGAGATGCAGATCGGCCAGGGTCGCGCCCAGGCACTCCGTGGCCTGGCCGACCGCACGAACGTCGACGACGTCCGCAGCTTCGTGACGGCCATGGTGCAGGCCGACAGCTTCGGCATCCCGATCGCCAACGTGCTGCGCGTGCAGTCGTCCGAGATGCGGGTCAAGCGCCGCCAGCGAGCCGAGGAGAAGGCTCAGAAGGTGCCGGTGAAGATGACCGTCCCGCTGATCTTCTGCATCCTGCCCTGCCTGTTCATCGCGGTCATGGGCCCGGCGGTGATCCACATCATGGACTCCTTCTCCGGGAGATGACCCACGACGATGATCTGGGGTAGCCCTCGCCGGCAGTACACCTGGCTCGCCATTGGGGCGCGGGCCTTCGCGCTGCTGACTCTGGCGATGCCGATCATCGTCCAGCACAGCCAGCTGATGCTGCTGGCGCTGGTGGCGATGGGCAGCATCTGGGCCGCCGTGACGGCCGGCGAGCTGCTCGAGATCCCGGTCGTCGCGCTGTTCGTGCTCGACGCCGCTCTGATCGGCTCGGTCGTCGGGCTGTCGTCCCACAACCACACCGCCGTGATCGGGGCCCTCGCGGTGCCGCCGTTCACCGCCGGCCTGCAGCGCGGCACGCGGGGCGTGGCACTGTCCATGTCGGCCCAGCTCGCGTCGTACGTCGTCGTCAGCACCTTGACCCAGGGCCGGCCCGGGACGGACCAGGCGGGGGCGACGTTCACCTGGACGATCACCGGGCTGGGGCTCGGGCTGATCGCGAGCTTCGTCCGCGCCAACTTCCTCGACGGCAACGACCCGCAGCGCGCCTACCGCGACGCCCAGTCCCTGATCCGGGAGCTGATCGGACTGTCCGGCCGCCTCAGCTCGGGCCTGGACCCGGTCGCCCTGGGCGGGCAGATCGAGAGCGCCGTCCGCGACGAGCTCCCGGTCGCGGCGCTGACCGTGCACATCCCTCGCGGCGAGGTGCTGACCCCGCTGGTCGGTGACACCACGACGTCGACGCCCGACCTGGTCGTCAGCGAGGCGCTGGCCCAGGAGTGCCTGGCGACCGGCAACGTCCGGGTCTCGGGCCACTCCTTCGCCTTCCCCCTCAACAGTGGGAGCGGGCCCGCCGCGGTGGTCTCCGGCGTCCTGGCCCCCGGCCTCGACCCCGACGTGATGGACCTCCCACGCCGCCTGTCCGCACTGGACCGCAAGCTGAGCCCGGCCACGGTCCGGCTCGACACCGCCGTCCTGTTCCTGGCCTTCCGCGACTCCGCAACGGTCGAGGAACGACGCCGGCTCGCCCGCGAGATGCACGACGGCGTGGCCCAGGAGATCGCCTCGCTCGGCTACTTCGTCGACACCCTCGTGCAGCAGGAGCCGGAGGACTCGGCCCGGCACCGTCAGCTGACCATGCTCCGCGAGCGCCTGACGATGGTGGTCGGGGAGGTACGCCGCTCGGTGCAGACCCTGCGCACCTCGATCGGCGAGAACGACTCCCTCGGTACGGCGATCGGCTCCCTGGCCCGGCACCTCAGCGCCAGCAGCGGCATCCCGATCCACGTCACCCTCGACGAGCAGACCACACGCCTGCGGTCGGAGGTCGAGAGCGAGCTGCTCCGGATCGCGCAGGAGGCGATGACCAACGCCGTCCGCCACTCCGGTGCCGCCACCATCGACGTGCTCTGCCGGGTCGCACCCCCGAGCGCGGAGATCGTCGTCAGCGACGACGGCAACGGGCTCGGCACCGGCCGCGACGACTCCCACGGCATGGAGATCATGCGCGAGCGGGCCACCTTGATCGGTGCGTTGCTCGACGTCGACGACCGGGCACCGCGCGGGACCACCGTCGCCGTACGTCTCAGCTCCAACGGCGTGTCGGCAACCGAACCCTCCACCCGACCCGACACCCTGACCGCATGAGCAACGCCGAGCTGCCGAGCGCCCTGCGGGTGCTGATCGTCGACGACCACGACCTGATCCGCGAGGGACTGGTCGGCGCGTTCGCCCGCGAGGAGGGCACCGACGTGATCGGCGCCGTGGGCACGGTGGCCGACGCTGTCGCGATCTACCACGACCAACATCCAGACGTCGTCGTCACCGACCTGCAGCTGCAGGACGGCACCGGCCTGGACATCATCCGCACCATCCGCCAGACCGACGAGAAGGCCGGCCTCGTGGTGGTGACCATGCACTCCGGCGACGACCAGATCTTCGCGGCCATGGAGGCCGGTGCCTCCGCCTTCGTCGGCAAGGACGCCCCCTCGACCGAGGTGGTGCGGGCCGCCCGTCACGCCGCGGTCTCGCCGCGCTCCTTCCTCTGCACCGGGCTCGCGGGCGCGATGATGCGCCGGATGAACGCCGAGTCGACCAGGCTCTCGAGCCGCGAGCACGACGTGCTGCTGCTGCTCGCGGACGGCGCCAACGCCGCCGCCATCGGCCAGCAGCTCTACATGAGCGAGTCCACGGTGAAGTCGCACATCGCCCGGATCTACCAGAAGTTGGGCGCGAACAACCGCGCCCAGGCGCTGGTCACGGCCATGCGGATCGGGCTCCTCTCCAGCGTGCAGCGCCGCGAGTCCTGACAGCACAACACCGGCCCGCCTGAAGGCGTTTTGCCACATCTGGTCCCACTTCGCTCGCAGGAATGGTCCCAACGGACTACGCAGCGGGGTGCGAACGCCGGATGTCCGGCCCCCGTGGATTCGACATCATTGTCGACGGAGGCCTCCGGCCTTCTCGGCTCTCAAACGCCAGATACAATTCACACTGTAGGAGAAACGAAAATGCTGGACTACCTCCGCATCATGCTCAACGCCCGTATGGCCAAGATGGACGAGCGCGGCGCCTCTGCCGTCGAGTACGGCCTGCTGATCGCCGGCATCGCCGCCCTCATCGTCGTCATCGTGTTCGCCTTCGGTGGCGTCCTCAGCAACATCTTCAAGAACACCTGCAACAAGGTCGGCTCCGGCGCCAGCGCCGGCACCTGCTGACCACAGCACAGCAGCTGTTCAGCGGCGATGGCCGCGGGGGAAACCCCGCGGCCATCGCCCATTTCTGCCTGCCGGACCCAGGTCCGGGAGCCGGAATCTGAGCCGATCGGACTATGCCGGGTAGTCCGGTCGGACCCCAAGGTTCGACGCGAGTGACTCATCCGGCCGCCCTGGCCGGTGCGGGATCCTGTGATACGAGGGGGCCCTTGCCCCGTCTGTGCTCGGGGGCACACAGATGCTTCAGACCCTGGGAGTTCGACAATGCTTGATTACCTTCGGATCATCCTCAACGGCCGGATGGCCAAGATGGACGAGCGCGGCGCCTCTGCCGTGGAGTACGGCCTGCTGATCGCCGGCATCGCCGCCCTCATCGTCGTCATCGTGTTCGCCTTCGGGGGCGTCCTGAGCAACATCTTCCAGAACACCTGCAACAAGGTCGGCTCCGGCGCCAGCGCCGGCACCTGCTGACCCAGCCCGCCATGGTGGCCGCGGATCCTGGGTCCGCGGCCACAGGCATTCCCAGGGTCGGGTGTGCGGCCTAGTCCCAACGGATCAGATGCATTGGATCGTTCGCCCGATCCGCCCAGGCCCACTCGTCCCCGACAATCGATCCACAGGCAGTGCGTCACCACCACGAGGAGTCCTCCGATGCTCGACCACCTGAAGCTCCTGTTCCTCACCCGTGCGACCCGGCTCACCGAGCGCGGCGCATCGGCCGTCGAGTACGCGCTCCTGATCGCCGGCATCGCCGCCCTGATCGTCGTCATGGTCTACGCCTTCGGTGGGATGGTCGGCACCCTGTTCTCGAACACCTGCAACAGCCTCGGCTCGAAAGCCGGGTCCGCCGGCACCTGCTGAGCTCGGTCTCGCCCAACGGGGGTTGGCCGTGGCTCCTTCGGGAGCCACGGCCAACGGGCATTTCAGGGGGCGTTGGCCACCGCGGCGCGCTCGATCACGTGGCCGACCTGGCGGGCGATGGCGATCCGCTCCAGGGTCGTCGGGTGTGAGCCGAACCAGAACTGGGACCAGGCCGGTGGGTCGTCGCTGAGCGAGTGCAGGGCCAGCTGCTTCTGCATGGTCACGAAGGCACTGGTGTCGCGGGTCGCCTCGAGACCGCCGACGTCGGCGCGGGTCTCGATCAGCCGGCTGAGACCGTTGTTCACCGGGCTCGACAGCAGCGTCCCCACCGCCAGCAGGGCCAGCAGCAGGGGCACCACCGTGGGCTCGGCCAGGGCGCCGGGCCGGCGTCGTACGACGTGGAGCGCCAGACCCAGCAGCCCGACCCCGCCGAGCGTGCCGAGCGCCGCCAGCACCGAGCCGGTCAGGACATCGTCGTGACGTGCGTGGGTGAGCTCGTGGCCGACCACGGCCAGGATCTGCCGCCGCGGGAGGTCGTGGACGACCGTGTCGTACAGGACCACCCGGCGGGTGCTGCCGTAGCCCGAGACGTAGGCGTTGAGGGTCGTCGTACGACGCGAGGCGTCGGCGACGAGCACGTCGTCGAGGTGCACGTGCTCGGTGGCGGCCAGCTGGAGGATCTGGGTGCGCAGGGGGCCGTCCGGGAGCGAGGTGAAGTGGTTGAACGCCGGCTCCACGAGCACGGGGTAGACGAAGGACCCGAGCATCACCAGGCCACCCAGGGCCACCCCCGCCACCGCCGGCCAGGCCCGGGACCAGCGCCGCGCACAACCGACGAGGACCACCACCGTGAGCCCGGAGATCACCCACGAGAGCAGCAGCGACTTCACCTGGTCGACGGCCCACGGCGACCAGGCCTCGGTGGTCAGACCGTAGCCCAGCGCCCGGTGGTGCCCGACGATCGCGAAGGGCAGGGTCACCAGCCGTCCGACCACCGCGAGCAGGAGCACCGCGAGCAGCACCCGGACCCACCACCAGCCCCGCAGGCGCCCGGCCAGCCGGGCACCGAGTGAGGTGAACCCGAGCACGCAGGTCACCGCCAGGGAGACCGCGAGGGAGGCCCAGGCGAGATGCCGGGCCGGGTCGGTGTAGGCGTTCGCGCGGGCGATCTGGGCGGCGTCGAAGACCGACGAGGCCGACGCGGGGGCAGGGGTGCCACCGGGGACCGGATGCCACGGGATGCGCCAAGCAGCGACGACCACGAACGCGATCGCGCCCACCAGCAGCGTGACCAGGCTCCAGCGACGCTCACTCACGCCGGCAAGTGTGACAGGACGGTCCGCCACCGGGCGGTCAGCGCAGCGAGGCCGAACCCGAAGTGGTGCCGCAGCTCCGGGCCCAGCGGCCGGCCCGCGTCCACCGCCCGGTAGAAGCTCACCAGCGCGTCGGGACCGCCGAGACGGGCCAGCAGGCGGCAGGCCAGCCAGGCGCTCTCGTAGCGAGCCTCCAGGTGTGAGGCACCGGCGGCGAACTCCGCCTGGCCGGGCAGCCGGGCCGGGGGGCCCTGCCGGTGCACCAGCGAGGCGATCCGGGACGCCGTGGTCGCCAGCGGGAGGCGCTGGGCGCGCAGCGCGACGTAGTCGGCGAACCCCTCGACCAGCCAGATCGGGGCCGGACTCGTGGCGGCACCGGTCGCCACGTGCGTCGCCTCGTGGGTCACCACGACCTGCGCCCCGTGAGGCTTCAGGGGCCCGAACACGGCCGGGTTCACGAAGACGTGCACCGGCGCGGAACGCGAGCGCGACCCGTTCACCGTCGTGGTCACGGCCGCGATCGAGTCGTACTGACCGGGGTGGGCGTCCAGGGCCTGCTCCAGCCCCTGCTGCGTCGCCGGCACCTCGAGCACCAGCCCACCCGTCCAGTGCTGCAGGACCGCCCTGACCTGGGGTACGGCGGTGCGGGCCAGGCCGGCGAACCGGTCGGCCTCGCGGTGGCTGCCCTGGACCAGCACGAGGCTGGAGGCGGTACGCCGTACCTGGAGCGGGCCGGTCAGCCACAGCGGCGTCCGCCGCCCTCCCCCGCCGACACCCGCGATCCCCAGACGGCCGTCGTGCTCGGCGAAGCGGAACCGCACCTGCACCTGCTCGGGCCGCCGGTCGAAGCCGGCGAAGCGCCACGCGGCCTGCACGTCGGCGGCGAAGCCACCGCCCGCCGAGACTCCCCCGACCTCGTCGACGTAGCGCAGGGACAGCCCCGACACGTGCAGGCGCGTGCCGTTGCGGACCACGCCCCGCAACGACCGGCGAGCCGCGGCGGAGGACGCGAGCCGCGCGGCCGCGGCGGGCCGGTCACGGCGTACGGCGTCGGTGAGGTCGTGCAGGAGCAGCGCAGCCCGGGCCGGTGAGGCCTGTGGCGCGGTCGGTCCGCTGAGAGGTGCGTGATAGGTGGGCGTGCGCAGGGTGAGCCAGGCGGTCGCCCCGACCACCAGGGCCAGGAACGTCGCGAGGCCGACCACCCACCGACGGGGGCGGCCGGCCCGGCTCAGCGACCTGAGAGACGACCAGCGACGAGAGCCGTCGCGCCCGGGGTCAGCCAGGGCGCACGGCGCCGACGAACGGCATCGAGTAGAGCGGAACGACCCGGATCCCCGCCGAGGGGTTCTCGGCGTTCACGATCATGCCGTTGCCGATGTACATGCCCACGTGCTGGCTCGGGCTGTAGTAGAAGACCAGGTCACCGGGCTGGAGCTGGCTCGGGGACACGTGCGTGCCCTCGCTCCACTGCACACCCGAGGAGTGCGCCAGCGCGACGCCGGCGGCCCCCCACGCGGCCATGGTCAGCCCGGAGCAGTCGTACGCGCTCGGTCCGGCCGCGCCGTACACGTAGGCCTTGCCGACCTGCGCCAGGGCGAAGTGGACCGCCACCGCCGCTCGGCCGGAGGCGGGGACCGCCGACATCGGGACCCGCACGCTGCTGCTGCGCGAGGCCTCGAGCATCCGGTTGCGCTCGGCGGTCTTCAGCTTGTCGAGCACGCCCTTGGCCGCCGCCAGCTGACGGGCGATCGTGGCCTTGTCCTGGGCAGCCTGCTGCTCGAGATCCGCGACCTTGGCGAGCTGGGCGCTGGTGGCGTCCTGGCGGATGCTCAGCGCCTTCGCCTGCGTCAGGTAGGAGGAGTACTGGTTGGCCTGCATCGAGTTGAAGGCCGACATCGTGGTCAGCTTAGAGACGAACGCCGTGGGGTCGCTGGAGACGACGGCCTGGCCGACGTCGGACAGCGAGTCGCCTTCGTACTGGCTCACGATGGAGTCGGCGACGAGCCGGCGGGCCTGCTCGGTGCGGTGCTGCTGGCGGGCCTGGTCCTGGCGGAGGGCCTGGACGGCGCCGCGCATCTGCTTCAGCTGCACGTGGACCTGGTTGTAGTGCTCGGAAGCCTGCTCGGCGGCGCGGTAGAGCCGGTCGACCTGGTTCTGCACATCGGTGATGGAGGGCTTGGCCTGGGCTGATCCCGAAGGGACCATGCCGACCGTGGCGGTGATGGCCGCGGTGGCGATGAGTGTGACGAGGCTTTTCCGGCCGTTGAGCACGAGCGGAAGGTCTCCCTTGCTGTGTCGTACGCCTACCAGGTGAGCTGACGGATTCGGGCACGACATGCCCTACCCCACCTCCACGCCGAGCACTTGCGTGCCCGCCGCCTTGATGAGGATTCACCCCAGAGTGGTGGTTCCCCGGCTCTTCGTCGTGACCCCGAGCTGGTCACGCCTCAGACTCGGCGCGACGTACGCATGGGCCCGGACTGGTCCATGGGTACGCACGTCTGGCGGTCACCCTAACCACACCCCGGCAGGACTGCAAAACTTTCAACCAGGCTGTCGTGACATTTCCGTGACCTGGTCGGGGAACGGTCAGGACGGGTGTCACACGGGTCACATGTGCCACAACGGCCACGCCTTCTCACATCTGTTCAGGCCGACTCGATCACCGGTCCCGGCACCGCGGTGACCATCCGCAGGGGAGGCACGAGGCCGCCGGCGGCGAGCACGTCGAGAGCGTGGGTCTCGTCGTCGGCCAGGGTCAGCTCGGGCGGTGGGCCGAGCAGGACGGTCACCACGCAGTCGTGGCACGCCAGGCCCCGCACGAGGCAGGTGTCGCAGTCGATTCGCGTCGTCATGCAGAGCACGATCACAGGCACCACCGACAGTCGCCCCCCGGAGACCGGGGTGCGGGCGTCGTACGGCGTGTCGGCGGGGGTTGTCGGTGCCCGGTCCTAGCGTCGAGGACGTGACCACCACGGCCCCCCTTCCCGCCGTCCGGGCCGACCCCGGCCGGCGCTGGGAGGCGCAACGCAGCTTCGACGAGCTGGGCCGCCCGCTGCGCGACCTGACCTTCTGCGTGGTCGACCTCGAGACCACCGGCGGCTCCGCCCAGGGCGGGTCGATGATCACCGAGGTCGGTGCGGTCAAGGTGCGCGGCGGCGAGGTGCTCGGGGAGTTCCAGACGTTGGTGAACCCCCACACCCAGATCCCGCCGTTCATCGCGGTGCTGACCGGCATCACCAACTCCATGGTCAGCGACGCCCCGCCGATCGAGTCGGTGCTGCCCGCCTTCCTCGAGTTCGCCGCCGGCACCGTGCTGGTCGCCCACAACGCGCCGTTCGACATCGGCTTCCTGAGCTGGTTCGCCGCCCGCCAGGGCGTGCCCTGGCCGAAGTTCGAGGTGCTCGACACAGCGAAGATCGCGCGCCGCGTGATCACCCGCGACGACGCACCCAACTGCAAGCTCTCCTCCCTCGCGAAGGTCTTCCGGTCGGCGACCACCCCCGACCACCGGGCGCTCTCCGACGCCCGGGCCACCGTCGACGTGCTGCACGGCCTGATGGAGCGGCTCGGCGGGCTCGGGGTCCACACCCTCGAGGAGCTCTCGACGTTCAGCGCCAAGGTCAGCACGGCGCAGCGACGCAAGCGCCATCTCGCCGAGGGGCTCCCCCACGCGCCGGGCGTCTACCTGTTCCGCGACGACCGCGACCGGGTCCTCTACATCGGCACCTCGCGCGACCTGCGCACCCGCGTCCGCTCCTACTTCACCGCCTCGGAGACCCGCTCCCGGATGGGTGAGATGGTCGGCCTGGCCGCGTCGGTGACCGGCATCGAGTGCGCGACGGCGCTGGAGGCCGAGGTGCGCGAGCTCCGGCTGATCGCCGAGCACAAGCCGAAGTACAACCGGCGCTCGCGGTTCCCCGAGAAGGTCCACTACCTCAAGCTCACCCGCGAGGCCTGGCCGCGGCTCTCCCTGGTGCGCCGGGTGCTCGACGACGACGCCGACTACCTCGGCCCCTTCTCCAGCAAGCGGACGGCGGAGAAGTCCCTGGCCGCGCTGCACGACACCTTCCCGGTGCGCCAGTGCTCCCAGCACCTGGGCCGGACCCCCGCCGCCTCCCCGTGCGTGCTCGCCGAGATGGGTCGGTGCCTGGCGCCCTGCGACGGCAGCGTCGACCTGACGACGTACGCCGCGGTGGTGCGCCAGCTGCGAGACAACCTCCTGCACCGTCCCGACGACGTGGTCGACCTGATCACCCGCCGGATGGCCGTGCTCGCCGCCGACCAGCGCTACGAGGAGGCCGGCGTGCACCGCGACCGGCTGGCGGCCTTCGTGCGGGCGGCTGCCCGCACCCAGCGGCTCTCGGCACTGACCGGCATCCCCCACCTCGTGGCCACCCGACGGGAGGACGACCCTTCGACCGGCTCAGGACACCGCCGCCGCTGGGCGGTGCACGTCGTCCGCCACGGTCGGCTGGCCGCGGCCGGCGTCATCCCGTCCGGCGCCGACGCTCATGCCTACGTCGCCCAGCTCGTCGCCAGCGGCGAGACGGTCCACGGCGGTCCGGGTCCGGTGCCGGCCGCGACGGCCGAGGAGACCGAGCGGATCCTGCGCTGGCTCGAGGCGCCGGGGGTCCGGCTGGTCGAGGTCGACGGCGAGTGGACCTGCCCGGTCGGCGGCGCCACCCGCCATCTCGCGCTGCACGACGCCGTCACCCAGTCGCGGCTCGACCTGGTGCCCTTCGACGACCGCCGCGCGCTGTCCCCGACGACCCGACCGGCTCGCTAGAGTCAGCCCATGATCACCGCCATCGTGTTCGTGAAGGCCGACGTCGCCGCGATCCCCGAGGTGGCGGAGGCGATCGCCGACCTCGAGGGCGTCAGCGAGGTCTACTCCGTGACCGGCCAGATCGACCTGATCGCCCTGGTCCGGGTCCGCAACCACGACGACGTCGCCTCCGTGGTCGCCGACCGGCTCAACAAGGTGCCCGGCGTGACCTCGACCGAGACCCACATCGCCTTCCGCGCCTACTCCCGCCACGACCTCGAGTCGGCCTTCGCGGTCGGCGTGGACTGACCCGTCGGCCCCTTCGGACACGGTTTTGCCAAACGCCCGACAGCATCGGGGCGGCCGACTTAGGCTGCGGCGTCCAGACTGTCTCGGGGAAGGCCCGCCGTGTCCGGTGTTCGTCGATCATCTCGCGTGCTGACCGTTCTCTGTGCCGCCGGCACGGTCGCCGCCTCTCTGCTGCTCGTGGCGCCGGCCCAGGCAGGCGTCAAGGCACCAACCGGGCTGGCGCCCACCGGACCGGTCTCCACGAGCACCCCGACCTTCACCTGGAACCGGGTCTCTGGTGCGACCGCCTACCAGATCGTGGTCGACGACTCCTCGTCGTTCAACAGCCCACTGATCTCCACCGCGACGGCCAACAACAAGTTCGTACCGACCACGAACCTCCCGGACGGTCAGATCTTCTGGCAGGTCAGGACCCAGACCGCGAACGGCCTGAGCGGCTGGTCCAGCGCGTCCGCGACCATCTCCCCTCACGCCGCCCCCACCCCGATCTCACCGGTCGGCGGCGTGGTGCTGGCGCAGCCCGACGCGCCGCCGTTGTTCACGTGGTCCGCGGTGACCGGAGCCGTGTCGTATGAGATCCAGGTCGACAACTCCGGCACCTGGACGTCCCCGACCACCTACGCCGCCACCGGTACGTCGTACTTCGTGGACACGCCGCAGGTACCTGGCACCTGGTTCTGGCGGGTGCGCGCCAACCGCGGCGGTGGACTGTTCACTGCCTGGAGCAGCTCGGCGAGCTACGTCGTCGGACAGCTCGACGACCCGACCCCCGGCGCGGACATGAACACCGGCGCTCCGATCCAGGACGTCTCGATCGACTGGCTGCCGGTTCCCGGTGCCACGAGCTACCAGCTGCAGGTCGGCAGCGATCCCGACTTCAACACCATCATCGACAACGTCGTCGTGGCGGGCACGCGGTACTCGCCTGCCACGACCTACGACAACGACCAGTACTACTGGCGCGTGCGGGCCATCGACGCCGGCACCAACCGGATGCCTTGGACGACAGCGGCGCCCTTCACGTTCCAGCGCAACTGGCCCGACCAGCCGACCCTGCAGTACCCCGCGAACCAGTTCAACCCGACCGTGGGCGACCCGATGTACTACCAGTGGACCGCCGTCCGACACGCCTCCCGCTACCAGCTCGACGTCGGCAGCGACCCGAACTTCTCGCCTGGCACGTTCGTGACGTGTGTGACGACGGGAACCACCTTCCCGGTCAACAATGCCTGTGGTCCGATGGGCGCCGGCGCCACGACATACTGGCGGGTCAAGGGTCTCGACGACCCGCGAGGCGTCGAGGGCATCTTCTCCGAGATCCACCACTTCGTGTACAGCAGCGGGCAGGTCACCCAGCTGTCGCCGACCAACGGCGCAACTGTCGACGTGCCGACGCTCAAGTGGCAGACCACCTCGAACGTGCAGACCTACCAGGTGGTGGTCAAGGACACGAATGGCACCACCGTCGCTTCCACGTCCACCAGCTCGAACACCTGGACGCCGGAGACGAACCTCCCCACGAGCGGAAACCCCTACACGTGGACGGTGCGCACCGTCTCGGCACAGAACGTCGTCTCTCCGCTGTACCCCGGCAAGACGTTCTCGGTGTCCGGGACCGTGCCGACGGCCAGCCCGGCACTGATCCCGATCACCGGGGTCTCCGGTGACCCGGCAACGTCAGACTTCCCGAATCTGACCTGGGGCGCGCAGTCCGGAGCTGCGTACTACCAGGTGCGGGTCGGGGTCCAGGGGACCGGCTTCTGGGACGCCAACGCATCGCACATCAGTGTGGCGACCTACCCCTACCCGGCCGCGACCGACACCGGTGTCCACTACCTCTCGCCCGGCACGTACTTCTGGTTCGTGGATGCCTACGACGCGAGCAACCACCTGGTCGGTGAGACCCCGAGTGGACAGTACGGCCAGTTCACAGTCAAGGACCTGGCAGACGCGTCCGGCCAGGAGGTGGCCCTCGACGGCAACGCGGCCGTGGCCTCTGCTCCCTCTGGCTGCACCAACGCCCTCTCGAACGTCGACGTGAACAGCCAGATCTGTGTGGGCGTCCCGGCGACCCCGGTCCTCAAGTGGAACCCGGTTCCCGGCGCCTCGGGCTATCTCGTGTACCTGGCTCAGGACCAGGAGCTGACCAACCGGGTCTCCAACGTCAACCCGTACGCCCAGACCACCAACACCGTGTGGCGGCCTCCGACAGATCTTCCGGACAACACGGCGCAGGACTCCTACTACTGGTTCATCCGGCCATGCAAGAGCCTCGGAGCCGGCATCTGCAACCCCGACCCGATCTCTACCCACGCCGCTGCCACGAACGCCTTCCGCAAGCAGTCGCTGCCGGTGAACCTGCAGAGCCCCGCGGACGGCGCGTCGGTGACGAACGAGCCGTCGTTCAGCTGGTCGGACTACTACGACACCAACCAGGCGAAGAAGTACGCGAACGGAGCCGAATCGTCCTACCAGACGGCGCGAACCTACCGGATCCAGATCTCGCAGAGCCCGACCTTCAACAGCCAGGTGGACGACCGTGAGGTCGACCAGCCGTTCTACACCCCGAACGACAGGACGCTGCCGCAGGGGCTGCTCTACTGGCGGGTCCAGGTGGTCGACCCAGCGTCCAACCACCTCACGTGGAGCCAGGTCCGCAGCTTCAGCAACGACCAGGCAGCGGTGAGCCTCGCGCCGACTCCGGGCAACGTCCCGTCCCCGGTCGGCGGGGAGACGGTCTCCGGGTCGACCCCGTTCCGTTGGGCACCGATGAACGGCGCGTCGCTCTACACCATCGAGGTGTACCGCAACGACGACGCGACCCACTCCCCCGCCAACCTGGTTTTCGCCGGCAACACCCGGGAGCCGGCGTTCGTCTGGCAGAACTACCTGCCGCCGTCGTCGACCGCCTACCGGTGGCGCGTGCGCTGGGTCGACGCGGGCAACCAACCTCGTCCGTTCTCGGCCGACGGCCGGTTCTTCGTGAGCTCCTCGTCGGTGACCCTGAACGGCCCGGCCGCAGGCACCTACCAGAAGGCCAACGGCCTGTACTTCACCTGGGCGGCAGCGCCGTTCGCGGCGAACTACCGCCTCGACATCCGCGATGCCAACGGCAACGTGACTTACTCAGCGACGACGGCCGCCACCGCGCACGCGCCTTCGTCCCTGGGCGACGGGGCATACCAATGGCGCGTGACGGCCCTGGATCCGAGCGGAGGCGCCATCGCCGTCAGCACCTGGCGGTCCTTCAAGATCGACTCGGCCGGGCCGACGGTCGTCGCGATCAGTCCGTCGGGGGTCGGCAAGCCCACGTCGAAGGTCAAGGTGACCTTCAACGAGAAGGTCAAGGGCGTCTCGACCACGTCGTTCTCTCTGCACGTGGCCGGGCGGACATCGAGGCTGCCCGCCAAGGTCAAGATGGCGAGCAACCACCGCGGGGCGACCCTGATCCCGAAGGCGAACCTCAAGAAGGGCAGGACCTACACCGTCAAGCTCTCCAAGGCGATCCACGACGCCGCCGGCAACCACATGGTCGCCTACACCTGGAGCTTCACGGTCTGAGGCGGCCCTCGGGGTTCGGCGGCCCTGGGTGACGGATCCCAGGGGCGGCCTCGGGTTCCGAGGTGGTGGACCTGACTGCGTCAGCCGGTGGTGCTTGCCGCTTCGTCGAGCACGGGAAGTCCGGCCTCGACGTCCGAGGTGACCGTGGTCCGGACGCCGTACCAGGCGACCCCGCAGGCCAGCGCCATGATCGCGCCGATGACCCACGGTGAGGGATGGACCCACGAGGGGTCTCCGGCGGAGATGCGTCGCTGGAGCTCGAGCTGCTCCACGTGCACGACGCAGGCGACCTGCACCACGGTCAGCAGCACTGCGCTGATCGCGATCAGCCGACCCCCCTCGGTCGGCGCGAAGCCGGCCTGGTCGAGCAGGAGCCCGCACAACGGGAGGAAGCCGATCAGGAACGGAAGCTCGTAGCGTCCCTGCCAGGCGGCCCCCATGCTGGGCATCAGGGCCAGGGCCAGGAGGATCGGGACCACGAGGGAGGCGACCACGAGCCAGAGCAGGACCCGGGAGCGCCGCGGGTCCGCGCCCCGTCGCCAGGCACCCCACGTCAGCAGCCCGATCACGAGGAAGGCCAGCGGGTAGGTCCAGATCGGGGCCGGGATGTCCCGGAACGGGAAGGCCCCGACCATCTGCATCATCCACAGGGGCACGTAGAAGGCGTGCGACCACTGGGCCGGGGCCTCGTAGACCTTGGCGCCGACCGGGACGTGGTAGCGCCCGGCGATCACCATCCACACCAGGCCCCACGCGGTGGCGGCCCCGACGGCGACCACGCCCGCGACGACCGTCGCGCGCCGGCGTACGACCAGCTGCCAGGTCGAGGCCCATCCCCGCAGCGTGACCACGCTGATCACGATGCACACGAGCCACAGCGGTCCGAGGTAGCGAAGGAAGGCGAGAGGTACGGCGGCCGCGAAGGCCGTCGCCAGCAGCAGTCGTTCGCGCCTCGCGCCGGCCGAGCCGTCCAGTGCCAGCAGGCTGGACCACAGGACGAGCCCCAGCCCCATCTCGGGACCGTTCGGGGCCGGGAGCACCCCGCTGAACAGCACCTGCGGCGTGATCGCGGCGACCAGCCCGAGCGCGGCCCAGCGTCCGGCCCCGGCGAAGGACAAGAGCCCGGCACCGAGCGCCAGCAGGCAGGCGGTGACCAGGGCAGTGGTGATCCGCATCGCGTACAGGGCCGCCGCCCCGTGGAAGGGACGGGCCACGGTGCCGACCACCCAGTAGAAGAGAGGGTTGTACTGGCCGGCGGTCGTGGCGATCTCCACCTGGTCGCCCCGAGTGGCGACCGGTCGACAGTTGTCGGGTCCGGTGTAGGGCAGGGCCTCGCACTGGGCACGAGCCCCCTCGACCAGGTCCGCGGGCACCCACACCAGCCAGCCGCGGCCGTCGACCGGCGCCTCGGTGAGGTGCCACTGTCCCGAGGCCACCCCCGCTGCCCGGTACGCGTGGTCGAACTCGTCGATGCCGCGGAACGGGGGGACGGCCAGGATCCAGGCCGCCTGCGCCAGCAGTACCGCGACCAGCACCCACGCACTGCGTCGTACGGCGAGACGCACCCGCTCGTCCGTCACGTCGTCACGACCTCGCCGACGGTCTGGGCCTCGCCCGTGGCGGCCGCCCGGAGCATCGTCTCGGCGACCTCGACGGTGTGGGTGGCGTCCTCGACGGTGACCACGCGCCGGTTTCCTCCGCCGACGGCGTCGCGGAAGGCCTCGAGCTCGACCACGAGCGGCTCGCGCTTGGGGATGGCGTAGCGGATCACGTCGCCCTGGACGACGCCGCGGAAGGAGGCGAGCGTGTCCCACGAGACCGGCGCCAGCCCGTTGGAGTAGAACGTGAGGTCGCCGGCGATGGTGTCGGCGACCAAGGTGCCGCGCTCACCGGTGACGACGGTGATCCGTTCCTTGAGCGGGGAGAGCCAGTTCACCAGGTGGTTGACCACGATTCCGCCCTCGAGCGTCCCGACCGCTGCGACCAGGTCCTCGTGCTCACGCCCGGAACGGTTGGCGGTGTGTGCCGAGAGCGTGACGTAGGAGCGCTTGGTGACCCAGGCCGTGAGGTCGACGTCGTGCGTCGCCAGGTCGAGCACGACGCCGATGTCGGCGATCCGGGCCGGGAACGGACCCTGCCGTCGCGTCGCGATCTGGTAGATCGCCCCCAGCTCGCCGTTCGAGAGCCGACGGCGGAGCTCCTGGAGCGCCGGGTTGTAGCGCTCGATGTGACCGACGCAGGCGACGAGTCCGGCGCTGGTGAACGCCGCGGCGATGCGGCGAGCCGACGCGACATCGGGCGCCACCGGCTTCTCGATCAGGGCGTGGACCCCCGCCTCGGCGAGCTGTACGGCCACGGCCTCGTGGCTCGACGTCGGGACGCACACGACCGCGAGGTCGATCCCCAGCGCGAGCAGGTCCTCGACCCGGGGTACGACGTTCAGGTGCGCGTTGGTGCGGTCCAGCTGCGGGGCCGGGTCGGCGATCCCGACGAGCTCGACTCCCTCGAGGGACGACAGCACGCGCGCGTGGTGGCGACCCATCTGTCCGAGACCCACGAGCCCGGCGCGGAGATCAGCCACGACCGCTCCCCCCGTCGTTCACCGCGTCGACCACCCGGTCGACCTCGTCGGGCGTGAGCCCGGGCCGGATCGGCAGCGAGAGCACCTCCCGGCAGGCGCGTTCGGTCTCGGGCAGGGCCAGGTCGAGGTCGTAGGCCGGCAGCCGGTGCACCGGCACCGGGTAGTAGACCGCGCAGTCCACGCCGGCGGCGTCGAGGCGTCCGGCCAGCCCGTCGCGGTCCGTGGACCGGACGGTGTACTGGTGCCACACCGGCTCGGCCAACGGGTCCACGACGGGGGTCACCACGCCGCGCAGCCGTGCGCTGTAGGTCGCGGCGAGGGTCTGCCGCTCACGGTTCCAGCCGGCCAGCCGACGCAGCTGGACCCGGCCGATGGCGGCCGCGAGGTCGGTCATCCGGTTGTTCAGGCCCGCCACCTCGTTGTGGTAGCGCTGCTCCATGCCCTGGTTGCGCAGGAGCCGCACCAGGCGGGCGGTCTCGGGGTCGCGGCACACCACCATGCCGCCCTCTCCGGTGGTCATGTTCTTGGTGGCGTAGAAGCTGAAGGCGGCGATCTGGCCCAGCGCGCCGACCGGTGTCCCGGCGTACGACGCGCCGTGGGCCTGCGCGGCGTCCTCCAGCAGGAGCAGTCCGTGTCGCTCGGCCAGCCGCTCGAGCTCGGCCCACTGCACGGGGTGCCCGTAGAGGTGAACCGGCATGATCGCGACCGTGCGCTCGGTGATCGCGTCTGCGACCGCGCGGGGGTCGAGCCCGAAGGTGCCGGGCTCGATGTCGGCGAACACCGGCGTCGCGCCGGTCAGGGCGACCGCGTTGGCGGTCGCGGCGAAGGTGAAGGACGGCACCACCACCTCGTCGCCGGGGCCGATGCCTGCCGCCAGCAGGCCGAGATGGAGCGCACTGGTGCCCGAGTTCACGGCCACGCACTCGCGGCCGGCCACGAGCGAGGAGAACTCCTGCTCGAAGGCCGCGACCTCCTGCCCCTGGACCACGCGGCCGCTGCGCAGGACCCGCAGCGCGGCATCGGCCTCGTCACCGCCGAGGTCGACGTGAACCGCGGAGACCCTGGTGGCCACCTCCGGCTCGCTACTCGCTGTCTGCTTCACGCAGGGCTCCCTCTGTCTCGACGAACGACGACCCGGTCACGGGACAGTGCCAGTGACCGCCCCCGTCGTCGCTGAGGCGGTGTCCGGCTGGTCCGACCCACCCGACGCGTCGTGCCGGCGACCCGACCACCAGCGCGAAGTCGGGGACGTCGCGCACCACGACGGCTCCGGCGGCGACCATCGCCCACCGTCCGATCTCCACCGGCGCGACGCACACCGCACGGGCGCCCAGCGAGGCGCCGTACCGGACGCTGACGCCCACCGGCTCCCAGTCGTCGGCTCCGGCAGGCTGCCCGTCGGGTCGCACCGCCCGCGGGTGTCGGTCGTTGGTGAGCACCACGTGCGGCCCGACGAAGACGCCGTCCTCGATGACGGCAGGTTCGTAGACCTGGGCGAAGTTCTGGATCTTGACGTGGTCGCCCACCCGGACACCCACCCCGACGTAGGCACCGCGTCCGAGCACGCAGCCGCGCCCGATCACCGCACCCTCGCGCACCTGGGCCAGCTCCCACACGCGAGTGCCCTCCCCCACGACGGCACTCGTCGACACCTGCGCCTCGGTCACAGGTTGCCTTCCTGGATGTCCAGCTGGAGCGCGGACACCAGGAAGTGCAGACCGCTCAGCAAGGGGGCCACGGCCAGCAGCACCGTCCCCGGGGTGGCGACGGGTGGACCGAGCGTGGTCACGATGGTGAAGACGCTGAAGACCAGCCCGACGGTGACCAGGAAGAGCCCGGTGAAGAACATCAGCGCCACCGCCGAGAAGGACTGGAGGACGTACTTCCACCACATCCGGTGCCAGAAGCCACGCCACAGGTTGCGGAACATCCGGGGCGCGGCGCTGCGCAGCTTCAGGCCGGAGACCTCGTCGCCGTACAACGCCGGGATCGGGACGTCGCGGGCCGGGACGCGCAGCACGTTGAGCTTGATCAGGAGGTCGTTCTCGAACTCGTAGCGCTGTGAGAGCCGGTCGAGGTCGAGCCGTTCCAGCGCCGACCGGTGGATCGCGGTGTAGCCGTTCTGCGGGTCGAAGAGTCCCCAGTAGCCGGAGGCGGCCTTGGTCAGGAACGACATCACGATGTTGCCGACGATCCGGTGCCGGGGCATCCCGGCGAAGGAGCCTTCGCCGTAGAACCGGTTGGCCTTGGTGAAGCGGGCATCGCCGTCCGCGATCGGGTCCAGCAGCAGGGGCAGGTACGCCGGGTCCATCTGGGCGTCACCGGCCATCACCACGCTGACGTCGCAGCCGAGCTCGAGCGCCCGCTTGTGCCCGGCGATGATCGCTCCGCCGACGCCGCGGTTCTGCTCGAGGCGATGGACCTCGCACCGCGGGTCCCCGACCGCCTCGGCGCTCTGCCCGGTCTGGTCCGTGCTGGCGTCGTCGACCACGATCACGTGGTCGACGAATGCGGGGGCGGTCTGGACGACACGGCCCACCAGACGCTCTTCGTTGTGGGCGGGGACGACGATCGCGACGCGCAGATCCCTGTACACGTCAGCTCCTTCTGGTTCGCAACGAGAATAGGGGCTGACGCGACGTTTGGGGCGCAAATGCACGCGTGGGGTCAGGGCAAGAGTTCCCGCACGACCGCGTCGGCGAGCAGCCGTCCCTCCCGGGTCAGGACCAGTCGCTCGGCCGCGAGCTCGACCAGGCCGCGCTCACCCAGCTCGGCGACGGCTCGCCGGCCGGTCGCCTCCAGCACCGAGACCGGGAGGCCGTCACGCAGCCGGAGCTCCAGCAGCACCCGCTCGACCCGCCGGGTCTCCTCGTCGAGGACCTCCCGCGCGGCGGCCGGGCTGACGTCCTCGGCCAGGCGGGCGGCGTACGCCGCGGGGTGCTTGACGTTCCACCAGCGCACTCCCCCGACATGGCTGTGCGCGCCGGGGCCGACCCCCCACCAGTGACCCCCCGTCCAGTAGAGCTCGTTGTGGCGGCACCGGCTGTCGAGGTCGCGCGCCCAGTTGGAGACCTCGTACCAGCGCAGCCCGGCGGCGGCCAGCCGCTCGTCGGCCACGACATATTTGTCCGCGAGGTCGTCCTGGTCCGGCATCGGCAGCTCCCCGCGAGCCACCCGCCGGGCCAGCGCCGTACCGGGCTCGACGATCAGCGAGTACGCCGAGACGTGGTCGGGCGCGCACGCCAGCGCGGCCTCGAGCGAGACCTCCCAGTCCGCGAGGCTCTCCCCCGGGGTGCCGTAGATCAGGTCGAGGCTGACCTGCTCGAACCCGGCCGTGCGCGCCCAGTCCACGACGGCAGGCACCCGGAGCGGGTCGTGGGTGCGGTCCAGCGTGGCGAGCACCGCGTCGACGGCCGACTGCATGCCGAAGCTGAGCCGGGTGAAGCCCGACGCGCGCAGGGCCTCGAGGTCCCAGGCGGCGACGCTGTCGGGGTTGGCCTCGGTGGTGACCTCCACCCCCGGCGCCAGCCCGAACTCGGCGGCCACCGCCGCCAGCACGGACGCCAGGTCGCTCGAGCCGAGCAGCGTCGGCGTCCCTCCGCCGAAGAAGACGGTCGAGACCGGCAGGTCGACGTCGCCGAGCACCCGACGGGCCAGCCTGACCTCGGCGATGGCCGCCTCGGCGTACGTCGTCCGCGAGGCACCGGGGAGGTCGCCGAGCTCTTCGGCGGTGTAGGTGTTGAAGTCGCAGTAGCCGCACCGCACCGTGCAGAACGGCACGTGGACGTAGATGCCGAACGGGCGGCTCCCCAGCTCGGCCCGGGCGGACTCGGGCAGCGAGCCGTCCGCGGGGGCCGGGTCTCCCGAGGGCAGCGAGGACGGCACCCGGCCATCCAACCACCCGTACGGTCTCCCACCGGCCCTAGCCGGGTGGCACCGGCGTCGAGTCGGCACCACAGAGCAGGGGGCCGGGCCGCGACGCGACCCGACCCTGCCCTGCCGGACACGACCCCTCGTGCCCGCCCCCGTCGTACCGTTCCGGGCGGCTGCCCGGTCACTGTCTCGGTCAGCGAGGGCGCTCGAAGTCGATGCCCTCGTCGGTCACGTCGTCGGCGGGAGCCTGGCGGACCGCGTGTCCCTCGACGTCGTCGTCCTCGACCAGCCCCTGACGGACCCGCTCGTCCACGGGCGCCTGACGCACGCGGTGGCCCTCGACGTCGTCGTCCACGAGCCCCTGACGGACCCGCTCGTCCACGGGCGCCTGGCGCACACGGTGACCCTCGACGTCGTCGTCGACCAGGCCGGACTTGGTGCGCTCGTCGATCGGAGCCTGGCGCACGCGGTGACCCTCGACGTCGTCCTGGTCAGCCCCGGTGGTGTTCTCGTTGATGTTCTCGGTCATGGCCTGCTGCCTCTCTGATGAGCCCGGCGGGCTGCTGATGACCTGATCGTGCTCTGCCGCCACCCATCCGTCTGTCGGATGCCCGACACATCGTCGAGGTCGGCCGTCCGGTGCCGGGCGCTCACACCGCGAGCCGGTGCGTGACGACCTCCTCGGTCGCGGCGAGCGAGTCGTCGTGCCCGGTCACCGCGCCCAGGAACTCGGCGCGGTCCAGCGCATAGAGCCGGGTCGGGGACGTGGCGGTCACGGAGGCGGTGCGGGGGACGTCGCGCAGCAGCCCGATCTCGCCGAAGAAGTCGCCATCCGTCTCCGTGCGCAGCAGGGTGCCGGCCTGGGTGACCTGCACCTCGCCCGACCCGATCACGTAGAACCGGTCCGAGACCTCGCCCTCGGCGACCACGACCGTGCCCGGCGCCACGTCGACCTGGACCAGCCGGCGGGCCAGGGACTCCCGAGTGGCGGGTGACAGCGGGGCGAAGAGGGCCAGGGAGCTGAGCAGCGGGAGGGTGACGGGCTGCTCGAGCCGCACGTCGAGGCGCCGCATGTGCGGCCAGGTCGAGACGGCGTACGCCGTCACCACGACGCCCAGGAGCGCCAGCGACCCGCGCAGCCCCAGCGTGTCGAGCAGCCACGGTGCGACCAGGGCGCCGAGCGCGATCGCACCGGTCAGCGAGCTGTCCACGGCGGCATACACGCGCGAGATGGCGCGCTCCGGAGCGATCCGCTGCGGGATCGTCTCCAGGCCGAGGTTCACCCAGGGATCCATCAGGCCGATCACGGCCAGGGCGAGGACGGTGGTGATCGGCGACGGCACCGCCGCCATCACCAGCAACGGCACGGACCAGCCGAGCACCCCGAGCGTCATGTCGGACCCGAGCCGCCCGCCCTTCATCCGGCCCAGCACCACGGCCCCGCCGACGATGGTCATCGCTCCGATCACGGTGTTCAGGAAGCCGACACCGGCGGGGCCGGTGTTCAGCGTCGTCACGGCGAGCACCACGAGGAACACCATCAGC
Organism: Nocardioides cynanchi; assembly: GCF_008761635.1. NCBI lineage: Bacteria > Bacillati > Actinomycetota > Actinomycetes > Propionibacteriales > Nocardioidaceae > Nocardioides > Nocardioides cynanchi. Next base: position 1,581,280 of record NZ_CP044344.1, read on the forward strand.
GCACCCCAGATGAACCCCTGGCAGAACGCCAGCAGCGAGGTCGTGCGCAGGTCCCGTTCGCGGGCCACCAGCGCGAATCCCGCGGTGACCTGACGCAGGAAGCCCCCCTCCTCGTCGTCGGCGGCCGGGTCACCGGTGGTCGCCGGCCGGTGCGGCACCCGGACGCCGAGCACCAGCAGGAAGGAGACCAGGAAGCTGCCGACGTTGACCCAGAAGACGAGCTCGACCCCGGTCAGCCCGACCAGCGCAGCCCCGAGGGCCGGGCCGACGAAGACCACGACGTTCTCCAGGTTGGCGGCCACCGCGTTGGCCGCGGTGAGCTGCTCGGGCTCGTCGACCAGCTGGGGGATCAGGCCGGCCTGGGCGGCCCGGAACGGTCCGCCCACGACCGCCGCCAGCAGCCCCAGCGCGTAGATCGTCCACGACGGCCCACCGACGCCCAGGGACAGCGCAGCACCGGCGACCAGGACGGCCCGGACCAGGTCGAGGGTGATCATGAACGCGCGGCGCGGCACCCGGTCCGCGACCACCGCCCCGAGCGGCGCCGTGAACGCCATCGAGACGAATCGCGCCGCGGTGAACGCGCCGACCGCGGCCGCCCCGCCGTCGCGGTAGGCCCAGACGGTCAGTGCCGTCCCGTAGGCCCAGTCCCCGACCAGCGAACCGAAGAAGGCCAGCTGCACCCGGCGCAGCGGCTTGTTGGCCAGGACGCGCCGCAGGGACTGGCCGACCGTCACCTCCACCGTGCCGGCCATCGGGCCCCCTCCGTCGCTGTGGCGGGGCGGGTCAGGAGTAGAAGCCGTCGATCACCGAGGCGTAGTTGTCCTCGACGACGTTGCGCTTGACCTTCATCGAGGGAGTGAGCTCACCGGACTCGACGGAGAGGTCGTGGTCCAGGAGCTGCCACTTCTTGATGGTCTCCCACCGGTTCAGGCGACCATTGAGCTCGTCGACGTACCCGGCCACCATCTTCTGGCACGCGTCCGACTTGACGATCTCGGCGTAGTCGCCGCTGACGGCGTGCTCCTTGGCCCAGTCGGCCAGGGCGTCGGGGTCGAGGGTGATCAGGGCGACCACGAAGTTGCGTTCGTTGCCGAACACCACGAACTGGCTGGCGTAGGGACAGATCGCCTTGAACTTCGACTCGATCGCGGGCGGGGCGATGTACTTCCCGCCGGAGGTCTTGAAGAGCTCCTTGATCCGGCCGGTGATCCGCAGGAAGCCGTCCGCGTCGACCTCGCCCTTGTCACCGGTCCGCAGCCAGCCGTCGTCGGTGAGTGACTTCTCGGTCTCCTCGGGCAGGTTGTGATAGCCGTCCATCACGCCCGGCCCCTTGATCTGGATCTCGTCGCCGTCACCGAGCCGCACCTCACTGCCCGGGAAGATGTGTCCGACGGTGCCCATCTTGTAGCTGTCGGGCAGGTTCACGAACGAGCCGGCCGAGGACTCGGTCAGCCCGTAGCCCTCCAGGATCAGGATGCCCGCGGCGTGGAACCACTCGGCGATCTCCTGGTTGAGGGCGGCGGCGCCCGAGATGAAGAAGCGCACCCGGCCGCCGAAGCGTTCCCGCACCTTGGCGAAGACCAGCCGGTCGAACACCGCGTGCTGGGCGTTGAGAAGGAGCCCGGGGCTGCGGCCGTCGCGCTTGGCCCGGTCCACGGCGAGGCCGACCTTGAAGGCCTGCTTGAAGATCGCCTCCTTGGCGCCGCCCTCCGCGGCCTGCATGGTGACGATCCGGGCGTGCGCCTTCTCGAAGATCCGCGGTGCGGCCCCCATGAACGTCGGCTTCACGACCCCCAGGTTGTCCACGATCTTCTCCACGCGTCCGTCGATGGCCGCCGAGTAGCCGATCGCCAGCTGGGTGGAGAGCAGGACCTTGCCGAAGGAGTGGGCCATCGGCAGCCACCGGAACTCGAGGTCGTCCTCGCTGAGGATGTTCTGGGCGGCGATCGCCGAGCCCTCGTAGACCCACGAGCGGTGCCGCAGGCGCACGCCCTTCGGGCGGCCGGTGGTCCCCGAGGTGTAGATCAGCGTCGCCAGCTGGTCGGGGCCGATCTTCTGCGCGGTCTCCTCGATCACGTGGGGGTGCTCGGCGAGATAGGTGTCCCCGAGCGCAGCGAGGTCATCCAGGCCGATCACCCAGTCACCGTCGGTGGTGCCGTCGAACGTGACGACCTTCGTCAGGTGCGGCAGCTCGGACTTGTTGTCCTTGAGCTTGGCGATCTGCTCGTCGTCCTCCGCGAAGACCACCCGGCACTCGCTGTCACTGAGGATGTACGCCGTGTCCTCGGCGTTGGTCGACGGGTACACCGTCGTGGTGGCGCCGGCCGCGCACATCACCGCGAGGTCGGCCAGGATCCACTCGTAGCGGGTGCCCGAGGCGATCCCGACGCGCTGCTCCGGCTGGAGGCTGAGCGACAGCAGCCCGGCCGCGAGCCGCGACACCTGGGCGCCTGCCTCGGCCCAGGTGACCGGCACCCAGCCGTCACCCTCCACCGTGCGGAAGGCCTCCGCGCGCGGGCTGCGAGCAACCCGGTCGAGGAACTGGAGGGCGACGTTGGCGACCATGTCGTCCACGAAGCTGCTGTCGGTGTTGACGGGCATGACTCTCCTGGCGGCTGGACGTGGGCCGCGTCGCGTCGGGCGGCCGGGCCACAATGTAGTTGACGAAGTTACGCTCCGGTAGGGACGCAGGTCCCGGCGCGCTCAGTCCGCGAAGCGAGCCGCTCGGCGACCCAGGATCCGCAGCCGTCCGTCCTCGTCCAGCACCCCCGCGTCCCCGGTGGACAGCCAGCCGCGCCGCAACACGGTGGCGGTGTCGAGTCGGCGGCCGTGGTAGCCCTCCATCAGACCCGGGCCGGCGACCTGCACCTCGCCGTCGTCGGTGATGCGAATACTGGTCCCGGGCAGAGGCCGGCCCGCGGTGCCCGGGCGGTGGTCCCCCGGCAGGTCCACACAGACCGCACCCCCGGCCTCGGTCACGCCGTAGCTGCCGAGCACCTCCACCCCGGCCAGCTCGAAGAACTCCATGAGCCCCGCCTCCAGGCTCGCGGTACCCGCCACCACGAACCGCAGCCGGTCACCGAAGGCCTCGCGGACCGGGGCGAGCTGCCGACGGTCCAGCGAGCGGTGCCGCCGGCTGACCCGCGGCGGCACGGCCGTCCCCTGCGCCTCGAGCTCCCGGACCCGGCGGGCACTCTCGTAGGCGTGGTCCATCGCCCGGCGCTGGAGCCGCCCGGACTGCTCCTTGGACACCGCCGCCCGGACCCGGGTGAGCATCTCGGGCGGCGCGCCCAGGAAGGTCGGGCGCACGACCGCGAGGCTGCCCAGCAGCCGCTCGGGATCCCCGTCCACGGCCGCGGGGAAACCGCCGCTCAGCTGCACCGCGAGCAGCGTCTGCCCGAAGGTCTGTGCCAACGGGACGGCGAGGTGGAGCAGGTCGTTCTCGCCGAGCACGCCCAGCGAGGTGAGCGCGGCACCCTGATAGGTCAGCGCCGAGTGCCGCAGCCGGACCCCGCGCGACTGCGGGTCCGAGCCGTCGGGGTACCGGATCGCGGCCAGCCCCTCGCGACGTACGGCGTAACGGCGCTGCGCGGTCGCCCGCGGCTGCTCCTCCAAGTGCTCGGACCCCCGGCGCAGGAGACCGTCCAGGGAGAGCACCCGCTGGTCGGGGTAGCTCCCGTCGATCTGGACGACCTTGGCCACGTCGCGGATCCGGGCCCGGACCCGCCACAGCTGGCGGACCTCGTCGTCGTCCTCGGCGATCACCACCCGGGCACCGGAGTCTGCCAGCACGTGGGCGAGACGGTCGTCGTCGGCACCGGGGCTGACCGAGGTCACCGCCGCCCCGACCGACCAGGCCGCGAGCGCCGACAGGATCCACTCGAAGCGGGTGGTGGAGACGATCGCGACGCGGTCCTCGACGCCGACCCCGAGGGCGAGCAGCCCGGCCGCGAGCCCCTCGACGAGCTCGGCGGTCTGGCCCCACGTGGACTCCTGCCAGCCGCCGTCGACCGGGTAGTAATAGGCGGGAGCGTCGGGAGCGACCTCCACGCGATCCCAGAAGGCGTGGGCCAGGGACCGAGGTCGTCGCTCGATCCCCACGGGTTCGCTGCCCACCCGCACGCTCCTCCGGTCCACGAGCACGTCACTCTAGCCAGCAGGGAGGCCGGGTTCACGTGGGCGCGACCGACGCGACCGCTCCGATCCCGGTCAGTCCTGCACGGCCTTGGTGATGGTGATGCAGCGGGTGATCCACTCGCGGTCCTCCGCGGTGAGCGAGCGGTTGACCCTCACCGCGTCCTCCACCGACCAGTGGGCGTTGAGGACCATCCGCACCACCACCCAGTCCCGCGCGCGGTCCTCGTCGAGCCCGGCCACGTCGACGAGGGTGTGGAAGCGCCGCCGGACCCCACCGCGCACGTCGTCGGCGAGCTCGCCGAACCGGTTCCACAGCATCGGGGCCGGCTCGAAGTGCGGGTCACCGGACATCGGCTTGGGGTCGATCACCAGCCAGGGCTCGCGGTCGGCGGCCAGCACGTTCTCGTAGTGCAGGTCGCCGTGCACGATGCGGCCGACGCTCGCCGGGTCGGAGACGAGGTCGGCGCCGAGCGACAGCGCCTGCTCCACCAGGCGGCGCGGGATCGGGGCGTCGTTCGGCATCGCCGCCAGGTTGTCGAGCCAGCGTTCGACGTACGACGTCACCGTGGCCAGCTGCGGGAGGGCCGGCCGGTGGATGCGTGGGTAGAAGCCGGCCACCACCTCGCACGCCTCGAGGTCCCAGAGCCCGCTGAGGTCGCGTCGGTGCAGTCGCTCCAGCAGGAGGGCCCGACGGTGCGGGTTGGCCCGCAGCAGCCGCACGAAGCCGTCGCCGTGCCAGTGCTGGAGAGCCAGCGCCTCGTGCTCGGACTCGTCGTCCCCGTCGAAGCCGAGCTTGAGCACGGCCGAGTCGCCGTCGGCGGTGCGGACCGGCGCGACCAGCGAGCAGAAGCCGTGCCACAGGTCGTCGCCGTCTCGGGTCAGCTCCCAGTCGGCCAGCACGTCGGCGAGGCGAGCCGGGAGGTCGTCGAGCCACCGACCCCAGTCGGGTCCGAGCCCTCGCTGCTCCTCGAGCCCGCGGGGCAGCCGGATCGTCACGGCGGTCATCGTGGCACGGACGGATCCGTCTGGCCGAGGCGGTCCGGTCGCACCCTCAGCTGTCGGGCGAGCCGGCCGCGGCGTGGCAGGCAGAGCAGCGCAGGTGCGCCTCGAAGTGCTCGAACGCGTAGCGGCTGCGTCCGAACTCGTGCAGCGAGTCCAGCGGCAGCCCGCACAGCGACCGGTCGGCGACCAGCTCGGCGGCATGGACAAGACCGGCCGGCATCCGGCGTTCACGACGGCGCCACGGCGGACCCGAGCGTCGGGTCTCGGCCGCATCGGCGAAGGTCCGGTGCACGGTGCCGGGCTGGGTCGGGACGAGGGTGAGCCGCTGGGCGGAGGACACGGGCCGCGGAACGGCGAGCTGCGTCTCGTCCACGGGAAGTGCCTGTCGACCGATCATGGCCCCAGCGTTGCAGCGGGCAGGTGCCCGGTTCGTCGTTCCTGCCATCTCCGACCGACCGACGGTCCGGACTGGTCTCCTGGGGTCATCCGCCACCGACGATCGGACCAGGCACCCCGACTGCCACGCGTGTGCAGCCGTAGCCTGAGCCGGTGACGGGCTACGACCTCGAGGAGCTCCGCGGGCTCTCGTTGGCCCGCCAGTTCCCGGACGTCGTGGGCCGCGACGCCACCGCCGTCGTCGACGCGGTCGCCCGCTCCGGTCCGATCCAGTCCCAGAGTGCGAGAGCGCCGTTCGTCGGCCTCGGCGCGCGCCTGCCCGGGCTGACCCACGAGGCGATCACCGAGGCCTACGAGTCGCTGGCGATCGTGCGCGGCAGCAACATCCGTGGCACCGTCCACACGTCGACCGCCGACGACCAGGCGCTGCTGGACGCCACCACCCGGGTCGGCAACCGTCCCCTGTGGAGCAGGATGCTGCGGCTCGACCACACCGAGCTCGAGGAGGTCTGGGCGGCCATCGAGGGGTTCGCCGACGACGAGTGGCGCACGCCCGCCGAGCTGCTCGGCTTCCTGAAGGGCTGGCTCGCCGGGCACGGCGAGGAGGCGTCCTCGTCCCGGCTGGACCACGACGGGGGACGCTACTTCGCGTTCGGCCACGGAGGGCTGGTCCGGCGGCCGCTCACCGGCGCCTGGTCCGGACAGGGCGCTCCCGGCTACCGCACGGCAGCGGCGTTGCTGCCGGGTCGGGTCGTGCCCGACGACCCCGTGCTGGAGGCGGCACGACACCACCTGGCCGCCCACGGGCCGTCGAGCCGTCACGACCTCGCCTGGTGGTCGGGCCTCGGCCTGCGCCAGGTCGACGCGCTGCTCGAGCGCCTCGGGCCGGACTGGCGCGAGGGCCCGGACGGACGGGCCTACGCCGACCTGCCGGGCGCTCCCCCACCGCGCGACCTGCCCGGCGTGCGCCTGCTGCCGGAGTTCGACGCCCTGCTGTGCGGCTACGACCCGAAGGCCCGCGACCGCTTCGTCGGCACCGCCGACAACGAGGTGCTGTGGCACCGCGCCAACGGGCTGATGCTGGCGCCGCTCCTGGTCGACGGGCGGATCGGGGGGCACTGGCGTCTCGACGGCACGGGCCGGGCCCGGTCACTGACCGTGACGTCGTTCCCCGGGTCGCGACGGCCGCGGCGGACCGAGGTCGACGACGCGGTCGCGGCGCTGGTCGCCGGTCTCGGCGTGACCGTCTCCGTGGTCGCGTTCGGCGACTGAGGTCGCCTCAGGCGGCGGTTCCGACGTAGTACGCCGTGCCGACGCCACGGGTGACCACTCGCGACCGCGTGCCGCTCTTCCAGACGTGCACGGTCCAGACCGGCGTGCTCCGGTCGATGCCGTCGCCGGACGGAGGACCGTAGACGCTGCCCTTGGTGCAGGAGTCGAACCCCAGCCAGTTCGGGTGCGACGGCAGCTGGCCCCAGGCACCGCCGAACCGGATCGAGCACCGCTGCCCCCCGGTCAGGTCGAGGTCCTGGGGCGTGGCGTGGGCGGGTGCGTTCGGTGCGGTGAAGGCCCCGCTGTAGCGCACCCGGACCAGGGCCTTGGATCGCGCGTCACGCAGGCACAGAGCTGTGTGGTGGTGCGACTTCCAGCAGGCCGGCAGGTACGCCGCGGTCGGGAAGCAGGCGCCGATCCCGTCGTCGACCGCAGCGGGGGCCGGACCGTCGCACTGCACGGTGAACCCGCGTTCGCGGTGCACCGTCCAGCCGCTGACGGCGTGACCGCTCGCGTCGACCGGCCGGACGACGACGCGGTGGGTGTGGGAGGCGGGGGCCGCGCCGGCGGCCGGCAGACCGGTCAGGGGCACGAGAGCGGCCGCCGCGAGCGCGGCGGCGAGAGCGGTGGCGGCGAGCAGTCGCATGTGGGTCACCCTTTCCGGTGTGCTGTCACGGGTGTGACGCCCGAACCGTTGCCGGGGTTGCCGCGACTCACCGGAAGAAGGTGAACAGTCTCTCGCCGCCCAGCTCGCCGTCGCCCTCCGCGCCGGTCCACCGGTGGACTCCCACGCTGAACGCGACGTCGGCGGGCGCCTCGAAGGCGACCTCCTCGAACCCGCCGTCCCGGAACCAGCCGCGGATCGCCGGGGTCAGGTCCGGCGGGTTGCGGTGCCGGGTCCAGACCACGGTGGCGCCCGGGGCGCTCACCGCCGGCAGCCGGCCGATGGTGCGGCGTACGTCGTCGTCCGGCACGTTGCCGAAGATCCCGGACGCCAGCACCAGGTCTGCCGCCCCGACCCCGGCGTACGTCGTGGGGTCACCCGCGTCGCCGGTGCGGACGTCGATGCCGGTCAGCCCCGCGACCGCCGCTGCCGAACGGGCCCGGTCGCAGAGATCGGGGTCGAGCTCCACGAGGGTCGCGATCACCCGATCGGCGTCCGGGCGGCCGGCCAGTACGCCCAGCAGGTCGCGGCCGTCCCCGGCGCAGATGCTGAGCACCCGCACCGGCCGAGGGGAGGTCTCGTCGAGGACCCGCACGACGTGTGACTGAACGATCGCCAGCCTCCTCGACAGGGCGGACGCCGGATCGGCGTACGGCGCGTGCCAGTCGACCCAGTCGGTGGCGACCGCGCCCGCCAGCCAGACGTCCGGCGGCAGGTGCGGCTTGCCGGGCACCGGCACCCGACGCTCCGAGACACCGGTCATCGTCTCCGCGGCGAACCGTCTCCAGAAAGCCGCCGCCCTCGGGTTCTCGTCCTGGAACGGGATCTCCCAGGGGCCGGGGTGCGCGCTCACCACCGAGCGGGCGAGCTCAGCGGCGACCCCGCGACGGCGCGCCGACCGGGTCACGAAGAACTCCCCCATCCGACGCGTGCGGCCGTCGGCGAGCCCGCGGACGAGGGCGAAGCCGCAGGGCACGTCGCCCAGCCGGGCCACGTAGGCGGCCCGGTCCGGACGGTCGGCGTACGACCGGAGCCGACCGGCATCGAACCTGCCGTCCGGCCCGGGTGCCGAGTGCCGGAACTCCGAGAGGTCGTGCTGGTAGAGCTGCCACAGCGCCTCGACGACCGGGCGGTCGGCGGCGCCCGCCTCGGTCACGGTCAGCGGCCACGCTGCCTGCACGAGCAGCGGCCGGATCTCCTCCGGCAGCAGGTCGAGGAGCTCCAGCTCGGGCGCGGTGGCCCAGAGCGGCTGGAAGGTGTTCTCCGGGTCCTGCTCCTCGGCCTCGGCCCCACCGAGCACCGGCTCCCCCTCGGCCACGTCGACCAGGAAGTACGACGCGGTGCGGCCGCCGTGGTCGCCGTCGAAGAGGTGCCGCAGCACGGTGCCCTCGAGGGTGCACTCCTCGGCCAGCTCGCGGACCGCCGCCTGCGCCGCTGTCTCCCCCTGCTCGATGCCTCCGCCCGGCAGCACGGCGTACTCGCGTCCGTCGAGGCGCCGCCTGATCACCAGCACCTTGTGGCCGCGCACCACCACCGCGACGGCGCGCGGCACCGGGCTCCCGAGCGGCGTCCGGGCCACTACTTCCTGCCGGTCTTCTCACCGGTCGGAGCGTTGGACAGCGCGGCGATGAAGGCCTCCTGGGGCACCTCGACACGGCCCACCATCTTCATCCGCTTCTTGCCCTCCTTCTGCTTCTCCAGCAGCTTGCGCTTGCGGGTGATGTCACCGCCGTAGCACTTGGCGAGCACGTCCTTGCGCATCGCGCGGATGTTCTCCCGCGCGATCACCCGGGCCCCGATCGCGGCCTGGATCGGCACCTCGAACTGCTGTCGCGGGATCAGCTCCTTGAGCTTGCCCGCCAGCATCACGCCGTAGGAGTAGGCACCGTCGCGGTGCACGATCGCGCTGAACGCGTCGACCGGCTCGCCCTGGAGCAGGATGTCGACCTTGACCAGGTCGGCCGCCTGGTCGCCGGAGCGCTCGTAGTCGAGCGAGGCGTAGCCCTTGGTGCGCGACTTGAGCTGGTCGAAGAAGTCGAAGACGATCTCGCCCATCGGCAGCGTGTAGCGCATCTCGACCCGGTCGGCGGAGAGGTAGTCCATCCCGAGCAGGTTGCCGCGCTTGGTCTGGCACAGCTCCATGATCGTGCCGATGTAGTCGCTCGGGCTCAGGATCGTGGCGCGGACGACGGGCTCCCGGACCTCGGCGATCTTGCCGCCGTCGGGGTACTCGCTCGGGTTGGTGACCGTGTGGACGCTGCCGTCCTCCATCACCACCTCGTAGACCACGTTGGGCGCGGTCGAGATCAGGTCGAGGTCGAACTCGCGCTCCAGCCGGTCGCGGGTGATCTCCATGTGCAGCAGGCCGAGGAAGCCGCACCGGAAGCCGAAGCCGAGCGCTCCCGAGGTCTCCGGCTCGAAGGCCAGCGCGGCGTCGTTCAGCTGGAGCCGTTCGAGAGCGTCGCGCAGGGTCGGGTAGTCGTCGCCGTCGATCGGGTAGAGCCCGGAGTAGACCATCGGGTTGGGGTGCTTGTAGCCGCCGAGCGCCTCGGTGGCGCCGTGGTGCTGGCTGGTGACGGTGTCGCCGACCCGCGACTGGCGGACGTCCTTCACGCCGGTGATCAGGTAGCCGACCTCGCCGACCCCCAGGTCGCCGGCCTTGACCGGCTCAGGGCTGATCACGCCGACCTCGAGCATCTCGTGCACGGCGCCGGTCGACATCATCTTGATCCGGTCGCGATGGCTGAGCCGGCCGTCGATGACCCGGACGTAGGTGACGACACCGCGGTAGGTGTCGTAGACCGAGTCGAAGATCAGGGCCCGCGGCGGCGCGCTCTCGTCGCCCACCGGTGCCGGCGTCTGCTTCACGATCTCGTTGAGCAGCCGCTCGACGCCGAGCCCGGTCTTGGCCGAGGTCTGCAGCACGTCGGCGGGGTCGCAGCCGATGATGCCGGCGAGCTCCTCGGCGTACTTCTCCGGCTGCGCCGACGGCAGGTCGATCTTGTTGAGCACCGGGATGATCGTGAGGTCGGCGGCCAGCGCGAGGTAGAGGTTGGCCAGCGTCTGGGCCTCGATCCCCTGCGCCGCGTCCACCAGGAGCACGGCGGCCTCGCAGGCCTCGAGGGAGCGCGAGACCTCGTAGGTGAAGTCGACGTGGCCCGGGGTGTCGATCATGTTCAGGACGTAGGTGCCCGGCTCGGCGCCCTCGTCGTTGCCGACCGGCACGGTCCAGGGCATCCGCACAGCCTGGCTCTTGATCGTGATGCCCCGCTCGCGCTCGATGTCCATCCGGTCGAGGTACTGCGCGCGGGCGTGCCGCTCGTCGACCACGCCGGTCAGCCGGAGCATCTGGTCGGCCAGCGTGGACTTGCCGTGGTCGATGTGGGCGATGATGCAGAAGTTGCGCAGCACCGCGGGGTCGGTCCGGCCGGGTGTCGGCGGCACGGGCGAAGGGGTCGGCACGGCGGTCTCTGAGCTGCCTTTCGGGCGTCGGTCGGGCGAACCCTCATCCTCCCACGCAGGTTTGCAGGGCCCGAATTCAGCCACTCGTGCTGTTGTCGCTGGCGGCGTGCAGCACGGCCTTGACCTGGAACGGCGTGAGCCAGGGATGCTTGGCCCGCATCAGTGCGACCATGCCGGCCACGTGCGGAGCCGCGAAGCTGTTGCCGGTCGCGGTGATCGAGCTGCCCTCGGCCCAGGCGACGTCCACGTCGATGCCGCGGGCCCCGAACTCCACCGGCGGGCTCGGGTTGTAGAACAGGCTCCGCTCCCCCGCACCGGGCGTCGCGGCCACCGACACCACCGACGCGTACTGCGAGGGGTAGGTGGGTCCGGGCAGGTTGTTGGCCGCGCAGACGAGCACCGTCCCGGCGAAGAACGCCTCGTCGGCGATGCCGTGCAGCGGGGCGTACATCGCCGCCGCCTTGCTCGACAGCGACAGGTTGGCGACGTCCATGCCGTGGTCGACCGCCCACTCGACGCCGGCCTGCAGCATCGCGCCGCGGCCCTTGAGGTTGGGCCCCAGCACCCGCACGCTGTAGATCTCGACATCGGGCGCCAGCGACCTGATGATCGCGGCGCAGGCGGTGCCGTGCCCGACGAGGTCCTCGTGCGGGCCCTCGTGGGCGAGGAACTCCTGCTCGTCGTCGGGGTCGACCTCGAAGGCGACCCCTCCGGAGATCCCACCGACCCGGGGGTGGGCGCCGTCCACACCGCTGTCGACCACCGCGAGCCGGACGCCGGCCCCGGTGCTCCCGGAGAAGGCCCACTCCCGGACGTCGCCCAGCGGCAGCGAGACCACGCCCTCGATCGCACCGCGCTCGAAGGCCGACGACCAGGCCGGGGCGGTCGTCACGGCTGCGTGCTCCCGCCGTCCCGATCGGCGCGCCAGTCGGCCACGACCCGGAGCACGTCACGGCCGAGCCGGTCGAGCCCGGTGTCCTCCCGCGCCGCGGCCGGGCCGCCCTCGACCAGGAGGGCGACCAGGCTGGCGCCCGTGCCGAGCACCCGGAGCACCCAGTCGCTGGTCTGGTCGACCGAGGGGTCGAGCACCGAGAGCACGCCCAGGACGTCGCCGTCGCTGCCCATCAGGGGCGCCGCCAGGATCGAGCGGGGGACGTACGCCGTCGACTCGGCGACGTCGCGGGCGAAGCGCGGGTCGGCCTGGACGTCGCTGACCGCGATCGGCTGCCCGGACATGGCGGCCCAGCCGGCGATCCCGCGTCCGACCGGGACCGTCTGCCCCACGATCTCGGCCGCGCCGGCGCCGTCGGCGGCGACGAACTCCAGCGCGGCGCCCTCCTCGTCGACCAGCGAGACCGAGCAGGCCGCGGCGTCGAAGAGCCGGCGCAGCGCCTCGACGGCGGAGCCGAGCGCGGGTGACGTCCCGGGGCCGACGACCATGGGTCCTCCTCAGGCGGCCAGGGCCGAGCGCCCACGATGGGAGCCGACCCGAAGGCTCCGGGCGGCTGCTGCACACACCGTAGGAGGTGGCGTACGGCCCCAACAAGGGCCTCCGGATGCGAGACTCGCCCGGTGTACGTTCCCAAGGTCCTGCGACCTCTGCCCGACGACGACCGCAAGCGGTTACTCCGGGCGGCCCGGGTGAACACCTACCAGCGGCGCGAGATCCTGGTGCACGAGGGCGCGGCGTCCGACGACTTCCACATCCTGCTCGAGGGCCGGGTCGCGATCCGCGTCCACACGTCGTCGGGCGACAGCGCCATCGTCAACATCCTCGGCCCGGACGACCACTTCGGCGAGGTGTCGCTGCTCGCCGAGTCGCCCGACGGCACGGCCTCACGCACCGCCACCGTCGTCGCCCTCGAGCAGGTCCGGACCATGAGCATCCCGGCAGCGATCTTCCACGAGCTGCGCGGTCGCAACCCCGGGCTCGAGCAGCTGGTCTCCCGGCTGCTGGCCCGCCGGGTCGACGAGCTGTCGATGCAGCTGAAGGAGGCGATGTACGACCCGCTGGAGCGGCGCGTCGTACGCCGGCTCGCGCGGCTCACCGCGACGTACGGCACCGACGACGGGCCGGTGACCATCCCGCTCACCCAGGACGAGCTCGGCCAGCTGGTCGGCGGGACCCGCCCGTCGGTCAACCAGGCGCTGCAGCCCCTCGTCGAGGCCGGCCTGGTCCGGCTGGGTCGGGGCCGGATCACCGTCACCGACCAGGAAGCCCTCCGCCAGGCCGCCGAGTGAGTGGGTTTGTCCCTAGGATGCCCGCATGGGCGACGGCGGGACGCAGCTGACCGCGATCTTCGGGATGATCGGCTTCGTGGTCCTCGCCGCCGGCATGGGCGTCTCGGCCTACCGCGTGTCGCAGGCGCGGCGCCAGGCCCGTGAGGCCGGCGAGAGCCCCAACGTCGCCACCTTGCGGGCCCTCAGCGGCGAGGACGACGACCGCGAACCACCGCAGGCCGGCTGACCGTCGACGGAGGTCCCGAGGGGTGACGCGACCCCCGACGGGCTGCTAGGAAGAGGTGGGCACCCCGTCGGCTGCCCTGATCTCGGGATCCCGGCTCGGGCCGGGGAAGGAGCACCTCCATGTCCACCAGAACCCTCGCCCGCGCCGCCTCGGCCGTGATCGCCCCGCTCGTCGTCGCCGGCGTCGTCGCCCTGCCGTCGCCCGCCCAGGCGGTCACCAAGCTGACCGATGCGCAGGCGGCCGCGCAGCTCTCGGCGGCCGGCATCACCCGCACCTCGAGCGGTGGCTGCACGAGCCGCTACGTGTCCACGTGCACGTCGTACGACCAGATCAACCAGTCCACGGTGAGCGGGATCATCACCTACAAGCGCGCCAGCGGCTGCGCGGTGAACATCACCGGCGGCACCGAGACCGGCCACGCCAGCGGCACCTACAGCCACTGGAACGGCTACAAGGTCGACATCGCCCGCTCGACCTGCAACGACGGCTGGATCCGCGGGACCTACACCTACATCGGGCTGCGCGGCGACGGCTACCCGATGTACCAGGCCGCCTCGGGCAACGTGTACACCAACGAGGGCAGCCACTGGGACATCGTCTACTACACCTGCGGCTGCTAGCGGCGCGGCTCCCTGTCGGCGGCCGGTGGCAGACTCCGGCCATGATCGATCACTTCGGCATCAACTGCGCCGACCTCGAGGCGGCCAAGGTCTTCTACGACAAGGTGCTGGGCACCCTCGGCCACCGCCGGCTGATGGACTTCGACGTGGCGGTGGGCTACGGCACGACGATGCCGGCGTTCTGGCTGTCGCGCTTCGAGGGCATGGGTCCCAACCGCGAGGTCCACGTCGCCTTCACCGCCGAGTCCGTCGAGCAGGTCCGGGCCTTCCATGCGGCCGCGACCGAGCTGGGCGCCGAGACGCTGCACGAGCCCCGCCTGTGGCCGGAGTACCACGCGCACTACTACGGCGCGTTCGTGCGCGACCCCGACGGCAACAACGTCGAGGCGGTCTGCCACACCGCGCCCGTCGACTGAGTCCGCCACCCGCCCGGTGGCCGAGCGGCGTCGAGACCGCGCGGCAGCTCACTCGGCGCTGTCGACGAACTCCCGGCTCTTGGCGATCGCGAAGCCCCAGCCCTGCTCGAGCGTCGGCTTGGGCGGGATCGCGATCTCGTCGGCGTTGGTGACGCAGTCGACCAACGCCGGGCCGTCGTGCGCGAACGCCGCCCGGAGCGCGGCCTCGACGTCGCCCGGCTGCTCGACCCGGAACCCCTTCATCCCGATCGCCTGGGCCACGGCGGCGAAGTCCGGGTTGTGCAGGACGGTGCCGAACTCCGGCAGCCCGACCTGCTCCATCTCCAGCTTGACCATGCCGAGCCGGCCGTTGTCGAAGACCACCAGCTTGACCGGGAGGTCGTGGCTGACCGCGGTGATCAGGTCGCCCAGCAGCATCGAGAGCCCGCCGTCGCCACAGAAGGCGACCACCTGCCTGGTGCGGTCGAGGCCCTGCGCGCCGAGCGCCTGTGGCATGGCGTTGGCCATCGAGCCGAGGTTGTAGGAGCCGATCAGGCGCCGGCCCTCGCTCATCCGCACGAAGCGCGACAGCCAGACCGTGGACATGCCGGTGTCGGTGGTGAAGATGGCGTCGGTCGCCGCCAGCCGGTCCACCGCGGCCGCCACCACCTCGGGCCGGATCCGGCCCTCCGGGTTGTCGACCTTGCGCCGCAGGATGCCCTTCGGCTTCCCGTCGTACTCCGGGTCGGCGAGCTCCTGCTGCCGACCCTGCCAGCCGAGGTACGACGAGCGCGCCTTCTCGAGGTGGCCGGTGTCGGTCTGGGAGTCGATGAGCGGCAGCAGCGCCCGGAGGCCGAGCCGGGCGTCGCCCACGAGCGGGTGGGTGACCGTCGTCCGCCGCCCGATGTGCGAGCCTCTGACGTCGAGCTGGACCACGGTCTTCCCCATGGGCAGGAAGTTCCGGTAGGGGAAGTCGGTCCCGAGCAGGACCAGCGTCTCGCAGCCGTCGAAGGCGAGCTTGGTGGCGCGGTTGCCGATCAGCCCGGACTGGCCCACCTCGTAGGGGTTGTCGTGCTCGAACCCCTCCTTGGCCTTGAGCGTGAGCACCATCGGGGCGTTGAGCCGGGCGGCCAGCGCCAGCACCTCCTCGCGCGCGTCCCGCGCCCCCTGGCCGACGAGCAGGGTGACCGGGCCGCCGTCGTTGATCGCCGCTGCGGCGGCGCGCAGCGCGTCATCGGCCGGTACGGCGTCGGGCCGGGTGTCGACGAACTGCGGGACGGCGGTGTGCTTGGGCAGGTCGAGCCCGCCCACGTCGCCCGGGAGCGTGAGCACCGCGACGCCCTGCTCCTGGATCGCCGCGTTGCCGGCCTGCTCCAGGGTGTGCGGCAGCTGGTCGACGCTGGTGACCGTGTGGCAGAAGACGGAGACGTCGGCGAACAGCGCGTCGTTGTCCACCTCCTGGAAGAAGTCGCTGCCCATGTCCTCGCGGGGCACCTGGCCGATGATCGCCAGCACCGGCGCGTGGCTCTTCTTCGCGTCGTACAGGCCGTTGAGCAGGTGGATGGCGCCCGGGCCGACGGTGCCCATGCAGACCGCCATCCGGCCGGTCAGCTGGGCCTGCGCGCTGGCCGCGAACGCCGCGGCCTCCTCGTGCCGGACCCCGACCCACTCGATCCGGTCCTCGCGGCGGATCGCGTCGGTGACCGGGTTCAGGGCATCGCCGACCACGCCCCAGACCTGGGTCACGCCGTGGTCGGCGAGGGACTGGATCAGGAGCTCGGCAACGGTGAGTGTCATGCGGTCCTCTCAGACGGTGAAGCGGTCGGGGTCGGCCTCGGCCCAGTCGCGGGCCCAGCGACCCTCGGGCGGCTCGGTCAGCAGCTGGCCGGGCTCGAGGTGGTGGAACATCTCGGCGTACGACCGGACCTCGTCGTGGTCGACGCGGCGACGCAGCATGTGCGGCCGCAGTCCGTCGGGGCCGTGGACGCCCATCGAGCCCATCACCTGCAGCGCCTGCTGCACGCACTGCTGCTGGTAGTGGAAGACCCGCTCGGTCTTGTCGGGAACGTTCAGGGCGCGCATCCGCTTGGGGTCCTGGGTGGCGACGCCCACCGGGCAGGTGTTGGTGTGGCAGGTCTGGGCCTGGATGCAGCCGACCGCCATCATCATCGAGCGCGCGGAGTTGGTGTAGTCGGCGCCTTGGATCAGCCTCTTGACGATGTCGATGCCACTGGCGACCTTCCCGCTCGCGCCGACCTTGACCTGGTCGCGCAGGCCGACGCCGACCAGGCAGTTGTGCACGTTCAGCAGGCCCTCGGTCAGCGGCGTGCCGATGTGGTCCTCGTACTCCAGCGGTGCCGCGCCGGTGCCGCCCTCACCGCCGTCCACGATCACGAAGTCGGGGGTGACCCCCTCGGCCACCATCGCCTTGCAGATCGCGAGGAAGTCGACCCGCGAGCCCAGGCAGAGCTTGAAGCCGGCCGGCTTGCCGCCGTTCAGCTCGCGCATCCGGGCCATGAACAGCACCAGCTCGCGAGGTGTCGAGAACACCTTGTGGGCGCTGGGCGAGACGCACTTCTCACCTTGGGGTACGCCGCGCACGTCGGCGATCTCCTTGGTCACCTTCGCGCCCGGCAGGACACCGCCGATCCCGGGCTTGGCGCCCTGGCTCAGCTTCAGCGAGGTCATCTTGACCTGGTCGTCGGCGGCGACCTCCTGGAACTTCGCCGGGTCGAAGTCACCGTCCTTCGTCCGGGCACCGAAGTAGCCCGAGCCGATCTCCCAGACCAGGTCGCCACCGCTGCGGTGGTAGTCGCTCAGCCCGCCCTCGCCGGTGTCGTGGGCGAAGCCACCCTTCGCGGCCCCCTGGTTGAGCGCGCGGATCGCGTTGGCGCTGATCGCGCCGAAGCTCATCGCCGAGACGTTCATCAGCGCCATCGGGTAGGGCTTCGTGCAGTCCTTGCCGCCGATCA
This sequence comes from Nocardioides cynanchi, assembly GCF_008761635.1. Taxonomy (NCBI): domain Bacteria; kingdom Bacillati; phylum Actinomycetota; class Actinomycetes; order Propionibacteriales; family Nocardioidaceae; genus Nocardioides; species Nocardioides cynanchi. Next base: position 1,598,670 of record NZ_CP044344.1, read on the forward strand.
GCACGCGGGGTGGGTCGTCGGCCGGGTCCACGGGCCGGGTGGAGTGCACGAGGTACTCGTAGCCGGGTGCGTCGACGTCGCGCTCGGTGCCGAACGGCTGCTCCTCCTTGAGGTTCTTGGCCCGCTGGTAGATCGAGGAGCGGGTGTCGCGGTCGAACGGCCGGCCGTCCCAGTTGCGCTCGATGAAGTACTGCTGGAGCTCGGGCCGGATGTCCTCCATCAGGAAGCGCAGATGACCAAGGATCGGGTAGTTGCGCAGGATCGAGTGCTTGCGCTGCACCACGTCGTACACCCCGAGCAGGAGCAGGGCGGCCAGCACCGCGAGCAGCACCCACCAGCCGGGGCCGCCGATCGCGGCGGCCAGGGTGGTGAGGGCGCCGAGGACGAGCAGGACCCCGATCACGAAGAACTTGAGCACGCCGTCGTGTCTATCACCGCCGCCCTCGCGGCGACTCACCCCGGAGGTGAGGATCGGCTGAGAATCCGGTTCGCGGCGCCGCCGCCCCGTGGGTGAGGATGAGCCGCGTGACGACCGCCATCCCGAGCACGATCCCGCACGGCCGGACCGCCCGGCGCCTCGAGTGGCCGCATCTGCCTCCCGCGGTCCGCGCCCGGATCGAGGAGCACTGCGGGTCGCCGGTCACCTCGGCCGCCTCCCAGGGCGGCGGCTTCACGCCCGGGTTCGCGTCGGTGCTGACCTGCGAGGACGGCAGCCGCCACTTCGTGAAGGCAGCCTCCAGCGCCGCCCAGCGGATGTTCGCCGAGTCGTACCGGGAGGAGGCGCGCAAGCTACGGGAGCTGCCGGACGGCGTACCGGCGCCGCGGCTGCTCTGGTCGGAGGACGGCGACTGGGTGGTGCTCGGCCTGGAGTACGTCGCGGCGCGGCCGCCACAGCGGCCCTGGCGAGCCGACGACCTGGCCGCCTGCCTCGACGCCCTGGAGACGGTCGCGACGGTGCTCACCCCGGTGCCGCCGGCGCTGGGGCTCGACTCCTTCGCCGACGACTTCGGCACCTGGCCGGCCTACTGGGACCACGTCCGGGCGACCCGCGACCTGCCGCACGCCGACGAGGCAGCGGCCCTGGCGGCGGGCTTCGCCGAGGTGGTGGGTGGCGACACCCTGGTCCACACCGACGTGCGCGACGACAACGTGCTCCTGACCACCGACGGCCGGGCGCTGTTCTGCGACTGGAACTGGCCCTGCGCCGGCGCCGACTGGCTCGACTCCCTGATCATGCTGATCGGTCCGCGCGGCGACGGCCTCGACGTGTCCGCCGTGATCGCGGAGCGGCCGCTGCTGCGCGACGTACCCCCGGACCACGTCGACCGGGTGCTGGCGGTGATCTGCGGCTACTTCCTCAAGTCCGCCGACGACCCGGTCCCTCCGACGTCCCCGCACATCCGCGACGCCCAGCGCTGGCAGGGCGACGTCGTGTGGGACTGGCTCTGCGAGCGGCGGGGCTGGGGTCGGTGACCGCCCCCCGCGCGGTGGGCGTCCGTACGCCGTACCCGGCGATCCCCGCGCGGGTGCGCACCTGGGTCGATGGGTGCCTGGGGTCGCCGGTGGTCGGCTGGGAGGAGCAGATCGGCGGCTTCTCCCCCGGCTGCGCGACCCGCGTGGTGACCGCGGACGGGACCCGCGCCTTCGTCAAGGCGGTGGGCTCCGAGCTGAACGCGGACACCCCGACCCTGTTCCGCCGGGAGATCGAGGTGCTGGGGCTGATCGGCGCGGATCGGCTGTGGGCGACACTCCGGGCGTCCTACGACGCCGACGGCTGGGTGGCACTGTTGCTCGAGGACATCGAGGGCGGGCACCCCGACCTGTCCGACGACGCGCAGATGGAGCAGCTGCTCGTTGCCGCCGAGGCGCTCGGGGAGCAGCTCTCCAGGGTCGTCCTGCCATCCGGCCAGCGGGCCCAGGAGTTCGCGCATCCCGGGCTGATCGACGTCCGGGCGTCGTTCACCCGGTGGTTAGGCGCGTTCGAGCACCTCGACGAGATCCCGACCGAGCTGCTCCCGCCCCTCGTCCGCGACCGGGCCGACCACTGCCGGTCACTGGTGGCCGGACTGCTCGAGGAGCGCGACTACCGGCTCACCCACTGGGACATCCGCAACGACAACCTGCTGCGTCGGGCGGACGGCTCGCTCGTGTTCGTCGACTGGGGAGCGGCCGGGGTCGGGCCGGCCTGGGTCGACCCGCTCCTGGCCCGGCTGGAGCGGGTCGACACACCGTGGTTCGACCTCTCCGTGCGCCGGTCCCCGCTCCTGGTCGCCGCGGGCGAGCAGCAGGTGACGGGGTGGCTGATCGGGCTGGGCTGCTACCTGGCTTGGCGCTCGACCTTCGCCGCCGACCCGAGCCTCCCGACCCTCAACGAGTTCCGCCGGACCGAGGCCCGGCGGTTCCTCGCCGGTGCCGTCCGGCGTCTCGATGCTGATTTGGGCGGCTGATCGGCCCGCTGGTAGCCTCTTCCCTCGTGTGTGCGCCGTCCGCGCCCACCTCCACAGTCTCCTGTTCCATCCCGTCCCGACCCAGACCGAAGGCTCCTCAGTGGCGAACATCAAGTCCCAGATCAAGCGGATCAAGCAGAACGAGAAGCGTCACCAGCGCAACAAGGCTGTGAAGTCCGAGCTGAAGACCGTCGTCCGCAAGTTCCGCGAGGCCGCCGAGGCCGGCGACAAGGACACCGCCGTCGAGGCCGGTCGCGTCGCCGCCCGCAAGCTGGACAAGGCCGTCTCCAAGGGTGTCATCCACAAGAACCAGGCCGCGAACCGCAAGTCGGCCATCATGAAGCAGGCCTCCTCTCTCTGACGAGAGCCGGCCCGCCGCCGAGGCGCTGATCCCCCGGGATCGGCGCCTCCGCTCATTTCCGGGCGGATCAGGGCCGGTCGTGCAGGCCGGTCACGGTCAGCACCATCCGCTCCAGGGTGTACGACGCGTCGCTGGCGTGGCCCTTGATGTCGGCGTCGGCGCGGGCGATGGTCCGGATCGCCCGAGCGATGCCCGCGTCGGACCAGCCGCGCGACTGGTCACGGATCGTGCGGAGCTTCCACGGCGGGACGCCCACCTCACGCGCGAGGTCGACCTCCCGCAGGCCGCGCGGAGCGGAGAGGTAGCGGGCGATGCCCCGGGCCGAGCCGGCGAAGGCCGACGTGACCAGCACCGGCGCGGTGCCACCGTCGAGGGCCCAGCGCAGCTCCTCGAGAGCCGGACGGCGCCGGCCCCAGAAGGCCGCGTCGGCGACCGCGAACGACTTGGCCTCGGCGCGTCCGCCGAAGTAGCGCTTCACCTTCTCCTCGGTCAGGGTCTCGCCGGGGAAGTCGTTGGCCAGCTGGTCGGCCGCAGCCGAGAGCGAGCGCAGGTCCTGGCCGATCGCCTGCACGAGCGCCGCGGCCGCCTCGGGCTCGATGGTGGCGCCGTGGTGTCGTGCCTCCGCGGTCACGAAGCCGGGGAACTCCGACGGCCGCAGCTCCTCGGACTTCACCTCGGTCACCGTCGCGAGCTTGCGGAGCTTGGTCAGCACTCCGGAGCCTCGCTGACCGCCTCCGTGGACCAGCACGAGGGCGACGTCCTCGACCGGGGCGCCGGCGTAGTCGAGCAGGCCGTCCACCGACTCCTCGGGCAGGCTCTCCAGACCCCGGACCACCACGCAGCGCGTCGAGGAGAACAGCGACGGCGCCGCGAGCTCACCGAGCTGGGCCAGGCTCAACCCGGACGCGGCGGTCTCGGAGACCTCGGCCTCCGCGTCGTGGCGCCGCACGGCCTCGCGCACCCCGACGACGGTCCGCTCGGAGAGGAACTCCTCCTTGCCGGTGACCAGGGTGACCCGACCGAGTACGTCGTGAGCCGTCGGACCTCGCATGGCGGAAGCCTGTCACACGCCACCGACGGCCACCGGCGCCGGAGGTCGTTGCCGCAACGTGTCAGCCGCCGGTGACCGCGGCCAACCGGCCGTCGTGCTCGACCACGGCGATGCTGCCGTCCAGATCGGTGCGCAGCACCCGCTCGCCGGTGGCCGCCAGCCCGGCCACGGTCGCCGCCGCGGGATGGCCGTAGTCGTTGTCCGCGCCGACCGAGATCAGGGCGAGCCGCGCGCGGAGCGACTGGAGGAACGGCAGGTCCTGGTAGCGGCTGCCGTGGTGCGGCACCTTGAGCACGTCGACCCGGAGCCCGGGCAGCATCGTGGCCAGCGTGGCTTGGCCCTCGGGCTCCACGTCGCCGCCGAGGAGGATCGTCACCCCGCGCACCCGCGCCAGCATCACCACGCTGGCGTTGTTGGCGGTGCTGCCGTCACCGGGCCCGACGGTCGGTGAGTCCGGCAGCGGCCAGAGCGGCTCCAGCTCGAGGTCGCCGATCCGGCGGGTCCGGGCGTACGGCGCGACCGTGGGCGTGAGCCCGGCGGCCGCGGCGGCACGGCGTACCAGCGCGACGCCCTCGGGCGGATCGGCCAGCCGGGTCACCTCGATCGCGTCGACCCGCCGTCCGGAGAGCACCCCGGGCAGGCCGTCGACATGGTCGGCATGGAAGTGCGTCAGCACGACCAGCGGGATCCGCCGGATCCCGAGGCCGGTCAGGCAGCGGTCCATCAGGCGAGGGTCGGGGCCGGCGTCGACCACCACGGCGGTGCCGGCCACACCGGTGTTGAGCACCAGCCCGTCGCCCTGACCGACGTCGCACATCACCATCACCCAGCCGTCGGGTGGCCAGCCCGGCGTCGGCAGCCGGACCAGGACCGCCAGCACCAGGACCGCGGCGCAGGCGACTCCGGTGGTACGTCGCCGGATCAGGTGGGGGGCACCCAACGCCACGCCCACGCTGAGACCGGTCAGGACGGTCAGCGCCACCGGGCCGCTCCCCCAGCCGATCGCCGCGGTCGGCAGGGCGGCTCCGTGTCGTGCCACCACGACGATCCAGCCCACGAACCAGCCGGCCACACCAGCGACCAACCGTCCGGGCGCCGGCCACGCCAGCGTCAGCACCCCACCGATCAGCCCCAGGACCGTGGCCGGCCCGACGGCCGGAGCCGCGAGCAGGTTGGCAGCCACCGCCACCAGGCTGACCTGACCGGAGATCGCGGCGATCAGCGGAGTGCACATCAGCTGAGCGGCAGCCGGCACCGCGATCGCCTCGGCCAGCCAGCGTGGCAGCCAGCTGCCCAGGGCGTCACGCCAACCGGGCGCCAGGAGCAGGATCCCGGCCGTGGCCAGCACGGACAGCGCGAAGCCGACCGACGAGGCCAGGCCGGGGTCGACGAGCAGCAGCGCCACCGTGGCCACGCTGAGCGCCCGCGTCCCCCGGTCGCGACCGTTGGAGCCCAGCCCGACCAGAGCGACGGTGCCCATGGCGGCCGCCCGGAGCACGCTCGGCTCGGCCCGCGCGAGCAGCACGAAGCCGACGATGCCGCCGGCGCCCACGACGTACAACCAACGGCCCCGGACCCGCAGCCACCGCGCGACCACGAGCACGAAGCCGACGACCAGGGTGAGGTTGGTGCCCGACACCGCGAGCAGGTGGGTCAGCCCGGTGGTCCGGAAGTCGTCGACCAGTGCCGGGTCGAGACCGGCGTCGTCGCCGTCGACCAGCGCCGGCACCAGCACCCGGCGGTCGGGCGGCAGCCGGGCCGTGGAGTCGCGCAACGCCTGTCTGATCCGGTCCGAGGCCCGCCACCACGGGTCGGGACCCGCCCGGATGTCGGGCCCGTCGCTGGTGGAGAGGACCGCCGCCACGTCACCACCGGTGCTCGACGACAGTCGCCCCGAGACCCCGACCGTCGCACCCAGCGGAGCTCCCATCCAGGATCTGGCGCCGAAGACCAGCAGTGGTTCCCTCAGCGTCAGCGTGGTGCCGCCCTGACGCACCCGGGTCACCTCAAGTCGGACCAGCACCTCCTGGGCGAAGCGGCCCTGGATCAGCCGAGGGTCGTCCACGACCGAACCGACGACCGTGACCGAGGCATCGGCCCGTCCGAGAGCGGCCAGCGGGTTGTCGGCGACCCGGGCGGCCCGGACTCCGGCCGAGGTGGCGGCCGCACCGGCCACCAGGAGCGCCGCCAGCACCGTGAGGCCGGCGAGCCGGCCGCGGCGTCGCCAGGCCACGACCGTCGCACCGCACCCGAGAAGTGCTGCGAGGGCCGGCCAGCCGGGACCGGATGCCCGAGCGAGGAGCGCTCCCGACCATGCCGCCGCGGCCAGCGCCGGCATCCGGAGGTCGGGCACCTCGGGTCGCACGACAGCTCAGATCGTGACGTAGGGGGTGAGCTTGGCCAGGGTCGCGTCGCCGATGCCGTCGACCTCGAGGAGCTGGTCGACCGAGCTGAAGCCACCGTGCTGGGTGCGCCAGGTGATGATCGACTGGGCGGTCACCGGCCCCACCTCGGGAAGCGTCTCGAGGGTGGTCTCGTCGGCGGTGTTGATGTCGACCAGCCCGCTGACCGGCGACCCGGAGGGCGCACTGGTCGCGACCGCGACCGGCCCCCCGCCGACCACGATCTGCTCACCGTCACTGACCACCCGGGCGAGATTGAGCGTGGTCAGGTCGACTCCGGCCCGGGCGCCGCCTGCAGCCCGGATCGCGTCGATCACCCGGGCACCGGACCGCAGCACGGCGATGCCGGGACGGCGTACCTTGCCGGTGACGTCGACGACCACCCGGGTGCGCGGGGCCGTACTGCCCGATAACGCGGCTCCTGACGGGAGCTCTCCGCCCCCAACCGGTGTCGCCAGCGCAGCACGTGGGCTGGTCAATGCCACGGGTGCCGGCACCTGGTGGCTGCCGCCGCGGACCAGCCACCAGCAGGTGAGGGCCAGACCGACCGCAGCCACCACGGCGACCACGGCGAGCTGACCCGCACCGAGCAGGACCCGTCCGCGCAGCGTGTCGGGAAGCGCTCCGGCCAGGGAGTCCGTGACGCCGCCGGTGAGTCGCCGCGACGCGTGCCGCCCGGGGGTCAGCACCGTCCGGGGCTCCGGCCCCGGGGGGACCGACTCGTCGGGCAGGGCCCGCGGGACGACCGGGCGGATGCGGGTGTAGCCGCGTGGGACCCAGGCGTCGTGCTCGACCTCGTCATCCGCCCCGATCGGCACCAACCGCGGCCGGGTGACCGGCGAGCCGTCGCCGCGGACGCCCGCGAGCTCGTCGGTCAACAGCTCCAGCCGCCGGGCGACGGCGGCCTCGTGATCGGAGGCGGTGGGTCTGCTGCGCATGCCGACGACGCTAGGCAGGGCCTCCGACCGGCTGACCGCGGCCGAACGGAGACTGTGGATCAGCCGGTCGTCTACGCGTCCTGTGGACGGCTGGCGGGTCCGCTGCCCGACTCGGGCACGACACCGTCGACCAGCAACGGCGCCACGCACGCCGCCACCATCCCCGGCCCCACGTGAGCCCCGAGGACGGCGCCGAGCTCCCCGCACCACACCGGGCGGCCCTCCAGGTTGGCGGCCAGCCGTTCGCCGAGCCGCCCGGCGAGGTCTCCGGCCCGGTCCGGGTTGGCCAGGTGGGAGACGCACACGTCGACGGCGCGGCCACCGGCGGCCTCCACCAGGAGGTCCTCCATCCGGCTCAGGGCCCGCGCCGAGGTGCGCACGCGCTCCAGGTTCGCGACCCGGCCGTCCCGGATCTGGAGCAGCGGCTTGACCGCGAGGGCCCCGCCGAACAGGGCAGCGGCGGCGCCGATCCGGCCGCCGCGACGCAGGTACTCCAGGGTGTCCACGTAGAACAGGGCCGTGGCGCCCGCCGCCCGTCGGCCGGCCGCCTCGGCGGCTCGCTCCGCCGTTCCGCCGCTGTCGATGACGTCGGCGGCCGACAGCGCGGCGTACCCCGTGGCCACGCCGACCTGCCGGGTGTCCACGACCGTCACCGGGATCGACGCGTCCCGAGCGGCCAGCAGGGCCGACTCGTAGGTGCCGCTCATCTCGCCGGACAGGTGGATCGAAACCACGCCCGCTGCGCCGTCGGCCCCCGCCTTCTCGTAGACGTCGAGCAGCGCTGCCGGCGCGGGCCGGGACGTGCTCACCGGCCGGAAGTCACGCAACGCCTGGGCGACCAGCTCCGGCGTCGCGCCCTCGGCACCCTCGTCGTACACCGTCGCACCGATCACGACCTGCAACGGCACCACCACGATGCCGCGCGCCGCCGCGACCTCCGCGGGCAGCGAGGCGGTCGAGTCGGTGACGATCACGGTCCGGCCGGCCATGCGCGGAAGGCTACAGGCGAGGTTTCCCCGGTCCACCGGGGAAACCGCCGCTTACCAGGCGAAATTTCGGCCAGGAAGCGACGGTTTCGGCCGGGAAGTCTTCCGCCACCTCACGCTTGACGACCCCACCCACTGGCCGCCTCACAGCTCGGCCACTCGCTGGCGCTCGCGACCTCACGCTTCGACGACCCCACCCACTGGCCGCCTCGCAGCTCGGCCACTCGCTGGCGCTCGCGACCTCACGCTTCGACGACCCCACCCACTGGCCGCCTCGCAGCTCGGCCACTCGCTGGCGCTCGCGACCTCACGCTTCGATGACGATGTTGACCAGGTGGGGCTCGCGCACGATCACCCGTCGTACGGCGGCACCGTCGATTGCGCGCACCACACCGGGGTCGGCCAGTGCGGCGGCCTCCAGGTCGGCGGCACTGATCGTCGGGGGGACCTCCAGGCGGGCCCGGACCTTGCCCAGCACCTGCACGACCGCCGTGACGGAGTCCTCGACCAGCAGGGCCTCGTCGACGACCGGCCAGCCGGCCCGGGCGACGGTGGGTTCATGGCCCAGCCGCTCCCACATCTCCTCCGCGGTGTACGGCGCGACCAGCGACAGCAGGATCGCCACGGCCTCCGCGGCCTCGCGCACCGCGGGGTCGGCGGGTCCGCACCCGGAGTCGATCGCCTTGCGGGTGGCGTTCACCAGCTCCATGGTGCGGGCGACCATCACGTTGAAGCGGTGGCCCTCGATCAGCTGCGCCGCATCGTGCAGGGTCCGATGGGTGACCTTGCGCAGGGCGACGTCACCCCCGGCGGGGTCGGCGCCCGCTTCGGAGGTCACGTCCCCGCTCAGCCGCCACGCGCGCTGCAGGAACCGCACCGACCCCGACGGCGACATGTCCGCCCAGTCGATGTCGTCCTCGGGCGGTCCGGCGAAGACCAGGGTCAGCCGCACCGCGTCCACGCCGTACGCCGATAGTTGCTCCCCCAATCGAACGCCGTTGCCCTTGGACTTCGACATCTTGGCGCCCTGGTTGATCACCATGCCCTGGTTCAGCTGGGCCGAGAACGGCTCGCCGAACTCCAGCAGGCCCATGTCGCGCAGCACCTTGGTGAAGAAGCGCGCGTACAGCAGGTGCAGCACCGCGTGCTCCACGCCGCCGATGTAGATGTCGCACGGCCCCCACAGGTCGGCCAGCGCCGGGTCGAAGGCCTGCGTGTCGTCGTGGGGCGAGCAGTAGCGCAGGAAGTACCACGACGAGTCGACGAAGGTGTCCATGGTGTCGCTGTCGCGGGTCGCCGGTCCGCCGCACGTAGGGCAGTCGACGTTGACCCAGTCGGTCGCCGCCGCCAGGGGCGAGACGCCCTTCGGGGTCAGGTCGGCGCCACGCAGCTCGGGCAGCTCGACCGGCAGCTGGTCCTCCGGTACGGCGACCTCGCCGCACGAGGGGCAGTGGATGATCGGGATGGGCGCGCCCCAGTAGCGCTGGCGCGACAGCAGCCAGTCGCGCAGCCGGAAGTTGACCGCGCCCTTGCCGACGCCCTGCGCCTCCAGCCAGTCGATCATCGCCCGCTTGGCCTCGGCGACCCCCATCCCGTCCAGCGACAGCGAGTCGTTGGTCGAGTTCACCGCCGGTCCGTCACCGGTGAAGGCCTCGCCGTCGAACCCGGGGGACGGCTGCACCGTGCGGATCACCGGCAGGTCGAACACCTTGGCGAAGTCCCAGTCGCGCTGGTCCTGACCGGGCACCGCCATGATCGCGCCCGTGCCGTAGTCGGCCAGCACGTAGTCGGCGGCGTAGACCGGGATCGAGGCACCGGTCACCGGGTTGGTCGCGTGGACTCCCAGGAACACGCCGGTCTTCGGCCGGTCGGTGGACAGCCGCTCGATGTCGCTGGCCTTGCGCACCTCGGCCAGGTAGGCGTCGTACACCGGTCGCTGCTCGTCGCTGACCAGCTCGCCGGCCAGCGCCGCGTCGGCAGCGACCACCATGAACGTCGCTCCGAACAAGGTGTCGGGTCGGGTGGTGTACACCGCCAGCGGCTCGTGGCCCTCGACCGGGAAGGAGACGTGGGCACCCTCGGAGCGCCCGATCCAGTTGCGCTGCGAGTTGATCACCCGCTCCGGCCAGGTCGGGGCCAGCTCGTCCAGCCCGTCCAGCAGCTCCTGCGCGTACTCGGTGATCTTGAAGTACCACTGGGTCAGCTCGCGCTTGGTCACCTCGTTGCCGCAGCGCTCGCAGTGCCCGTCGATCACCTGCTCGTTGGCCAGCACGGTCTGGTCGAAGGGGCACCAGTTGACCGGGCTCTTCTTGCGGTAGGCCAGGCCCCGCTCGCGGAACTTCAGGAACAGCCACTGGGTCCAGCGGTAGTACTCCGGGTCGGAGGTGTTGAAGGTGCGCGACCAGTCGAAGCTGACCCCGAACTTCCGGCACGACTCGGTCGACATCGCGATGTTGGCGTAGGTGAACGTCGCCGGGTGGGCGTTGTCGCGGATCGCGGCGTTCTCGGCGTTCAGCCCGAACGAGTCGAAGCCCATCGGGTTCAGCACCTCGTAGCCACGCTGCCACCAGTAGCGCGCGATCACGTCGTGCAGTGCGAAGACCTCGGCGTGCCCCATGTGCAGGTCGCCCGACGGGTAGGGGAACATCGTCAGGGCATAGCGCTTCTCGCGCGTGCCGTCGCGCACGACGTCGTCGTCGGCGCGGAACGGCTGCAGCGCCTCCCACACCGGCTGCCACTTCTCCTGCACCGCGGCGGCGTCGTACGTCGCGGCCTCGGTGGACTGGTCCTCGGTCATGGTGGTGCTCTCTTCTCTCGTCTTCCTCCGGGCAGAAAAAAACCCCTCGCAGGGAGGGGTGGCCGCGCGACGTCGTCAGACGTCAGCGCGGCTGCGGAAGAAGCAGGGTGCTCTGGTGGTGCTGCATGGGCCCATCGTAACCGAAACGTGCTGGCTCGCGCGCCGGGGTGACCCTAGGTTCGGCGGCGTGACGGATCTGAGCAGGTACGACGACTGGCTGGCGTGGCTGCGCGAGCAGGGCCGGACCGACCCCGCGATCCGGGTCGTGTTCCTCGGCGGCTCGGCCGTCACCGGCGGGTACGACGACCACTCCGACATCGACGTCGAGGTGCTGGCGACTCCGGGCGAGGCCGTCGCGGCGTACCAGCGGCTGGTGGACGCCGCGCGCCGCGACTTCGAGGTGTACGGCGTGTGGGAGCTGCCGGAGGCGACCTGGCCGGACGGGCGCCAGGCGTTCCTGGAGCTGACCCCCGACGCCGGCGACCTGAGCGTCCCGACCCGGATCATCGACCTGCACGTCTCGGACCTCGCCGACCACCATCGGATCGTCGACCCACGACGGCACGGCGAGCCGCTGGTCCTCCACGACCCCGACGGCCTGATCGAGCTCCGGCCGGACGACGAGGAGGCGATGGAGCGGGCGCGCCGCGACGCGGTCACCCAGATCGCGGCGAGGCGGCGTACCTCGGCCTGGTTGGTCAACCGGGCGATCGCCCGCGGCGACCTCGCGGAGGCGGTGACCTTCCACTTCCAGTTCGCGGTCAACCCGCTGGTCAGGCTGCTCCGGATCCGGCACTGCCCGGCCCGGCACGACTTCGGTCTGCGCTACCTCCGCACCGACCTGCCGCCGGGCTACGCCGAGCGGGTCGAGGCTCTGCTCCCGGGCCCGGACCTCCAGGCCCGCGCGGACGCGGCCTTCGCCTGGCAGGACGAGCTGCTGGCGGAGCCGGTCACGCACTGAGCGGTCCGTCGACCGCAGTCACTCCTCGGGTCCCGCGACCCCGTGGGACCGGGCCGCGATCTCGTCGACCTCGCGCTTGTCGCGCTCCAGCTGCTCCTCGTCCACGACGATCGGCCGGGTGACCGCCCAGACCACGAAGAGCGCCCCGACCACCAGCAGCACCAGCCCGACCCACAGGTTGGCGTTGATCCCGTCGGCCTTGGCCCGCTGCGCGTCGGAGGTGCTGAAGGAGGTGATCACCAGGATCACGCCGTACAGGAACAGCAGCGCGCCCACGATGTTGCGGACGTCGAACAGTCCGGCCTTCGACCTGGTCGGCTCCGACTGCGCGTTGTCGTGACTCATGCGACCCAGCTCCTAGTGGAAGGCGATGTTGAGGATGACGACCAGGACCAGCGAGACCCCGGCGAGCTTGGTGGGAGCGAGCCACCAGTGGTCGGCGTGCTCGTCGTGGAGGTCCTCCTTAGGGGTCAGCGAGTAGACCAGCCCACGCAGCTCGGACTCCTTCCGGGGTTGCGTCACGAGGGTGACGAGGACGCTGACCACGAGGTCGACCACGAACGCCGCCCCGGCCGCGGCGAAGCTCGCGCCCTGGCCGCCGATGTGGAGGGCACCGGTGCTGGCAGAGCCGAAGGCGTCCTCGGAGAGGAAGGCCACCAGCACCGCGGCGAGCGTCCCGGACACCAGGCCGGTCCAGCCGGCGGTGGCGGTCATCCGCTTCCAGAACATGCCGAGGATGAAGGTGGCGAACAGCGGTGCGTTGAAGAACCCGAACAGCGTCTGGAGGTAGGTCATCATGTTCGGGAACTGGCTGGCGAAGTACGACGTCCCGATCGCCAGCGCGGTGGCCACGACCGTCGCCCCGCGGCCGAACGCGGTGTAGAAGCCGTCCGGCTTGTCCTTCTGGATGTAGGTCTGCCAGATGTCGTAGCTCATCACGGTGTTGAAGGCCGAGATGTTGGCCGCCATCCCGGCCATGAACGCGGCCAGCAACCCGGCGATCGCCACCCCGAGCAGGCCGTTGGGCAGGAGCTGCTTCATCAGCAGGAGCAGGGAGTCGTTGTAGGTGACCCCGCCGGCCCCGGTGGCCGCCCCGGAGTGCTTCATCTGGGCCAGCGGGGTGACCAGCGCGGCGGCGATGATGCCGGGGATGATGATGATGAAGGGGATGAACATCTTCGGGAAGGACCCGATGATCGGCGCGCGCCGGGCACTGTTCATGTCCTTGGACGCCATCGCCCGCTGCACCTCGACGAAGTTGGTGGTCCAGTAGCCGAAGGACAGCACGAAGCCCAGCCCGAACACGATGCCGACCACCGACCAGAAGGACGAGCTGTAGGTCGTGATCGTCGTACCGGGCCAGGCGTTGAGGTCGCCGCCGGTGCCGGCACTCGCCATCTTGTCCTGGAGACCGCCCCAACCGCCGATCTTGTTCAGCGCCAGGAGCGTCAGCGGCAGCAGCGCCGCCACGATCACGAAGAACTGCAGCACCTCGTTGTAGATGGCGGCCGACAGCCCGCCCAGGGTGATGTAGGAGAGCACGATGACCGCCGCGACGACGGTCGAGAGCCAGATGTTCCAGCCGAGGAGGGCGTTCACGATCGTCGCCAGCAGGTAGAGGTTCACCCCGGCGATCAGGATCTGGGCCAGCGCGAAGCTGACCGAGTTGACCAGGTGGGCCTCGGGGCCGAAGCGCCGGAGCATGAACTCGGGGACCGAGCGAACCTTGGAGCCGTAGTAGAACGGCATCATCACCACGCCGAGGAACAGCATGGCCGGGATCGCACCGATCCAGTAGTAGTGGAACGTCGCCATGCCGTACTGCGCACCGTTCGCGGACATGCCCATGATCTCGACCGCACCGAGGTTGGCGCTGATGAACGCCAGCCCGGTCACCCAGGCCGGCAACGAGCGCCCGGACAGGAAGAAGTCGATGCTGCTGGACACCGACGCGCGCGCCGAGAGCCCGATGCCCAAGACGAACACGAAGTACAGCGCGATCAGCAGGTAGTCGACCCAGTTCGCGTCCAAGCGAAGAATCGACGAAGCCAGCACCGTCATCCGGACCTCCGAGTCGTCGTTGAATGAGAGGGCAAGTACCCCGTCCCTGCCGATCCATGCGTCGCCCCTACGATGCGGCCATGACCTCCCTCGACCTGTTCCGGCTCGACGGCCGCGTCGCGATCGTGACCGGTGCCTCCGCCGGGCTCGGCGTCGCCTTCGCCCAGGGGCTCGCCGAGGCCGGAGCCGACGTCGCCCTGGGCGCCCGCCGTGCCGAGCGGCTCGCGACGACCGCCGACCTGGTCCGCGCGACCGGCCGCAAGGCGATCGCGGTCGCCACCGACGTCTCCGACCCCGACGCGTGTACGGCGCTCGTCCAGGCCGCGATGGACGAGTTCGGCCGGGTCGACGTGCTGGTCAACAACGCCGGCATCGGCACCGCCGTGCCCGCAACCCGCGAGACGCCCGAGCAGTTCCGCTCGGTGATCGACGTCAACCTCAACGGCTGCTACTGGATGGCGCAGGCCTGCGGCCGGGTGATGCAGCCCGGCAGCTCGATCATCAACATCTCGTCGGTCCTCGGGCTCACCACCGGTGGCCTCCCCCAGGCGGCGTACTCCGCCTCCAAGGCCGGCCTGATCGGCCTGACCCGCGACCTCGCCCAGCAGTGGACAGGACGCAAGGGCATCCGCGTCAACGCCGTGGCGCCCGGTTTCTTCGAGTCGGAGATGACCGAGCAGTACCCGGAGGGCTACCTCGACCTGATGGGCTTCCGCATCCCGTCGGGCCGCAAGGGTGACCCCGCCGAGCTGGCCGCGACCATCGTCTTCCTCGCCTCTGACGCCGCCGCCTACATCACCGGGCAGACGCTGGCCGTCGACGGCGGGATGACCATCACCTGAGCCGCCCGGGGAGCAGGTCGGGAGGAGCCGCCGGCCAGACCAGCCCGTGCCGCGCCCAGTAGGCGCCGATGGCCTCCGACACGTCGTCGGGCCAGACGCCGCCGGCTGCCTCCAGCGCCGCGCGCCCGTGCTCGGCGATCGCCGCCGCCACGGCCACCATGGCCGCGGTGACCGGCTCACGCTCGGCCGCGGGCGGCACCAGCGCCCGCAGCACCTCGCGCTGTCCGTCGTTCAGTCGGCTGCTCCACTGCTTGACCCCCATCACCGGCAGCGGCTGGTTGGCCTCCACGAACAGGTCGTAGAGCATCGTCCGGTAGTGGTGCACGGCGGACTGCCCGAGCAGCCAGTCCTCGCGGGCCACCACGGCGGCCGGGAAGATCGCCGCCTGCCGGTGGAACTCGGTCACGATCGCCTGCATGCGCTCGAGGTCCGGCCCTTCTCCGGCCACGTCGGGCGAGGGCGGCTCCAGCCCGTCGCGGTCGAAGACGCGGACCCGCCGGGAGTACGGCGAGCCGGCCACGTCGGCGGGCGTCTCGAGGACGACGTCGACCCGCAGCCCCTCCCGGGTCGTGAACGCGAAGCAGCCGGGCAGGCCGGGGATCGGCGTCGTGATCACCGGATCGAGCACGGCCCACACCGTCGGGTCGGTGAAGCCGGCCGGGGAGACCACCGTGACCACCAGGTCCAGGTCGCTGCCGGCGTCCGCGGCCCCCCGGCCCACGGATCCGGACAGCCAGAGGGCGCGCACCCGGGCGTCCGCCTCCAGCACCTCGACGACGCGCGCCAGCAGCGCGTCGTACCCGGGCTCCAGCGGCGCGATCGCCTCGTCGACGTCCATCCCGAGCTCGCCGACCGGGCTCAGACCGGGTCGCCGGACACGAGCAGCTCGCGCAGGCTGACCGGACGGCGCCCGGTCACGGCCTGCACGTCGTCGAAGACGTCCTCGACCTCGCCGGCCCGGATCGCGGTGTACGTCGACACCCACGCGTCGTACTGCCACGGCGGCGCGTCCCATCTGCGGCGCGACGCATAGGCCTCCTCGACCGTCTCGTCGTGGAAGGTGACGTCGCGCCCGGTCACCTCGTGGATCGTCCGGGCGGCGTCGGCGAGGGTCAGCGCCTCGGGACCGGTCAGCGTGTACGTCGTGTCCCGGTGCGAGCCGGGGTCGGTGAGCACCGCTGCCGCGACGCGGGCCACGTCGGCGCGCGCCACCGCGGCGACCCGGCCGCGGCCGGCCGGGCCACGGATGACGCCGTCCTCCCCCACCATCAGCGGCAGGAAGTCGAGGTAGAAGTTGTCGCGCAGGAACGTGTGCCGCATCCCGCTCGCCCGGAGGTGCTGCTCGGTGGCGTAGTGGTCGCGTCCGAGGGTGAACGTGCAGTCGGCCGCAGCGCCCGCGAACGACGTGTAGACGACGTGCGCGACACCGGCCGCCGCTGCCGCGTCCACGAAGGCCCGGTGCTGGTCGAGCCGGTCGGCCGACTCCGACGCCGAGACCATCAGCAGGGTGGTCACGCCCTCCAGCGCCGCCCGGGCCGCGTCCGGGTCTGCGTACTCGCAGACCGCGGTGACGGCGCCGTCGAGCGCCGGCGCACGAGCGGGGTCACGGACCAGCAACCGCTGCTCGATGCCCCGGTCGGCGAGCAGACGCGCGACCAGGCCGCCGACCGCGCCCGTGGCGCCGGTCACCGCCAGCGAGGGTCGGGTCATCCGGGCGGGCCGGTCACGTCATGCCTCCGGACCGAGCAGCATGAACCCGAGCCAGGCGGCGAACAGCACGCCGGCACCCAGGAACAGCCAGGCCTGCTCGAGCTCGAATCCCGCGGCCACGCCCAGACCGAGCACCGCACCGATGAACTTGCGTCCGAGGTTGCCTTCCACGGGACCAGAGTACCGGGGTGCGCCGGACGGTCGTCCGCGCCGAAGCCGCCCCTGCTGGTCGGGCGAGCCGCACCGCGCGGCCCTCGCGCCTGGCCGCAACGGGCCAGGCAACGGCTCATGACGCAGCTCCTGGTTAAAGGAAATCCAGTTCCTGCCCCGTGGTCGCGACCGCAGACCACAATGGCTCCCATCGGACCGTTGGGGGGTCGGCGGCGAAGCATCAACGCCGAGGTGCGTCCGCCTCTCCCCCCGGAGGACCGCATGACCTACCAGCCCCGCCACCGAGCCGACTCCCGAGGATCCAGCTCTGGCCATCGCGCCACACCCGAGCCAACCGGCCCACCCCTGTCACGCAGGAGTCTGCTGGGGGTCGGCGGCCTCGCCGTAGCGGCCGCCGGAGCGGCCCCCCTGGTCGTACCCGCAGCCGCCGCCGCTGCGACCACCGCGCCTGCGTCGCCGTTCCTTCCGTACACCCCCACCTCCTACTTCCGCACCCCCGTGGCAGGCCTCAGCGCCGACCCGGCGCGGACGGCGGCGTTCCGCACCTTCATGGCCACCTTCCCCGACCAACGGTCCTACGCCTACCCACGGATCTCCGGGACCGGTGCCAACCGCTGGGGCACCGCCTATGCCATGAGCACGGCAGCCGACCCCCTCTGGAAGCTCACCGGGGGCGTGACGTCGATCTGCTCGAGCCTGGCGACGGTCGGCTTCCACGCGCCCGACTGGCTCGGGTCCGTCCTGACCGGCACCACCGACAGTCCGTTCTGCGTGGTCGACCTCGGGTCCGGCATCACCGTCTTCGGGACCAAGGCCTCGGTCGTCGCGCCGCGGACGATCTCGGTCCAGTCGGCCGGGGTCACCTACCACTCCAGCAACGGCCTGCACCGCAAGGACCCGCTCAGCAACGACACGCGCAACTTCACCAGCCGCGGGCGGATCTCCGAGGCGATGGTGATCAGGTCGGACCTGGTGGACTACGGCATCGCCCACGGCACCGACCTCGGTCACGTCCTGCACCTGTTTCTCGCAGAGACCAGCTCCAGCGACGGCTACCGGCACCCGATGGTGGCGTGCGAGGGTGGCAAGAACGGCTTCGGCGCCGAGGGCGAACGGCTGGCCATCGACCCGGCGGTCGACCTGACGAGCCGTGGCCTCTCACCCGCGGGGCTCGTCGTGGCGCGCACCTTGCAGCGCTACGGCTGCTACATCGGTGACAACGCCGGCCGGGAGTCCATGCTCAAGGCCGAGCAGGAGACCCCAGCGCACCCCGTGTGGAACGGACGCCTCTGCCAGGACAGCCTGGCGGGTCTCCGCTGGGACGACTTCCTCGTCCTGCGGGCCACCTGAGCCTCGCCGTTCCCGGTGGACCCGGACCCCACGTGGGTTCGGGCACCGGGGCTCCGAGCTTCTGATCTGGTGGAGCTGAGGGGACTCGAACCCCTGACCCTCTGCATGCCATGCAGATGCGCTACCAGCTGCGCCACAGCCCCGCACTCGTCGCCGCAACCGCGCCGGCAACTCGGGAGATGTTAGCCAACCGGTCCGTCGGTTGCGAAATCGGGTCCGTGACGAGCGCCCACCGCCTTCTCGTTGTACGACGTCAGCCGGACCCGCCCGCGGTCGCCGTGCTCGGACAGCACGCAGTAGCCGCAGTTCTCCGGCCCCTGCAGCGACGCCGCGAGCTCCCACGGCCAGTCGAGCAGTCCCATCACGCCGACCTTGAGGCAGGCGCCGTGCATCACCACGATGCCGGTCTCGCCCCAGGCCAGCGCGGCCAGGCACTCGCGCAGGGCGGGCACCACCCGGGCGTGCACCTGGGCGCTGGACTCCTCCCCCGGCACGAGGTGCGAGGAGTCGTTGGCCAGCCACGCGGCGTACTCGCGCGGGAACCTGGCCGCGAACTCCGCCCGGGTCAGCCCCGAGCGCAGGCCCACGTCGTACTCCCGCAGCCTCGGGTCGGTCTCGATCGAGAGCCCGGTGGCAGCGGCCACGTGGTCGGCGGTCTGCACGGCACGGGTCAGGTCGCTGGACCACAGTCGCGACGGCTCGAGCTCGGCCAGGACCGGTGCCACGACCGCCGCCTGGGCCTGCCCGACCGCGTTCAGCGGGACGTCGGCGTGGCCCTGCGCCCGCTCCTCGGCGTTCCAGTCGGTCTCGCCGTGCCGGACCAGGACGAGGGTCCGCGGGTCAGGCACCCGTCGAGCCGGCCTTCACGTCGGCCGGCAGGGAGATCAGGGGGCAGTCACGCCACAGCCGCTCGAGGGCGTAGAACTGCCGCTCCTCCTCGTGCTGGACGTGCACCACGACGTCGCCGTAATCGATCAGCACCCAGCGCCCGTCGCGCTCACCCTCCCGGCGGATCGGCTTCGCTCCGATCTCGCGCAGCTTGTCCTCGATCTCGTCGACGATCGCCTTGACCTGCCGGTCGTTGGTCGCCGAGGCCAGCAGGAAGGCGTCGGTGATCGCCAGCTCGTCGCTGACGTCGAAGGCCAGGATGTGCTGGGCCAGCTTGTCGGACGCCGCGCGGGCCGCGGCGTGCACGAGGGAGACGGCATGCTCGGTGGCGGTCATCGATCGCTTCCTGTGAGGTGGTCCCGACTGCGCTCGGCCGCCGGGGCGGCAGGGTCGGGAGCCGGATAGAGATGGTGCTTGGCGATGTACTGGACGACGCCGTCCGGCACGAGGTACCAGACCGGCTCGCCCCGCGTCGTCCGACGGCGGCAGTCGGTGGAGCTGATCGCCAGGGCTGGCACCTCCACCATGGTCACCCGGTCGGCCGGGATCTGGCCGAGGGTGGCGGCGTCCATGGTGTAGCCCGGGCGGGTACAGCCCACGAACTGCGCCAGCGCGAACAGCTCCTCGGCGTCGCGCCAGGTGAAGATCTCGGCGAGCGCGTCGGCACCGGTGATGAAGTAGAGCTCCGCGTCGGGATAGGCCGTGCGCAGGTCGCGCAGGGTGTCGATCGTGTACGTCGGCCCGCCGCGGTCCACGTCGACCCGGGAGACCGAGAAGCGCGGGTTGGACGCGGTCGCGATCACGGTCATCAGGTAGCGGTCCTCGGCCGCGGTGACCTGGCGCTCGGACTTCTGCCAGGGCTCGCCCGTGGGCACGAACACGACCTCGTCGAGGCCGAACCACGACTGGACCTCCGAGGCGGCCACGAGGTGCCCGTGGTGGATCGGGTCGAACGTGCCACCCATCACCCCGACGCGGCGGGGGCCGGGCGCCGTGGTGGGCACGTCGGGTGCCGTGCTCAGCTGTGCTCGCGCCCGGCGCCGAAGACCAGCATGCCCAGCAGCAGGAGCAGCAGGAGCCCGAGGGCGGTGCCACCGGCGACCCAGTGGTTGATGATGAGCGGGCTGGTCATGGCACAACCTTATCGGACGGCTCCGGCTCAGCGGATCTGGCCGCTGCCGGTCACGACGTACTTGGTGGAGGTCATCTCCGGCAGCCCCATCGGGCCGCGTGCGTGCAGCTTCTGGGTGCTGATCCCGATCTCCGCGCCGAACCCGAACTCGCCGCCGTCGGTGAACCTGGTGGAGGCGTTGACCAGCACGGCCGCGGCGTCGACCTCCGCGACGAATCGGCGGGCGGCGACGAGGTCGGCGGTCACGATCGCCTCCGTGTGGCCGCTGGACCAGCGCTGCACGTGGTCGATCGCGGCGTCGAGGTCCGGCACCACCGCCGCGGAGATGTCGAGGCTGAGGTACTCCCGCCTGAAGTCGTCGTCGTCGGCCGCCACCACCCCGTCGTACGACGTGAACGCGGCGTCGCCGTGGATTGTCACGCCGGCGTCCCGGAGGGCCGCGACGACCCGCGGCAGGAAGGCATCGGCCACGTCGGCGTGCACCAGCAGCGACTCGGCCGCGTTGCAGACGCTGGTGCGGTCGGTCTTGGAGTTGAGCACGATCGCCAGCGCCATCTCGAGGTCGGCGGCCGCGTCGACGTAGACGTGGCAGTTGCCGATGCCCGTCTCGATGACGGGCACGGTCGAGCCCTCGACCACCGAGCGGATCAGGCCGGCTCCGCCCCGCGGGATCAGCACGTCGACCAGGCCGCGGGCCCGCATCAGCGCGGTCACGGTGTCGCGACTGTCGGCCGGCACCAGCAGGACGGCGTCCGGCAGCAGCCCGGCCGTGGCGACGGCGTCGCGCAGCACCTCCACGATCGCCGCGTTGCTGTCCGCAGCGCTGCCGCTGCCACGCAGCAGCACCGCGTTGCCGGACTTGAGGCAGATCCCCGCGGCGTCCGCGGTGACGTTGGGGCGACCCTCGTAGATCATCGCGACGACACCGAAGGGCACCCGCACCTGCCGCAGCTCCAGGCCGTTGGCCAGGGTGCTGCCGCGCACCACCTCGCCGACCGGGTCCGGGAGCCCGGCGACCTGGCGCAGTCCGTCGGCCATGTCCTCGACCCGGGTCGGGGTCAGGCGGAGCCGGTCGACGACGTTGGCGGGAGTCCCGGCCTCCTCGGCACGGTGTACGTCGTGGGCGTTGGCCTCGAGCACGTCGTCGGCACGCTTGACGAGCGCGTCGGCCATGCCGTGCAGGGCCGCGTCCTTGGCGGACCGGTGGGCCAGCGCCAGGTCGCGGCTCGCCGCGCGGGCCCGCCGCCCGAGCGCGGCGACCTGCTCCGCCGCCGACTCCGTCATGGGGCGAGGGTAGTCGGCCGGGACCGGGCCGGAGCCGGTGGTCAGCCCAGGTGGATGCCGCACTCGTTCTTGCCGGTGCCCGACCAGCGACCGGCCCGGGCGTCCTGCCCTGGCGCGACGCGGGCGGTGCAGGGGGCGCAGCCGATCGAGGCGTAGCCGTCGGAGCGCAGCAGGTTGACCAGCACCTCGCGCTCCTCGACGTACGACGCCACGTCGTCGTCGCTCCAGTCCACGATCGGGTTGATCTTCACCATCTGGCGACGCTCGTCCCACTCGACCGGGCCGGCCTTCTCGCGGGTCTCGGTCTCGCTGCGCCGCAGCCCGGTGACCCAGCCGTCGTACAGGCCCAGGATGGTGTTCAGCGGCGTCACCTTGCGCAGCGAGCAGCACAGGTCGGGGTTGCGCTCGTGCAGCCGCTCACCGTGCTGGGCGTCCTGCTCCTCGACGGTCTGTCCGGGCAGGACGTTGATCAGGCGTACGTCGTACGTCGAGGCCACGGCGTCGCGCAGCAGCAGCGTCTCGGCGAAGTGGTAGCCGGTGTCGAGGAAGACCACGTCGAAGCCGGGCCGCACCTGGGCGGCCAGGTCGACGACCAGAGCGTCCTGCATGCTCGACGCGACGACGACCCGCTGGCCGAGGGCCTCGTCGGCCCAGGCCAGGATCTCCGTGGCCGTCGCACCGTCGAGCTCCTCGGCACCACGGCGGGCCGTCTGCTCGAGACGGCTTACGTGGTCGAGCCCCATGTCAGGACTTCTTGCGCCACAACGACCGTGCCTCGATCTTCGACAGGTCCACGCGGTCGGCGTACTTGCCGGCGATCTCGGTGACCTCCTCCATGAGCGTGTCCTCCAGGAGGATCGGCTCCAGGCCCAGCTCGATCAGCTGGCGGTTCTCCACGAACAGGTCGTTGGAGTCGGCCTCGTTGCGCGGGTTCTCGATGTGGTCGATCTCCGCGCCGGTGAGCCGGGAGACGATCTGCGCCAGGTCGATCAGCCGGTGCGTCTCGGTCATCTGGTTGAACACCTGGACGCGCTCGCCGGCGGCCGGCGGGTTCTCGATGGCCAGCTCGATGCAGCGGACGGTGTCCTGGATGTGGATGAACGCGCGCGTCTGGCCACCGCTGCCGTGGACGGTCAGGGGGTACTTCACCGCGGCCTGCATCAGGAAGCGGTTGAGCACGGTGCCGTAGTCGCCGTCGTAGTCGAACCGGTTGATCAGCCGCTCGTCCAGCCGGGTCTCCGTCGTCTGGGTGCCCCACACGATGCCCTGGTGCAGGTCGGTGACCCGCACGCCGTCGTTCTTGTTGTAGTAGGCGAAGAAGAGCTGGTCCTGGGTCTTGGTGAGGTGGTAGATCGACCCGGGGTTGGGCGGGTAGAGGATCTCCGACTCGACCACCGTGCCGTCGTCGGTCGGGACCTGGATCCGGAGGTAGCCCTCGGGGATCTTCACGCCGGCCGTGCCGTAGCCGTAGACCCCCATCGTGCCGAGGTGGACCACGTGGGCGTCGCACTCGGCCTCGACCAGCGCCGCCAGCAGGTTGTTGGTGGCGTTGAGGTTGTTGCTCACGGTGTAGCGCTTGTGCCACGACGACTTCATGGAGTACGGCGCGGCGCGCTGCTCGGCGAAGTGCACCACCGCGTCCGGCTGCCACTCCTTGATCAGGGTCAGCAGGCGGTGGTAGTTCTCCGCGACGTCGAACCGCTCGAAGCCGATCTCCCGACCGGTCAGCACGTTCCATGCAGCCAGCCGGCTGCCCATCGGCGAGATGGGCGTCAGCGACGAGACCTCGAGCTCGACATCGGCGTTCCGGCGGGCGAAGTTGTCGACGATCTTGACGTCGTGGCCCTTCGCGGACAGATGCAGCGAGGTGGGCCAACCGCAGAAGCCGTCACCACCGAGCACGAGTACCTTCATGTCAGACCTCTCCTTGGTTACGCCGGGCAGGATAGCCGGATCACCCCCGAATCCCCGCCTCGGCGGGCCTCCCGCGCCGGTCACGGATCAGCGTCCCGGGGCCCCTTCGCAACAGCGCAGGTCCAGCCGGACCCCGCCAACGCCCCACGGCTCGTCGAGGCCTTCGACCTCGTCACCGCCTGACCGGGTGTCGCGTCGGAGGTCCCCGGGCGAAACCTGAGGTTCTCGCGCGAAATTTCCCCCGAGAACCTCAGGGTTGCCCGGTGAACCGGTGAAACCGCCCGGCGCTCAACCCTTGCGCTGGGTGACTTCCTCGGTGACCGCGGGGAGCACCGTGTGCAGGTCGCCGACGACGCCGAAGTCGACGAGCTCGAAGATCGGCGCCTCCTCGTCCTTGTTGACCGCGACGATGGTCTTCGAGGTCTGCATGCCGGCCCGGTGCTGGATGGCGCCGGAGATGCCCGCGGCGATGTACAACTGGGGCGAGACGGTCTTGCCGGTCTGCCCGATCTGGTAGCTGTGCGGCTTCCAGCCGGAGTCGACCGCAGCCCGGGAGGCGCCCACGGCGGCGCCGAGCGCGTCGGCCAGGCCCTCGACCGGCTCGAACTTGCCGCCGGTGCCACGGCCGCCGGAGACCACGATCGCGGCCTCGGTGAGCTCCGGACGGCCGGTTGCCTTGCGCGGCTGGGAGGCCACGATCTGGGCGCCCTTCGCCGCGTCGGACACGGTGACCGCGAACTCCTCGAGCGCGCCCGCGCCCTCGGCCTCGACGGGCGCGGCGGAGTTCGGCTTGACGGTGATGATCGGGGTGCCCTTGGTGACCTTCGCCTTCACCGTGTAGCTGCCGGCGAACACACTCTGCGTCGTGACCGGCCCCTCCTCGACGTCGACGGCGTCGGTGATCAGGCCGGAGTCGGTCTTGATCGCGAGCCGGGCCGCGATCTCCTTGCCCTCGGCGGAGGAGGCGATCAGCACCGCACCCGGGGAGGTCTTCTCCACCAGCTGCTGGAGCGCCTCGGCCTTGGGCGCGACCAGGAAGCCCTTGAGCGGGGCGTCGTCGATCGCGTAGACCTTGGCGGCGCCGTACTTCTTGACGGCCTCGACGACCTCGGCGTTATGGGCGGTCGGGCCGATGAAGACCGCGGACGGCTCGCCCAGGCGGGCAGCGAGGGTGAGCATCTCGAAGGTCGGCTTCTTCACCGACAGGCCCTCGGGGGACTCGGCGTGGTCGACGACGACCAGGATCTCGGTCATGACGGTGTCTCCCGGCTCTCGTTAGATGAACTTCTTGGCGGCGAGGAAGTCGGCCAGCGCCTTGGCGCCCGCGCCGTCCTCGTCCTTGACGATCTCGCCGGCCTCGCGCGGTGGGCGGGCGGTGGTGTCCTCGACCGTGGACCACGCCACGGACAGGCCCACGTCGCCGGCGTCGATGCCGAGGTCGGTCAGGGAGAGGGTCTCCAGCGGCTTCTTCTTGGCCGCCATGATCCCCTTGAACGACGGGTAGCGCGCCTCACCGGACTGGTCGGTCACCGACAGCACGAGCGGCATCGTCCCACCGACCACCTCGGTCGCGGTGTCGCCGTCGCGCTGCATCCGGACCTGGTCGCCCTGGGTCTCGACCTTGGAGGCCAGGGTCAGCTGGGGCAGGCTCAGCCGCTCGGCCAGCATCGCGGGCACCACGCTCATGGCGCCGTCGGTCGAGGCCATCCCGCACATGACCAGGTCGTAGGCGGCGCCGTCCCGGCCCCGCTCGACGGCCTTGGCCAGCACCAGGGAGGTCGCGATCGCGTCCGACCCGGCGATGGCCTCGTCGCTGACGTGGACACCCTGGTCGACGCCCATCTGCAGGGCCTTGCGGACCGCGTCCACCGCCTGCTCCGGACCGACGCAGAGAGCCGTCACCACGACGTCGTCGGGGCTCTCGGCCTTCTCCTTGATCTGGAGGGCCTGCTCGACGGCGTACTCGTCGAGCTCGGACAGCAGCCCGTCGACGCCCACGCGGTCGACGGTCTTGTCGTCCTCGAAATGCCGGTCGCCGGTGGCGTCGGGTACGTACTTCACGCAGACAACGATGTTCATGGCCGCGACGGCCCTCCTGTGTCCTCGGGTGTCCTGCGAGGCTACAAGGGGTTCCGACGCCGGAGGAACTTCCGGGGTGGTGGCATCTCTCACAGTGACACTGTCACGGTCGCGGGACCCCCGGCCAACGACGCCGGGTACGACGCCGGGCATGACAACGGCCCCGGCGACCAGGTCGCCGGGGCCGAAGGTGTGTCAGTTCCTCAGATCAGGCGGTGACGCTCTTCGCGCCCTTGGAGCCCTTGAGGTTGCTGCTGCCGCCGTACACGGTCTTGACCGTGTACTTGCCGTGCTTGGTGACCTTGAAGGACGCCTTGGCGACACCCTTCTTGTTCAGCTTGGCGGTGACGGTCTTGAGGGTCTTGGTGCCCTTCTTCAGGCTGACCTTGACCTTGCCGGTGGCCTTGATGCCGAACTTCGACTTCACCTTGCTCACCGAGCTGATCTGGTGCTTGGCGGCCGAGAAGGAGGCCGCGACCTTGGTGGTGGTCTTGTCCTTGACGACCTTGACCGTGGCGGCCTGGGCGGAGCCGTTCATCGGCGTGGTGGCGCCGCTCGGGTCGAGGTTGGCGCACGCAGGACCCGCGGGAGGCGGCGTGGTGTTGGGGTTGTCGGACAGGATGAACGGGTCACCGTGCTTGGTGCCGTCGGCGTTGTAGCCCTGCAGGACCACGTCGAACTTGGCGAAGTTCACGGTGTAGGTGCCGACCTTGGTCGAGCGGAGCAGCGCGTTGCCCGTGCCGTGCGTCGTGGTCGTACCGTCACCGTTGTTGTTCAGGTCGGTCTTGGGCAGGGTCAGGCTCAGACCGCTGTGGGCGTTGGAGGGCGTCGAGGCGACGCTCCCGCCCACCTTGCTCCAGCCCAGGGCCGTCCCGGCGAGCGTGGTGGTGCCCGCGTCCAGCGTGAAGTCCGACTTGTCGGGGACCTTGACGGTCTGCCCGGCTGCCATCGTGGCCGGCGGGGTGTTCACCGCGAAGGTCACCGTGGGCGCCGCCACCGTGCAGTTGTACGTCGTGGACCCGGTGAACTCGCCGGCGGCCAGGGCGGGGCCAGCAACGGTTGCGGCCAGGGCCAGGGCCGCACCAGCGGCACCGGTCAGCTTGAGATTCTTCTTCGTGAGGCGAACTGCCATGGTGTTGAAACCCTCCGGGTTCTCGTCGTCACGCCACCCTCCCGGCGACGCGGACCAGCAGCCCATCACACCCGCGGGGCAATTGCTAGGGTCGACAGGCCTTGCGCCCGGGGATTCTGTGCGGAATCTCAGGGAACCCGTTCACGGACGGACGATGCGCTCCACGATCCGGCCGCCGACCAGCCACACCACGGCGGCCAGGCCCCAGTTGATCAGCGCGTTCTTGGTCTGCGCCGCATGCGTGTGCCCCTTGAAGTGGGCGACGCCGTCCTTGCCGCGGGAGAAGACCCCGAAGTCCAGCTTGTCGGCGGTGTCGACGAAGAACTTGACGAGCCCGTTGCTCGGGTTGGCCTTCAACGCGATGCACAGCGCGGCGATCGCGAGGACCAGCGCCGCCAGGACGCAGACGATCCAGATCGCCTGCGCCACCAGGGTGCGGACCTTGGTCACTGTCGCGCCCACCGGCACCGTCCTCCTGGGCTTGGTCGTGGACTTCTCGTCGGTCGCCTCGTCCCCGCCGGTCTCGGCGGAGGTGTCGTCGGTCCTGCGTGCCATGCGCGACCACTCCTTGTCGACGGGGGCGGGAGCCCACCCGGGGAAGGATCCCATACGAGGTCCGCTCCGCGCACCGGCTTCGGCGGGTCGGGACACCGTCCTCAGCGGCCGGTGAAGGCGGCCTTCCCCGGGCCCTGCTCGACGAACGATGTCATCCCGATCCGGCGGTCGTCGGTGGCGAAGAGGGCCGCGAACTGCTGACGCTCGATCGCCAGCCCGGTCGGGAGGTCGACCTCGAGACCCGTGTCGATGGTCTCCTTGGCCGCCCGGAGGGCATAGGTCGCGGCCCCGGTGAACTGCCGCGCCCAGGCCACCGCCTCGTCGTACACCGAGGTCGCGGGTACGACGCGGTCGACGAGGCCGATCGCCAAGGCCTCCTCGGCCTTCACGAAGCGGCCGGTGAAGATGATGTCCTTGGCCCGGCTCGGGCCGACCAGGCGGGTCAGCCGCTGCGTGCCGCCGGCGCCGGGGATGATCCCGAGCAGGATCTCGGGCTGTCCGAGGACGGCGTCGTCGGCCGCGAACCGCACGTCGGCGCACAGGGCCAGCTCGCAGCCGCCGCCGAGCGCGTAACCGGTGACCGCGGCGACCACCGGCTTCGGGATGGCGGCGACGCTGCTGAACGCCGACTGGAGCTTCCCGGAGCGCTCGACCATGTCGACGTACGACATCTCGGCCATCTCCTTGACGTCGGCACCGGCCGCGAAGACCCGCTCCCCGCCGTAGACGACGACGGCCTTGACGTCGTCGCGGGCCGCCGCTTCGGTGGCGGCCGCCCGGATCTCCTCCTGCATCTGGGCGTTCAGGGCGTTCATCTTGGGCCGGTCGAGCCGCAGGGTGGCCACGCCCCCGTCGACCTCGAGTCGTACGAACTCCGCCATGGTGCCTTCTTTCGCCGTCGGGGTGGTCTCGACTCCGCTCGACCACCGAATGCTCCGCTCGACCACCGAATGGGCCGCGCGACCACCGAATGGGCCGCTCGACCACCGAGGGGGCTGCTCGACCACCGAGTGGCCGCGCGACCTCCGAGTCTGGATCCTCCCGGCATTGTGCCGACCGTCCGCCACAATGTCGCGGGTGACCCCCGGAACCTGGAGCCGACGCGGCGAGACCGCCGCCGTGTGGCCGGGCCGCACCTGGCCGCTCGGGGCCGACCACGGCGAGGAGGCCACCAACTTCGCGGTGCGCGCGCCGGAGGCGAGCCGGGTCTGGGTCTGCCTGTTCGACGACGACGGGCCCGGCGGCGCCGGCCGGGAGACCCGGCACGAGCTGACCGAGGTGTCGCTCGGGATCTGGCACGGCGCCGTCCCCGGGGTCCAGGTCGGCACCCGTTACGGCTACCGCGCCGACGGCCCGTGGCAGCCGGAGCTCGGCCTGCGCTTCAACCCCGACAAGCTGCTGCTCGACCCCTACGCCCGCGCCATCAGCGGTGACCTCGCCGACGACCCCGCCATCTTCGGCCACGACCTGGCGTCGCCGCACGAGCGCGACCACCGCGACAGCGCGCCGTACGTGCCCAAGTCCGTCGTCGTCGACGAGCCCGACTTCGACTGGGGTGACGACCGCAGGCCCTACACGCGCTGGCGTGACACGGTCATCTACGAGCTGCACGTGAAGGGGATGACGGCCCTGCACGACCGGGTCCCGGAGCACCTGCGCGGGACGTACGCCGGGTTGGCGACGCCGGCGGTGATCGACTACCTGCGCGACCTGGGCGTGACCGCCGTCGAGCTGTTGCCGGTGCAGCAGTTCGTCAGCGAGCCGAAGGTGATGGCGCGCGGGATGGCGAACTACTGGGGCTACAACACGATCGGCTTCTTCGCTCCCCACCACGCGTACGCGTCAGCGGGCGACCGGGGCGGGCAGGTGCGGGAGTTCAAGGAGATGGTGCGGGCCTACCACGCGGCCGGCCTCGAGGTGTTCCTCGACGTGGTCTACAACCACACCGCCGAGTCCGACGCGCTCGGGCCGACGCTGTCGTTCCGCGGCCTCGACGACAAGGGCTTCTACCGCCGCGTCGACCACACCCCGCCTGGCGACCCCTACGACGACACCTACTGGGACATCACCGGCTGCGGCAACACGGTCGACACCTCCAACCCCGCCGCGTTGCGGCTGATCCTGGACTCGCTGCGCTACTGGACAAGCCAGATGCGGGTCGACGGCTTCCGGTTCGACCTGATGTCGGCGCTGACCCGGGTCGGGTACGACGTCGACATGCGGTCCCACCTGCTGACCGCCATCGGGCAGGACCCCACGCTGCGGCACGTGAAGCTGATCGCCGAGCCGTGGGACGCCTCCGCGGACGGCTACCGGGTCGGGGAGTTCCCGCCGCCCTGGGTGGAGTGGAACGACCAGTTCCGCGACACGGTGCGCGACTTCTGGCGGGGGCGGGCGCCGGGGGTGCGGACGGTGGCGACCCGGCTCGCCGGCTCCTCGGACCTGTACGCCGACGACGGGCGCTCGCCGTACGCCTCGGTGAACTTCGTGACCGCGCACGACGGCTTCACCGTGCGCGACCTCGTGTCCTACGAGAACAAGCACAACGAGGCCAACGGCGAGGGCAACCGGGACGGCACCGACGACAACCGCTCCCAGAGCTTCGGGGTCGAGGGCGAGACCGACGACCCGGAGATCCTGGCGCTGCGTCGCAAGGTGGCGGCGGGCCTGATGGTCACCCTGTGCCTGTCGAACGGCGTACCGATGATCACCGCGGGTGACGAGCGCGGGCGGACGCAAGGCGGCAACAACAACCCCTACGTGCAGGACAACGAGACGTCGTGGATCGACTGGCGCCCCGACGACGCCTGGCTCGACGTCTACGAGACCACCAAGGCGGCGCTGCGGCTGCGCCGCGACCACCCGGCGCTGCGGCAGCGGCACTGGTTCGAGGGGCGACCGACGATCGAGGGCGGCCCCAAGGACCTGGTCTGGCTGCACCCCAGCGGCCGCGAGATGTCGGGCGACGACTGGGCGGACGACGCGCTGGCGGTGGTGGGCATGCTGGTCACCGGCTCGCCCCTGCGCTCCCCCGGGCCGCGCGGCGAGCAGCAGTGGGACAGCTCCTTCCTGATCTGGCTCAACGCCGAGGCCGATCAGGTGGCGGTCACGCTGCCGGGACAGGACTGGTCGGGGACCGGTGAGGTCGTGGTGTCGACGTGTCCGGGGTGCCCGGTCGGCACGTCGGTGATGCCGGGCGGGTCGCTGGCCCTCGGTGGCCGCACGGTCGTCGTACTCCGGGAGGCCTGAGAAGTCCGGTGCGACCGCCTCTTTGCGCCGGCTCAGCGTGTAGTTGCTGCCTCTTTGCGCCGGCTCAGCGTGTAGTTGCTGCCTCTTTGCGCCGACTGAGCGTGCAGTTGCTGCCTCTTCGCGCCGAGTGAGCGTTACGGGAGGGCGACCAGGCCCATCTCGGCGACGCCGGCGAGGGCGCTGTTGTGGGGCACGATCCGCACCGTGTAGCCGAAGGAGCCGCCGCGGGCAAGCCGCACCTCGCCGTCGAAGCGGTAGCGGCCGCCGTCGTAGGAGTCGGCCAGGGTGAGGTCGATGACGTGGGTGTCGACGAGCTCGTCGTCACCGTCGATCACCCCGTGCACGACCTCGACCGAGACGTCGTCGGGAGTCAGCGCGCCGAGGGCGACGAACGCCCGGACGGTCAGTGCGGACCCGACCTCGGGACTGTCGCCCACGCCGTGGCTCTCGACGTGCTCGACCCGGACGTCGGCCCAGGCCTCGCGGACACCCTTCTTCCAGGCGGCCAGCTCGGTGGCGCCCTTGTAGTCGGAGTTCAGGGCCCGGCCGGTGACCGCCGCGGGGGTGTAGAGCTTGCGGACGTAGTCGCGCACCATCCGCGTGGCCAGCACCTTGGGCCCGAGCGACTTCAGGGTGTGCCGGACCATCTCGATCCAGCGCGCGGGCACGCCGTCGTGGTCGACGTCGTAGAAGCGCTGGGCGATGTCGTTCTCGATCAGGTCGTAGAGCGCGGTCGCCTCGAGGTCGTCGCGGCGGTCGGCGTCCTCGACACCGTCGGCGGACGGGATCGCCCAGCCGTTGTTGCCGTCGTACCACTCGTCCCACCAGCCGTCGAGGATCGACAGGTTGAGCCCGCCGTTCAGCGCCGACTTCATGCCGGAGGTGCCGCACGCCTCGTAGGGCCGCAGCGGGTTGTTCAGCCAGACGTCGCAGCCGGGGTAGAGCGGCTGGGCCATGGCGATGTCGTAGTTGGGCAGGAAGACGATGCGGTGCCGCACCTCGGGGTCGTCGGCGAAGCGGACCATCTCCTGGATCAGCTTCTTGCCCCCGTCGTCGGCCGGGTGCGACTTGCCGGCGATGATCAGCTGGATCGGCCGCTCGGGGTGCAGGAGGAGCCGCTTGAGCCGCTCGGGGTCGCGCAGCATCAGCGTCAGCCGCTTGTACGACGGCACGCGGCGCGCGAAGCCGATCGTCAGCACGTCGGGGTCGAGGGCGGTCTCCACCCAGGTGCACTCAGCGGCCGGTGTGCCACGCGCGGCGCAGGACTTGCGCAACCGCTTCCGCGCGTCCAGCACGAGCCGCTCGCGGAGCTGGCGCTTGACCGCCCAGATGTCCGCACCCGGGATCTGGTCGACGGCGCTCCAGAACGAGTCGGCGTCGTCGGACCCGCCGTCCGCGCCGTACCGGCCGGCCAGCGCGAAGACCTCGCGGCCCACCCAGCTCGGCGCGTGCACGCCGTTGGTGATCGACGTGATCGGTACCTCGGCCTCGTCGAAGGCGGGCCACAGCCCGTGGAACATCTCGCGGCTGACGTGACCGTGCAGCTGGGAGACGCCGTTGGCGCGCTGGGAGAGGCGGAAGCCCATCACCGCCATGTTGAACACGCTGGGGTCGCCGCCCTGGTAGTCCTCGGCGCCCAGGGCCAGGATCCGCTCCAGGGGTACGCCGGACACGGCGCCCGACGTACCGAAGTACTGCTCGATCAGGTCGCGCGAGAAGCGGTCGATGCCGGCCGGGACCGGGGTGTGGGTCGTGAACACCGTCGAGGCCCGGGAGACCTCGAGCGCGGTGTCGAAGTCCAGCTGCGGGCCGGTCTCCTCGACGGTGAGCTCCCGGATCCGCTCCAGGCCCAGGAAGCCGGCATGTCCCTCGTTGGTGTGGAACACCTCGGGCTCGGACGCGCCGGTGATCCGGGCGTGCACGCGCAGGGCCCGGACCCCGCCGACGCCGAGCAGCAGCTCTTGCCGCAGCCGGTGCTCGGAGGTCCCGCCGTAGAGCCGGTCGGTGAGGTCGCGGTAGTGGTCGGGGTTGCCCTCGACGTCGGAGTCGAGCAGCAGCAGCGGCACGCGGCCGACCTGGGCGACCCAGATCTTGGCCAGCAGCTCGGGACCGTCGGGCAGGGCGATCGAGATCACGGCCCGCTCGCCGTTGGCCTCGCGGAGCAGGCTGATCGGCAGCTCGTCGGGATCCAGGACGGGGTACTGCTCCAGCTGCCAGCCCTCGCGCGAGAGCGACTGCTTGAAGTAACCCGCGTGGTAGAGCAGACCCACGCCCACCAGCGGCACACCGAGGTCGCTGGCGGCCTTCAGGTGGTCGCCGGCCAGGATGCCGAGACCGCCGGAGTACTGCGGCAGGACCGCGCTGATGCCGAACTCAGGTGAGAAGTAGGCGATCCGGTGCGGCGCCTCGGCACCGGCCTTCCGGGTGTACCAACCCTCGCCACCGAGGTAGGCGTCGAGGTCGGCCTTGGCCTCGTAGAGGCGGTCCAGGAAGGCCTGGTCACCGGCCAGCTCCTCGAGACGCTCCGCGCCCACGGCGCCGAGCAGGCGCACCGGGTCGTGTCCGGTGCTCTCCCAGATCTCGTCGTCGACCAGGGCGAAGACGTCCTGGGTCGGCGGGTGCCAGGACCAGCGCAGGTTGCCGGCGAGGTCGCCGAGCGCCAGCAGGGCCGGAGGCAGGACAGGGCGGACCGTGAACCGTCGAATCGCACGCACGACAGGGACGGTATAGGAGAATCACTGGATCGTTCCAATTTTCCACGCTCCGGCGGGGTGCGTCCCGGTACGCCGTGCATGGAGGGCGGGCCCGAGGGGCACGGAGGCCCGGCTTGCATGCGCGGTGGCGATTCGGAAGGGTGGCGAGCATGGTCGGTCGGATTCCGGTGATGGACGTGATGCCCCTCGTGGATCTGGGGAGGCTCGCGGCGAAGGCGACCGTCGGTGAGCCGCTGCCGGTCAGCGCGACCGTGTTCCGCGAGGGACACGACCGGTTGGGCGCCGAGGTGGTGCTGGTCGCGCCCGACGGCACCCGCCGGGCGCCGGTGCGGATGCGACCGGACGGCGACGTCCCCGACCGCTACCTCGCCTGGGTCGCCCCCGACACCGAGGGCGCCTGGGGCTTCGAGGTGCAGGCGTGGTCCGACCCGCTCGCGACCTGGTCGCACGCCGCCGGCCTGAAGATCCCCGCAGGTGTGGACGTCGAGCTGATGTTCACCGAGGGCGGGCTGCTGCTCGACCGCGTCGTCGCCGAGCTCGACCAGCTCGACCAGCGGGCAGATGTCGCCGCGGACACCGGCGTGGTCCGGGCGGCTGCGAAGGCCGCACGCGACACGTCACGTCCCCCCGAGGCCCGGCTGGCCGCCCTCCAGGCCCCCGAGCTGATGGCGGTGCTGGCCGCCCATCCGTTGCGTGAGCTGGTCACCGTCGAGGGTCCCTACCCGCTCTACGCCGACCGGCCGCGGGCCCTGTTCAGCAGCTGGTACGAGTTCTTCCCGCGCTCCGAGGGCGCGTCGTACGACGCCGACGGCGCCGTGGTCAGCGGCACCCTCCGCACCGCCGCCGAGCGGCTCGACGCCGTGGCCGCGATGGGGTTCGACGTGATCTACCTGCCGCCGATCCACCCGATCGGCCGGGTCAACCGCAAGGGGCCCAACAACACCCTCGACCCCAAGCCGAGCGACCCGGGGTCACCCTGGGCCATCGGCAGCAAGGACGGCGGGCACGATGCCGTCCACCCCGACCTCGGGACCCTCAAGGACTTCGACGCGTTCGTGAAGAAGGCCCGGGGCCTCGGCCTCGAGGTGGCCCTCGACCTGGCGCTGCAGTGCGCGCCCGACCATCCCTGGGTGAGCGCCCATCCCGAGTGGTTCACCACCCAGGCCGACGGCTCGATCGCGTTCGCCGAGAACCCGCCCAAGAAGTACCAGGACATCTATCCCCTGAACTTCGACAACGACCCGACCGGCATCTGCAAGGAGGTGCTCCGGGTCGTCCGGCACTGGATGAAGCACGGCGTGCGGATCTTCCGGGTCGACAACCCGCACACCAAGCCGGTCGCCTTCTGGGAGTGGCTGCTCAAGGAGGTCCGCCGGACCGACCCCGACGTGATCTTCCTGGCCGAGGCCTTCACCCGCCCGGCGATGATG
The DNA here is from genome assembly GCF_008761635.1 of Nocardioides cynanchi. Taxonomy (NCBI): domain Bacteria; kingdom Bacillati; phylum Actinomycetota; class Actinomycetes; order Propionibacteriales; family Nocardioidaceae; genus Nocardioides; species Nocardioides cynanchi. The sequence continues at coordinate 1,633,124 of NZ_CP044344.1, forward strand.
CGCGCCCTCGGCGCGATCGGCTTCCACCAGAGCTACACCTACTTCACCTGGCGCACCGCGAAGTGGGAGATCGAGGACTACCTCCGGGAGGTGTCCCGCGAGTCCGACCACGTGATGCGGCCGAACTTCTTCGTCAACACCCCCGACATCCTGCACGCCTTCCTCCAGTACGGCGGCCCGGCGGCGTTCCGGATCCGGGCGGTGCTCGCCGCCACCGGCTCCCCGAGCTGGGGGGTGTACGCCGGGTACGAGCTGTTCGAGCACGTCGCGGTCCGCCCGGGCAGCGAGGAGTACCTCGACTCCGAGAAGTACCAGATCCGGGTGCGCGACTGGGCTGGGGCGGAGGCCGACGGCCGCACCCTCGCGCCGTACCTCACCCGGCTCAACGCCGTACGACGTGACCACCCGGCCCTGCAGCAGCTGCGCAACGTGGTGATCCACTCCAGCGACGACGAGAACGTCCTGGTGTTCAGCAAGGGCACGGGAGCGTGGTCACGATTCCGCTCGACCACCGAGCCCGACGACCTGGTGATCGTCGTGGTCAACCTCGACCCGCACGGTGCCCGCGAGACGATGGTGCACCTCGACCTGCCGGCGCTGGGCCTCGACTGGCACGACAGCCTGGCCGTGCACGACGAGATCACCGGCCAGGACTGGCACTGGGGCCAGCACAACTACGTCCGGCTGGACCCGGGCGTCGAACCCGCCCACGTGCTGACCGTCCGGAGAACCTCGTGACCTCGACCGGCGGCGGCGGCAGCGACCACGAGAGCAGCATCGTCGGGTCGACCCTCGAGCAGCAGCAGCCCGACTGGTTCAAGACCGCGGTCTTCTACGAGGTGCTGGTGCGGTCGTTCCGCGACTCCAACGGCGACGGCACCGGCGACTTCCGGGGCGTGATCGAGAAGCTGGACTACCTCCAGTGGCTCGGCGTCGACTGCCTCTGGGTGCCGCCGTTCTTCACCTCTCCCCTGCGCGACGGTGGCTACGACGTCGCCGACTACACCTCGATCCTCCCGGAGTGCGGGACGGTCGACGACTTCCGTGAGTTCGTCGAGGCCGCGCACCGGCGCGGCATCAGGGTGATCATCGACTTCGTCATGAACCACACCAGCGATGCGCACCCGTGGTTCCAGGCCTCCCGCAGCGACCCCGACGGGCCCTTCGGCGACTTCTACGTCTGGTCGGACACCGACGACCTCTACGAGGACGCACGGATCATCTTCGTCGACACCGAGCCGTCCAACTGGACGTGGGACCCGGTCCGCCAGCAGTACTTCTGGCACCGCTTCTTCTCCCACCAGCCGGACCTCAACTTCGACAACCCCAAGGTCCACGAGGCGATGCTCGAGGCGATGTCGTTCTGGCTCGACATGGGCCTGGACGGGTTCCGCCTCGACGCGGTGCCCTACCTCTACGAGCGGCCCGGCACCAACGGGGAGAACCTCCCGGAGACCCACGAGTTCCTGCGCATGGTCCGGCGCTTCATCGACGACAACTACCCCGGCCGGGTGGTGCTCGCGGAGGCCAACCAGTGGCCGTCCGACGTCGTGGACTACTTCGGCGGCAAGCGCGACCCCGACACCGGGCAGTACGTCACCGACGGCGACGAGTGCCACATGTGCTTCCACTTCCCGGTGATGCCGCGGATCTTCATGGCCGTACGGCGTGAGTCGCGCTTCCCGATCTCGGAGATCATGGAGCAGACCCCGTCGATCCCCGACAACTGCCAGTGGGGCATCTTCCTGCGCAACCACGACGAGCTCACCCTCGAGATGGTCACCGACGAGGACCGCGACTACATGTGGGACGAGTACGCCAAGGACCCCCGGATGAAGGCCAACATCGGGATCCGTCGGCGGTTGGCGCCCCTGCTGGACAACGACGTCAACCGGATGGAGCTGTTCACCGCGCTCCTGCTCTCGCTGCCCGGCAGCCCGGTCCTCTACTACGGCGACGAGATCGGGATGGGCGACAACATCTGGCTCGGCGACCGCGACGGCGTCCGCACCCCGATGCAGTGGACCCCCGACCGCAACGCCGGCTTCTCGTCCGCGACGCCGGGCAGGCTCCACCTGCCGGCGATCCAGGACCCGGTCTACGGCTACCAGAGCGTCAACGTCGAGGCCCAGCTGGAGGACTCCTCCTCGCTCCTGCAGTGGACCCGCAGGATGATCCACGCCCGCCGTGGCCACCCGGCGTTCGGCCTGGGCACCTTCCTCGACCTCGGCGGCACGAACCCCTCCGTGCTCTCCTACGCCCGCGAGCACTCCACGCACGGCCCCGGCAACGACCAGCAGGACATCATCGTCTGCATCAACAACCTGTCCCGCTTCGCGCAGCCGGTCGAGCTCGACCTGCGTCGCTGGGAGGGCTACACGCCGGTCGAGCTGATCGGCGGCGTCCCGTTCCCTCCGATCGGTGAGCTGCCGTATCTCCTGACCCTCGGTGGGTACGGGTTCTACTGGTTCCGGCTGACCGCGCCCCACCCGAGGAGGCCACCACCCCGTGACCGACGACCCCACCACCGACCGCCCGACCGACACCGACCAGGCCCCGACGACGTTCTCCAGCGACGGACGACAGCAGATCGCCGACTTCATCGAGGGGGCGCGGTGGTTCGGCGGCAAGGGGCGTGGGATGACGGTGACCGGCGTCCGGCCCCTGGGCGTGATCGCCGACTCCGGACCCCGCGTCGTGGTGGAGCTCTGCGAGCTGACGTACGACGACGGCACCGTCGAGCACTACCAGCTCCCGCTGGCCCTCTACACCGAGCCGGAGCACCGCCTCGACCACGCCTTCGTCGGCTGGTGGGAGGACCCCGACAGCGGGTGGACCCACGCCTACGACGCGGTGCACGACCGTGAGGCGATGGCGGCGTACCTGCGGGCCTTCGCCGAGCCGGGCGACGGTGACATCGTGTTCCACCGGCTCCCGGGCGAGCCGATCGACCCCCACGCCCTCTCGACGCCGTTCACCGGCGAGCAGTCCAACTCCTCGGTGGCGTTCGGCGAGGAGGCACTGCTGAAGATCTTCCGCCGGGTGACCCCGGGCACCAACCCCGACATCGAGATCCACGACGTGCTGACCCGAGCCGGCTCGGACAACGTGGCGGCGCTGTACGGGTGGATCGAGGTCTCGACGGGCTCGACCAACGAGGACGGCTCGACCAACGAGGACGGCTTGACCAACGTGGACGGCTCGGCCAACGGTGAGATGTTCCAGCTGGGGATGCTGCAGCAGTTCCTGCGGACCGCCAGCGACGGGTGGGAGCTCGCGCTGGCCAGTGTCCGCAACCTGTTCGCCGAGGCCGACCTGTACGCGGACGAGGTGGGCGGCGACTTCGCCGGCGAGGCCACGCGGCTCGGTGAGGCCGTCGGCCGCATCCATGCCCTGCTGGCCGAGCACTTCCCGACGGCTACCCGCTCGGGTGCCGACCAGGCCCGGCTGGGCGCCCAGATGACGGCCCGGCTCGAGGCCGCGTTGGCCGTCGTACCCGAGCTCGCGGCGCACGCTCCCGCTCTCCGCGAGCTGTACGACGCCGTCGCTGCGGTCCCGGGTGGCGACATCCAGCGCGTGCACGGCGACCTGCACCTGGGCCAGACCCTGCGCACCGCGAAGGGCTGGAAGATCGTGGACTTCGAGGGCGAGCCGGCCAGGCCGCTGGCCGAGCGGGTCGAGCCCGACTCCCCGTGGCGCGACGTCGCCGGGATGTTGCGGTCCTTCGACTACGCACCGCGGGTCGCGGCGATGACCGCCGGCATCGCCGACGACACCGGCGCCGAGCAGCGCATGTTCCGCGCCGCCGAGTGGTCGGCGCGCAACCAGACCGCGTTCCTCGAGGCCTATGCCGGGCATCAGCTCACGGCCGACGAGCGCACGCTGCTGACGGCGTACGTCGCCGACAAGGCCGTCTACGAGTGCGTCTACGAGGCGCGCAACCGCCCCGGCTGGCTGGCGATCCCGCTGGCTGCGCTGGGCCAGCCGACCCATGTGTCGAACACCGAGGGAGCCCGATGAAGCAGGTGTCGCGCGACGAGATCGAGCAGCTGGTCCGCGGGGAGCACGGGCAGCCGCATGCGATCCTGGGCCCCCATCCCGACGGGGACGGGGTGACCTTCCGGATCTACCGGCCGCTGGCGCAGTCGGTGACCGCGGTGCTGCACGGTGGGACCCGCGTGGAGCTGGGCCACGAGCACGAGGGCGTGTGGGTCGGCGAGGCCCCGGTCTCGGCGAGCTCGACGGACGGGGGGCTCGCCCTGGCGCCCGGTGACGTGCCCGACTACCGGGTCGAGGTCGACTACGGCCAGGGCCCGATCACCGTCGACGATCCCTACCGCTTCCTGCCCACGCTCGGCGAGATGGATCTGCACCTGGTCAACGAGGGCCGTCACGAGCTGCTCTGGACCGTGCTGGGCGCGCGGGTGCACCACTACCGCGCCTCGACCGGCGACGTGTCGGGCACGTCGTTCGCGGTCTGGGCGCCGAGCGCCCGGGGGGTGCGCCTCGAGGGCGACTTCAACAGCTGGGACGGTCGGGAGCACCCGATGCGCCAGCTGGGCGAGTCGGGGGTGTGGGAGCTGTTCGTGCCCGGGGTCGGCGCCGGCACCCACTACAAGTTCATCGTGCTCGGCGCGGACGGCGTGTGGAGCGAGCGGGCCGACCCGATGGCCTACTACGCCGAGGTGCCGCCGCAGACCTCCAGCGTCGTCTTCGAGTCCCGGCACGAGTGGAGCGACGACGCGTGGATGCAGCGGCGCCGAGACGAGCAGCCGGTGCACGCGCCGATGTCGATCTACGAGGTGCACCTGGCGTCGTGGCGCAAGCGCGACGGCCGGGTGCTGGGCTACGACCAGCTGATCGAGGAGCTGGTCCCCTACGTCGCCGACCTGGGCTTCAGCCACGTCGAGCTGATGCCGATCATGCAGCATCCCTTCGGCGGCTCGTGGGGCTACCACGTGACGTCGTACTTCGCTCCGGACTCGCGCTTCGGCGACCCCGACGGGTTCCGCCGGCTCGTCGACGCCTTCCACCGCGCCGGGGTCGGGGTGATCCTGGACTGGGTGCCCGGTCACTTCGCCACCGACGCGTGGGCGCTGGCGCGCTTCGACGGCACACCGCTCTACGAGGACCCCAACCCGCAGCGCGGCTGGCACAAGGAGTGGGGCTCGCACATCTTCAACTTCGGCCGCCGGGAGGTGCGCAACTTCCTGTACGCCAACGCCCTCTACTGGCTCGAGGAGTTCCACGCCGACGGGCTGCGGGTCGACGGCGTCGCCTCGATGCTCTACCTCGACTACGCGCGCGAGGAGGGCGAGTGGAGCCCCAACATCCACGGCGGTCGGGAGAACCTCGAGGCCGTGCAGTTCCTCCAGGAGATGAACGCCACCGTCTACAAGCGGGTCCCGGGCATCTCCACGATCGCCGAGGAGTCGACCTCCTGGCCGGGCGTCACGTCCGCGACGTCGGCGGACGGCCTGGGCTTCGGCTTCAAGTGGAACATGGGGTGGATGCACGACAGCCTGAACTACCTCGCCCACGAGCCCGTGCACCGCGCCTGGCACCACAACGACCTGACCTTCGGGCTCACCTACGCCTTCACCGAGAACTTCGTGCTCCCGCTCAGCCACGACGAGGTCGTGCACGGCAAGGGCTCCCTGCTACGGAAGATGCCGGGTGACCGGTGGCAGCAGCTGGCCAACCTGCGCGCCTACCTCGCCTTCATGTGGGCCCACCCCGGCAAGCAGCTGCTCTTCATGGGCTGCGAGATCGGTCAGGAGTCGGAGTGGGCCGAGTCGCGCGAGCTGGACTGGTGGCTCCTCGACCACCCCGAGCACCTCGGCGTGCACCACATGGTCAAGGACCTCAACGCCGCCTACGCCGCCTCGCCGGCCGTATGGTCGCGTGACGAGGACCCCGCGTCGTTCGAGTGGATCGACGCCAACGACGCCGGTCGCAACACCTTCTCGTTCATCCGGCGCGGGGCCTCGACAGGCTCGACCGACAGTGGTGGCGAGGTGGTCTGCGTGAGCAACTTCTCGGCCGTCCCGCACTCCGAGTTCCGGCTCGGCCTGCCCGTGGCCGGCGAGTGGCACGAGGTGCTCAACACCGACGCCGCGTCGTACTCGGGCTCGGGCGTCGGGAACCTGGGCTCGGTCACCGCCCACCCCGAGCCGCACGGCGGTCAGCCGGCCCACGCCACGATCGTGGTCCCGCCGCTGGCCACGATCTGGCTCCGCCGGGCCTGACCTGGAACACCCTGTACTGACTGAGCACCGCCCGCGAGACCCGAGATGGAACACCCTGTGCTGCTTCAGAGATCCTCGCGAAGCTCGACCTGGAACATCCCGTTCCACATCGGCCTGCGCGACCGGTCTAGAACGGCGACACCCCGTTCCACATCGGCCTGCGCGACCGGTCTTGAACGGCAACACCGTGTTCCATCCGCGAGCCTGTGGAGAGCCGGTGCGGGCGGCAGCCAGTTACGGGTAGGACTGGGGCATGGTGAAGCTCGTCGACTACTCCAGCAGGTTCGAGTTCCTCCGGCAGGCTGCATTCGCGCTGGTGCTCGACGTCGGGGTTCATGCCTTGACGTTGCGGGCGCTCGCAGCCGACCTGGGCCTCGGCGTGAACACCGTCCGCCGTCTCGTGGACCCCTCCATCGATCTGGCGGTCCTGGCAGCCGACGAAGTGCTGACCCGACGGCGCCAGGATCGCTGGGGTCGGCTTCCCGACGGCCCTGGAGCCGCGGCTCGCACGCTGATGCGGCGACTGCTGCCTGACGACGCGAGCCGGATCGACGAGGAGCTGGTATGGCTGCGACTGGTCACCTCGTGCGAGCCACAGCCGCTCGAAGTCGATGCTCGGGCTCGGGTGCGGCACGACTTCCAGGTGGCCGAACGGGGGTGGAGTGACCGCGACCTGGACCTCGACTCGGAGGACGGCCCGGCCCCGCGCTCACCTCGGGAGGGCGGGCGGAGCGCCCGCCCCGCCTTGAGTCGTCACCTCGAGGACCGTCGCCACCACATCGAACAGGTGTGTGGGCGGGTGCTCGACCTGCTCGAGGTCGACGACGAGGAGCGGGCGGCCGAGAGCACGAGGCTGCGCGCGCTGGTGGACGGGCTGACGATCGCAGTGTGCCTGGGCCGGATCAGTCCCGAGGAGTGCGGGGCGAGCATGGATCGACACCTCGCCGAGCTGGTCGGACGCCCGGTTAGGGTGGCTGGGTGAGTGATCAGCCCGAGCAGCCGACCCTCACCGACGGCGAGGTGACGCTCCGCCCCTGGCGCGACGACGACGTCGACGAGGCGGTCGCGGGTCACGACGAGGTCATCGCCCACTGGTTCGGTTGGCCGGCCGACGGGGTGACGGCCGAGCGGATGCAGCGGGCGATCCGTGACTGGCGGACGGGGTACGCCGACGACCGGGCGGTGATCGCCTTTGCGATCGAGGTCGACGGCACCCTGGCCGGGAGCGTCGACGTCCGGCGCCGGGAGGCCGGCGTCGGCGAGCTCTCGTGGGCTCTCTACTCCGGCCGGCGGGGACGCGGTGTGGCCACCCGGGCCGTCCGCCTCCTGGCCGACTGGAGCCTGACCGACGCCGGGCAGGGCGGCCTCGGCTACTCCCGGGTCGAGGCGAAGGTGGAGCCCGGCAACGAGGCATCGCTGCGGGTGGCGACCCGGGCCGGGCTGCGCCGCGAGGGTGTCCGCCGGGTCGAGCCGGGCACGGGTGACCGCGCCGAGACCACGTCGTATGTCGTCCTGGCCCGGCTGGCCGGTGACCCGCCGCTCTCCGAGCCCACGGCGTTCCGGGCCCTCCTCAACTCCTTCCTGCCCCGCAAGCGGGCGATCAGCCAGCTGCTGGTCCGCGACGACGCCGGGCGGGTGCTCCTCTGCCAGCTGACCTACAAGCGCGACTGGGACCTCCCGGGCGGCGTCGTCGAGGTCGGTGAGTCACCGCGCCTGGCCGCCGCCCGCGAGATCCACGAGGAGCTCGCGCTCGACCTCGAGGCCGGCGACCTGGTGCTCACCGACTGGCTGCCACCGTGGGGAGGCTGGGACGACGCGGTCTGCCTGGTGTTCGACGGCGGCACCCACGACCCGGCCCTGGTCGACACGATGGTGCTCCAGACCCGGGAGATCCGCAGCGCCGAGTTCGTCACCCTCGAGCAGGTCCGCGAGCGGTGTGCCGACTTCACCGCACGCCGGATCGAGACCGCCATCGGTAACGCCCAAGCGGGACTTTCGTCCTATGTCGAGAGCGGGTCCTCGCCAACGACGGCGTGACGCGCAAGGATCGGCCCATGACCTACGTCTACGACTTCGCAGAGGGCAACAAGGATCTCAAGGACCTGCTCGGAGGCAAGGGAGCCAACCTCGCCGAGATGACCAACCTGGGTCTGCCGGTGCCTCCCGGGTTCACCATCTCCACCGAGGCGTGTCGAGCGTTCCTCGAGGCCGGCGACGTGCCCGACGGCCTCTCCGGTGAGATCGACGCGCACCTGCACGCCCTCGAGGAGGCGATGGGTCGTCGGCTCGGCGACCCCGCCGATCCGCTGCTGGTCAGCGTGCGGTCGGGCGCGAAGTTCTCCATGCCCGGGATGATGGAGACCGTCCTGAACGTCGGTCTCAACGACCGTTCGGTGCTCGGGCTGGCCGAGCAGAGCCACGACGAGCGGTTCGCGCTGGACTCCTACCGCCGCCTGCTCCAGATGTTCGGCTCCACGGTGCTCGGCATCGAGAGCGAGATCTTCGCCAAGGCCCTGGACCGGCTGAAGAAGGACCGCGGCACCCAGGCCGACACCGATCTCGGGGTCGACGACCTGTCCGGACTGATCGACACCTACAAGCACGCCATCTCCGAGCACGCCGGGCGCGACTTCCCCCAGGACCCGCGCGAGCAGCTCGACCTGGCGATGCGGGCGGTCTTCGAGTCGTGGAACACCGAGCGCGCCGTGCTCTACCGCCGCCAGGAGCGGATCGAGGAGGGCCTGGGCACCGCCGTCAACGTGCAGGCGATGGTCTTCGGCAACCTCGGCGAGGACTCCGGCTCGGGCGTCGCGTTCACCCGCGACCCGGCCTCGGGCAACCAGGGGGTGTACGGCGACTACCTGCAGAACGCGCAGGGTGAGGACGTCGTCGCCGGCATCCGCAACACGGTGTCGCTGGCCGACATGGAGAAGGTAGACAAGCGCTCGCACGACGAGCTGCTGGAGATCATGGCCACGCTCGAGACCCACTACCACGACATGTGCGACATCGAGTTCACCGTCGAGCGGGGCCGGCTCTGGATGCTCCAGACCCGGGTCGGCAAGCGCACACCGGCCGCGGCGTTCCGGATCGGGCGGCACATGACGGAAGAGGGCCTGATCGACGCCGACGAGGCGACCCGCCGGGTGACCGGAGCCCAGCTCGCCCAGCTGATGTTCCCCAGCTTCGACGAGAGCGCGGAGCGGACGCTGGTCGCGACCGGCATGAACGCCTCCCCCGGCGCAGCGGTCGGCAAGGCCGTCTTCGACTCCGACACCGCCGTCGAGTGGGCCGAGCGCGGCGAGGACGTGATCCTGGTCCGCAAGGAGACCAACCCCGATGACCTGCGCGGCATGGTCGCCGCCAAGGGCATCCTCACCAGCCGTGGCGGCAAGACCTCCCACGCGGCGGTCGTCGCGCGTGGCATGGGCCGCACCTGCGTCTGCGGTGCCGAGTCGCTGGACGTGAGCGTGAAGAAGCGTCGCGCCAAGGTGCGCGGCGGAGACGCGATCAACGAGGGCGACGTGATCTCGATCGACGGCACCACCGGTGAGGTCTTCCTCGGCTCGGTGCCGGTGGTCGACTCCTCGGTGATGCGCTACTTCGAGGGCGACGAGTCCGACGAGGACATCGTGCTCGCGGTCGACGGGGTGATGCGGCACGCGGACGACGTACGCCGGCTCCGGGTGCGCGCGAACGCCGACACCCCGGAGGACGCACGCCGGGCCCGGCGGTTCGGCGCCGAGGGGATCGGCCTGTGCCGGACCGAGCACATGTTCCTCGGGGAGCGGCGCCAGCTCGTCGAGAACCTGATCGTGGCCGAGGACGAGGACGGCCAGGAGGCCGCGCTGTCCGCCCTGCTGCCGCTCCAGCGGGACGACTTCGTCGGGATCCTCGAGGCCATGGACGGCCTGCCGGTGACGATCCGGCTGATCGACCCGCCGCTGCACGAGTTCCTGCCCGACTACACCGACCTGTCGGTGAAGGTCGCCCTCGAGGACGACCACCACGACATGGACGAGCACGACCAGAAGCTGCTCGAGGCGGTCAAGCGCCTGCACGAGCAGAACCCGATGCTCGGCCTGCGCGGCGTCCGGCTCGGGATCGTGATCCCCGGCCTGTTCAAGATGCAGGTCCGCGCGATCCTCGAGGCCACCGCCGACCGGATCGAGGCCGGCGGCGACCCCCATCCGGAGATCATGATCCCGCTGGTCGCCTCGGTCACCGAGCTCGACCTCGTGCGCGGCCAGATCAGCGGGGTGGCGGAGGCGGTCGAGCGGGAGCGCGGCATGAAGGTTCCCCACAAGATCGGCACCATGATCGAGCTGCCGCGGGCCGCGGTGACCGCCCACGAGATCGCGAAGTCGGCCGAGTTCTTCTCGTTCGGCACCAACGACCTGACCCAGATGACGTGGGGCTTCTCCCGCGACGACGTGGAGTCGTCGTTCTTCAGCCACTACCTCGAGAGCGGCATCTTCCAGGTCAGCCCGTTCGAGAGCCTCGACGTGGACGGCGTCGGGCGCCTGGTGCGGCACGCCGCCAAGCTCGGCCGCAAGGCCAACCCCGACCTGCATCTCGGGGTCTGCGGCGAGCACGGTGGCGACCCCGCCTCGATCCACTTCTTCGACGAGGTCGGGCTCGACTACGTGTCCTGCTCGCCGTTCCGGGTGCCGGTCGCGCGGCTGGAGGCGGGCCGCTCGGCGCTGGGGACCTGAGACCCGTCCCGTCGGTCGAGCTGAGGGTCGAGACCCTCAGGCGAACGGCCAGCCCTCGCGCATCGGGCCGTCGTCGCCCGGCTCGATCAGGTGCTCGTGGCCGAAGAACAGGTCGAAGACCTCGGGTGGCATCGACAGGAACATCTCGATGTCGGTGGCCTGGGAGCGGTGCGCCTCGAGCGAGGCCCGTTTGCGGTCGAGGTAGCCCGACACGTCGACCCGCCAGGTGATCTCGTCCTCGGTGGAGCCGAAGGGGTTGCCGTCGTCCATCGGCTGCTCGGGGTCGAAGTCGTCGATCTCGAAGCCTGCCTCGCGGCCGGTCGCGATCAGCCGGACCATCTCGTCGCGGTTCATCGTCGACTCCAGCAGCCGCGGTCGCTGCGCAGCGAGGTCCGCGGCACGGCGTACGACGTGATGCACCTTGACGTGGTCGGGATGGCCGTAGCCACCGTGCCAGTCGTAGCCGACGACCACGTCGGCCCGCTCCTCGTCGAGCACGTCGGCCAGCCGCTGCGCGGCCTCGTCGAGGTCGGCCTGGTGGAGGGAACCGTCGTGGTCGTTCTGCTCCCAGCCGGCCATCCCGGAGTCGGCGTAGCCCAGCCACGCGACCCGGGCGAGCCCGATCGCGGCGGCCGACGCAGCGGCCTCCCGCGCGCGGTAGGTCGCGACTGTCTCGCCCTCCACGGCGTCGGCCGCGACCTCGCCGTGGTCGCCGTTGGTCGCGAAGACGACCACGACCCGGTGCCCCTCGGCAGCGGCGCGGGCCATGGTGCCGGAGGTCTGGGACGCCTCGTCGTCGGGATGGGCGTGGCAGTAGACGATGGTGGCCATCGGGACCTCAGAAGAGCGCGGAGGCGAGGGCCTGGCGGCCCCGCAGGACGCGCGGGTCGTCGTTGCCGACCGCAGCGAACAGCCCGATCAGGTGCTCGCGCGAGCGGTTGCGCTCGTCGCCGGTGGTGCGTCGTACCAGCTCGACCAGGCGGGTGAAGGCGTCGTCGACCTGCCCGCCGAGGAGGTCGAGATCGGCCACCAGGGTCTGCGCCTCGACGTCGTCGGGGGCGGCCTCGGCTGCCGCACGGGCAGCGGCGTCGTCGACTCCCTGGGTGCGTTGGAGCACCTTCGCCATGGCCAGGCCGGCCGCGGCCTCGACGTCGGCGGGGTTGGCGTCCACGAGTCGTTGGTACTCCGCGACGGCGCCGTCGATGTCGTCGGCCTCCAGCGCCTGCTGGGCCGCGGCGTACCGGGGGTCCACCGGGGCCTCGCCGTCCTCCGCGTCGGGGACGGCCGCGGACAACGGCTGGTGGCGACCGGTGATGCCCTGGGCCGTCAGTCCCTGGGCCAGCTGGTTGAACAGCGTGCGCAGCTCGTCGAGGGTGAGCATGCCGGGGATCGGCTGGGCAGCGGGGCGCCCGTCCAGGATCACCAGCAGCAGCGGCACCTGCGGGATCTGCATCGCCTGGGCGATCGTGGGCGAGGCGTCGATGTCGATCAGCCCGGCCAGGAACCGGCCGTCGTACTCCCCTGCTGCCGTGGCGGCGTCCTCGGCCATGCCGACGCTCTCGGGTGCCCGGGTCGGCGAGTAGAACACCAGCACGACCGGGGCGGTGACCGAGGCGTCGAGCAGTGACTGGAAGTTCTCCTCGCTGACGTCGAGGGCGTACGACGCGGAGCCGGCGGCCGAGCCGCTCTCCGCGGCACCGGTCGGTGCGGCACCGGACCGCGGACCACCCGCCGGAGGCCCGGCGGGCGAGGGCCGGGTCAGCCCCGACAGGTCGACGGCGCCCGGGCGGCTGAAGGGTTGCTGCGTCATGCGGCCAATCCTAGGGATGGCCCCACGGCGGCTGGAGGAGGCCCAGTGCGACGGCCTCCTCACGCAGCTCCTCACGGACGCTGGGGTGAGCTGCGTTGTCGATCAGCTGCCGGGCCTGCTCGCGCTGGTCGTTGCCGTAGATCTCCGCGACCCCGACCTCGGTGACCACCGCCGTCATCTGGAACGACGTCACCGGCTCGTCGACCAGCGGCACGATCGTGGAGCAGTCGGCCTTCGGGTGCCACGAGCGGAGCGCGATGAACGCCTGGCCGCCCTGGCTGTGCATCGCCCCGACGATGAAGTCGGTCTGGCCGCCGAAGCCGGAGTGGATGCGGGCGTTGATCCGGCTGGCGTTCGCCTGAGCGAAGAGGTCGACCTGGAGGGCGGTGTTGACGCTGACCATGGCCGGGTTGCGCGCGATCAGGGCCGGGCTGTTGGTGACCTCGGTGCGACGCATCTCGACCCGGTGGTTGCCGTCGACCCACTCCAGCAGCTCCGGCGAGCCGAACAGGAAGGACGCGGTGAGCGGGACCGCGCGGTCCAGGGCTCCGGCTCGCTCGAGGGCCAGCACGCTGTCGGAGAACATCTCGGTCCAGACCCGGAGTCCCCGGCGCCCGGTCAGCCCGTGCATGGTCGCATCCGGCACGGCGCCGATCCCGGCCTGGATCGTGGAGCCGTCACCGACCCGCTCGGCGACCAGCTGCCCGATCGTCGCGGAGTCGTGGTCGACCACCGACACCGGCGCGTGCGGCATCGGGCCGTCGGCCTCCACCAGCAGGTCGACCTGGTCGACGGAGAGCTCGGCGTCACCGAAGGTCCACGGCATGTCGCGGTTGGTCTGCGCGATCACGAGACCACCGTTGCGGCGCGCGGCCTCCACCGCGGAGGGCAGCACGTTGACCTCGACCCCGAGCGACACCTTCCCGTCACGCGGCGGCGTCGTGTGCAGCACGACCGCGTCCGGGGGCAGCCGGGTCTCGAACAGCGTGGGCACCATCGACAGGCGGGACGGCACGTAGCTCAGCCGCGGGCTCCGGCGCATCCCGGGGCCGACGAACGACGTCTCGAGGGTGACCCCGTCCCGGTCCGGCAGCCCCGGCGGCGCATTGAGCACCCACAGCCTGTACTGGTCGAGCGTCTGGTCCACCAGACCGACCGTGTGCCACGGCAGCGCATGGTTGCCGGCGACGACGATGCGGGGGTCGGGAGGGAGCGACCGCAGGGCGGTCTCGAGGTTCACACGATGATTGGATCAGAAGCGGGCGGGTTCGCGATACTCGCCCCACTCGGCGCGCAGTGCGTCACAGATCTCACCGAGCGTCGCCTCGGCCCGGCAGGCCTCCAGCATCGACTCGATCATGTTGCCGTCCGTGCGGCTCACCTCGACCATCCGGTCCACCGCGGCGCGGGCCGCGGCCTCGTCGCGCGTCGTACGACGCTCGGCCAGCGCCCGGACCTGCTCGACCTCCACCTCGTGCGAGACCCGCAGGATCTCGAGGTCGTGGGTGATCGAGTCGGTGTGCACGTTGACGCCGACGATCTTCTTCTCGCCCTTCTCCAGCGCGACCTGGTACTGGAAGGCCGCCTCGGCGATCTCGGCCATGAACCAGCCGTCCTCGATGCCGCGCAGCAGCCCCTGGGTGACCGGGCCGATCCCGCCGGTCGAGCCGGTCGAGACCCGGGTCGCCTCGGCGAGGCCCGCGGCGTCAGACGAGGTCAGGTCGGAGCCGCCCATCGCCAGGATCTTGTCGAAGATCGCGTTGGCCTCGGCCTCGATCTGGTCGGTGAGCGCCTCGACGTACCAGCTCCCGCCGAGCGGGTCGGCGACGTTGACGACGCCGGTCTCCTCCATGATCACCTGCTGGGTGCGCAGGGCGATCTCGGCGGCCTGCTCGGAGGGCAGCGCCAGGGTCTCGTCGAGCGCGTTGGTGTGCAGCGAGTTGGTGCCGCCAAGCACGGCCGAGAGTGCCTCGATGCCGGTCCGGACCACGTTGTTGTAGGGCTGCTGGGCGGTCAGCGAGACCCCGGCCGTCTGGGTGTGGAAGCGGAGCCACTGCGCCTTGTCGGTCTGGGCGCCGTACACGTCGCGCAGCCAGCGCGCCCAGATCCGGCGCGCGGCACGGAACTTCGCGATCTCCTCGAAGAAGTCGACGTGGGCGTCGAAGAAGAACGACAGCCCGGGCGCGAACACGTCGACGTCGAGCCCGCGGCTCAGGCCCAGCTCGACGTACCCGAAGCCGTCGGCGAGGGTGAACGCGAGCTCCTGCGCGGCCGTGGAGCCGGCCTCGCGGATGTGGTAGCCCGAGACGGAGAGCGGCTTGTACGCCGGGATCTTCTCCGCGCAGTACTCCATCAGGTCGCCGATCAGGCGCAGGTGCGGCTCGGGACCGAACAGCCACTCCTTCTGCGCGATGTACTCCTTGAAGATGTCGGTCTGCAGGGTGCCGTTGAGGAGCCCGGTGTCCACGCCGGCTCGCTCGGCGGCGACGATCATCATGCAGAACACGGGTACGGCGGGGCCGCTGATCGTCATCGAGGTGGTGACCGCGCCGAGGTCGATGCCCTCGAAGAGCCGCTCCATGTCCGCGGCGGAGTCGATCGCAACGCCGCAGTGACCGACCTCTCCCAGGCTCACCGACGCGTCGGAGTCACGGCCCATCAGGGTCGGCATGTCGAAGGCGACGCTGAGGCCGCCACCGCCGCGACCCAGGATCATCTTGTAGCGCTCGTTGGTCTGCTCGGCGTTGCCGAAGCCGGCGAACTGCCGGATCGTCCAGGTGCGGCCGCGGTAGCCGGTCGGGTACAGACCGCGCGTGAAGGGGAACTCCCCCGGCCACTCGGAGGTCTCGGTCCCGTAGGCCGGCTCGACCTGCATGCCGCTCAGCGTCGTGAAGTCCGCCTCACGCACCCGCGACTGCTCGTAACGGGCCTGCCAGCGGGAGCGCGCGTCGTCGGTGCCACCGCTGGTCGAGCTTGTCGAGCCCTGGTCGTCCATGCCTTGGATACTAGGACGTCCTACTAGTTTCCCCCAACCTCGCAGGTCAGATGCCGGCGACCGGCGGGAGGGTGACCACCTGCGAGGCGAAGCTGAGGCCGGCACCGAACGCGATCAGCAGCGCGGTGTCCCCGACCGCCGCCTCCCCGTGGCGCACCATCGCCTCGATCGCCAGTGGCACGGACGCCGCCGACGTGTTGCCGGAGTCCTGGACGTCGCGCGCGACCGCGATCCCCTCGGGCAGCTTCAGGTTGCGGGCCAGGGTCTCGGTGATCCGGAGGTTGGCCTGGTGCGGGATGAAGGCGTCGAGGTCGGCCAGCTCCAGTCCGGCGCCGGCGACGGCCTCGCGGGCCACGTCGGCCATCGCGAACGGCGCCCACCGGAAGACCGCCGTCCCCTCCATCTGCACCACCGGATGCTCCGCACCGGTCTCCTGGCAGCCGGGGTGCTGGGTGATCACGTGGGACTTCGAGCCGTCGGAGCCCCAGGCGACCGGGCCGATCCCGGCCGCCTCCGCCGCGCCGACGATCACCGCGCCGGCACCGTCGGCGAAGATGAACGCGGTGGACCGGTCGGTGGGGTCGAGGAACAGGCTGAGCTTCTCGACGCCGATCACGAGCGCGTAGCGAGTGCTTCCTCCGCGGACCAGGTCGGAGGCGACCGACAGGGCATGGCAGAACCCCGCGCAGCCGGCGCCCATGTCGAAGGCGGCAGCCCGGGACCCGAGCCGGTCGGCGACGAGCGGTGCGGCGGCCGGGGTGTGCTGGGCGTGGGTGGACGTCGCCACGATCACGGTGCCGAGGTCGTCGGCCGCGATGCCGGACACCTCCAATGCCGCCCGGGCGGCGGCGGTGGCCATCTCGACCAGCGTCTCCTCCGGCCCGGCGTACCGCCGCGTCCGGATGCCCGAGCGGCTCTGGATCCACTCGTCGCTGCTGTCGAGGACCTCGCAGACCTCGTCGTTGCTCACCACCCGCTCCGGGCGGTACACCCCGAGCCCGAGCATCGCCGTCGCGGTCGCACCCTGACGCTGGCTGATCGTCGCCATCTCGGCCCACCTCTCCTGCCGGCCGGGCGCCCGGTCGGGCGCCTGGTCAGTGCGAAGGCTACGACCCCGGCTCAGCGGCGCCAGCGGTAGACCTGTCCGGCGCGCACCTCGACCTCGGTGGGCGGCCGGGGCGTCGGATGGCTCGCGAGGTGGTCGAGCACCTGCCGGCGGCCGCGCAGGGACAGGGTGCGGTCGTCGAGGTGGAGCCGGGGATGCAGCAACGGGCGTACGTCGTCCCACTGCCGGCGCTCGATCAGCTCCCAGACCCGCATCGTCGGCTCGGGCAGCTCGGGCAGGTCGTGCAGCATCCTCGGCGTGCACATCCGCCAGGCGTCGACCACCAGCTCACGCATCTCGTCGTCGGGGAGCCGGTCGACGTGGGCGCACACCCACTGGTAGCGCAGGTCGGTGGTGCCGGGAAGGAAGAACGTCTCGGGGTCGGAGGCCACCAGCCCGTCGCGCTCGGTCGTGGGGAACCCGAAACCCATCAGCGACTCGTCATGGCTGAACGCCACGAACACGATCTGCCCGACCCGCAGCTTCGACCGGCCCCGCACCTCGACCTCGTAGGCACGGGGCAGCGCGAGCCCGACCCGGCGTACGGCGTCCGCCGTGGTCACCGGCTCGTCACCAGCTCACTCGAAGTCTCCGGCCGCCCGTCGGACGGGAGCGAGCAGGCCGGAGAGCTCACCCAGCTGCTCGTCGGTCAGGGCCCCGAGCCCGAAGTCGACCCCGACCAGGTCGGACGTCGCCCGCTCGACCAGGAGCCGACCGGCGTCGGTGACCTCGGCGAGCACCGCGCGCCCGTCGTCGGGGTGGGGGCGCCGCATGACCAGCCCGTCGGCCTCGAGCCGCTGCACGATCGAGGTGATCGAGGTCGGGTGCACCTGGAGCCGCTCGCCCATCTTGCCCAGCGGCAGCGAGCCGCGCGAGGAGAAGCAGAGCAGCACGAGTGCCTCGTAGCGGGCGAACGTGAGCCCGTGCGGCCGCAGGATCGCGTCGAGCCGGCCGAGCACCAGCTGCTGCACGCGCATCAGCGAGGTGACCGCGTGCATCGCCGGGACGCCGCTCCAACGCAGCCCCCACTGCCGTGCGGCCTCGTCGATCGGGTCGAAGGGCAGCGGCATGGGCGCAGCCTAACCACGCCCGGGGTCAGAGCTCGGCGAGCAGCGTCTCGGCGGCGGCGTAGGGGTCGGACTCCCCCGCCGCGACCGCGGCCGCGAGCTCGTCGAGCTCGGACCTTCCGTGCACGTCGCCCCACCGCTCGCGCAGGGCGGTCACCGCGATCGCCTCGATCTCGTCGCGTGCCCGCCGGGTACGACGTGCCGCGAGCTCGCCGGTCTCCCGCAGCCACTCGCCGTGCCGGTCGATCTCGGCCAGGAGCTCGTCGAGCCCCTCACCCTTCGACGCGACGGTCTTCACGATCGGTGGCCGCCAGGCACCCTCGGGCCGGTCGGCCAGCGCCAGCATCGACCGGAGCTCGCGCCGCAGCGTGTCCGCACCGTCGCGGTCGGCCTTGTTCACGACGTACAGGTCGCCGATCTCGAGGATGCCGGCCTTGGCCGCCTGGATGCCGTCGCCCATGCCCGGGGCCAGGAGCACCAGGGTGGTGTCGGCCAGACCGGCCACCTCGACCTCGCTCTGCCCGACTCCCACGGTCTCGATCAGGACGACGTCGCAACCGGCCGCATCGAGCACGCGCAGCGCCTGCGGGGTCGTCCAGGACAGCCCGCCCAGGTGGCCGCGGGAGGCCATCGAGCGGATGTAGACGTCGCGGTCCAGGGCGTGTTCCTGCATCCGGACCCGGTCGCCGAGCAGGGCACCGCCGGAGAACGGCGACGACGGGTCGACAGCGAGCACACCCACGCGCTTGCCGGCCCTTCGGAGCTCGCCCACCAGCGCGGACGTCGACGTCGACTTGCCGACGCCGGGCGAGCCGGTGATCCCGACGATGTGGGCGTGCCCCGCGTGTGGGGCCAGCGCGGCCATCACCTCGCGCAGCAGCGGCGACTGGTCCTCGACCAGCGAGATCAGCCGGGCGACCGCCCGCGCGTCACCGTCGCGGGCGCGTCCGACCAGGTCGGGCACGTCGCCGGTCGAACGGCGACCCGTCACGCCGGGGCTCAAGCGGGGACGCGGACGATCAGGGCGTCGCCCTGACCGCCACCGCCGCACAGCGCCGCCGCGCCGACACCGCCACCGCGGCGCTTGAGCTCGAGGGCCAGGTGCAGCACGATCCGGGCACCGGACATGCCGACCGGGTGGCCCAGGGCGATCGCTCCGCCGTTCACGTTGACCTTGGACTCGTCGAGGCCGAGGGCGCGGGTGGAGTCGATGCCGACGGCGGCGAAGGCCTCGTTGAACTCGACCAGGTCGAGGTCGGCGGGCGCGATGCCCTCCTTGTCGCAGGCCAGCTTGGTGGCGTTGGCGGGCTGCAGCTGGAGGGTCGAGTCGGGGCCGGCGACCATGCCGTGCGCCCCGATCTCCGCCAGCCACTCCAGGCCGAGCTCCTCGGCCTTGGCCTTGCTCATCACCACGACGGCGCAGGCGCCGTCGGAGATCTGGGAGGCGGAGCCGGCGGTGATGGTGCCGTCCTTGCCGAAGGCCGGACGCAGGGCCGACAGCGACTCGGCCGTCGTGTCGCCGCGGACGCCCTCGTCGGACGAGACCACGATCGGGTCGCCCTTGCGCTGCGGGATCGAGACCGGCACGACCTCCTCGTCGAAGACGCCGTTCTTCCAGGCCTGCGCGGCCTTCTGGTGGGAGGCGGCCGCGAAGGAGTCCTGCTCCGCGCGGGTCAGCTGGGTGTGCGCGGTGTTGTAGTCCTCGGTCAGGCTGCCCATCGCCTGCTGGGTCGCCTGGTCGTAGAGCGCGTCGTAGGCCATCGAGTCGACCAGGGCGGTGTCGCCGTACTTGAAGCCCTCGCGGGACTTCGGCAGCAGGTGGGGAGCGTTGGTCATCGACTCCATGCCGCCGGCCACCACGATCTCGGCCTCGCCGGCGTTGATCAGCAGGTCGGCCTGCGCGATCGCGTTGAGACCGGAGAGGCACACCTTGTTGATGGTGATCGAGGGCACCGACAGCGGCAGGCCGCCCGCGATGCCGGCGGTGCGGGCGGGGTTCTGCCCGGCGCCGGCCAGGATCACCTGGCCCATGATCAGGTAGTCCACCTGGTCCGCCGAGACGCCCGCCTTCTCCAGGGCACCCTTGATCGCCACGCCACCGAGATCGGCCGCGGACAGGGACTTCAGGCCGCCGAGCAGACGCCCGATCGGCGTGCGAGCTCCGGCGACGATGACGGTTCCGGACATGGTGCCTCCAACCAGGGAACGGTGATGCCGGTGACGATACCGACCGTCCCACGGGGGCGGCGAGGCCGGAGCGCTCGGGGCCGCTGAGGAAAAGGTCACACGACGCGGGGTCGCATGCCCCGTGCACCGCCGACCCACGTCGTACGACGATGGGGGCATGGCCCTCGACGTCCCCGCCCACCTGTTCACCCAGATCGACCACGTCGGCATCGCCGTGCCCGACCTCGACGTGGCGACGGCGTTCTACCGCGACACCTTCGGCATGGAGACCGTGCACGAGGAGACCAACGAGGAGCAGGGCGTGCGCGAGGCCATGGTGAGCGTCGGCGGCTCCGACGACCCGGGCGCCATGCTCCAGCTGCTCGCCCCGCTGACCCCGGACTCCACGATCGCGAAGTTCCTGGACCGGTCCGGGCCGGGGCTCCAGCAGATCGCCTACCGGGTCACCGACCTGGAGGCGGTCTCGGCCATCCTGCGCGAGCGCGGCGTCCGCCTGCTGTACGACGTGAGCCGGCGCGGCACGGCCGGGTCGCTGGTCAACTTCGTCCATCCCAAGGACGCCGGCGGCGTGCTGGTCGAGCTGGTCGAGCCCGCCCCGATCGCCTGAGCAGGACCTGCGCGGTCGGTGGGTGAGAAGGCGCACAGGACGCCCCACGGGCGCCGACCCGTCGGTACTCTCCGAGCGCACCGCCCCTCGACGCATCAGGAGATGACGTGCAGCACATCCTCGACGCCATCCAGTCCGGAAACGCCACCCCCGAGGACTTCGCCGCCCTCGACCTGCCCGAGAGCTACCGCGCCGCCACCGTGCACAAGGACGAGGTGGGCATGTTCGAGGGTCTGCCCAGCAAGGAGAAGGACCCGCGCCGGTCCCTCCACGTCGACCAGGTGCCGGTGCCCGAGCTCGGCCCGGGCGAGGCCCTGGTCGCGGTGATGGCCAGCGCGATCAACTACAACACCGTCTGGACCTCGATCTTCGAGCCGGTGTCGACGTTCTCCTTCCTGGAGCGCTACGGACGGCTCAGCCCGCTCAGCAAACGGCACGACCTGCCGTACCACATCGTCGGCTCCGACCTCGCCGGCGTCGTGCTGGCCACCGGCGCGGGCGTGCACCTGTGGCACCCCGGGGACGAGGTCGTCGCGCACTGCCTGTCGGTCGAGCTCGAGAGCCCCGACGGCCACGACGACACGATGATGGATCCCGAGCAGCGGATCTGGGGCTTCGAGACCAACTTCGGCGGCCTGGCCGAGATCGCGCTGGTGAAGTCCAACCAGCTGATGCCCAAGCCCGCCCACCTGACCTGGGAGGAGGCCGCGTCGCCCGGCCTCGTCAACAGCACGGCGTACCGCCAGCTGGTCAGCCGCAACGGCGCCGGGATGAAGCAGGGCGACAACGTGCTGATCTGGGGGGCCAGCGGCGGGCTCGGCGGCTTCGCCACGCAGTACGCCCTCAACGGCGGCGCGGTGCCGGTCTGCGTCGTGTCCAGCGAGGAGAAGGCCGACATCTGCCGGGCGATGGGCGCCGAGCTGATCATCAACCGGTCCGAGGCGGGCTACCGCTTCTGGAAGGACCCGCAGACCCAGGACCCCAAGGAGTGGCGCCGCTTCGGCTCCGACATCCGCGAGCTCACCGGCGGCGAGGACGTCGACATCGTCTTCGAGCACCCGGGCCGCGAGACGTTCGGGGCGAGCGTGTACGCCGCGCGCAAGGGCGGCACGATCGTCACCTGCGCCTCGACGTCGGGCTTCATGCACGAGTACGACAACCGCTACCTCTGGATGAACCTCAAGCGGATCATCGGCTCCCACTTCGCCAACTACCGCGAGTCGTGGGAGGCCAACCGGCTGATCGCCAAGGGGATGATCCACCCCACCCTGTCCAACACCTACCCCCTCGACGAGGTCGGCCAGGCCGCGCTCGACGTGCACCACAACCTCCACCAGGGCAAGGTCGGGGTGCTCTGCCTGGCCCCCGAGGAGGGGCTCGGGGTGCGTGACGAGGCGATGCGGTCCCGCCATCTGGACGCGATCAACTCCTTCCGGGGCGTGTGACGATCTTCGTAGGTGTGCCGGGGTGTGCCCGGACGGAGCGATCGGACAGACTGGTCGTCGTACAACGAGATCCGGGAGGTTTGTCCACACCATGAGCAACGAGGGCCTGTCCATCTTCGACGAACCAGACGACGCGACGGCGACCGACGAGGAGCCGACGCAGGTGATCGAGGCCCAGAAGCCGGCGGCGAAGGGGCGCCCGAAGCCTCCCGCGCAGGCGAGCGCGCCGGCCCCGGCGGCCCCGGCCCCCGCAGCGCCGGCCCCGGCAGCCCCGGCCCCAGCGGCCAAGGCCCCGGCCGCGACATCCTCGGCGGACCCGAACCCGACGCAGCGCACGCCCGTCGTACCCGCGGCGTCGCCGGCCCGCCCTGCGGCGCAGCCGAGCGGCACCCCGGTGACCGGGGGCGGCGCGGCCGCGCCGTCGTTCGCCGTCGTCCGACGCGGCGGCTACGACAAGGACGCCGTCGACGCCGCGGTGCGTCAGCTGCTCCAGGACCGCGCCGGCGCCGCCGCCGCGGTGACCCGCTCCGAGCAGCGCGTCACCGAGCTGGAGGCGCAGCTCGAGAGCCTGCGCCAGGAGCTCGCCGAGCAGGCGACCCCGTCGTACGCCGGGCTGGGCGGCCGCGCCAGCGCGATGCTGCGCCTGGCCGAGGAGGAGGCCGCCGACGTCCGCGAGCAGGCCGCCCGCGACGCCGACGACATCCGCGGCCAGGCGGGCCGGGACGCGGTGGCGATCCGTGCCGAGGCGTCCCGCGAGGCCGACGACATGCGGCTGGTGCAGCTCAAGGAGCTCGACGAGATGCGCGCCCGGATCACCGGCGACGCGGAGCAGGAGCGGAGCCTGGCCCAGAGCGAGGCGGCCGACATGCTCGCGTCGGCCAAGCGTGAGAGCGACCAGCTCCGACTGGCCGCCGAGCAGGAGACCAAGGAGCTGCGGGTCTCGGCGACCCGCGAGGCCGAGCAGGCGCGGGCGGCCGCGGACCGCGAGGTCCAGGAGGCCCGTCGGACCCTGGCGGTGGAGAAGGAGCGGCTGGCCCGCGAGGCCAGCGACCACCACACCAGCGCCACGGCGGAGACCAAGCGGCTCGTCGAGGACGCCGAGCAGCGTGCCGAGGCGGCCGAGCAGCGCGCCCGCGAGGCGACCACGCAGGCCAACACCCACCGGCAGCAGGCGCAGACGGAGGCGGAGGCGCTGCTGGCCAGGTCCCGCCGCGAGGCCGAGCAGATCGTGGCCTCGGCCCGGACCCAGGCCGAAGCCGTCGCCGCCTCGGGCAACGCCGAGCAGGAGCGCAACCTCGCCGCCCTCAAGGCCGAGGTGGACCGGATGTCGAAGCGCCGCGAGGCGATCTCCGCCCAGCTCGGCTCGCTGCGCGACCTGATGGCCGGGTTCGGGGACGACGCGGACTCCGAGGCGTAGACCCGGGGGGTGAGGCCCCGCAGTCAGGTACGCCGTAGGGTCCCCGCATGAGCGATGACCGGGGCGCCACCGACGCCGAAGAAGCCGCCGAACGGGCGGCCGAGGAGGCTGCTCACGAGGCCGAGCGGGCGGAGCGGGCCGCCGACCGGGCCGAGGACGTCGCCGAGCACGTCGACACGACGGCGGAGGAGGTCTCCCGCACCGCCGAGCACCTCGTCGAGCGGGTCGAGGACGTCGAGGAGGAGATCGCCGAGGAGATCGACGACAAGGTCGAGTTCCTGCACGACCCGGACCAGTCCCCCGACGACCTCGGGACGCCCGGCCGCCCGCTGAACCACCGCTCGCCGTTCATGTGGGGGCTGCTCGGCGGCATCGGTGCCCTGGTCGCGCTGTGGCTGGGCACCATGGTCCTGGCCATCGCCTCGGTGCTGATCCTCGTGGTGGTCGCCCTGTTCCTGGCCGTCGGGCTCAACCCGGCCGTGGAGTTCCTGATGCGGCGCGGGCTCACCCGGCCCTGGGCCGTGCTCTGCGTGATCATCGGGGTGCTGCTCGGGTTCGGGCTGTTCCTGGTCGCGATCGTGCCGGTGGTCAGCCACCAGGTGTCCGGGATCGGCGACGCGCTGCCGGCGTGGTTCGACCAGCTCCAGAAGAACGGCACGATCCGCAGCTTCGACAACAAGTACGACGTCAGCACCAAGGTCACCGACTACCTCCAGAGCGGGGCACTGGCCAAGAAGCTGTTCGGCGGCGCGCTCGGTCTCGGTCTCGCGATCCTCGGGATCCTGGCCAACGTCTTCGTCGTCATCGTGCTCACGCTCTACTTCCTGGCCTCGCTGCCGTCGATGAAGCACGCCGCGTACCAGCTGGCTCCCTCCTCGCGCCGCGAGCGGGTCTCGCTGCTCGGCGACCGGGTCCTGCGCAACATCGGCGGCTACGTCTCGGGGGCGTTCGTGGTGGCGCTCTGTGCCGGCGTGAGCACCCTGGTCTTCCTGTTCATCATCGGCCTCGGCAGCTATGCCGTGGCGCTGGCCCTCGTGGTGGCGCTGCTCGACGTGATCCCGATGATCGGCGCGACCATCGGCGCGGCCATCGTGTGCATCATCGGGTTCGCGACCGACCCGACCACCGGGCTGATCTGCGTCGTGTTCTACATCGCCTACCAGCAGCTGGAGAACTTCCTGATCTACCCACGGGTGATGGCGCGGTCGGTGGAGATCCCTGGCGCTGTCACGGTGATCGCCGCACTGATCGGAGGCTCCCTCCTGGGCGTGGTCGGAGCGCTACTCGCGATCCCGACTGCGGCCTCGATCATGCTGCTGGTCAAGGAAGTGTGGGTCCCCCGGCAGGACGCGCGCTAGCGGTCCCACCGTCGTGGCAGACTCGCCGCCATGAGCGCCTGCTGCGTCCCCGGGCGGCCCGAGGGCGAGGCCGCCCCGGCGTGGGAGCCTGCCGGGCGGGACGTCGTACCCGGTCGTGCGGCGGGTCCCGAGGCCGGCCTGACGTCCGTCCCGGCCGGGGCGTTCCTGATGGGGACGACGGACCCGCGGGGCTACCCGGCCGACGGCGAGGGTCCGGTGCACCCGGTCGAGCTGGGTGGCTACCGGATCGGCACGTACGCCGTGACCAACGCCGAGTTCGCTGCCTTCGTGGACGCGACCGGGCACCGGAGCACCGCCGAGCAGTTCGGTTCGTCGTTCGTCTTCGCGGGCCTCCTGCCCGACGACTTCCCGCCCACCCGCGCGGTCGCCGCGGCGCCCTGGTGGCGCGAGGTCCTCGGTGCCGACTGGCGGCACCCGGAGGGTCCGCAGAGCTCGGTCGCGGACCGTGCCGACCACCCGGTGGTGCACGTGAGCTGGGACGACGCGATCGCCTACTGCGCATGGAGCGGCACCCGGCTCCCCACCGAGGCGGAGTGGGAGCGGGCCGCCCGCGGTGGCGCCGACGGCCACCACTACCCGTGGGGCGACGACCTCGAGCCCGGCGGCGAGCACCGGATGAACGTCTTCCAGGGCACCTTCCCCAGCGCGGACACCGGTGCCGACGGCTGGGTCGGCACCTGCCCGGTCGGGAGCTTCCCGGCCAACGCCTTCGGTCTGCACGAGATGACCGGCAACGTGTGGGAGTGGTGCGCCGACTGGTTCGACCCCGGCTACTACGGCATCTCGCCCAGCACCGACCCCACGGGTCCGAGGTCCGGCGCGGTCCGGGTCCTCCGGGGCGGCAGCTACCTGTGCCACGTCAGCTACTGCTGGCGCTACCGCGTGGACTCCCGCAGCGGCAGCACCCCCGACAGCAGCACCGGCAACACCGGCTTCCGGGTCGCCGCCGACGTCTGACTCGGACCCGCCGCGTGGCCCCGGCGCCGGAGGTCAGGGCTGGAACGTTGCGCGGTAGTCGGTAGGAGTCCGTCCGGTGAGCTCACGGAAGGCGAGGTTGAACGCGGACAGGGACGTGTAGCCGACCGCGTGGGCGATCGAGGTCACCGACTCCTGGGTGGCGGCCAGCCGCTCGATCGCCCGGAGCACCCGCATCCGTCGTACCACCGCGGTCCAGGTCATGGCGCACTCGTCCTCGAAGCGACGTGCCAGCGACCGCGGCACCAGGCCGACCTCGCGAGCGATGTCGTCGAACCTGAGCTCCTCGCCCAACCTGTCCTCGGTCAGGGCGAGGGCCCGCCGGAGCTCCGGCGACCGGCCGGCCGGAAGGGTGACCGGGCTGGGGTCCTCCGCCAGTCGCCAGGCCACCGCCGCCAGAGCGCCGAACAGACTGCGGGCGTACGGCGGGAGCGGCTCGTCGGCGTCCGGCCAGCCGACGCACTCCGTCACGAGGGCACGAGCCAGGGCGGTGAGGTCGAACACCGTCAGCGGTGCCGGTGGCTCCGGGGCGAACCCGGGGTCGAACAGCACCGACGACGTCGTCACCGGCTGCGGGATGGCCACCTGGATCGGCTCACCCGCCGCGATCAGCGCGGCCCGCGCCGGGGGCAGCACCCACACCTTTCCGTGGGCCTCCAGACGCAGGGCACCCCGTGAGGCGCACAGCAGATAGTGCCGGTCGACCCGGAGCTGCGAGGGTGGGGACACCGGGAAGTCGCGCGCGAAGGCGAACGCCTCGCGCGTCACGAGCCCCTCTGCCACCCGTTCACCCTAGGTGGATCAGACCGTCTCCAGCAGCGAGGCATGGAATCGGCGACTGACCGGAGGTGCAGCCATCAGCGGCCGGAGCACCGCGCCGGAGCGCGCGAACGAGTCAGAGGCGAGATAGGCGGCGAACGAGGGCTCGTCGGCCCACTCGTGGATCACCAGGACGTCCTCGCCGTTGTCGCGAGCGGCGTACACCCGAAAGTCGAGACTGCCCGGCATGGCGCGGATCTCCTCGCGCTCGGCGTCGAGCTGGGCCAGGGCCGCGGCCCGGTCGTCGGAGGTGGTGTGGAGGTCGAGCAGAGCGATCAGCATGGTCTTCTCCAAGCATCTGGTGGTGGGTCGGTCGGCCCCTCGATCGTGCCGCCGCTGCCCTCGGTCCCGCTCGCGTCAGTCAGACGGGTTCGCACGGCCAGCGGACACATCCGGGCCAGCAGCGCACGTCGTTCCGTTCCCCGCACCACGAGCTCCTGTTGCAGGATGGAGCCCATGACACACGTACGACGGTTCGACCACGTCGGCATCACGGTCGCCGACCTCGAGGTGGCGACGGCGTTCTTCGTCGGGCTGGGGCTCGAGGTGGAGGGCACCGGCTCGGTGGAGGGCGAGTTCGTGGAGACCGTGTGCGGCATCCGGGGCGCGCAGTGCAACCTGGCGATGCTGCGGGCGCCCGGTAGAGGGTCCCGCCTGGAGCTCTCCAGCTTCGTGACGCCGGAGCACCAGCCCGGCTCGCCGAGCGCGATGGCCAACGAGCTCGGACTGCGCAACGTGTCCTTCGAGGTCGCCGACCTCGACGCGGCTCTCGCTTCGGTGGCTGCCGACGGCTACGGGCTGGTCGGAGGCGTCGGCGAGTACGAGCACAGCGTGCGGATGGCCTACGTGCGCGGGCCCGAGGGGATCATCGTGTCCCTGTTCGAGCAGGTCGGCTGACCGCCGGTGCCCGAGCTGCAGGTGCTGCACGCCGACCACTCCGCAGCGGTGCTGGCCTTCGAGTCGGCGAACCGCGCGTACTTCGGGCGGTCGATCTCCGACCGCGGTGACGAGTGGTTCGCGAGGTTTCCCGAGCGGCACCAGTCGATGCTGACCGACCAGGAGGCGGGCCACGGCGCCTACTACGTGCTCGTCGACGAGGACGGTGCCGTGCTCGGCCGGTTCAACCTGTACCTCACCGGGGAGGGCGTGGCGGAGCTCGGCTACCGCGTCGCAGAGCGGGTCAGCGGCCGCGGAGTCGCCACCGCGACGGTTCGCGACCTGTGCCGGCTGGCCGCGTCCCGACACGGGCTCCGCACGCTCCGCGCCGCGACCTCGCACGCGAACGTCGCCTCGCAGCGAGTGCTGCGCAACGCCGGGTTCGTCGAGGTCGGCCCGGCCGACCCGGCGGAGATCGGCGGCAAGAGGGGCAGCTGGTACGAGCGCGAGCTCGAGCCTGCTTGAAGGGCCGAGGCCTGACGGCGCCGACCGCCGACGGGCGACTCAGAGCTGGGGGCGGAGCAGGAACTTCTGTCCGGTGGCCTGCTGCGCGTAACGCTGGAGGGTCGGCACGTCCAGGGCCTGCCCCAGCGAGATCTGGTCGGTGTAGGAGCTCGCGAACGTCGTGGTCAGCTCGTCGGAGACCCGCTGCCGCAGCCGGGCCAGGTCTTCCGGAGGGGTCCGGGCCAGGAACGGCGTCAGCAGCCACCCACCGACTCCCCACGCGAAGCCGAAGCGCCGGTGCAGCTCGATCGGGCGCCGGTCCAGCGCGCCGTACACGTAGACCTGCTTGTGCACGTCGCTGCCGTAGCGGCTGTACGGCGCGTCGTCCGGCACGATCGCGGCCTCCATCGCGTTCAGGATCTGGCTCACCAACGGCCCGCCCCCGATCGCGTCGAAGGCCAGCGTGGCCCCGGTCTCCCGCAGCGCCGCGACCAGGTCGCCGTCGAAGGTCGGCTCGCTGGAGTCGCAGACGTACGTCGCGCCCTGCTCGCGCAGCAGGTCCGCCTGCTCCGGGCGCCGGACGATGTTGACGAGCGGGACTCCGTCGTTTCGGCAGATCCGGTTCAGCATCTGTCCGAGGTTGGAGGCGGCCGCCGTGTGCACGAGTCCGGTGTGACCCTCGCGGCGCATGGTCTCCACCATCCCCAGCGCCGTCAGCGGGTTGACGAACGACGACGCGCCGTCGGCTGCGTCGGAGCCGTCGGGGAGGGGCAGGCACATCCGCGGCGAGGCCAGGCAGAACTCGCCGTAGGTCGCACCACCGATGAACCCCACGGTCCGGCCGAGCAGGGCCTGCGCCTCCGGCGACTCCCCCGCCGCCACCACGACTCCGGCGCCCTCGTTGCCCACCGTCATCGGGTCGCCCACCCGGGCGGCCAGCAGGCGCAGGACCGGCTCCGCGATCGGCGCGGTCACGGTCGGCTCGTCGGCCGCACCGCCCGCTGCCGCCTGTGAGACGTCCGCCATCCCCAGCAGCAGGCCCAGGTCGGACGGGTTGATCGGCGCCGCCTCCACCCGCACCAGCACCTCGCGCTCGGCCGGTCGCGGCGTGTCGACGGTCGCCACCGAGAGCCGCAGCTCCCCCTCGGGAGTGACCAGGCTGCGGAGCTGACGCATGGTGGCGGGGATCTCGTTCATGGGCGGTTCCTTCGCTGGGGGTGGACTGCTCGGAGCCTATGCCGCGACACCCGGACCGCCGCGGAGGCCGCAGAGCCCGCCAGGCACGCCGCCGCCGTCAGCAGCGGTCACCTCTCGAAGCGCTGCTGGAGGTCGGCGTACCCCATCGCGCCGTCGAGGAAGCCGAGCGTGCCGGAGTCGAGCAGCTCCCGGCCGGCGCGCTCGACGAGGCCGAGCGCGGCTCGCGCCACACTGCCGCCCAGGCTGACCCGCCGGACACCGAGCGAGAAGAGCGCGGGGGCGTCGATCGTGCTGGCCAGCCCGGCCACCACGTTGAGCGGCCCCGGGATCGCCGCAGCCAGCCGGCGGATCGTGTCCGCTTCGACGACGCCGGGCACGAAGACGCAGTCCGCGCCCGCGGTGAGGTAGCGCGTCGTCCGCTCGACGGTCTCGGCGAACGCGTCTCCGGGGGCACCGCCGAAGTAGGTGTCGGTGCGGGCGTTCAGCACGAACGTGCCGCTCGGAGCGGCTGCTCGGGCGGCGGCGATGCGCTCGGCCGCCTCGTCGATGCCGAACAGGCCGTCCCCGCGGGCATCCTCCAGGTTGGCCCCGACCGCCCCGAGCGCCGCGGCGCGGGCAAACGGTGTCGCCCACGTCGGCCGCGGTCATGCCGTACCCCGACTCGAGATCCGCGGTCACCGGGACGCTCACCGCCGCGACGATCCGGCCGACATGATCGAGCATCGTGTCGCGGTCGAGGGCGCCGCCGTCCGGGACCCCGCAGGCCCAGGCGATGCCCGCGCTGGTCGTGGCGATCGCCGGGAAGCCGACCTGCTCCAGGATCCGGGCGGAGCCGCCGTCCCAGGCGTTCGGGAGCACGAAGCCGGGGCCGCTGTGCAGGGCGAGCAGGGCGGCGGCCTTCCTGCGGGAGGCGTCAGTGGTCACCGGGCCATCATGGCCCTGAGCGGTACGTCGCGTCGCCCGCCCACCGTCGGCGTCGAGGCTCAGGCCACCCGCCGTCCGTAGGCCCAACCGGGCCGGCGCAGCACGTAGGACCACCGGTCGCGCCACGACTGGGCCGACGCGACGTCGTACGCCAGGTCGGCCCACTCGTGGCTCGCGATGGTGACCGGACTGTAGGAGCCGACGTTCTTCGTCAGCCCGTAGACGACCGGCTCGTCCTCCTCCTCGAACGTCCCGAACAGGTGGTCCCAGATGATCAGGATGCTGCCGTGGTTGCGGTCGAGGTACTGCCGGTTGGACCCGTGGTGCACCCGGTGGTGCGACGGGGTGTTGAAGACCCGCTCGACCCAGCCGAGCTTCCTGATCGCCTCGGTGTGGATCCAGAACTGGTAGAGCAGGTTGATCCCGCGGGCCTGCTCGATCAGGCTCGGGCGGACGCCGGCCAGGGCCAGCAGACCGTAAGGAACGCTGAGGGTGATGCCTTCCGCGACCGGCTGCCGGAGCGCCGTCGACAGGTTGTAGCGCTCGCTCGAGTGGTGGACGACGTGGACCGCCCAGAGCCAGCGGCTCTCGTGGCTGGCCCGGTGGTTCCAGTAGTAGATGAAGTCCCACCCCAGGATCGCCGCACCCCACGCCCACGGACCGGTGCCGAGGTCGAGGCGCGAACGCTCGAAGAGCTGCTTGCCCGACGTCATCGCCGCCCACGTCGTCGACACGACCAGGGCCGTCGACGCCACCGCCGTGACCGCCAGTCCGGCGTGCGCCTTCCGGAAGACCGGGCCGACCGGTGCCCGGCGGCCGGGGTCGACCGCCGGCCCGAGCCGGATGCCGGCCAGCTCCTCCTGGACGGCGCGCACGTCCGCGGGCACCGTCTGGGGCTCGGGCAGGCCGCCGTCCCGGAGCCTCCGGCGCACCACGTCGCCGACCGTGGTCAGCGCCGCCGTCGCCGCCCCGAGCGCCAGCAGCGTCCGGCCGTGCCGACCGACGCCGGGGGTGACCGGGTCGAGAACCTTGGCGGCGACGTACGGCGCGATGAGGCTGCCCACGCCCATCGCCAGGCTCGCCATGGTGTCGGCCAGCTGGTAGTCGCCGGCCCGCGTGCCCGGCTCGACCGGGTGCGACCGCTGCCAGAGGTACTCCGCGCCCATCGCCCCGATGAACGCCGGGATCGCGAGGACCGTGAGATCCGCCTTCATGCGCACATTCTGCCCGGCTGGTCCGCGCCGGTCAGCGCTGCTGTCCGGGGCTCCGGACCGTTAGGCTCCGGTCGGAGGGACCGGGCCGCACCCGGAGTGCGTCTGGACGGTCCTGCCCCACCCACCAGGAGGACCCGGTGCGGATCGAACGCGTCGTCGCCCATCGCTGCGCCCTGCCCCTGGTGCGGCCGTTCCGGACGTCGTTCGGCACCGAGTACACCAAGGACGTGCTGCTCCTCGAGGTGACCACCGACCTCGGCGTCGGGTGGGGCGAGTGCGTCGCCGCGCCGGACCCGCTCTACAGCCACGAGTTCAACGAGGCGGTCCTGCTGGTGTGGCGCGACCACCTGGTCCCGAGGTTGATGGGTCGCGACCTCGGCGCCGAGGAGGTACCGGCCCTGCTCGGACCGGTGCGCGGACACCCGATGGCCAGGGGCGCACTGGAGCTCGCGGTGATCGACGCCCAGCTGCGCGCCTCCGGGGAGTCGTTCGCGTCGTACCTCGGTGCGGTGCACGCCCGGATTCCCTGCGGCGTCTCGACCGGGATCCCCGACGACGACTCGATCGACACCCTCGTGCGTGAGGTCGACGGCTACGTCGCCGAGGGCTACCGCCGCGTCAAGCTCAAGATCCAGCCCGGCTGGGACCTCGAGCCGGTTCGCGTGATCCGCGAGCGGCATCCGGACATCCCGCTGCAGGTCGACGCCAACCAGGCCTACTCGCGCCGCGACATCGAGCACCTCAGCGGCCTCGACGAGTTCGACCTGATCCTCGTCGAGCAGCCGATCCACGAGGAGGACTACCTCGGGCACCGGCTGCTGGCCGAGCGGATGCGCACCCCTGTCTGCCTCGACGAGTCGGTGCTGTCCGCGGACAACGCCGAGAGCCTGATCGACTACGGCGCCTGCGAGATCGTCAACATCAAGGCCGGCCGAGTGGGTGGGTACCTGAGCGCCCGGGCCATCCACGACATGGCCGTGGCGCGCGGGGTGCCGGTCTGGTGCGGCGGGATGGTCGAGACCGGCATCGGTCGGGCCGCCAACGTGGCGCTCGCGGCGCTGCCCGGGTTCACCCTGCCCGGCGACACCAGTGCGTCGTCCCGCTTCTTCAGCCTCGACGTCACCGAGCCGTTCGTGATGGACGCCGAGGGGATGATGACCGTCCCGACCGGACCCGGCCTCGGGGTCACGCCGATCCCGGAGGTGCTCGCCGACCTGAGCGTGGGCAGCGACGTGCTGGCGCAGCGATGACCGGCGAGATCCCGGCCGTCGAGATCCGGGAGCTGGGCACCCTCGACGAGTGCCGCACCCTCGACCCGTTCTTCGAGGGCGTCTGGGGAACGGGCACCCCGCCGCTCGGCGTGGAGGTGCTGCGCGTCCTCGCCCACACCGGCGGGTACGTCGCCGGCGCCTACGTCGGCGGCGACCTCGTCGGGGCGTCCGTCGGGTTCCTGGCGCAGCGCGGCGAGAGGTCGCTGCACAGTCACGTGACCGGAGTCGCCGCCGCGGCGCGCGGGCGTGGCGTCGGAGCGCTGCTCAAGGCCCACCAGCGGCAGTGGGCGCTGGACCGGGGCATCGGCCTGATCACGTGGACCTGTGACCCGCTGGTCCGCCGCAACTCGTGGTTCAACATCGTCAAGCTCGGTGCGCTTCCCGGCGAGTACCTCGTCGACTTCTACGGCCCCATGGGGGACGCCATCAACGGGTCCGACGAGTCGGACCGGCTGCTGATGGAGTGGCCCGTGACGCCGCACCCTGCCGCACCGGAGCCCGAGGTCGGCACCGTCCCCGCCATCCTGGCCTGCCGGGAGGAGGCGCCCGTCGCCCGTGCCTCCGACGCGGAGCGGGTGCTCGTGGCGACACCGGCCGACATCGAAGGACTGCGGCAGCACAGCCCCGACCTGGCGCGACGGTGGCGCTCGGCGCTGCGCGCGGCGCTGGCGCCGGAGCTGGCCACGGGTCGCGTGGTGGGCTTCACGCGGGCCGGCGAGTACGTCGTACGCCGCGACGCCGCGGCCGGCGGGACGTCCGGGGCCTGACGGTACTGTCGCCCCGTCGTCGGGCCGGGTCCCGGGCGCGTACAGGAGGTCACGGGTGCAGGTGGGCGGAGGGCGCTGGGTCCCCAGCACCGACGACCCCGGCACCGTGTACGACGCGGTGACGGCCTGGGTCGACCAGCAGGGCCTGACCCTCTACCCGCACCAGGACGAGGCGATCATCGAGCTGCTCGGTGGCAGCAACGTGGTGCTGGCCACCCCGACCGGGTCCGGGAAGTCACTGGTGGCGGTGGCGGCGCACGCGGCGGCGCTCGCGGGTAGACGGGTCAGCTTCTACACCGCGCCGATCAAGGCGCTGGTCAGCGAGAAGTTCTTCGCCTACTGCGAGATCTTCGGCGCCGACAACGTCGGCATGCTCACCGGCGACGCCTCGGTGAACTCCACGGCACCGATCATCTGCTGCACCGCCGAGGTGCTGGCCAACATCGCGCTGCGCGAGGGCCGGGACGCCGACGTCGGACTCGTCGTGATGGACGAGTTCCACTTCTATGCCGAGCCCGACCGCGGCTGGGCCTGGCAGGTCCCGCTGCTCGAGCTGACCCGCGCCCAGTTCGTGCTGATGTCGGCGACGTTGGGAGACATCAGCGCGCTGGCAGCCGATTTGACCCGGCGCAACGGCCGGGCGACCGCTGTCGTCGACGACGCCGAACGCCCGGTGCCGCTGCTCTTCTCCTGGGCGATGACCCACGTCGCCGACACGCTTGCCGAGCTGATCGAGAGCCATCAGGCCCCGGTGTACGTCGTGCACTTCACCCAGGCGGCCGCCGTCGAGCACGCCACCTCGCTGCTCACGGTCAGGCCCGGGATCGAGACCACCCGCGAGGCCCGCGACGCGATCAACGCCCGACTGGTCGGCTTCCGGTTCGGCGCCGGCTTCGGCAAGACTCTGCACAAGCTGGTCCGCCGTGGCATCGGCGTCCATCACGCCGGGATGCTGCCGCGCTACCGCCGTCTCGTGGAGCAGCTGGCCCAGGCCGGGCTGCTGGTCGTCATCTGCGGCACGGACACCCTCGGCGTGGGCATCAACGTGCCGATCCGGACGGTGCTGTTCACCGGCCTCGCGAAGTTCGACGGCACCCGGCAGCGGATCCTGCGCTCCCGCGAGTTCATGCAGATCGCGGGCCGCGCCGGCCGGGCCGGCTTCGACACGATGGGGTACGTCGTCGTGCAGGCGCCGGAGCACGTGATCGACAACGCGATCGCGCTGAAGAAGATCGGTGACGACCCGAAGCGGCAGCGCGGCTACCGCCGCAAGAAGCCGCCGGACGGCGAGGTCGTCTGGTCCGAGGAGACGTTCGACAAGCTGGTCGCCGGCACCCCCGAGCAGCTCGTCTCGCGGATGAAGGTCGACAACGCGATGCTGATCAACGTCGTCGCCCGCGACACCGACGCCTTCCCGATCCTGCGGCGGCTGCTGACCGACAACCACGAGAGCCCGGCCAACCGGCGCAAGCTCGCGCGGCGGGCCCTCCGGCTCGGCCGCAGCCTGCTGAGATCCGGGGTGCTGACCCGGCTCGACGAGCTCGACGAGCTCGGCCGGCGCTACGTGCTGACCATCGACCTGCCGGTCGACTTCGCCCTCAACCAGCCGCTGTCGCACTTCGCGTTGGCGGCCTTCGACGTCCTCGACCCGGAGTCGGAGGACTACACCCTGGACCTGGTGTCGGTCGTGGAGTCCGTTCTCGAGGCACCGCGCCAGATCCTGTCGCAGCAGCAGTACGTCGCCCGCGGCCTCGCGGTCGCCGAGATGAAGGCCGACGGCATCGAGTACGAGGAGCGGATGGCGCTGCTCGACGAGATCACGTGGCCGATGCCGCTGCGTGAGCTGCTGGAGGCGACGTACGCGATCTACCGGCAGACGCACCCGTGGCTGCCGGAGGACGCCCTGTCACCGAAGTCGGTGGTGCGGGAGATGTACGAGCAGGGCATGAGCTTCACCGACTTCGTGACGCGCTATCAGCTGGCCCGCTCCGAGGGGCTGGTGCTGCGCTACCTCACCGACGCCTACCGGACCCTGCGGCAGACCGTCCCGGACCACCACCGGACCCCCGAGCTCGAGGAGCTGTCGGAGTGGCTCGGCGAGACCGTGCGCCAGACCGACTCCTCGCTGCTCGACGAGTGGGAGGCGCTCACCGACCCCGAGGCGATCCACCGACACGCTGTCGAGGCGGAGCGGCTGCCCCACAACCCCCGGCCGATCTCCAAGCAGGAGCGGGCGTTCGCGGTGATGATCCGCAACGCGATGTTCCGTCGGGTCGAGCTGGTGGCCCGCGACGACCTCGACGGGCTGATGGCCCTGGAGCGCGCGGCCGCCGACCGGACGGACCCCCCGGGCGAGGTGGTGATGCTGCGCTCCACGTGGGACGAGGGCATCGAGGCCTACTACGCCGAGCACGACCGGGTGCTGCTCGACGCCGACGCGCGCGGCCCCGACCTGCTCCGGGTCGACCGCACCGGGCGGTCGTGGCCGGTCACGCAGACGGTGCACGACCCTGCCGGTCACCACGACTGGGTGATCGAGGCGCTCGTCGACGTGGACGCCTCCGACGAGACCGGCGAGCTGGTGCTGGTCACCCAGGCCTTCCGCAGGCTCGACGGCTGAGCAGAACTATTCTCGGCCCATGAGCCCGACCAGCGCCCCGGTGCCCTTCGAGATCTACCAGGACGGCGTCTACCTGCACGGCACCAAGGCGGAGCTCGAGGTCGGCGACCTGCTGGTGCCCGGCCGCGAGTCGAACTTCGAGACCGGGCGGACGATGAACCACATCTACTTCACCGCCACCCTCGACGCCGCCGTCTGGGGTGCCGAGCTCGCGGCAGGCCCCGGCAGCGGGCGGATCTACGTCGTCGAGCCGGTCGGCGAGTTCGAGGACGACCCCAACGTCACGGACAAGAAGTTCCCCGGCAACCCGACCCACTCCTTCCGCAGCCGCGAGCCGATCCGGGTGGTCGGCGAGCTCGTCGACTGGGTGGGGCATCCGCCGGAACGCCTGCAGGCGATGCGGGACGGGCTCGCCGCGATGCAGCGAGAGGGCACCGCGCAGATCTTCGACTGAGACCTGCCGGCGCCCGGGTGGGCCGGTGGGAGTCCAGGAGTCCGCCTACGGCTCGGAGAGCCGCTCGGTCCCCAGGTCGGCGTGCGAGCGCACCGAGGGGTAGCGGGCCACGGCCTCGAGCTCGCCGAGGTCGGTGTGGTTGCGGATGTAGCGGTGCGCCGCGTCGTACGGCGGGGCGTAGTCCCAGTCCGGTGGCCGGCCGTGGGTGAGCGCCTCCCCCACGATCCTGCGGCGACGCTGGCTCTCGCGCACCTCGCGGTCGATGCGGGCGAGGTCCCACCGCTCGGCGACCGCCGCGCGGAGCTCGGCCAGCACCTCGGCGGCTGCCGGGTCGTCGGCCCGGTTGGAGCGCTCCAGCGGGTCTGTCGACAGGTCGAAGAGCTGGTCCGGATCGACCGGTGAGTGGATCAGCTTCCACGGTCCGCGGCGGTACATCACGATCGGTGAGACGGCGCCCTCGGCGAGGTACTGGCCGACCACCACGTCACGGTCGTCGCGCTCACCGGTCAGCAGCGGCATCAGGCTCTCGGCGTCCAGCTCCTCGGCGACGGCGGCGTCCTCGCCGCCCGCGATGCCGACCAGGGTGGGCAGCAGGTCCATCGTGGAGACCGGGGACGCCACCCGGGACGGTGCGAACCGGCCCGGGGCGGAGACCACGAGCGGCACCCGGGCCGAGCCCTCGTAGAAGCTCATCTTGTACCAGAGCCCACGCTCGCCCTGCATGTCTCCGTGGTCGCTGGTCAGGATCACCACCGTGTTGTCCAGCCGCCCGGTCACGCGCAGGATCTCCAGCAGCCGCGCGAGGTGGTCGTCGACGTAGGAGATCGCCCCGAGATAGGCGTGACGCGCGTCGCGGACCATGTCGTCGGTGAGCTCGACGGCGTCCATCGCGCACACCGCACGCAGCCGCTCGTCGTGGGGATGGGTGACCGCCGCGTCGTAGCCGTACGTCGGCATCGGGATGTCGGCGGGGTCGTAGCGGTCCCAGTACTCCTGGGGGATCGCGTAGGGGTCGTGCGGGTGGGTGAACGAGACGACGAAGCAGAACGGCCGCTCGTCACCGGAGCGGATGTGCTCGTAGAGCCCGCGTTCGGCGGCGAAGGCGACCTCGTCGTCGAAGTCGAGCTGGTTGGTGCGGATGGTGACGCCGGCCTCGGTGACCGACGACATGTCGTGGTACCAGTGCGGCCGCTCGTCGGAGTCCCAGTCGGGGGTCCAGTCGTAGTCGGCCGGGTAGATGTCGG
Source organism: Nocardioides cynanchi (assembly GCF_008761635.1). NCBI lineage: Bacteria > Bacillati > Actinomycetota > Actinomycetes > Propionibacteriales > Nocardioidaceae > Nocardioides > Nocardioides cynanchi. The sequence continues at coordinate 1,670,964 of NZ_CP044344.1, forward strand.
TGGTCAGCCGCTCCTCGAAGCCGTGCAGCTGGTCGGGCCCGCAGAAGTGCATCTTGCCGGACAGGGCGGTGCGGTAGCCCAGCGCACGCAGGTGGTGGGCGAACGTCGGCACCTCGGAGGAGAAGCCGGCGGCGTTGTCGTAGGTGTGGGTGTTGGACGGCAGCAGCCCGGTCATCAGGGAGGCCCGGGCCGGCGTGCACAGCGGGCTCGCGGTGTAGGCGTTGTCGAAGACCACGCCCCGTTCGGCCAGCCCCGCCATCGCCGGCGCCCGCGTGACGTCGTTCCCGTGGAAGGGCATGGCGGCAGTCGTCAGCTGGTCCGCGATCACGATCAGGATGTCGGGCCGGTCCGCAGCGGTCACTCGGGGGACGTCCGGTCGTGCGGAAGGGCGGCCGCCGGGACCTCTCCGGTCGCGGTCTCCAGCGACGGCGTGTCGGAGATCAGGTGCCGGGTGTACTCCTGCTGCGGGTTGGCCAGCATCCCCGCGGTCTCGCCGTACTCCACGATGTTGCCGTCGGCCAGGACGGCGACCTTCTGCGCGATCGAGCGGACCAGCGGCAGGTTGTGGGTCACGAAGACCATCGACAGTCCCAGCTCGCGCTGGAGATTGCCGAGCAGCTCGACGATGGCCGCCTGGACGCTCACGTCGAGGGCCGAGGTGATCTCGTCGCAGATCAGGATCGACGGCTTCGAGATCAGCGCGCGGGCGATGGCCACCCGCTGCCGCTCCCCACCCGAGCACTGGTCGGGGTAGCGCCTGGCGTAGGCCGCCGAGAGGGACACCTGCTCGAGCATCTCCCCCACCATCGTCTCGGCCTCCTTGCCGGACGCGATGCCGAACACGCTGAGCGGCTGGCCGACGGACTCGCCGATCGTCTTGCGGGGGTTCAGCGAGCCGTAGGGGTTCTGGAAGATGTACTGGATCTGCCGGCGTACGTCGGTCGAGCGCGAGCGGGCGGACTTGGCCAGCTCGGTGTCGCCGAGCCTGATCGAGCCGGTCCAGTCGTGGTGCAGACCGGCAATGGCCCGAGCTGTCGTGGTCTTGCCCGAGCCGGACTCACCGACGATGGCGAGCACCTCACCCTGCTCCAGCGTCATGTTGATCGAGTGCAGCACCTCGGTCGTGCCGTAGTAGCCGACGACGTTCTCGATGCTGAGCACCGGCTGGTCCGACTCGGACTCCGGGAGGGCGACGGGCTCGCCGTACTCGTCCTGCTTGAAGTCGACCACCTCGAGCGCCTTGATGCAGCGGGAGGCGTGGTCGGGGGTGATCTGGAGCATGTCGGGGACGGCGGTCTCGCACTCGTCGACGCGGAGCCGGCACCGCGGCGCGAACGCGCAGCCACCGGGACGCTTGCCCGGGGACGGCGCGTGCCCGGGGATGCCGACCAGGCTTCGGCCACCGGTCAGGCGTGGGATGGCACCGACCAGTCGACGCGTGTAGGGGTGGCCCGAGGACTCGAACAGCACGTCGGCGGGACCGAGCTCGACGATCCGGCCGGCGTACATCACCGCGACCCGGGTGGCGACGGCGGCGACCACCGCCAGGTCGTGGGTGACGTAGAGCGCGGCGACGCCGTGCGAGGTGGCGAGGTCGCGAACCGTGGACAGGACTGTCGACTGCGTGGTGACGTCGAGCCCGGTCGTCGGCTCGTCGAGGATGATCAGGCGGGGCCGGTTGGCGAAGGCCATCGCCAGGCCGACCCGCTGCTGCTGGCCGCCCGAGAGCTGGTGCGGGTAGCGGCGCAGATAGGCCGGGTCGTCGCTGAGGGCGACCTCGCGCATCATCTCCGCGATCCGGGCGTCGTTGGTCTTGTTGTCGTTCTGGCCGTGCGCCTCGAGCACCTCGCGGAGCTGTACGCCGATCCGCAGGGCCGGGTTCAGCGACGACGCCGGGTCCTGCGGGACGTAGGAGACCTGAGAGCCGCGCAGCCGGCGCAGCTCCGAGTCGCCCATCGTCAGGATGTCGCGGTCGCCGAGCATCACGGTGCCGCCGGTGATCTTCAGGCCGCGACGGGCGTGACCGAGCAGCGAGAGGCCCACGGTGGTCTTGCCGGAGCCCGACTCACCGACCACGCCGAGGACCTCCCCGGGAGCGATCTCGAACGACGCGTCGGGGACGACGGCCACGCCGCGGGTCGTCTCGATCCGGAGGTTGCGGACGGTGACGGCGGCCTCCCCTCCGGTGCTCGGTACGCCCTGCTGGGGCAGCTGGTCGGTGGTCACTCGTCACCCCGTTCGCGGTCGATGCCGGCGGCGGTGCGGCCGATGCCGTCACCGATCAGGCCGGTGCCCATGGTGAGCAGGGCGATGGCGAGGATCGGCAGCAACGCGCCCCACGGCTCGTAGGCGAGCGCGCCCTGGTTCTTCTGGATCATCGTGCCCCAGTTGGGTGCGTCAGGGTTGGCGGAGAGTCCCAGGAAGGCCAGGGCCGAGATCACTGCGATGGAGTAGGTCAGGCGCAGGGTCGCCTCGACCATCATCGGACCGAGGATGTTGGGCAGGATCTCCCCGGACAGGATCCGCACCCGGGACAGCCCCATCGCCTCGGTCGCCCCGATGAAGTCGCGCTCGACGACCGGTTGGGCCGCGCCGCGGGCGACCCGGGCGACGCGTGGCGCGGTGGTCAGGGCGATCGCGACGATGATCACCCAGTTCTTGGCGCCGACCAGGCTCACCGCCACCAGTGCGAGCATGATCTGGGGGAACGCCATGATCACGTCCATCAGGCGCATCAGGATGTCGTCGAGCGCGTTGCGGGCGTACGCAGCGACCAGGCCGATGATGACGCCGAACACCACGCCGATGCCGGTCGAGACCACGGCGATCACGAGGATGCTGCGGCCGCCGTACAGGAAGCGGCTGAGCACGTCGTAGCCGAGGTAGTCGGTGCCGAACACCGTCCCGCTCGCCGAGCCCGATGTGTAGGGCACGGCGATGAACTCGGCGGATCCGTGGGGGGCCACGAGGGGGCCGAAGATCGCGATCAGCACCAGGGCCAGGGTGAGAACCGCCCCGATGCGCGTGCGCCACAGGCGCAGGGAGCGCGCGAGCAGCGTCGTGGAGCGCACCGACGGGGTCGGGGTGTCGACGCCCTCGGCCAGGGCGGGTGCCTCCTCGGTCTGGCTCATAGTCGCGTCCTCAGTCGGGGTGTGACCAGGATCGTGGCCACGTCGGCGAGCAGGTTCAAGGTGACGTAGACGGCCGCGATCAGCATCGCCAGCGCCTGGACGACGGGGATGTCGTGGTTGCTCACCGCGTCGACCAGCGCGAGGCCGATGCCGGGGTAGTTGAACACCGACTCGACCACGACCACACCCCCGGCGAGGTAGGCCAGGTTGATCGCGATCACCTGGAAGACCGGCCCGATCGCGTTCGGCAGCGCGTGCCGGATCAGCACCGTGCGCTCGGGCAGTCCCTTGAGCCGCGCCATCTCGACGTAGTCGCTCTCGAGCACCTCGATCATCGAGGCCCGCATGATCCGGGAGACGTACGGCGCCACCGCGATCACCAGCGTGGCAACCGGCATCACCAGCTGGTTGGGGTAGTCCCAGGCGTGGGTGCCGGGCGGGACGGGACTCGTCGCCGGCAGCACGTGGAAGACGTTGGTCGACAGCAGGATCACCAGCAGCACCGCCACCACGAACTCGGGCAGCGCCGCCAGCAGGAGCATCAGGTTGGAGGAGAGCGTGTCGAAGAGCTTCTCGCGGCGCAGGGCGGCGTAGGAGCCGATCGCGATCGAGATCGGCACCGAGATGACCGCCGCCAGCACCACGAGCACCAGCGAGTTCGCGATCCGGGTCCCGAGCACGGAGGAGACCGGCTGCGACGACGCCAGCGACGTCCCGAGGTCACCGTGCAGCAGACCACCGAGCCACTGGAAGTACTGGCCGACCTTGGAGCTGTCGAGGTGGAGCTGCTTGTGGAGCGCGGCGAGCCGGTCGGGCGTCGCGTCGCGGCCCAGGATCGCCCGCGCGGGGTCGCCGAGCAGCTGGGTCGAGGCGAAGACGATGACCGAGACCAGGAACAGCACCAGGAGGCCGAGGAGCACCCTTCGGATGATGAAACCGGCGATCCCTCCGCCACGCAGGAACTTCATCAGGCGGCGCCGGACTCAGGCGAACCAGATGGTTCGGAATCCGTGACCGAAGCCCGCCAGGTTCAAGGTCCCCTTGCTCGGCGAGAGCCCGGCGACCTTGGCTGAGTGACCGTCGATCAGGCTGTTGAAGTAGGGGATGATGTAGCCGCCGGTGTCGTACTCCGCCTTCTGCATCTCGTGCTCGATCTCGATCCGCTTGGCGGAGTCGGTCTCGGCCAGGGCCTGCTTGTACAGGTCGCCGAAGTTCGAGCCCTCGCCCGACGAGGGCGGCCAGTGGGTCTCGTTGTAGGGCGAGTTGGGCAGCGAGCCCTGCTGCACCTGGTTGAGGTAGCCGCGCGTACCCCAGAAGTCCACGGAGAACGCCAGCTTCAGGTAGGCGTCGCCGTAGTAGTTGGGGTCGTTCTTCACGGTGATGTTCACGCCCGCGGCCTTGGCCTGCGAGGCGAAGACGCTGGCCAGCTCGACCATGCCGGACGCGCCGTTGGTGGTGTGCAGGTCGACGGTGAGGCCTTCCTTGCCCGCCGACTTCAGCAGCGACTTGGCCTGCTCGATGTCCTGCTCGCGCTGCGGGAGGTCCTTGTTGTAGCCCTCGTCGAACGGCGAGTAGATGTCGTTGGCGACCTGCCCGTAGCCCGACCCGAGCTGCTCGAGGATCTGCTGGCGGTCGACGATCAGCCGCATCGCCTGGCGGACCTTCGGGTCGTTGAACGGCGCCATGTCGATCGCCATGCAGATCGGGATCCAGCCACCGGTCTGGGAGATCAGCGGCACGACACCCGACGACTTCACGGCGTTGACCTGGTTGGCGGGCAGGTCGGTCATCGCGTCGATCTGGCCACCCTTGAGGGCGTTGATCTGCGCGGTGGAGTCGCTGAAGTCGATGATCGTCACGCTGTCGAAGTACGACTCGCGCCAGTAGCCGTCGTACCGCGTGTGAACGCTCTGCTGGCCCGGGGTGAAGCTCTTCAGCTTGTAGGCGCCGGTGCCGATCTGGGTGGAGACGTCGCCCTTGAAGGCCTTATAGCCCACGGGCACGATGCCGAAGGTGTAGCTGGCCAGCGTCTGCGGGATCGTCGAGTCGGCGGTGAGCAGCGGCAGCTGCACGGTGAGCTTGTCGATCTTCTTGACGTTCTTGATGTCCATCGTCGCGGTCGCGGCGAAGCCGGTCAGCCCGTTGGCCTGCGTGCCGATCCGCTGCAGCGAGTAGATGACGTCGTCGGCGGTCAGCGGCTTGCCGTTCTGGAACGTGATGCCGTCGCGCAGCTTGATCGTGTACTGCTTCGGGTTGTCCGCCGAGACGCTCTCGGCCAGGCCGGTGGTCTGCAGCTGGTAGTTGTCGTCGAACTCCAGCAGCGTCTCGAACGCCGAGACCAGGCGGGCCTGGTCGGGCTTGGTGACGATGTTCTGGCCGTCCATCATGTCCTTGGAGCCACCACCGGTGACACCGAGCTTGAAGTCGCCCCCCTTCTTGGGCGTGCCCGCGGCGGCCGTGTCCGTGCCGCCGGCCGGGGCCGGGGCGCTGCCGCCGCCGCACGCGGCCAGCGAGCTCGCCATGATGACGCCGCCCGCACCCATCAGGAGGTTGCGTCGCGAGAGGGGCAGCCAGAGGCCGTCCTGCCTCTCGACGACCTGCCAACGCTTGTCGTCTGTTCCGGTCATCTGCGTGCCCCTATCGCTGGCCGGTCGCCCGCGGCGCCGCCGAAGATCGGCATCGCCCTGTTCCGAGTGTTCACATGATGAACGTACGGTTCACTTGCGTGTCAAGGATCACGCGCATAAAAAGCGCGACAGCGGGTAATAGGGCTGAATTGCCCGGAAATGGGTGCGTCATGAGCAACAACGACGACCTCGAGGACCTCGACACCTTCCGCGAGCCGCAGCGTGGCTTCCACCACGTGGAGGTGCCGGCGCCGGCACCGCAGCCCTGGCCGGTCGAGCCCCGGCACCTGGCCGTCCGGTTCGCCGGCGCCGGCCGCGAGCTGGGTCTCGACGACTTCCTCACCTCCACCTCCGCCACGTCGTGCGTGGTCGTCGTGGACGGCGTACTCGTCCACGAGTGGTACGCCGCCGGGGTCGGCCCGCAGGACCGGCTGCTGGGCAACTCCGCCACGAAGTCGGCGCTCGCGCTGCTCACCGGCATCGCCGTGCGCGACGGGCTGCTCGAGCTCGGGTCACGAGTCGCCGACCACGTCCCCGAGCTCCGCCGTGGCGGCTACGCGGACGTGACGTTGCGGCACCTGCTGACGATGACCACCGGCGTCGGCTGGGTCGAGGACTACCACGACCCCGACAGCGAGGCGTCGCGGATGATCGCCCGCTGGCGCGCCGGTGCCGGCGGGATCCGCGAACAACTGGCGAGTATCCCGGCGGGCGACGAGCCCGGAACGCGCTACGCCTACTGCAGTCCGGACTCGATGGTGCTCGACTGGGTCCGCGAGCGGGCCACCGGCCAGTCGTTCCCGGACGCGCTTGCCGAGGTGTGGTCGGTCGTCGGCGCCGAGCAGCCGGGCGTGGTCGGCCTGGACGGGCCGGTCGAGGGCGGCGGTGTGGCCATGGCGGCCGCCGCGCTGGCCGCCTCGGCCCGCGACTGGGCGAGGATCGGCTGGCTGCAGGTGGACGGCAGCTGGGCCGGCAGCCCTGTGGTCGACCCGGCCTGGGTGGCGGCGAGCAGCCGCCCGGAGCTCTCCTTCCTGGCACCCGGTCGGCTGCCGAGCACGATCACGACCCATGCCGGGTTCGGCTACCACTGGTGGCCGCTGGACGCCGACGGGACCCGGGTGATGGCCGACGGCATGCGCGGCCAGTTCGTGTACGTCGACCGGCCCCGTCGTACCGTCGTCGTGAAGACCTCGGCGTGGCCCTACGCCGATGCCTGGTGGGACCGCCAGTGCCGCGACCTGTCCTACCTCGCGCTGCCCGCGATCGCCGAGGCCGCGGTCGTGGGCTCATGACGGCCCGGCCCCGGCGGGCCCTGCGCGCCGACGACGCCCCATGCCACCATGACCCCGTGGCCACCACTACGGACACCGGCGTGGACGACTCGGACGTCGAGCCTCCGGCGCGTGTGCAGTCCGTGGACCGCGCCCTGCGACTGCTGGAGGTCGTGGCCGCCACGGCTCCCCGCGGCGAGACCGTGACCACCCTCGCCACCCGGTGCGAGATCAACCGGGCCACGGCGTGGCGGCTGCTGGGCACCCTCGAGGCCCGCGGCCTCGTCGAGCGCGACCCGAGCACCAACCGCTACCGGATCGGCCTGGCCATGATCCGGATGTCCGCGTCGGCAGGCTACGACGGGCTCGTCCGCCGGACCCGGCACGTGCTCGAACGGGTCTCGGAGCAGACCGGGGAGACCGCCGACCTCGCGGTGGCGGGCCGGCACGGCGTGACCTACGTCGGCGAGGTGGCGCCGCCGTCGGTGATGGCGATCAACTGGGTGGCCCGCGAGGTGCCCCTGCACGCCACGTCGACCGGGAAGGCCTTCCTGGCCTGGCTCCCAGCGGAGGAGGCCCGGGGCCTGCTCGACCTGCCGCTCCCCCGGTTCACCGACACCACCGTGACCGACCCCGACGTCCTGATGGCCGATCTCGCCGGCATCCGCGAGCGCGGCTACGCCGAGTGTTCCGGGGAGCTGGAGCCGACCCTGTACGGCGTGTCCGCGCCGATCCTGAACCTGGACGGGCGACCGCTGGGCGTCTTCAGCATCTGGGGGCCGGTCAGCCGGGTCCCCACCGCCCGCTTCGCCGAGCTGGGGCCGGTGGCCGTGCAGGCCGCCGAGGAGGTCCGGGACGCGCTGCTGGGCTGACCCGCGCGGGCTCTTGACAGGGAGCCGGACGAGGAAGACCGTTTCACATGATGCGACGACCGTTCGCATCGTGCGACGAACGTCTCGACTCAGGAGCACCCCATGGCGGCACGCAAGGTCATCATCACCTGCGCGGTGACCGGATCGGCACACACGCCGACCATGTCCCCCCACCTCCCCTACACGGTCGAGGACGTCGTGGCGCAGTCCGTGGCGGCCGTCGAGGCCGGCGCGGCGATCATCCACCTCCACGCCCGCGACCCGCGCGACGGCAGCCCGACCGCGGACCCCGCCGTGTTCCTGGACTACCTCAAGGGCATCAAGGACTCCACCGACGCGGTCGTCTCGATCACCTCCGGCGGTGGCACCGGGATGTCGGTCGAGGACCGTCTCCGCGTGATCTACCAGACCCGCCCGGAGCTGTGCACGCTCAACCTCGGGACCTTCAACTACGGCAGCTTCCCGATGATCCCGAAGTACGCCGGGTCCTGGAAGTTCGAGTGGGAGGAGCCCTATCTCGAGAGCACCCGGGTCGAGCCGTTCGTCAGCACGTTCGCCGACATCGAGCACATGCTCACCGACGTCCGCCGGCAGACCGGCTCGCGCTTCGAGTACGAGGCCTACGACATCGGCCATCTCTACACGCTGGCCTACTACCTCGAGGCCGGGCTCGTCGAGCCGCCGATCTTCCTGCAGACGATCATGGGCGTGATGGGCGGGATCGGGGCCACGGTCGAACACCTCGCCCACATGAGGTCGACCGCCGACCGGCTCCTGGGTGACGCCTACGAGTGGTCCGTGCTCGGCGCCGGCCGCCACCAGTTCGAGATGATCACGGCCTCGGCGGTGATGGGGTCCCACGTGCGGGTCGGGCTCGAGGACGGGCTGTTCATCGGGCGCGGTGAGCTCGCCGAGTCCAACGCCCAGCAGGTCGCCAAGATCCGCAGGATCCTCACCGAGCTCTCGATCGAGGTCGCGACCCCGGAGGAAGCGCGGGCCATCCTCGGGCTCAAGGGCCTCGACCAGGTCGGCTGGTGAGCCCAGCCGGAGCACGACCGGCACCGGACGCCGTACGCACCGTCACCGTCATCGGCACCGGAGTCATCGGGGGCGGCTGGGCCGCCCACTTCCTGCGCCGGGGGTACGACGTCGTCGCCTGGGACCCGGGACCCGGCGCGGAGGCCCGCCTGTCCGGACTGCTCGACACGGCGTGGCCGTCGCTGGAACGCCTCGGCCTGGCGCCGGGAGCCGACCGCGCCCGGCTGCGGTGGGCCGACACCCTCGCGGAAGCGCTGGCCGACACCGACTTCGTGCAGGAGTCGTCGCCGGAGGTGCTGGAGAAGAAGGTCGCCCTGCTCGCCGAGATCGACCGGCTGACCGACCCGGACGTCGTGGTCGCGTCGAGCACCTCGGGCCTGCTGATGACCGACATGGCGGTGGACTGCGTGCACCCCGGTCGGTTCCTGGTCGGCCACCCGTTCAACCCGCCCTACCTGATCCCGCTGGTCGAGGTGGTCGGCGGGCGGAAGACCGACGCGGACGCCGTGGCCTGGGCCGACGAGTTCTACACCGCGGCCGGCAAGACCGCGCTGACCATGGAGCAGGAGGTGCCCGGCTTCGTCGGCAACCGGCTCCAGGAGGCGCTGTGGCGCGAGGCCCTGCACATGGTCGACTCCGGCCAGGCGACGGTCCAGCAGATCGACGACTCGATCGTCCACGGGCCGGGCCTGCGCTGGGCGATCATGGGGCCGATGCTGACCTTCCACCTCGCCGGGGGCCAGGGCGGGATGGCGCACATGCTCGACCACTTCGGTCCCGCGCTGCTCGAGCCCTGGACGCGGCTCGAGGCTCCGGTCCTGACTCCCGACCTGCGCGACCGCGTGGTCGCAGGGGCGGTGGCGCAGGCCGGTGACCGCACGGTGTCCGAGCTGGAGCGGAGGCGCGACGCGTTCCTGGTCGACCTGCTGCTGCTTCTCGAGCGACACCGTGGTGACGATGCCTGAGAGCGGCCCCGCCGCCGGCCCGCCGTTCACCGCCTACCGACAGCCGGTCCGCGCCGAGTGGCTCGACTACAACGGCCACCTGAACGACGCCAGCTACGCGGTCGTGCTCAGCGCCGCGCACGAGCTGGTGCTGGAGAGTCTCGGCCTCAGCGCCGACTACCGGTCCAGCCACCGGGCGTCGATGTTCACCGTCGAGACCCACCTGCGCTTCCTCGCCGAGGTCGCCTCCGAGCAGGTGCTGACCGCGGCGACGATCCTGGTGGAAGCGGACCGCAAGCGGTTGCGCCTGCACACCGAGCTGTCCGCGGACGGGCAGCTCGCAGCCACCGGGGAGAGCCTGTACCTGCACGTCGACACCGTCGCGGGGCGCACGGCCCCGATCCCCGACGACCGCTATGCCCGGGTCGAGGCGATGCTCGAAGCGCACGCCGGGCTCCCGCGCCCGGCGCACCTCGGGCTCGGCGTCGGGTCCCGGCCGTGACCGAGCCGACCGGTCGCCGGGTCACCACGCCGTACGAGGGACGCCCCGCAGTCTGGGACGACGCGGCACCGATCGAGGCGCCTCTGCGGCTGCACCGCACGACCGCTCCCCCGGAGTGGATGGACTACAACGACCACATGAGCGAGTCGTGCTTCCTGCTCGCCTTCGGTGACAGCGCCGACGCCTTCTTCCGGTTCCTCGGGATCGACGAGGCCTACCGGGCGGGCGGACACTCGCTCTACACCTCACAGACCCACCTGCACCACCGGCACGAGGTCTCACTCGGCGAGCCCCTGGCGATGACCGTGCAGCTGCTCGACCACGACCGGCGTCGGCTGCATGTCTTCCACGAGATGCGCGACGGCGAGACCGGCCTGGTGCTCGCCGAGGCCGAGCAGCTCCTGGTGCACGTCGACACCGCGGCTGGGCGCTCCACCGACCTGCCGCCGGAGCTGCTCCGGCGGCTCGACAGGATCGCCGAGGCGCACGGGGTCCTGCCCCGACCCGACGTGGTGGGCAGACCGATGGGCATCCGGCGTACGACCAACGACGACCCGGCACAGCAACGATAGGGAGCGGTCATGGACTTCGGCCTGGACGACGAGCAGCGCGCGATCGTCGACACGGTACGCACGTTCGTCACGCGGGAGCTCTACCCCCACGAGGAGGCGGTGGAGCGGGCCGGCGACGTGCCACCGGAGCTGGTCACCCAGATCCGGACCAGGGCGATCGCGGCCGGGCTGCACGCCGCGAACATGCCCGAGGAGCTCGGCGGCGGCGGGCTCGACGCCGTCGCGATGACCCTCGCCGAGGGCGAGCTCGGCAAGGCCAGCTACGCCCTGCAGTGGCTGGTCGCCAGGCCCAGCAACATCCTGCTCGCGTGCGAGGGCGACCAGCGTGAGCGCTACCTCCTGCCGGCCGTCCGCGGCGAGCGCTACGACTGCTTGGCGATGAGCGAGCCGGGGGCGGGCTCCGACGTCCGCTCGATGACCACCCGAGCGGTCCGCGACGGCGACGACTACGTGGTCGACGGCACCAAGCACTTCATCAGCCATGCCGACAAGTCCGACTTCGTGGTGCTGTTCGCCGCGACCGGGACCGAGGAGGTCCGCGGCCGGTCGGTGAACCTGATCACCGGCTTCCTGGTGGACCTCGACACTCCCGGCCTGACCGTGCGTCCCGGCCCGGACAGCGTCTCGCACCGCGGCTACCACCACAGCGAGCTGGTCTTCGACGGCTGCCGGATCCCCGCGGCCAACCGGCTCGGCGAGGAGGGTCACGGCTTCGACCTGATGGGTCAGTGGCTCGGCGCCAGCAGGCTGACGGTCGCTGCGACCAGCGTCGGGCGGGCCCGGCGGGTGCTGGAGATGACGCTGCGGTGGGCCGCGGACCGCGAGCAGTTCGGCCAGCCGATCGGGCGCTTCCAGGGCGTCGGGTTCCAGCTCGCGGACATGGCGACCGAGCTCGAGGCCGCCGGGCTGCTGACGATGCGGGCCGCGTGGAAGCTGGACCGGGGGACGATGACCGACCAGGACGCGGCCATGGCGAAGGTCTTCGCCTCCGAGGCGCTGGGCCGGATCACCGACGCCGCCCTCCAGATCCACGGTGGCATGGGCCTGATGACCGAGCTGCCGATCGAGCGCTTCTGGCGCGACGCGCGCGTGGAACGGATCTGGGACGGCACCAGCGAGATCCAGCGCCACATCATCAGCCGCGCCCTCCTGCGCCCACTGGGCGGCTGACGCCGGGTGGCCGAGAACCTCCGCACCCCTCTCCAACGTCTGCTCGACCCCCGCACGGTGGCCGTGATCGGCGGGCGCCCGGCCGAGGTCGCCGTCGAGCAGTGCCGGGCGATCGGCTACACCGGTGAGATCTGGCCGGTCCACCCCGGCCGCGAGCGGCTGGGTGGGATCGCCTGCTTCCCCGACCTCGCGGCGCTGCCCGGCGTGCCGGACGCGGCGTTCGTGGCGGTGAACCGCGAGCGCACCGTCGAGGTGGTCGGCGAGCTGGCCCGGCTCGGTGTCGGCGGCGTGGTCTGCCACGCGTCGGGGTACGCCGAGGACGGCGAGGAGGGCGCGCGGCTCGAGCGGGACCTGGTCACCGCGGCCGGAGGCCTTGCCCTGATCGGGCCCAACTGCCTGGGCCTGGTCAACTACCTCGACGGCGTGGCCCTGTGGCCGGAGCAGCACGGTGGGGTCCGGGTCGAGCGCGGGGTCGCCCTGATCGCCCAGAGCGGCAACATCGCGGAGAACCTCACCATGCACCGACGATCGCTCCCGATCGCGGCCCTCGTCACCATCGGCAACGGGGCCGTGACCGGCGTCGTGGACCTGGTCGAGGCGATGCTCGACGACCCACGGGTCACCGCGATCGGCCTGTGCCTGGAGGAGATCCCGGAGGTTGCGGCCTTCTCGCGGGTGGCGATCGAGGCGCTGCGTCGGCGGGTGCCGGTCGTTGCCCTGAAGTCCGGCTCCTCCGAGCTCGGGGCCCAGGTCACACTGAGCCACACCAGCTCCCTGGCCGACTCCGACGTACTGGTCGACGCACTCCTCGCGCGGCTCGGGATCGCCCGGGTCCACGACGTGGAGACCTTCCTGGAGACCCTCAAGCTCCTCCACGTCCACGGCGCCCGGCCCGGTACGACGATCGCGTCGGCGAGCTGCTCGGGCGGCGAGGCCGCGCTGCTCGCCGACCTGGCGCACCAGACCGGGCTCACCATGCCGGCGCTGCCCGATGCCGTGCGGGCGCGCCTGCACCACGTGCTCGGGGACCGGGTCTCGGTCCGCAACCCGCTCGACTACCACACCTACATCTGGGGCGACGCCGACCGGCTGACCGAGTGCTTCACGGCGTTGCTCGGCGCCGGTCTCGACCAGCACCTGCTGATGCTCGACTTCCCGCGCAGTGACCGCTGCGACGTCGGTGAGTTCGAGACCACCGTCGCGGCCTGGCAGGCCGCCCATCGCGCGACCGGCGCGCGCACGTGCGTGGTGTCCTCGCTGCCCGAGTCGATGCCCGAGGACCTCGGTCGGCGACTGCTCGATGCGGGGATCGCCCCGATGCAGGGGATCAGCAGCGCCCTCACCGCGATCGCCCTGGCGGCCCGGGTCGGTGAGGCGCAGGAGACGGTCGACACGATCGTGCCGCTGCCCACAGTCGGTCCGCTCGAGGTCGGGCCCGACGGCGACACCGCCTGGGACGAGGCACGCGCCAAGGCTGCGCTGACGTCGTACGGGCTGAGCGTTCCGGCCTCGGCGGTCACCGACGACCTGGAGGAGCTGCCCGCCCTGGCCACCGGGCTCGGCTACCCGGTGGTGCTCAAGGCGCTCTCGCCCGGCCTGGCCCACAAGTCCGACGTGGGCGGCGTGGTGGTCGGCCTGGACTCCGAGGACGCGGTGCGACGCGCAGCCGTCGGGCTCGCCCGGGTCGCCGACCGCTTCCTGGTGGAACGGATGGTGCCCGGCGCCCTGATCGAGCTCCTGGTCGGCGTGCAGCGCGACCCTCGACTCGGTCTGGGTCTGACCGTGGGCGCGGGCGGCGTGCTGGTGGAGCTCGTCGACGACACCGCGACGCTGCTGCTGCCCGCGACCCGCCCCCAGATCCGCGCCGCGCTGACCTGCCTGCGGATCGGTCCGCTGCTCACCGGCCATCGTGGTCGGGTCGCGGACCTGGCCGCGGCGGTCGAAGCCATCGAGGCGATCGCGGCCTTCGCCATCGACCACGCCGACCGGCTGGTCGAGGTCGAGGTCAACCCCTTGCTCGTGCTCGCGGAGGGGGCGGTGGCGGTGGACGCGCTGATCCGCTTGGCTGGCCCGGTCGGCTGACCGGACGACCCGAAGGAGCTGCTGGGCATGGTGGACGTACGTACCGAGGTGCTCGACGGCGTGCTGGTCGTCACCCTGGACCGGCCCAGCGCCAACGCCGTCGACGTGGCGACCAGCCACGCGCTCCACGACGCCTTCACCCGGCTGGAGCGCGACCCGGACCTGCGCGTGGGGGTGGTGACCGGCGCGGGCGACCGCTTCTTCTGTGCCGGCTGGGACCTCAAGGCCGCGGCGGCGGGCGAGGCCGTGGACGCCGATCACGGACCCGGCGGCTTCGCCGGCCTGACCGAGCTCTTCGGCCGGACCAAGCCGGTGATCGCCGCGGTCAACGGGCTGGCCCTGGGCGGGGGGCTGGAGCTGGCGCTGGCCGCCGACCTGATGGTGGTGGCCGAGCACGCCCAGCTCGGCCTGCCCGAGGTACGGGTCGGGCTGGTGGCCGACGCGGGCGGACTCCTGCGGCTCCCGCGTCGTCTCCCGGAGGCGATCGCCCGCGAGCTGTTGCTGACCGGGCGCCGGATGACGGCCGCCGAGGCGGGTCGCTGGGGACTGGCCAACCGGATCGTCGACTCGGCCGAGCTGATGGACACGGCCTTGGCGCTGGCGGCCGAGATCACCGCCGGCGCGCCCCTGGCGGTCGCGGCGATCCAGGAGATCCTGGCCGCCACCGCCGGGCTCGACGTCCGCGAGGGCTACGCCCGGCTGCGGGCCGGCGACCTCACGTCGTACACCCGGATGCAGCGGTCGGAGGACGCCGTCGAGGGACCGCGCGCGTTCACCGAGAAGCGCGAACCGCGGTGGCGCGGCCGGTAGCCCTAGCCGGAGACGACGACCTCGACGCCGGCGACGCGGGGCTCGCCGGCGCGCACGATGACGACGCCGGTGAGCAGCAACAGGCCGCCACCGAGCTGGAGCAGCCCCGGCAGCTGGCCGAGCAGGAGCCACGCGAAGACCACGCTGAACAGCACCTCGAGCAGGGCCGCGAACGACGCGACCCGGGCACCGAGGGCGCGGCTGGCCAGGATGCCGGAGACGTAGGACACCGCGGCGGTGAACACACCGAGCGCCAGCACCGGCAGCCACCACGGCACGTCCACGCCGTTGTACGTCGCGTCCCCGGCCGTGGCGGACAGGTCGACCAGCCCGACGGCGCCGGCCAGCCCCAGGGCGACGGTGCCGACGACGAGGCCGCCGGCCGCGAGCACGATCGGGGGCAGGCCGTTGTCCTCGCCCGCCGAGACCACGAAGAAGAACGCACAGCCGACCATGCCGCCCAGCGCCCAGAGCACGCCGATCCCGTCCACCGAGCCGACCGAGAACACGTCGAGCACCAGCAGCAGCCCGGCGATGGCCACCGCGGCCCCGGTCAGGGTGACCCGCCCGGGCCGCTGGCCGTGCCGGGCCCAGAGCCAGCCGATCACCGCGACCGGCGCGGCGTACTCGACCAGGATCGCCACCGCCACCGGGAGCCGGGCGACGGCGTTGAAGTAGGAGAACTGGCAGCCGGCGACGGCGACCAGGCCGAAGGCCAGCAGGAAGCCGGCGTTGCTGCGGAGCAGGTGCCAGCGACCCCTCAGCGCGACCAGGGCCGGCCCGGACAGGGCCAGGGCGCCGACACCGATCCGGCAGAGCACCAGGGCGCCCGGCGACCAGCCCGCGTCGAGCAGGCCGGCGGCCAGGGCACCGGAGAGCCCGAACGAGGCCGCCGCGACCACGGCGAAGGCCAGGCCCGCGCCGGTACGGCGCTGACGCGTGACCTGCTGGTCATGGGTCAACGTCGTCATGGCAGATGACGCTACGTGTGACTCGTGTAATCTGTCAACGTGCTTTTCACTCATGACGCGGAGATGTCACTGAAGGCCGCGGTCGCGCTGGCGAACTCCGCCCTCGAGCCGGACACCCTGACCACGGGCGAGGACCTCGAGCTCTTCCTCGACGAGTACGACAACACCGGAGCCCGGCGGGGCGACTCGGGAGAGCTGGAGGCCGTCCGCGAGCTGCGGCCCCGCCTGCGCACGCTGCTGACCAGCGACCGCGACACCGCCGCCACGCTCGTCAACGAGCTCCTCGCCGAGACGCACGCCCTCCCCCAGCTCGCGCGTCACTCGGGTTACGACTGGCACATCCACGCCGTCGCCATGGACGCCCCCGTCGCCACCCGGATCGCGGTCGAGACCGCGATGGCGATGGTCGACGTGATCCGGGCCGACGAGATGTCGCGCCTCGACGTCTGCGCCGACCCCGACTGCGACGGGGTCGTGCTCGACCTCTCCCGCAACCGCTCCCGCCGCTTCTGCAGTACGACGTGCGGCAACCGGGCCGCGGTCGCGGCCTACCGCGCCCGCCAGCGCTGACCCCCCACCTCGCCCTCGGGGCGTGAGGGTCGACCCGCCAGTGCTGCTCAGCTCTCCGCCGGCTCCGCAGCCCGGAACACCCAGCGCAAGGCGTCGGGCAGCAGGACCCCGAGGTGGTTGGGGCTGTGGCCGCCGTCCCCCAGCACCAGGCGGACGTCGTACTCCGCCTCGGCCAGCGCCGCGGCGACCCGGAGGTTCTCGGCCAGCCAGTTCCCCTCCGGCTCGTTCCAGCCGAGGTCGCGGTGACCGGCCTGCATGAAGACGCGCAGCGGCTTGCGCGGCGACACGGGGATCAGCGCGGGATAGGGGTTCCCGCCGGGCATCTGCGCGAAGCTGGACAGGGAGCAGATGACGCGGCCGAAGACGTCCGGGCGCAGCCACGCCGCGGTGAAGGCGCAGTTGCCGCCGCTGCTGCCGCCGCAGACGCCGCGTCGGGCCGGATCGTCGGTGATCGACCAGCGCCCGGTGACCTCGGGGAGGATCTCCTCGACCAGGAAAGTGATGTAGCGCTCGTCGAAGGCGTCGTACTCGGCGTTGCGGTTCTTGCGTTCGTCGGGGTCGGTGCGGTCGGCGAAGACGCCCGGGTCCACGAACACGGCGATCGTGACCGGCAGGTCACCACGATGGATCAGGTTGTCCAGCACGACCGCGCCGCGTACCTCTCCGTCGGGGTCGAGGTACCACTCTCCGTCCTGGAAGACGATCAGCGACGCCGGCTCGCCCGGGTCGTACTGCGCCGGCACGTACACCCAGACCCGGCGCGACGTACCGGGATAGACGCTGCTCGCGTTCCACTCGAGCTCGGTGATGCTGCCAGTCGGCACGCCGTCCTGGACGGTCGAGTCGGGACCGTGCAGGTAGCGGACGTCCGACTGGTCGAGCGGGAGCGGGCTGAAGGGGATCTCCGAGGTCATCCTCCGCAACCTAACAATCCGAGCCGTCGTCCCAGCACCGAGGCCACGAGTGAGGAGGGTCCGGATGCGGTGGCGTTCTCCGTGCTGGCTCCTCGCCGTCGCGGCACTCGCGGCGTGCAGCAGCGCCGCCTCGGTCGAGCCGTCCGGCCACCCGCCGGGCACGGCGGCGTCCGTCACGACGCCGTCCAGCCGACCGACCTCTCGGGCAGTCGTGGAGCACAGGATGCGGGGCACCAACGGGGACGACGTGCTGATCGGGACGGCGGGCCGCGACGTCATCGACGGGTTGCGCGGCACCGACGTCATCCGCGGCGGGCCGGGCGCCGACGAGCTGAGGGACTACTCCGGCGTCGGCACCGGCCGGAAGCTCGACACCACCGTCGATGCCTTCCACGGCGGCCCGGGTGACGACGTGATCTACGCCAGCCATCACGACCGCGTGGACGCCGGGCCTGGGAACGACACCGTCTACGCGGACTACCTCGTGCCCGGCGTCGTGATCGCCTGCGGTCCGGGCCGCGACGTGGTGATCACCAACGACGTGTTCCCGGGGATCGTGCTGAAGGGGTGCGAGAGGCTCCGCGTCCAGTACGCCGGCTGACCGCCGGCGATCCAGGACCGACTCGCTAGCCTCCCTCGACGAACCGCCGCAGCACCTCCAGGAACACCCCGGGCTGCTCGGAGTGGACCCAGTGGCCGGCGTCCTTGATGCTCACCTTGCGGTTGCCGGGGAACCAGCGGTCCATGGCCTCGGCGTACTCCGGCTTCACGTAGCCCGACCTTGCGCCCGCCACCCACAGCACCGGACCGTCGTACGCCGGGAGGCCGGCGAGGGCGGCTTCCGGCCAGCCACCGATCTCCGGGAGCGCCCGGCCCAGCACCTCCAGGTTGACCTGCCACCGCCACCCGTCGCCGTCGCGGCGCAGGTTCGAGAGCAGGAAGGCCCGGACCGTCGGGTCGGGCACGGCCGGCTCGAGGGCAGCGTCCGCGTCACCCCGCTGAGTCAGGGACGACAGGTCGAGGCCGCGCATCGCGGCGACGTAGCCCTCGAACTCGGTGAGGTGGTCGTAGGTCACCGGCGACACGTCGACCACACAGAGGCGCTCGACCAGCTCGGGGTGCCGCAGCGCCAGCACCATCGCCACCTTGCCACCGAGCGAGTGGCCGACCAGCGCAACGGGGTCGTCCTCGCTCAGCAGCCCGGCGACCCGGTCGGCGACCCGGAGGTAGTCGAAGTCCGGCTCCCAGCCCGAGTGGCCGTGGTGGGGCAGGTCCACCAGCAGCACCCGGTGCCGCTCCGCGAGCGCCTTGCCGACCTGCGTCCAGTTCCGCCCCTGCCCGAACAGGCCGTGCAGGAAGACCACCCGGGAGCCGTGGTCGCCGATCGCTCGGGTGTACGGCGGGCCAGGCTCGGTCACGCAGCCAGTCTTCCAGAGCCTCCGGCCGAGGCCGCGCTCAGCACCAGCGGCGGGTGCCGTGCCGGGTGAGGTCGACGTCGCGTCGTAGCACCGCGATCCGGTCGGACCAGTGCGTGCAGGTGTGAGCGAACGCCTTGTCGCGGTACTCCACCGCGAGCACCGAGCTGCCGTAGTGCTTCACGTAGCTGCTGCACTCGTGGTACTGCCCACACTGCTCGGCCACGGCGAAGTCGAAGCCGACCGTGGTGCCGTCCCAGCCGGCGCGGTTCTTCTGCGCCGCCGCGAGGCCGGCGCCATGGGCGCGGGCCACCAGCAGCCTGGAGTAGGCGTTGGCGTCCGCGGAGGTGAGCAGGTGGTGGCTGCGGGTGAAGGAGTCCTGGTTGTCGTACTCCACGGCCTGGTAGCCGTCGGCTGCACAGCGGTCGGTCCAGCGGCCCATGATGTCGGCCAGCGCGTGCCGCTCGGCCGAGGTGCGCAGGTCGAGCAGCCACTCGCCCCAGACCGAGTCGACCACGGGCGTTCCGTGGCGCTTGAGCACCAGCGACCAATGTCGGTGCCAGAAGGCCTTCTCGTCGGCCTGGGTCTGGAAGCCGTTGACGTAGCAGATGTCGTACTTCCCGGCCACCGGCGCGGCTCGCCGGTCGCGCTCGACGATGCCGACGTGAGCGGGCACCGGGCGCGCGCCTCCGAGCTGGTAGTCCCAGTCGGTGCCGGTCGGCGGCAGGGTGATCGTCTGCGCCGCTCCGCCCGTGGCCGGGGCACCGACCAGCAGGAGCAGCAGGGTCAGCAGGACGGCGCGCACGTCAGCGCCGCTCGCCGTCGCCCGGTGCGCCGTCGGAGCCGGGCCCGACCCGGCGAGCGTGCTCCTCGGCCTCCAGCCGTCGGCGCCGTACGACGACCAGGCCGAGCAGCACGACCACCACGACCACGCCCACGACGACCCATTCCATGGGTCGACCCTACGGCGCTTCGGCGGCCGGGTCTGCCGAAGCGCGCAGCGCCCGGCGGCCCATCGTCGCGAGCACCTCGCGCAGCTCGGCGGGCTCCTGAACCTCGAACTCGAAGCCGATCCACGACAGGTGGAAGGCCAGCCCCTGCAGGCTCTCCGCACCGGCCTCCAGCAGCGTCGTCCGGTCGTCGACGGCGGTGAGCGTGACCGCCCGGACGCTGGTGCGTTCCGCGACCTCGGCGAGCGGGGCGTGGACCAGGACCCGGGCCTCGACGTGGTACGCCGAGCGGGTCACCGAGCGCTGCACATAGGCGGCGGGATCCTCGTGCTCGCGCGCCCTGAACCGCCACGTCGAGGCCTCCACCTCGGCCATCCGGTCGAGCCGGAACGTGCGCCAGTCGTCGCGGTCGACGTCGTACGCCATCAGATACCAGCGCCGGCCCGTGGCCACCAGGCCCACCGGCTCCACCGTCCGGGAGCTGGGAGTGCCGTCGCGGGCCTCGTAGTCGAAGCGCACCCGGACGGTGTCGCGCACGGCTCGGGCCAGTCGGAGCAGGGCCTCGCCGTCGACCGTGGCCTGCCCGCTGTCGAGGGTCTGCGTCGCCTCGTGGATCGCCCGCACCTCGCCGCGCAGCCGCGGCGGCATCACCTGGTCGAGCTTGGCCAGGGTGCGCAGCGCCGCCTCGCTGGCCCCCGAGACCGTGCCCCCGGCGGCGAGCCGCAGGGAGACCGCCACCGCCACCGCCTCGGCGTCGTCGAGCAGGAGCGGCGGCAGGCCCTTGCCCCGGCCCAGCTGGTAGCCGCCGCCGACGCCCTGCGCCGCCTGCACGGGGTAGCCCAGGCCACGCAGCCGCTCGACGTCGCGCCGAATGCTGCGGGTGGTCACCCCCAGCCGCTCGGCCAGCTCCGGGCCGGTCCACACCGGGCGCTGCTGGAGCAGCCCCAGGAGGTGCAGCACGCGTTCGGTGGTCTCGGCCATGCCCGGCAGTCTGTCAGAGGTTGCGGACAGGAACTGTCCTGTTTGCCGCTGAGGCTGGAGGCAACCACCACGACCCCGTCACCGAAAGAGGACCCTCTCATGGCGCTGCACGCTCCCCCGGTCGCGAACGAGACCGACGCGATCATCGGCTTCCTGGGCCAGGCCCAGGACGCCTTCCCGGCCCTGCTCCACGGTCTCACCGCCGCCCAGGCGGCCCGGTCCCCCAGCGCGTCGTCCCTCAGCCTCGGCGCGCTGGTCAAGCACGTCACCGACGTCCAGCTGTCCTGGCTGGCGAAGGCCGAGGCGGCCCCGGGGCCGGTCCAGGAGACGCCGGAGGACGAAGCGGCCTACCTCGAGAGCTTCCGCTTCGAGGAGTCCGACTCGCTCGACGACGTGCTGGCGGCGCATGCGGAAGCGTCCGCGGCCGTGCTCGACGCAGTACGCCGGATCGACCTCGGCACCGTGGTCCCGGTCCCCGACGCGCCGTGGTTCCCGACGGACGGGCCACCCTGGTCGGTGCGCTGGATCTGGTGGCACCTGATGGAGGAGCTGTCGCGCCACGCAGGGCACGGCGACATCATCCGCGAGACCCTCGACGGGGCCACCATGTACGCGCTGGTGGCGGCTCGGGAGGGGCTCGCCGACCTGCCGTTCATCGAGGCCTGGCAGCCGGCCACCGAGGTGGACGCGTGACGGCGGTGGACTGGACGGCCCAGCTCCACGACCAGCTGGACTTCCACTGGCAGCACCTGTTCCGCCCACGGCTGGACGGGCTGACCGACGAGGAGCACCTCTGGGAGCCGGTCGCCGACTGCTGGAGCATCCGACCCCGCGGCACCTGCACCTCGCCGAGTCCGATCGGCTCGGGCCCCTGGCAGCGCGACGACGCCCCGGACGAGCCGGCGCCGGCTCCGGTGACCACCATCGCCTGGCGGGTCGCGCACCTGACCGTCGAGGTGCTCGCGATGCGCAACGCCAGCCATCTCGGCGGTGCGCCTGCGGACTACGAGACCTGGCCCTACGCCGGCGCTGCGGCTGCGTCCCTGGCCGCGCTCGACGAGCAGTACGCCGTGTGGTCGGCCGGGGTGCGTGGGCTCGACCACGAGGCACTCGCCCGCCCGTGCGGAGAGGCCGAGGGCCCGTTCGCTTCGTACCCCCTGGCGGCACTGGTGCTCCACATCAACCGCGAGATGATCCACCACGGAGCCGAGATCTCCCTGCTCCGAGACCTCTACGCCCACCGCCCGACCAGCATCGAGGAGCCCGCATGAGCCGCACCTTCCAGGTCACCTTCGACTGCGCCGACCCGATCGCCCAGAGCAGGTTCTGGGCGGAGGTGCTGCACTACGTCATCCAGCCACCCCCGGGTCGCGACCTGGCGCCCGGCGAGGACCCGATCGACGCGTGGATGGAGTTCCTCGAGCAGGCCGGCGTCCCCGAGGACCAGCGCAACACCGCCTCGGCGATCGTGGACCCGGACGGCGACGGCCCGCGGCTGTTCTTCCAGAAGGTGCCCGAGGGCAAGACCGCGAAGAACCGCGTGCACCTCGACGTGCGAGCGGCCGTCGGCCTCGAGGGTGACGAGCGGATGGCGACGCTCGAGGCTGAGCACGACCGACTCGTCGGCCTCGGCGCGAGCCGCCTCGAACGCCACGAGCCGGCGCCCCCGATGAGCGGAGGCTTCATCGTGATGCAGGACCCGGAGGGCAACGAGTTCTGCCTGGACTGAGGTCGACGTCAGTCGACGGCGTTGCCGAGCTCGCGCTGGCGCTGGAGGTAGCGCTCGATGCGCGGGTCCGGGACGAGCCACAGCAGGGCGACCACCACGAACGGGACCAGGCCGAGCCAGGGCTGGACGAAGGCCAGGGCGATCCCCAGCGCGTAGAGCACCGGCGACGCCTTCCCCTTGCGGTCGGCACCGAACACCTCGGCCATCCGCTCGCGGCTCTCGGGCATCCGCGTCATCCTCCGCTGGAGGATGGTGAACGCGATCGCCGCCAGCAGCAGGTTCACGCCGTACACGACCGTCGAGGCCCGGCCGAAGTGCTCGTCCATCCACGCCGTGGTGAACGGGTAGAGCGACAGCCAGAACAGCAGGTGCAGGTTGGCCCACAGCACGGTGCCGTCCACGGACTTGCAGATCTGGAACAGGTGGTGGTGGTTGTTCCAGTAGATACCGATGTAGACGAAGCTCAGCAAGTAGGTCAGCAGGCTGGTGGCCGAGCTGCGCAGGTCGGAGAAGTCGGCTCCGTCCGGTGGCTTCAGCTCCAGCACCATCACCGTGATGATGATGGCGAGGACGCCGTCGCTGAACGCTTCGAGGCGGCCCGTGGACATGGGCCGATCCTAGGGGGCGCTCAGACGGAGTAGTCGCGGAAGCCGCGCTGCGTCTTGCGGCCCAGGTAGCCGGCGGTCACCAGGTGCTCGAGCAACGGCGCGGGGGCGAAGCCGGGCTCGCGGAACTCCAGGTAGAGCTCGCGCTGGATCGCCAGCGACACGTCGTTCCCCACCACGTCGAGGAGCTCGAACGGCCCCATCGGGAGGGCACAGCCCTGCTTCATCGCGATGTCGATGTCGTCGGCCGTGGCGTAGTGGGCCTCGAGCATCTTCACCGCGTCGTTGAGGTAGGGGAACAGCAGCGCGTTGACGATGAAGCCGGCCCGATCCCCGCACGAGACCGCCACCTTGCCGACCTTCTCGCACAGGGCGAGGACCGTCTCGCGGACGTCGTCGCCGGTGCTCACCGTCGAGACCACCTCGACCAGCTTCATGATCGGCGCCGGGTTGAAGAAGTGCATCCCGATGACGTCCTGCGGTCGCTTGGTCGCGGTGGCGCAGGAGATGATCGGCAGGCTGCTGGTGGTCGTGGCCAGGATCGCGCCCGGCTTGCAGATCTCGTCGAGGTTCTCGAACAGGGTGGTCTTGACGGCGAGGTCCTCGGCGATCGCCTCGACGGCGAGGTCCACCGTGGCCAGGTCGTCCAGGCTGGCGGTGCCGCTCAGGCGCGCCAGCACGTCGGGCTTGACGGCCGCGTCGAGCTTGCCGCGCTGGATCGCCTTGTCGAGCGACCGCTCGATGGTGGCCCGGACCGCGTCGACCTTGGCCTGTGACCGGCCGACGTAGGTCACGTCGTACCCCGCCTTGGCGAAGACCTCGACGAGCCCGGTGGCCATCGTGCCGGTGCCGACGACACCGACCGACGTGATCGGGCGACGCAGCTGCGGCCTGTCGTCGGCGCTCGGCGTGTGCGCGTCCGCCACGACGACCGGGCTGTCCGACCCCTCGTAGGTGTAGAACCCACGGCCGGCCTTGCGGCCGAGGAACCCCGCGGTGACCAGCTGCTTGAGGATCGGGGTGGGCGCGTGCAGGCGGTCGCGGCCCTGCTTGTACATCGTGTCGAGGATCTCGTACGCCGTGTCCAGACCGATCAGGTCGAGCAGCGCAAGCGGCCCCATCGGGTAGCCGCAGCCGAAGCGCATCGCAGCGTCGATGTCCTCGCGGCTGGCGAACTTCGCCTCGTACATCGAGGCGGCGTGGTTGAGGTAGCCGAACAGGAGCGTGTTGGCGATGAAGCCGGCGCGGTCGCCGCAGATCACGGGGTTCTTGCCGAGCCGGCCCACGAGCGCCTTCACGTCGTCGAGCACGTCCGGCTCGGTGACCACGGTCCGGATGATCTCCACGAAGCTCTGCACCGGCGCGGGGTTGAAGAAGTGGACCCCGATCACGCGACCCGGGTGGGCGTTGGCGGTGGAGATCTCGGTGACGCTCAGGCTCGAGGTGTTGGTGGCCAGGATCGTCTCCGGCTTCACGATCGCCTCGAGGTCACGGAAGATCGACTTCTTCAGCTCGACCGACTCGACCACCGCCTCGACCACGAAGTCGGCGTCGGCGAGGTCCTTCATCGAGGTCGTGAAGGTCACCCGCTCGACCAGGGCCCGCTGGTCCTCCTCGCTGAGCTTCCCGCGGGCGACGGCGCGAGCCGTGGAGTGCTGCAGGTGCTGGCGACCGCGCTCGAGGCTCTCCTCGTTGACCTCGACGCCGACGACCGCGAAGCCGTTGCGGGCGAAGACCTCGGCGATGCCGGCACCCATCGTGCCGAGCCCGACCACCCCGATCGTGGTGAACTCGCGGGAGGTCGACGCCTGGCCTTCGGTCACGGTGCTGCTCATGGGCCGAATCCTCCCACGCGTACGACGGCGTCGGCCGCGAGGTTCCTCACACCCCGGCCGGTGCCGGGAGCACCCGATCGTGACCGGTTCGTGGCCCGGGCGAGACCACGGCGCCGTACGCTCGGAGGTACCCGCCATGCGTCGTACCACGGGAGGCCACCATGGAGCGACGGCTCGTGCCGGTGCTGGCGGCGGCCGCACTCGCGCTCACGGCCTGCGGTGGAGGTGGCGGCGGTGCCGCTCACTCGGCGTCGACCAGCCCCTCGGATCCCTCGAGCCCGCCCGTGTGCAACGGCTGCTGGATCGGCGACTCGGTGCCCGCGCACGGCCCGGTGGTGATCCAGGGCGCGCAGAAGGGCGGCACGGTCACCGTGCTGGTCCACGCGGGGCTCGGCACCACCCTCGACCCGGCCGAGACCTACCAGCCGGACACCCTCTCGATCGAGAGCAGCCTGGTCACGCGCTCGCTCACCCAGTACAAGTACGACCCTGCCCGCAGACGGATGCTCCTCGTGCCGGACCTCGCCACCGACCTCGGGAGCCACACGGACGACTACACGAAGTGGCGGTTCACCCTCCGGCCCGGCGTGCGGTTCGAGAACGGCGCACCGGTCACGGCGACGACCGTCGCCTGGGGCATCCGGCGCTGCCTGGACGCCACGACGTTCCCCACCGGTCCGTGCCAGTACTACCTGAACCCGAACCTCGAGGGCGGCCCGTCGTACCGCGGCCCCTACACGGCTCCGCGCCAGATCCTCAGGTCGGTGCGCGCCGCCGGGCACACGGTCACACTGGTGTTCGCCCGGCCCTTCCCGGACCTGCCCTACCTCGCCGCCCTGCCGGCGCTGGGTCCGGCCCCGCTCGGCAGCCGGTCGGACCCCGCGACCTACCGCACCCGTCCGCTGGCGACCGGCCCCTACCGGATCGCCTCCTACCGACCCGGTCATGCCCTGGTGCTGACCCGCAACCCACGCTGGGACCCGGTCACCGACCCCGGTCGTACGGCGTACCCCGACGGCTACGACTTCCGGGCCGGACTGTCGTCGCGGCGGATCGACCGCGAGCTGCTCGCGGACCGCGGCCGAGCGCAGACCACGCTGACGTACGACGACGTGACGGCCGCCGACTACCCCCGCTGGGCCCGGTCCGCCAGGCATCGCCTGACCCTGGGCCCGACGCCGTGCACGACCTACCTCGCACCGGACAACCGCGTCTTCACCGACCCCCGGGTGCGCCGGGCGCTGTCCTGGGCCTACCCCTACCGGGCCGTGATCCGCGCCGAGGGCCTGGTCCCCGGAGTCACGGCCGTGCCCGCCACGAACCTGATGCCCCCGGGGATGCCGGGCCGGATCCAGCACGACTCCGTCGCCAGGCGGGGGTTCGACACGAGCCCGGCGACGGCCCGGTCCCTGCTGCGCAGAGCGGGTGCCACCGGCCTGCCGGTCCGGTTCGCGTTCGACCCCCAGGACCCGTCGTCCGTGCGGGTCAAGGACGCGCTCGTCCGTGCCCTGGCCGCGGCCGGGTTCGCGCCGCGTGCCGAGGCGTCGTACACCGGGACCAGCCTGCCCGGCAGCGCCCAAGGACCGCGGGTGGACCTGCGCTCGGTCACCCGCTGCGGCGACTGGCCGTCGGGCGGGCAGTGGCTGCCGCCGGTGTACGGGTCGACGAACGGCGGGCCGGGCGCCGGCCGGGGCAGCAACCTCGAGGCGTTCTCCCAGCCGGGGGTGGACCGGCGGATCGCGGCCATCGAGCGGCTCCCCTACGTGCGGCAGCAGCAGGCGTGGAGCCGGCTCGACAACACCACGCTGCAGCAGTGGTTCCCGATCGTGCCAATCTCGTACAGCGGGGTGGCGATGGCGCACGGCTCCCGGGTCGAGGGCATGTACGACGACGACGTGCACGCCATGCCGACCTGGAGCCAGATCTGGGTGGCCCCCGCGTCCTGACGTCAGGCGATGGTTGCGGAAGCGAGCCCCGGCGCTTGCCGCTATCCCACCAGGGCGACGACCTCGTCGGCGCAGCCCCAGGAGAGCGTGACGCCCGCGCCGCCGTGCCCGTAGCAGTGGACGACGTCACCGACGCGCTCCAGGCGTACGGCGGGGCGAGCCGGCCGCAGCCCGACCTTGTGTCGCAGCACCCGAGCCCGAGCAACCTCCGGGACCAGCACGGCGGCCCTGGTCAGGATCTCGCCAGCCACCTCGGGAGCCGGCCGGCGGTCCCACTCCCCGGCGTCCTCGGTGCCGCCGACCACGACGTCGTCGCCGCGCGGGATGACGTAGGTCGGCCCGTCCTCAGCGAGCCACCACTCCTCCAGGCCGAACTGCTCCACGACCACGACCTGGCCCCGCACCGGCGTCGTCGTGGGGTCGGCGGCCAGCAGCCGCGAACCGAGGCCCGAGCAGTTCACGACGAGCGGTCCCTGGGGCAGGGCGGCGAGCGCCAGCCGGGTGACGGTGCCGCCGGCCTCGAGCACCCGCCGGCCCAGCCACGCCAGGTACAGCGGCATGTCCACCACCGGCGTGACGAAGGACCAGGCGTCCGCGAAGCCGGCCGGGGCCTGCACCCGGTCGAGCCGGGGGACGGCGTCGATCCACCACGGGTCGGGGGCCGGCTCGTGGAGCACCTCCGTGCCGGCGCGCAACACCACGCCCGCTCCCTCGATGCCGGCCAGCGCGGCGAAGGCGGCGTACGTCGTCCGACCCCAGGCGCTGACGCGCTCCTGCGGGAAGGCGAGGTAGGGGTACCAGATCGCCGCCGCGACGCTCGAGGTCGTCTCCAGGGGCAGGTCCCGCGCCACCACGTCGACCCGGTGCCCGGCCTCCAGGAGCCGGAGCGCGCAGGAGAGTCCGACGACTCCCGCACCCACCACGAGCACCCGCTCCGCCATGGGCCGAGTCTGCCGCACCGGGCTGCGCGGGCGCCCCTGTAGATTCTCGCCCCGTGAGAGTCGTGGTCGCGCGCTGCCAGGTCGACTACGCCGGGCGGCTCACCGCCCACCTCCCGATGGCGACCCGCCTGCTGATGATCAAGGCCGACGGCTCGGTGCTCGTGCACTCCGACGGCGGCTCGTACAAGCCGTTGAACTGGATGTCACCGCCGTGCACCCTGCGGGAGGGCACCACCGACGAGGGCGTCGCGCTCTGGACGGTGACCTCGCGGACCGACGACACCCTGCGGATCCTGATCGAGGAGGTCCTCAGCGACACCGCCCACGACCTCGGCGTCGACCCCGGGCTGCAGAAGGACGGGGTCGAGAAGCACCTCCAGGAGCTCCTCGCCGAGCACCCGGCCACGCTGGCCGACGGGCTGACGCTGGTACGCCGGGAGTACCCCACCGCGATCGGACCCGTCGACCTGATGTGCCGCGACGCGGCCGGCTCGTCGGTGGCGGTGGAGATCAAGCGTCGCGGCGAGATCGACGGGGTCGAGCAGCTCACCCGCTACCTCGAGCTCCTCAACCGCGACCCGCTGCTGGCTCCGGTGCGCGGGATCTTCGCCGCCCAGGAGATCAAGCCGCAGGCGCGGGTGCTGGCCACCGACCGCGGCATCACCTGTGCCGTCGTCGACTACGACGCGCTGCGCGGGCTCGACAGCTCCGAGGACCGCTTGTTCTGACCGGTCCTGATCGTCAGCCGCCGATCTGGAGCGAACCGATGCTCGACGCCTTCTGCCAGCCGATCGTCTGGTCGGCACGCACGCAGAGGTACTCCGGCGGTACGGCGTCCGAGACGGCGAGCACCGTGACGGTCTCGGTCCCGTCGTGCAGCTGGAGGCCCGCGGTGAGTGGTGCCTCGAACCGCAGCATCCGGGTCCGCGCCGAGGCCGTCTTCTCGGCCGAGGTCGCGATCCCGCGTGCCAGCACGTCGGCCGATGACGTCACCGCCAGGAACGCGACCAGGGCGATGATCAGAGCGGTGATCTGACCTTCGTCGAAGTGCACGTTCTTGATCCGGCTGGTGAGCAGCGTGGCGAGCACGGTCACGACCGGAGCCACCACCGCCATCACCTTGGTCAGGCTGAAGGCCGGCGCATCGACCACGGAGGCGGTCTGGTTGGCAGCACCCTTGTTCAAGAAAAAGTCGGCAACGTCGCTCATGGTGTCCCTCCCCGAGCAGTCTCGATCCAGTTCGTCGATTGTGCGCTCGTGAAGCGGTGCTGACCAGAGCCGTCACGTCGCGGTCGTGTGCCTGAGGACGCGCTGTGGCGCGTCGTCAGGCACACGACCCCTCAGGCGGCGACCGGTGCCCGTGCGGGTTCGGACTCGATCTCGACCGGCACCGGGATCCGGCCCGGCAGGAGGAAGGCCGCCGCCACGGCGCCGGCCAGGCAGAGCAGCCCGACGACGACGCAGGCGGTGGACATCGCGGCCATGAAGGAGTCCTGGAAGGCAGCGACCAGGCGCGGGTCGGCGGCCGCGACCGACTGCGCGACCCCGACCGAGTCCTGAGCCGTGGCCAGCACACCGCCCGGCAGCGCGGCGTAGGCACCGGAGGCGAGGTGCGAGCCGAAGACCGAGGAGAACACCGACCCGACCACCGCCACCCCGAGGGTGCCGCCGAGCTCGCGGGTGGCGTCGTTGACCGCGCTGCCGACCCCGGCCCGGGCCGGCGGGAGCACGAGCAGGATCGACTCCGTGGCCGGCGTCGAGATCAGGCCCATGCCCAGGCCCATGATCACCATCTGCGGCACGATCACGTGGGCGTACGACGTGGTGACGTCGGAGGTGGAGATCCACAGGAACGCCGTGCCGAAGAGCACCAGCCCGGTGGTCACCACGACCTTGGTGCCGATCCGCGGCGCCAGTGCCGCACCGGCCACGGAGGCGACCGCGATCGAGAGCGCCACCGGCAGGATCCGCGCCCCGGTCGACAGCGCGCCGTACCCACGCACGAACTGGAAGTACTGCGTGACCAGGAAGATGAAGCCGAACAGCGCGAAGAACGTCACCGTGACCGCGCCGCTGGCGGCGCTGAAGCGGCGGTCCCGGAACAGGGTGACGTCGAGCATCGGGTGGGAGGTACGGCGCTCCCAGAGCACGAAGCAGGCCAGCAGCGCAGCGGCGACAAGGAAGCCCCCGACGGTGGCCGGTGCGGACCAGCCGCGGCTCGGCGCCTCGATGATCGTGTAGGTCAGGGCGGCCAGCATCGCCACCGAGATCACCAGTCCCGGCCGGTCGAGTGCGGGCACGGAGGCGTCCCTGGACTCCGGGACGAACAAGAAGGCCGCGAGGGCGGTGACCAGAGCCAGCGGGACGAGGGCCCAGAACACGCTGCCCCAGTAGAAGTGCTGGAGCAGGACACCGCCCAGGACCGGCCCGGCGGCCACCCCGAGGCCCACCACCGCTCCCCAGATGCCGAGTGCGGCCGCACGCTCGCGACGCTCGCGGAAGGTGTTGCTGATGATCGACAGGGTGGTCGGGAAGATCAGCGCCGCGAAGGTGCCCATCGCGAAGCGCATCGCCACCAGCGCGCCGGCCGAGGTGACCAGGGCGCCGGCCGCACTGGCCAGGGCGAACCCGATCAGGCCCACGATCAGGGCCGGCCGCCGGCCGAACCGGTCCGACAGGCTGCCCGCGGCCAGCACCAGCCCGGCGAAGGCGAGGTTGTAGCCGTCCACGATCCACTGGAGCTGACGGGTGCCGGCGGACAGCTCGCGGGACATGGACGGCAGCGCCACGTTGACGATCGTGGTGTCCAGGTTGATGGCCAGGACGGCCGCACAGATGGTGGCCAGGACGGCCGCCTTGGAACCCCTCATCGACTCCTCCAGGAGAGCTCGGGCACCGCCTCGTGTGGACAGTGACAACATTAAGGTAGAGCCAGATGTAGTCAGTGTCAACATAGGCGTAGGATGACCGCATGCCCGACCGCAGCCAGCCCTACCACCACGGCAACCTGCGGCCGGTCCTGATCGACACCGCCGTCCAGCTGGCCCGCACCACCGGCCCCGACGGGGTGGTGCTGCGCGAGGTCGCCCGCCGGGCCGGCGTGTCGCACAACGCGGCGTACCGCCACTTCGACGACCGTGCCGCGCTGCTGGCCGAGGTCTCCGGCTGCGCGATGACCGACCTGGAGGAGGCCATGCAGGCCCGGATCGACGCGGTGACCCTGACCGACCCGACCGCCCGCGCGACCGAGCGGCTCCGCGAGACCGGCCGCGCCTACGTCGACTTCGCGCTCCGCGAGCCCGGGCTCTTCGCGGTCGCCTTCGGCTCCCCCGAAGGTCCGAAGATCCACAGCGACCCCGCGACCCTGACCGGACCGTACGCCGTGCTCAACGCCGTGCTCGACGAGCTCGTCGCGTGCGGGGCCGTGCCCCCCGAGCGCCGGGTGGGGGCCGACGTCGCCTGCTGGGCCACGGTGCACGGCTTCGCCTCCCTCAGCGTCGACGGCCCGCTGCGCGAGGTGCCGCAGGAGCTGCGTGACCCACTGCTGGAGATCGTCCTCGACGTCGTGCACCGGGGGCTGGTGGGCTGACCCACCCGGCCCGACCGGGTCAGAGTGCGGCCGCGACCGCTGCCCATCCCTGCGGCACGGCGCCGAGGCCGGTGCCGTCCTCCGGGTTCCAGTACTCCGCGAACCCCGACGCCAGCACCCCCTCGAACGTCATCTCACGGATGCGCGCGTACGTCGCGTGGTCGCCCCAGCGCTGCGCCGCGACGGCCATCAGGTAGTTCAGCTGCGGCCACGCGGCCCCGCGCCAGTACTCGCCGGGTTGGTACGACGCGTGGCCGCGCGGCAGGTAGGCCAGTCCGTACGGCGCGCCGAACCGTCCGGGATCGGTCAGCTGCTCGAGCACCCGGGCGGCCCGGGCGGAGTCGCCGGTGACCAGGGCCCCGAGCGCCCCGTCCAGCGTCGGGACCCGGCACCGCGCTCCCCCGCCGGTCAGGGGCCGGTCCACCCAGAGCCCCGACTCCTGGTCCCAGAGCAGGTCGTCCACCACGCCGGCCAGCTCCTCGCTGCGGCTCCGCCACCGGTCGTCACCGGTCAGCTCGGCGCACTCGATCGCGGCGTGCGCGGCGAGGGCGTTGAACGACGCGGGGGCGCACGCGAACGACCGCGACCAGACGGCCGCACCGGACTCGTCGAAGAACGTCTCGGCGACCAGGCGCCGGTCCCAGGCGCTGTAGTCGGCGTGGTCGTAGGCCGGCAGCGCGACCCAGTCGTCCCAGCGCGGGGAGTCGTCGGTGCCGGTCTCCCAGGGGTGGACGACGTACAGCAGGCCTTCCGGGGTCCGGCGATGCGCCCAGAGCCACTCCAGACCGGCTGCGACCCGGTCGACCAGCGCGTCGCCGAGGTCCGCGCCGCCGGAGGCCAGGACCCGGGCCGCGTGTGCGTAGATCGGTGGCTGGGTGAACGACGACCGGTCGGTCAGGGGTCCGCGTCCCGCGCTCGGTCCGAGGTAGCGCATGTGCGGGACGAACCCGCTCGGCAGCTGCCCCTGCAGGCAGCTGTCCAGCTCCCGGGCACCCCGCGGGTCGCCCAGCGCGGACCATGCGATCGCGTGGAAGCACGAGTCCCACAGCCACTGGTGCGGGTAGACGTCGGGGTTCGGCGGGCAGAAGCCGTCCGTCTCCCGCCAGCTGTTGCTCAGCACCTCCAGCGCGCCGCCCCGGACCCTGGACGCGAGCTCTGCGTCGCTCACCGTCCGAGACGCCAGCCGTCGGCGTCGCGCTCGACAACGTACGACGCACAGTTCGGCACCAGGTCCTCGACCGGCGCGTGCGCCGCTCCGGGTGCGAGCGCGCCCCAGAGGGACAGGATCACGCCACCGTGGCTGACGACGAGGACGGTCTCGCCGCGGTACTGGTCCGCGATCCCGTCGAGCACCGCGAGGACCCGATCGGCGGTCTGCCGCCCGGTCTCGCCACCGGGAACACCCAGCGCCAGGTCGCCCGCCAACCAGGCCTGCACCATCGGGTCGAATAAGCCATGGTCGTAGGGCCGGCCCCGGAAGTCGCCGGCCGGGAACTCCTGCAGCCCCTCGCGCACCGTCACCGGCAGCCCGAGGACGGCGGCAGCGATCTCGGCGGTCTGCACGGCCCGGGCGAGCTCGCTGCACACCACCCCGGCGACCCGTTCCCCTGCCAGCCGCTCGCCCAGCTCCCGCGCCTGGGCGCGGCCGAGCGGGGTCAGGCTGCCGCCGGCCTCGGACATCAGGTCGGACTCGTAGGCCGCCTCACCGTGCCGGGCCACGACCAGCCGGGCCGGGCAGTGCACGTCGCTCATGGCGCCAACCTAACGACCCCGGGTGAGGCAGGATGCCCCCATGCGGATCTACCACGTGGCGACGCTGGCGGACTGGCAGCGGGCGAAGGCCTCCGGGAGCTACACCACCTCGACGTACGGCGCGTCCCTGGCGGACGTGGGCTTCATCCACGCCGCCCGACGTGAGCAGGTCACGCGCGTCGTGGACACCTTCTACGCCGAGGTCGACGAGCCGATCCTGCTGCTCGAGATCGAGACCGACCTCCTGGACGTGCCCTGGCGCGAGGACGACGTCGACGGCGAGAGGTTCCCGCACATCTACGGCCCGCTGAGCCCGAGGGCGGTCGTGGGCTTCCACTCCGCCCGGGAGACCCCGGACGCCCCGATGCTGCCGCCGCGCCCGCGCGACCCGGTGGCCCGAGCCTTCTGGGGCCTGTCGGCCGTCCTGTTCGCCGCGACGTTCTCCCTGTTGGTGCTGGGAGTGATCGCCTCGGTCCACGAGCGCGACTACGTTCGACCTTCCGCGGCGCCCACGGTCCTCTGGTCGCTGACCCTGACCGCCGGCGTCGCGACGATCACCTGCTGGGTCGTCGCCCTGACCTCCGACCGGCACCCACGATGACGCCCGAGCGGCCCGGGCCGGGCCAGGAGTCCGTGTGGGACTACCCGCGCCCGCCGCGCCTGGAGGCGACCTCCGCGAGCATCGAGATCCGGCTGGGCGGCGAGGTCGTGGCCCGCACGACGAGCGCTCTGCGGGTCCTGGAGACGAGCCACCCCCCGACCTACTACCTGCCTCGCTCGGACTTCGCCGACGGCGTCCTCCGGCCGGTCGACGGCGCGTCGTACTGCGAGTGGAAGGGCGTGGCCGCCTACTACGACCTGGTCACCCGGGCCCGCTCGGCGCCACGCGCGGCGTGGACCTACCCGCAGCCGTCCCCGGGGTTCGAGGCACTGCTGGACCACGTCGCCGTGATGGCCGCCGCGATGGACGAGTGCACCGTCGACGGCGAGGTGGTGACATCGCAGGAGGGCGGCTTCTACGGCGGCTGGATCACCAGCCACGTGGTCGGACCGTTCAAGGGCGGCCCCGGCACCCGGGGCTGGTGACGGGTCAGAACCTGCGCGGCACGAAGGTCTGCTCGTGCATCGGTGGCCGCACGTAGGGGATCTCGCGCATCGTCGGCAGCGCCACCACGTCGGGTGCCACGTCGACGAAGTCGAACTGGCTGAGCAGGTGGCTGATGCAGTTCAGCCGCGAGGCCCGCTTGTCGTCGGACGGTACGACGTACCACGGCGCCTGCTTGATGTCGGTGTACTGGAAGGTGGTGTCCTTGGCCATCGAGTAGCGGACGTAGAGCTCGTGCTCGGCCAGGTCCATGTCGGAGAGCTTCCAGCGCTTCAGGGGCTCGGCGTTGCGGGCCTCGAAGCGCCGGCGCTGCTCCTCGAAGGACACCGAGAACCAGTACTTGAGGACCGTGATCCCCGACCGCACCAGCATCCGCTCGAACTCCGGGCAGCTGCGCAGGAACTCCTGGTGCTCCTCCTCGGAGCAGTAGCCCATCACCCACTCGACGTTCGAGCGGTTGTACCAGCTGCGGTCGAACAGGACCATCTCGCCCGCGGCCGGGAGATGCTCGACGTACCGCTGGAAGTACCACTGCGTCCGCTCGCGCTCGGTGGGCCGCGGCAGGGCGACAACGCGGACGGTGCGGGGGCTGGTCCGCTCGGTGATCCGCTTGATCACCCCGCCCTTGCCGGCCGAGCCGCGGCCCTCGAAGATCACCGCGACCTTGAGCCCCTGGGAGGCGATCCAGTACTGCAGCAGCACCAGCTGCTCCTGCAGCCGCTCCATCTCGGCCTCGTAGACCGTCGCCTTGAGCCGGCCGGACCTCGTGTAGTCCGACACCTCGTGGCCCGGCGGCAGCAGCATGCCGCCGACGTCGTCGGCGCCCTCCGGCGGTGTCCTGGTCATCTGGCCTCCCTGGCTGTCACCGTGCTCTGCCCGGAGGGGTGCTGGCAAGGGCCGTCGGCCTCCGAAACCGGACGATGCGAGGTGCGGCAGCCGGCGCGGGGGCCGTCCGTGCGCTACGTCGCTGCGACCGATCGGACTCATCTCCCCAGGACTCCCCCAGGCTTCGCCTCCAGGGTCGGCCCGCCGGACATGGTCGCGGGTACCCCTAGCTCGAGGCGGGCTCGTCGTCCTCGAACGCCGCCCGCATCCGCAGGTCCTTCGCGGGGTCGGCGACCGCGCAGCACGAACCCAGGCGCACCCGCCCGGTGAGGCCGCCGTACACCAGGGCGAGGAGGAAGAGCAGCACGGGAACGCCGAACACGTACTCCATCCGACCCTCCTTCGACAGGCCTCGAGCCTACCGGCCGTCAGTCGAGGTCGTTCGCGTCGCGGATCGCGTCGACGATGCCGCCCATGATCTCGGTCAGGCCGAAGTCCTTGGGGGTGTAGACCGCGGCGACCCCGGCGTCGATCAGCCGACGGGCGTCGGCATCGGGGATGATCCCGCCCACGATCACCGGTACATCGCCGAGGCCGGCCTGCTCGAGGCCGACCAGCACCGCGGGCACCAGCTCCATGTGGGAGCCGCTCAGGATCGAGAGCCCCACGCAGTGGACGTCCTCGGCGACGGCCGCCGCGACGATCTCCTCCGGCGTCAGCCGGATGCCCTGGTAGATCACCTCGAAGCCGACGTCGCGGGCGCGTACGGCGACCTGCTCGGCACCGTTCGAGTGGCCGTCGAGCCCCGGCTTCCCGACCAGCAGCCGCAGCCGCCCGCCGAGCTCCTCTCCGGTCTCCTTGACCCGCCGGCGTACGTCGGCCAGCTCGGCGCCGGCCGACCCGGCCGTCGCCGGCGCGCCGACCGCGCCGCTCACCCCGGTCGGTGCCCGGAACTCGCCGAACACCGAGCGCAGGGTGCCGGCCCACTCCCCCGTGGTCGCCCCGGCCCGTGCGGCCGCCAGGGTGGCCGGCATCAGGTTGGCCTCGGTCTTGGCGTCATCGGCCAGCTTGGCCAGGGCCTCGGCGAGGGCTTCCTCGTCGCGCTGCGCCTTCCAGGCCTCGACGCTGGCGATCGCCGCCCGCTCGGCCTCGGGGTCGGCGGCCTGGATGGCGGCGTCGAGGTCCGAAGTCAGCGGCGACGGCTCGGTGGTCTCGAACCGGTTCACCCCCACCACGATCTCCTCACCGCTCTCGATCCGGGCACGCCGGGCGGCGTGGGCGGAGACCAGCTCCTGCTTCATGTAGCCGCTCTCGACGGCGGCGATCGCGCCGCCCAGTGCCTGCACCCGATCGATCTCGGCCCGGGCGCTCTCGACCAGCTCGGCGACCTTGGCCTCGATCACGTGCGAGCCCTCGAAGATGTCGTCGTACTCGAGCAGGTCGGACTCGTAGGCCAGCACCTGCTGGAGCCGCAGCGACCACTGCTGGTCCCACGGCCGCGGCAGCCCGAGCGCCTCGTTCCAGGCAGGAAGCTGGACGGCGCGGGCGCGGGCGTTCTTCGAGAGGGTCACGCCGAGCATCTCGAGCACGATCCGCTGGACGTTGTTCTCCGGCTGGGCCTCGGTCAGGCCGAGGCTGTTGACCTGGACGCCGTACCGGAACCTGCGCATCTTCGGGTCGGCCACGGCGTACCGCTCGGCGGTCAGCTCGTCCCAGAGCTGCACGAAGGCCCGCATCTTGCAGGTCTCCTCGACGAAGCGCACCCCGGCGTTGACGAAGAAGGAGATCCGCCCGACCACCTTCTCGAAGTCCTCCTCGGAGACCTGTCCGGACGCCTTGACCGCGTCCAGCACCGCGATCGCCGTGCACAGGGCGTAGGCCAGCTCCTGCGTCGGCGTCGCCCCCGCCTCCTGGAGGTGGTAGCTGCAGATGTTGATCGGGTTCCACTGCGGGATCTCGTGGACGGTGTAGGCGATCACGTCGGTGATCAGGCGCAGGGAGTGCTCGGGCGGGAACACGTAGGTGCCACGCGAGAGGTACTCCTTGATGATGTCGTTCTGGGTGGTGCCCGCCAGCTGGTGCGCGACCGCGAGCCGCTCCTCGTCGGTCGGTGGTCCGGACTCCGCCCGACCGGCGAACACCTGCTCCTCGGCGACGACCTGGTAGAGCGCCAGCAGCCACATCGCGGTGGCGTTGATCGTCATCGAGGTGTTCATCGCGGTGAGCGGGATGTCCTCGAAGAGCCGGCGCATCTCACCGAGGTGCGGGACGGGTACGCCGACCTTGCCGACCTCGCCGCGGCTGAGCGCGTCGTCGGGGTCGTAGCCGGTCTGGGTGGGCAGGTCGAAGGCGACCGAGAGCCCGGTCTGGCCCTTGGCCAGGTTGGTCCGGTAGAGCGCGTTGGAGGCTGCGGCGGTCGAGTGCCCGGCGTACGTCCGCATCAGCCAGGGGCGATCCTTCTCGGTCATGGAACCGAGGTTAGGGCGCGCCACGGCGCTGGTCAGCGCGGTGTGAACAAAGCCTCAGGCGCGCAGCGGGCCGCGCTCAGGCCGAGGCAGCCGCCCGGTCGACCTCGACGAAACGCGCCAGCCGGGTCAGGTGCAGCATCCGGCGGACCGCTGGGCCGCAGCCGCGCAGGCGCAGGTGGTGGCCGGCCCGGCTCGCCTCGAGTGTCGCGTAGGCGAGCACCCGGGCCGCGGTCAGGTCGATCGCGTGCACCTCGGTCAGGTCGATGACGACGTCGTCGTCGTAGGCCGACATCGCCTCGTGGATGGCCGAGCGGACGTCCATCGTGCTGCGCACGTCGAAGTCACCGCTCAGCAGGAGTGTGTGCCCGTCGTTCACGATCTCCATGGTGGGTCCCCGCCCGTTCCCCGTGCTCCCGCAGGAGCCCCCGTGTGTGGTGCAGTGTGTGGTGCCGTGTGTTGCGTCAGATGCATCAGCGTCCTACCCACTATGACGCGCGAGCAACCCATTTCGGTTGCGCCCCACGCGAACATTTTCTCGATCCCCGGCCGACTAGGGTCATCACCATGGTCAACCTGACGCGGATCTACACCCGAACGGGTGACGGCGGGACGACCCGCCTCGGCGACATGAGCGAGACGACGAAGAACGATCTTCGGCTGCATGCCTACGCCGATGTCGACGAGGCCAACGCCACGCTCGGAGTCGCTCTTGCCCATGATGACCTCGAGGAGGGGGTCCGGGCCGTCCTGATACATGCCCAGAACGACCTCTTCGACGTGGGGGCGGACTTCTGCACGCCGGTCACGCCCGACCCGGAGTTCCCGCCGCTGCGGATCACCCCGGACTACGTCGATCGGCTCGAGGCCTGGTGCGACACCTACAACGAGGACCTGCCGAAGCTGCGCTCGTTCATCCTCTCCGGCGGCACCCCGGCAGCGGCCCGGCTGCACGTGGCGCGCACGGTGATCCGGCGGGCCGAGCGCTCGGCCTGGGCGGCCTACGACGTGCACGCCGCGACCATGAACATCGTGGCGATCACCTACCTCAACCGGCTCTCGGACCTGGTGTTCATCCTGGCGCGCTACGTGAACAGGGAGCAGGGCGACGTCCTCTGGGTGCCCGGAGGTGAGCGGTCGCAGCGAGGAACGAGCGGAGACCGTGAACCGACCAGACAAGCCGGAGGTGAGCGGTCGCAGCGAGGAACGAGCGGAGACCGTGAACCGACACAAGCCGGAGGGGAGAGAGACTGAGCCCATGAGCGAGACCACCGCGGAGCAGAAGCCGGACCCCAAGACCCCCGAGAAGCCGGACCCGGTCGACGACCTGGTGATCACCCACCACACGCTGCGCAGCGCTGCCGGCGAGCTGGCCTACACGGCCCGGACCGGCCGGGTGGTGCTGCGCGAGGAGGAGGTCAAGGACGACGTGTTCCGGGGGTGGAAGGCCCGCGCCGAGATGTCGGTGACGGCGTACACCCTGGACGACACCGACGTCACGACCCGGCCGATCACGTTCGTCTTCAACGGCGGGCCCGGCTCGTCGTCGGTCTGGCTGCACATGGGGCTGCTCGGCCCGCGTCGCGTCGACTTCGGCGACGTCGAAGCGCCCCACCCACCGCCGTACCGCCTCACCGACAACCGCGAGACCCTGCTCGCGGTCTCCGACCTGGTCTTCATCGACCCGATGTCGACCGGCCACACCCGCGCCGTGGAGGGCGGGAAGCCGAAGGACTTCCACGGGTTCGCCAAGGACGTCGAGCAGGTCACCGAGCTGATCCGGCTGTGGTGCACCCGCGAGGACCGCTGGATGTCACCGAAGTACGTCATCGGCGAGTCCTACGGCACCGTCCGCGCCGTGGCCGTCGCCGAGCGGCTGTCCACCCGCCACTCCATGGGCCTCAACGGTCTCGTGCTGATCTCCAGCGTGCTCGACTTCGGCAGCCAGGACTTCGAGTTCCACCGCGCGGACGACGCCTGCCTGAACTTCCTGCCGACCTACACCGCGATCGCGCACTACCACGGCAAGGTCAAGGGCCGGCTGACCAAGCTGCGGCAGGAGGCGGAGGCCTTCGCGGCCGGCCCCTACCGCACCGCCCTGGCCGCCGGCCGCCGCCTGCCGGCCAAGGAGCGGGCCTCGGTGGTGCGGACCCTGGCCCGGCTGACCGGGCTCTCCGAGGAGTACGTCGAGCGCACCGACCTGCGGATCGAGCACTGGCGCTTCTGCACCGAGCTGCTCCGCGACCAGGGCCGCACGGTGGGCCGGATCGACGGGCGCTTCAGCGGCCCGCTGTACGCGAAGATCGCCGAGAACATGGACGCCGACCCGTCGATGGACGCGATGGAGGCGCCGTTCACCGCGGCGCTGCACCACTACCTGCGCCAGGAGCTCGGCGGCACCCTGGAGATGTCGTACGAGGTCTTCTCGGAGGCCGCCATGAAGGACTGGTCGTTCAAGGAGTTCGAGGGCAAGCCGATCTTCGTCGCCGACCGGCTGGAGCGGGTGATGCGGGCCAACCCGCACCTGCGGGTGCGGATCGAGTACGGCTACTACGACCTCGCCACGCCGTACCACGCGGCCGAGGACATGGTGGCCCACCTGCGCCTGCCCGACGAGGCGTTCGACCGGATCGAGCACGCGTACTTCGAGACCGGCCACATGCCCTACCTCGACGAGCCCTCGCGGAGACGCGAGTCCGCCGGGATCGCCGCCTTCGTCGGACGGCGCTGACCAGATGGCCCGACGGCCCTCACCGCCACCGATGCCCGTTCCGGTCGGCGCCGTGTCGGTGTACACCGACGGCGCGTGCTCGGGCAACCCCGGCCCCGGCGGCTGGGCCTGGGCGGTCGACCCGACGACGTACGCCTCCGGTGCGGAGCACCCGAGCACCAACCAGCGGATGGAGGTCCGGGCCGCACTCGAGGCCGTGCGCGCGCTCGACGGTCCGGTGCTCGTGGTCAGCGACTCGACCTACGTCGTGAACTGCTTCCGCGACCGCTGGTGGGAGGGCTGGCTCGACCGGGGCTGGCTCACCTCGGCGAAGAAGCCGGTCGCCAACCAGGACCTCTGGGAGCCGCTCGTCCGCGTGGTCGCGGAGCGCGGCGACATCGCCTTCGCCTGGGTGAAGGGTCACTCGGGGCACGCCATGAACGACTTCGTCGACGGCCTCGCCGTGGCGGCGAGCCGCGACGCCGGCTGAGCACCGGTCAGGAGTCGAAGCCGAGGCCCAGCCGGTCGAGGCTGCGCAGCCAGAGGTTGCGCCGGCCCTGGTGCCGGTCGGCGGACGCGAGCGAGCGCCGGGTCGCCTCGATGCCGAGCCAGGCAGCGGGCTCCGGCGGGAAGGGCAGGGGCTTGGAGCGCACCAGGTCGAGGCGGGTGCGCTCGGTGTCGGCACCGTCCAGGAGGTCGAGCATCACCTCGGCGCCGAACCTCGTGGCGCCGACCCCGAGGCCGGTGTAACCCAGCGCGTAGGCCGCACGACCGCCGTACGCCGTACCGAAGAAGGCACAGAAGCGGGTGCAGGTGTCGATCGCTCCGCCCCAGCGGTGGGAGAAGCCCAGTCCCTCGAGCTGGGGGAAGGTCTCGAAGAACTGTCGGGCCAGGAGCTCGAAGGTCGCCGGGCGCTGGTCGTACGACGGCCGCACGTGACGGCCGAAGTGGTAGACCGCGTCGTAGCCGCCCCACAGGATCCGGTTGTCGGAGGTGAGCCGGTAGTAGTGGAACTGGTTGGTCATGTCGTCGAGGCCCTGCCGCCCGGCCCAGCCCACCGACGCCAGCTGCTCGGCGCTCAGCGGCTCGGTCATCAGCGCGTAGTCGTAGACCGGGACCGTGTAGAGGCGCAGCCGGCGGACCGGCGAGGGGAACGCGTTCGTGCCCAGGGCCACGTGCCGCGCTCGCACCACGTGGCCGGCGGCGGTGCGCACGTCGATGCCGGCGCCACTGCGCGAGACCCCGGCGACCGCGGTCTGCTCGTGGATCCGGACACCGAGGGAGACG
This sequence comes from Nocardioides cynanchi, assembly GCF_008761635.1. Lineage (NCBI taxonomy): Bacteria > Bacillati > Actinomycetota > Actinomycetes > Propionibacteriales > Nocardioidaceae > Nocardioides > Nocardioides cynanchi. The sequence goes on from NZ_CP044344.1 coordinate 1,712,573, forward strand.
GCGGCAGCGGCCAGGCCCCACGCCAGCTTCGCGGGGTCGACCAGGGCAGTGTCGTGGGGCTCGTGGACGCCCGCGAGGTAGGTGGGCGAGGCCACCTCGGCGCGGACCGCGTCCCGGTCGAGGAACCGGCTGCCGGGCGACGCTGCGGCGAGCTCGTGCAGCCACTCGACCTGGTGCGGCTCGGTGGCGAGGGTGATCGCGCCCGGCCGCTCGAAGTCGCAGTCGACGCCGTAGCGGCCCAGCGTGGCCTCGATCGCGTCGAGGTTGTCGTGCCCGAGCTGTTCGAGCCGGTCGATCTCGTCGGGGAAACGCTCGGCGCCGTTGGCGCGACCGTGGGTCAGGGAGGCCGAGCAGAAGCCGCCGTTGCGTCCCGACGCGGCCCAGCCGATCCGGTTGCCCTCGAGCAGCACCACATCTCGCGAGGGGTCGCGCTCCTTGGCCAGGATGGCGGTCCAGAGGCCGGAGTACCCACCGCCGACGATGCAGAGGTCGGTCGCCGCGTGCGCCTCGAGCCCTCCCCGGGGCGCCGGACGCTCGGGGCGGTCCAGCCAGTACGGCGCGGGCGCGGCGTCGCGCAGGGAGGGATGCTCGGCGCTCATGGAGACACTCTCCCACCGGTCAGAACGAGTAGCGCACGCGCTGCTCGCGCAGCCACTGGGCCGCGAGCGGGATCTGCCACTCGGCACACAGCCGCTCGGCGTCGTCGGCATGTCGCGCAGCCAGCCCCTGGTCGCCCCTGGCAGCGGCCGCCAGGGCCAGGAAGAGGTCCACCGGCCCGGTGTGGTTGCCCGAGCCCGCGCAGCAGGAGGCGCCGGCGTGCGGCAGCAGCCGGGCATAGGCCGTGTCGGCCAGGACCGGGTCGTCCAGGTGGAGCGACACGTCGGCGGCCATCCCCCAGTTCAGCAGGGAGAACCAGTCCTCCGGCGAGAGGTCGACGTCGTGCGCAGCGTAGTGGGCTCGCGCGGCGTCCTCCTGGCCGCCGCGCCACAGCGTGGAGACGATGGTGGCCGTGACCGGGAACGGCCCACCTTCCATCGACTGCAGGATCGCGGCGGCCTCGCCCGCCTCACCACGCCAGGTCGCGACCACGACGAACGCGCCGGCCGTGGCCGCCTCGGACTGGTCCAGCGAGATCTGCGCGTCGAGCGCCTTGATCCGCTCGAAGGTGGCGGCGCAGTCGTCGAACCTCCCGGCCATCGCCAGCCAGGGAAGCAGCAGATTGTCGATCACCAGGAGCCCGTAGGGGATGCGTAGGCGCTCGGCAGCGGCGCGGGCGACCTCGGCGGCTCGGAACATCTCCGCCGGGCGCCCCAGCTCGCCGAACGCCACCGCGCGAAGGCACGCGGAGACGACGTGGGCCCGCTCGTTGCCGAGCCGCTCGGCCAGCAGCAGCGACTCCTCAGCCAGCCCGAGCCGCTCCCGGGCGGTGTCCGCCCGCCAGAGGGAGGAGAAGGCGATCTGGCAGGCGTCGAGCAGCAGTGCGTCGTCGTCGAGCCGGCGCGCCATGGCCAGCGCCTCGTCGACGAGGGCGCGCCGCTCGTCGTACGGCGCGCCGTAGTAGAGCTCGTTGGCCAGGCCCAGCAGCACCCGGCAGCGCAAGGGGTCGTCGGTCTGCGGCAGCCGGTCCAGGCTGCGTCGCAGGGCGGCGACGATCTCGTGGTGCACCTGCCCGGGAGCCGCGGACTGCCAGAGCGTCCCCTGGGTGGTGGCGACCGCAGCCCGGGCGGTCAGCTCGACGTCACCGAGGCTCTCCCCCACCGCCACCGCCTCGGCCACCGCGCCGGTCAGCTCGGTCCAGAGCGCCGCCCAGCGGTAGGCGTCGATCAGCTGCATGAGCACGTCGTAGCGGTCCCGGGGGGTCGCCGCAGGATCGTCGGCCATGGTGTCGAGGGCACCGCGCAGCAGCTCGGCGGCCTTCTCGTGGGCGTAGCGCCGTCGCGCGAGCTCGGCGGCGTCGACCGCCGCCCGCCAGGCCCGCCCGGCGTACGACGGCCCGGCCGAGCGCCAGTGGAGGGCGCGCTCGGTGGCGCGCTCGGGCCGGCCCTCCAGGGCCTCCGCGACCCGGCTGTGGACCCGCGCCCGCCGGGTCGTGGTGAGGCCGGCGGCCAGGGTGTCGCGCACCAACGCGTGGGCGAAGGCGAAGCGGTCCACCCCGACGTCGCGTACCAGGCCGGCCGCCTCGGCGGGCTCCACCACGTCGAGCAGGTCGTCCGGGTCGATGCCGGTGGCCAGGGCCAGGGTCGGGGCGTCGAAGCGGCGGCCGATCACCGCAGCGGTGCGCAGCGCCCCGACCGTCGACTCCGGCAGCCGGGCCAACCTGCGCACCAGCACCTCCTGGACGCCGTCGGGCGGACGCTCCTCGGCGAGCAACCGCGCCAGGTCGGCCCGCTCCCCCGCCAACCGGGCGTACTCCACGACGTAGAAGGGGTTGCCGTCGGTGCGCTCCTGCAGCGCCTTCGCCTGGTCCGGGGTCGGCCGATTGTGGGCCACCGTCGCGAACACCTCGCCCACGGCGTCGGGCTCGAGCCCGACCAGGCGGCGTCGTACGGCGTGCCGACGAGCCAGCGCCTCGGCGACGTCGGCCAGTGTCCCGGTCGGCTCCGGGCTGTCGCGCCAGGTGACGAGCACCATCAGCCGACCCGTGTCGGCCGTCTCGAGGAGCAGCCGCAGGACCCGGAGACTGCAGGTGTCGGCCCAGTGGAGGTCGTCGAGCACCACCAGCACCGGCTCCTCGCGCGCGGCGTCCCGCACGAACCGGGCGATCCGCTCGAACGCCGCGAACTCGTCACGGTCGACCTCTTCCCGGGACTCGGGCAGGTGGCCACCGAGCGCCTCCAGCACGCTCGCCCACGGCCAGAGCGGCGGTGCGCCGTCGTCCTGGGAGCAGCGCCCGACGCAGATCCGGGCACCGGTCCGGCGGGCCTCGGCGACCAGCTCGGCCGCCAGCCGCGACTTGCCGATGCCGGGCTCGCCGATGAGCACGGCGTAGTCCGGAGTGCCCGCCCGGGCCCGGTCCCAGGCTTCGCAGAGCGCCGCCAGGTCGGCGGCGCGACCGAGCATCGGCCAGTCGGCACCGGACGGAGCCGACGGCGGTGTCTCCGGCTCCGTGCGCGCCGCGACGAACGGCGTACCGGGTCGGGACGGGGGCGGCACCCACTCCAGCGACGGGTCCTGCCGGAGGACGGCCGTCTGCAGGTCTCGCAGCTCCGCACCGGGCTCGATCCCGAGCTCGTCGTCGAGGACGTCGCGCACCTCGCGCAGCACCTGCAGGGCGTCGGCCTGCCGCCCGGCCCGGGTCAGGGCCAGGGCGCGCAGGCCCCAGAGCCGCTCGCGGAGGGGGTGCTCCGCGGTCATCGCCTCCAGGTCGGCAGCCACGGTGGCGTGCCGGCCGAGCGCGAGCTCGGCGACCGCGAGGTCCTCGCGCGCGACCAGGCGCAGCTCCTCGAGGCGGGTCCGCTCGGCCACCGCCCGGGGCGCGTCCTCCAGCTCGGCGTACGGCGTGCCCCGCCAGAGGCCGAGCGCCTCCTCCAGGGCCCTCGCCCCGGCCAGGAGCTCGTCCGCCGACAGGGCCGGCGGGCCGTGCCCGGAGAGCAGCCGGAGGCGCCGGTGCTGCTCGTCGACGACCCGCTCGAAGCGCTCCGCGTCGAGGGCACCCGCCGCCAGTCGCAGGGCGTAGCCAGGCGCGGCTGTGACCAGGACCGTGGCCGGGGCACGCCGCTGCCGGGTCGGCTCCAGGACCCGCCGCAGGCCGCTGACGTAGGCCTGCAGCGTCCCGGCGACGCCGGCCGGCGGCGCGTCCCCCCACAGCAGGTCGACGATCACGTCGACAGCGACCGGCCGGCCGGCCGACAGCGCCAGCGCGGCGATCAGGGCGCGCTGCTTCGGCGTCCCGAGGTCGATCGCCCGCGCGTCGATCCGGGCGACGACCGGACCGAGGACCCCCACCTCCACGACGCGCAGCATAGGCAAGTCCCACGCGATGGTCACGCTCCAAGTCGGCTCCAAGTCGGCTCCAAGAGGTCCGGGACAACCTCGTCCCGACATCAACGACACCGAACAAGGAGCACCACCCCATGTCCATCGACTTCATCGACACCGACTCGCGACTCGGCCTCCCCGCCGACCGGGTCTCCTTCCCCGGCGACGCGTCGTACGACGTCCAGCGGATGCCGTGGAACGTCGCCATCGACCAGTGCCCGGCCGCCGTGGCCGTCCCCCGCAACGCGGACGAGGTCTCCGCGGTGGTCCGCGCGGCCGCCGCCGCAGGTCTCCGCGTCGCCCCGCAGAGCACCGGCCACAACGCCGGTCCCCTCGCCGCCCGGGGGCTCGACGACGTGGTCGTCGTCCGCACGTCGTCCATGAGCTCCGCGGTCTCCGACCCGGCCCGCGGGATCGTCCGGGTCGAGGGCGGCACGATCTGGGAGCCCGCCGTCGACGCGGCCGCGGCGCACGGCCGGGCCGTGCTGCACGGCTCCTCCCCCGACGTCGGCATCGCCGGCTACTCGCTCGGGGGCGGGATCGGCTGGTACGCCCGCAAGCTGGGCCTGGCCGCCAACAGCCTGACCGCCGTCGAGCTCGTGATCGGCGACGGCACGCTGGTGCGGGCCAGCGCCGAGGAGAACGCCGCCCTGTTCTGGGCGCTGCGGGGCGGCGGTGGCAGCTTCGGCGTGGTCACCGCGCTGGAGTTCCGCAGCTACCCTGTCGAGACGGCGTACGCCGGCATGCTGATGTGGGACGTCGCCGACGCCGAGCCCGTGCTGCGTGAGTGGAGCCAGTGGGCCCCGACCGCGCCGGACGAGATCAGCACGTCGTTCCGCATCCTGCGCCTGCCGCCGATGCCCGACCTGCCGCCGTTCCTCCAGGGCCGCTCGGTCGTCGTCGTGGACGGCGCGGTGCTGGGCTCGGACGACGAGGGTGCGTCGCTGCTGCGCGGCCTGCGCTCGCTGCGGCCCGAGCTGGACACGTTCGGCCGGGTGCCCGCATCATCCCTGGTGCGGCTGCACATGGACCCGGAGGGCCCGTCGCCCTTCGTGTCCGACTCGGAGATGCTCGGCTCGCTGCCCGAGGCAGGGGTGTCGGCGTTCCTGGAGGCCGTGGGCCCGGACGCCACCACCTCGTTGCTCCTGGCCGAGCTGCGTCAGCTCGGGGGCGCGCTGGCCCGTCCGCACGGGGGCGGTGGGGTGCTCTCGCACCTCGAGGGCGAGTACGTCGCGTTCGGGGGCGCCATCGCCGCCACCCCGGAGATGGGTGAGCACGGGTACGCCGACGCGCAGCGCTTCACCGCGGCGCTCGCGCCGTGGACCAACGGCCGGAAGTACCTCAACTTCGCCGAGACCCCGGTCGAGGTGGAGAGGGCCTACCCGGACGGCGTGTGGCGTCAGCTGGCCGGGATCCGGGCCGCGGTCGACCCGCACGGCACGTTCGCCGCCAACCACCCGGTGCCGCGCCTGTTCGAGGACGGTCGCGCCCAGGCCTGAGGCGAGCACCATGCGGCGTCACACCGAGGCGCCCGGCCGGTCACTCGGTGACCGGCCGGGTGCCGGGCCGGCGGACCGACAACGACAGGACGGCGGCCGGGACCATCGCGGCCGCGACGACCAGCAGCGAGTCGAGCGTGCCGACGTGGTCACCCACGAACCCGAGCAACGGCGGTCCGCCCAGGAACGCGCCGTACCCGATGGTGGAGATGACGCTGACCCGGCGAGCGGCTCGCAGCGGGTCGTCGGCGCCGGCGCTCATGCCGACCGGGAAGCCGAGCGCGGCCCCGAAGCCCCACAGCACGATCCCGAGGACCGCGAGCACCGCCAGCCCGGACCAGACCACGACCAGGATGCCGACCAGGGCGGCCAGCGACGATGCCAGCAGGACGCGGGTCCGGCCGAAGCGGTCGAGCGCCGGCGGCCCGCCGAGCCGGCCGGCGGTCATGCTGGCGACGAACAGGGCGAAGCCGAGGACGCCGACCCAGTGCGGAGCGCCGTACCCGTCGACCAGCCCGAGGGCCAGCCAGTCGTTCGCCGAGCCCTCCGCGAGGGCGAAGCCGAGCACCATCAGGCCCACGGCCAGGGTCCGCGGCTCCAGCCAGGCCGACCCCTGCGACGGCGCCGGCGTCGGCTCGTCGGGAGACCCCGAGGGGAAGGACCTGGACCGCAGGACGGCGACGCTCACCCCCGCAGCCGGCACCAGGGCGAAGTGCACCGGCAGCGGCAGGTTCACGGCCGCCGCCATCGCACCCAGGCCGGCGCCGGTGAAGGTGCCCAGGCTCCAGCCCGCGTGGAACCGCGGCATGATGCTGCGGCCCAGGAGCCGCTCCACGAACGCACCCTCGACGTTCATCCCGACGTCCCAGATGCCGGTGCCGAAGCCGTCCACGCACAGGCCGACCGCCGCCAGCGGAACCGAGCCGAGGGCGGCGCCGACACCGGCGACGGTCAGTCCGGTCAGCACCATGGCCGCGCCGAGCCGGACCACGGCGTCGGCACCGAAGCGCTCGATCAGGTGGCCACTGGTGGGCATCCCGATCATCGAGCCGAAGGCGATCGAGAGCAGGAGGAGTCCCAGACCTCCGTTGGACAGCTCCAGCGAGGAGCGGAGGTCGGGCACCCGCGAGGCCATGGTGGCGAAGCAGAGGCCGTTCATCGCGAACACGACCGCTACTGCCGTCCGGGCGCGCTCCGGATCCGTCACAGGTGCTGGGCGCCGGGAGGTGCACCCTCGAGCCAGGACTGGAAGCCCATCAGGGAGGACGGCCCGAGCGCCAGCTCCACCGCACCCGCCGGGGTCTCGCAGCGGATGATCACGTGGCCCGGGTAGAGCGACATCTGCTCGCTCCGCTCGGGCTCACGGCGGTCGACGTACGTCAGGGTGCTGCGCTGCCAGATCCGCTTGGGACGTGGCGACAGCGAGAAGATCCGGAACCACTCCAGGGTGTCACCGGCGTACCGGCCGACGCCGAGCAGCCAACCACCGCCCGACTCGGAGGACCGGGCGCGGAAGCTGACCTCGAAGGTGCCGCCGTTCCGCGTGAGCCAGCGACGCCGCACGATCAGGGCGATGCCGAGCAGCAGGACGAGCACGAGCACGCCGGCGGCTGACTCCAGCAGCCACTCCCAGATCGGCATGCACTCCCCCGTCGCGGTCAGAGCCGGTACGGCGCGCGGTCAGGCGTCGCCTTCCAGCGCCGCCTTGCGCTCGTCCATGAGCCGCTTGGCCTCGTCGAAGTTGCTCTCGTGGGACAGCTCGGCGTACTCGCACAGCAACCGTACGTGGTTGTCGGCCACCGAGATGAAGCCGCCGTCGACGGCCGCCACCCAGTGACCGTCGTCCACCGTGCGGACGTCGACCTGGCCGGCCGCGAGCACCGACATCACCGGCTGGTGGTCGGCCATGATCCCGATCTCGCCGGCGAGGGTGCGCGCGTTGACGACCGTCGCCTCGCCGGACCACACCTCGCGGTCGGCGGCGACGAGAGAGACCTGCATCGTCTTGGCCATCAGCGCACCTCGCTCCTTCGCTCGATCAGCTCGTCGGTCACAGGCTCTTTTGGATCTCGTCCCACTTCTTCTCGACGTCGTCCAGACCGCCGCACATGAAGAAGGCCTGCTCGGCGACGTGGTCGTACTCGCCGTCGGCGATCTTGTTGAACGCCTCGACGGTCTCGGTGACCGGAACCGTCGAGCCCTCGAGGCCCGTGAACTGCTTGGCCACGTAGGTGTTCTGAGACAGGAACCGCTGGATCCGGCGGGCCCGGGACACGATGATCTTGTCCTCCTCCGACAGCTCGTCGACGCCGAGGATCGCGATGATGTCCTGGAGCTCCTTGTTGCGCTGGAGGATCTGCTTGATCCGGATCGCGCAGTCGTAGTGGTCCTTGCCGATGTACTGGGCGTCCAGGATCCGCGACGTCGAGGTCAGCGGGTCCACGGCGGGGTAGATGCCGAGCGAGGCGATCTCACGCGACAGCTCCGTGGTCGCGTCCAGGTGGGCGAAGGTGGTCGCGGGCGCCGGGTCGGTGTAGTCGTCGGCCGGCACGTAGATCGCCTGGAGCGAGGTGATCGAGTGACCGCGGGTCGAGGTGATCCGCTCCTGGAGCGTGCCCATCTCGTCGGCCAGGTTGGGCTGGTAGCCCACCGCGGACGGCATCCGCCCGAGCAGGGTCGAGACCTCGGACCCGGCCTGGGTGAACCGGAAGATGTTGTCGATGAAGAGCAGCACGTCCTGGCTCTGCACGTCGCGGAAGTACTCCGCCATGGTCAGCGCCGACAGGGCGACCCGCAGCCGGGTGCCGGGCGGCTCGTCCATCTGGCCGAACACGAGGGCGGTCTGGCCGATGACGCCGGCCTCCTCCATCTCCACGATCAGGTCGTTGCCCTCACGGGTGCGCTCGCCGACTCCGGCGAACACCGACACACCGCCGTGGTCGCGCGCGACCCGGGCGATCATCTCCTGGATCAGCACCGTCTTGCCCACGCCGGCACCGCCGAACAGGCCGATCTTGCCGCCCTGGACGTACGGCGTAAGCAGGTCGATGACCTTGATCCCGGTCTCGAACATCTGGGTCTTCGACTCCAGCTGGTCGAAGGCAGGGGCCTTGCGGTGGATCCCCCAGCGCTCCTTGACCTCGAGCTTCTCACCCTCCTCGAGGTTGAGGCACTCGCCGAGGGTGTTGAAGACGTGTCCGAGGGTGGCGTCCCCGACCGGCACCGTGATCGGGCCGCCGGTGTCGCTGACCTGCGCACCGCGGACCAGTCCGTCGGTGGGCTGGAGCGAGATCGCGCGGACCATGCCGTCACCGATGTGCTGGGCCACCTCGAGCGAGAGCGTCCGGGTCTCACCGAGGATGGTCAACTGAGTCTCGAGCAGGTTGTACATCTCGGGCATCGAGTCCACGGGGAACTCGATGTCGACGACCGGCCCGATCACGCGGGCGATCCGGCCACCCGTGCTCTGGGTGCTCTCGGTGGTCTCTTCAGCCGTGGCAGTCATGTCTCTCAACTCACTCTGGTTCGGTGTTCAGCGTCTCTGGTCTGGTCGATCGTGCGAGGTCAGTCGCTGGCGGCGTTCGCGTCGGCGAGCGCGTTCACGCCACCGACGATCTCGCTGATTTCCTGGGTGATGCCCGCCTGCCGAGCCTGGTTGGCGATGCGGGTGTACTTCTTGATCAGCTCTTCGGCGTTGTCGGTCGCGGACTTCATCGCCCGCTGGCGGGCCGCGAGCTCTGAGGCCGAGGCCTGGAGCAGGGCGAAGAAGATCCGGCTCTGCACGTACTTCGGCAGCAGCGCGTTGAGCACCTCCTGGGCCGACGGCTCGAACTCGTAGAGCGGGAGCACCTCGTCCTTGGCCGGCGCCTCGTCGCTCTCGACGATCTCCATGGGCAGCATCCGCACCGAGTGCGGCTCCTGCACCAGCATCGATCGGAACTGCGTGTAGACGAGGTGGACCTCGTCGACCTTGTCGGCGTCGCCCTCGTCGAGGGTGAACGCCTCGATCAGGGACTCACCGATCTCCCGGGCGTTCTCGTAGCGCGGCTGGTCGGAGAACCCGGTCCAGGTCTGCGCCACGGGGCGGCCGCGGAACCGGTAGTAGGCCTCACCCTTGCGTCCGGAGATGTAGGTGACGACCTCCTTGCCCTCCTCCCGCAGTCGCTCGGCCAGCCGCTCGGACTCCTTGAGCACGCTCGAGGAGTAGGCGCCGGCCAGACCGCGGTCGCTGGTCACGATCAGCACGGCAGCCCGGCGCGGGTTCTCCGGCTCGGTGGTCAGCGGGTGGTCGACGTTGGAGTAGGTCACCAGGGCCTGGACCGCCCGGGTCAGCTCGCGGGCGTACGGCGCGGCCTGCTGAGCCCGCTGCTGCGCCTTGATGATCCGGGACGCAGCGATGAGCTCCATGGCGCGGGTGATCTTCTTGGTCGACTCGACCGACTTGATCCGGGCGCGGTACTCACGCAGCGATACGGCCATGTGTCAGCCCTTCTTCTGCTTGACGATCTGCTCCTGCTCGAGCTCGTCGTCCTCGACCGGGTCGACCTTGGCCTCGGTGCCGACCTTGATCGAGTGGCCCTCGGAGGTCTCGAACTGGTCGAGGAACTCGTCGTAGGCGGACTCGAGGTCCTTCTCCGTGCCCTCCTCGAACTTCTTCGACTCCGTGATCGTGTCGAGCACGCCTTCGTGCGAGCGCTTCAGGAAGTCGAGGAACTCCTGCTCGAAGCGCAGCACGTCGTCGGTCGGCACCTTGTCGAGCTTGCCGGAGGTGCCGAGCCACAGCGACGCGGTCATCTGCGCCAGGGGGTACGGCGAGTACTGCGGCTGCTTGAGCAGCGCCATCAGGCGCTGGCCACGGTCGAGCTGCTGACGCGAGGCGGCGTCGAGGTCGGAGGCGAACATCGCGAACGCCTCCATCGCGCGGAACTGCGCGAGGTCGACCTTGAGCGAACCGGTGACCGACTTCATCGCCTTGGTCATGGCGGCACCGCCCACGCGCGAGACCGAGACCCCGACGTCGATGGCCGGGCGCTGGTTGGCCGCGAACAGGTCGGACTGCAGGAAGATCTGACCGTCGGTGATCGAGATGACGTTGGTCGGGATGTAGGCCGAGACGTCGTTGGCCTTGGTCTCGATGATCGGCAGTCCGGTCATCGAGCCGGCGCCCATCGCGTCGGAGAGCTTGGCGCAGCGCTCGAGGAGGCGGCTGTGCAGGTAGAACACGTCACCGGGGTAGGCCTCGCGACCGGGCGGACGGCGCAGCAGCAGCGACACCGCACGGTAGGCCTCGGCCTGCTTGGTGAGGTCGTCGAACACGATCAGGACGTGCTTGCCGTCGTACATCCAGTGCTGACCGATGGCCGACCCGGTGTAGGGGGCGAGGTACTTGAACCCGGCGCTGTCGGAGGCCGGGGACGCCACGATGGTGGTGTACTCCAGCGCACCGGCCTCTTCCAGGGCACCGCGGACGGCGGCGATGGTCGAGCCCTTCTGGCCGATCGCGACGTAGATGCAGCGGACCTGCTGGTCGGGGTCGCCGGTCTCCCAGTTCTGCTTCTGGTTGATGATCGTGTCGATCGCGATCGTGGTCTTGCCGGTCGAGCGGTCACCGATGATCAGCTGGCGCTGGCCGCGACCGATCGGGGTCAGCGCGTCGATCGCCTTGATGCCGGTGGCCAGCGGCTCGCTCACCGACTGGCGCAGCATCACGCCGGGAGCCTGGAGCTCCAGGGCGCGACGCTCGTCGGACTCGATCTCGCCCAGACCGTCGATGGGGGTGCCGAGGGGGTCGATGACCCGGCCCATGAACGCGTCGCCGACCGGGACCGAGAGGATCTCGCCGGTACGGCGGACCGTCTGGCCCTCCTCGATCTTGTCGTAGTCACCGAGGACGACGACGCCGATCTCGCGGGTGTCGAGGTTCAGGGCGATGCCGAGGGTGCCGTCCTCGAACTCCAGCAGCTCGTTGGCCATGGCCGAGGGGAGACCGGCCACGCGGGCGATGCCGTCGGCGCACTGGGCAACCGTGCCGACCTCCTCCTTGCTGGCAGCCTCGGGCTTGAAGTCCTCGACGTACTTCGTCAGCGCGTCGCGGATCTCCTCCGGACGGATCGTGAGCTCCGTCATCTCATCCCTACTCTCTGTGTCTGCTTGCGAAAATCGTGTGGTGGTCGAACGGGTCGCGACTCAGCCGGCCAGGCGACGACGGGCGTCGTCCAGGCGGCCAGAGATGGTGCCGTCGATGACCTGGTCGCCGATCTCGACGCGGATGCCGCCGATGACGTCCGGGTCGATGATGACGTTGAGGCGCACCGTGGTGTCGTACTGCTGGTTGAGGATCTCGCCGAGCCGCCGCTGGTCGGCAGCCGACAACGCCCGGGCGACGCGGACCGTGGCCACGGCCTCGCCCTGGGACTCCGCGGCCACCACGCGATAGGTCGCCAGCGCGGCGGTCATCGTGCGGTAGGTGCCCGAGAGCGCCTGCTTGGCGAGCGTCACCGTGGCCGGCAGCGCGACGTCGCCGAGCAGCGAGTCGAGCAGCGCGGCCTTGTCGTCCACCGACCGGCCCGGGTCGGACAGGGCGTCGCGCAGCGCCGGGTCACCGTCGATGATCCGGGCCAGCTGGAACACCTCGTCGGACACCTGGCCCGCCTTGGCGCCCGCCGAGCGGACCACGGCGATCTCGCTGAGCCGCTCGAGCACGTCGGGCAGGTCGCGCGAGAGCGTCCACCGACGGCCTGCGGCCTCGGTCAGGAGGTCGAGGGTGCGCTCGTCGAGGCGGTCCTTGAAGACCTGCTGGACCATGCCCTGCTTGGCCTCCGCCGGCAGCGAGGCGTCCGTGGCGAAGCGACGCAGGGCAGCCTCGGTCCGGAACAGCCGGCTGACGGTGAACAGCTCGTCGGCGAGGTCCGCCGCCTGGCGCACCCCACCGATCGCGTCGTCCAGCCGCCCGGTGAGGTCGGTCAGGGCCTCGGCCGAGGCTCCGCGCAGATCCATCAGCCCGCGCTTTCCAGGTCGGCGAGGAAGCGCTCGACCACACGGCCCTGACGCTCGTCGTCATCGAGGGACTCGCCCACGATGCGCCCGGCCAGGGTGGTGGCCAGGCTCCCGACGTCGCTGCGCAACGAGGTGAACGCCGCCTTGCGGTCGGCCTCGATCTGGGTGTGCGCGTGCTCGATGATCCGGTCGGCCTCCGTCTGCGCCTTCTCCCGGGCCTCCTGCACGATCTGGGCGCCCTGCTCGCGTGCCTCCTCGCGGATGCGCGCGGCCTCGTGCTTGGCGTCGTTGAGCTGCTCCTTGTAGTCCGCCTCGGCCTTGCGAGCGTCGGCCTTGGCCTCGTCGAGCTCGGCGAACTGGGTACGGATCGCCTCCTGGCGTGCCGTCATCGCCCGGTTGATCGGGGGGATGAGGTACTTCCCGAAGATGTAGACCAGGATCGCGAACGCGAGCAGCTCGACCAGGAAGGTGCCGTTGGGCACGAGGAAGTTGCTCGACAACGGCATCACCGTCGTGGCAAGAATGCTCATCTGTCAGTCCTGTCTTCCTGCTGGTTGCGTCGTCGCCCTCGGGTCACTTGCCGAGGACGAAGACGAACAGCGCCATGAAGGCCAGGTTGATGAAGTACATACCTTCAACCAGTGCGACCGTCAGGAAGAAGATCGTCTGCAGGCGACCCTGTGCCTCGGGCTGCCGGGCCACGCCCTGGATGTACGACGAACCGGCCAGGCCGTCACCGATGCCGGCACCGATCGCGCCACCCGCGAGGGCCAGGCCACCGCCGACGAACGCGCCGGCCGTCTTGACGGCGGATTCCATGGTGGTTGCTGCCACTGTCTCTCCTTGGTTCCGCGCCGGGGATCCGGCGCAATGGGTGTACCTCTGGTGCGGTCGAGCGGGGTCGCTCAGGCCGCGAACTCGGGTTCTGCTTCGGTGGTGGTCTGGTCGGCCGTGGTGTCGTCGGCCGCGGGCTCCTCGGCGTGCTCGTCGTGCCCGGCGCCCGCCATCCCGAAGTAGAGGACGGTCAGGAGCGCGAAGATGAAGGCCTGGATCGCGCCGATCGCCATGTCGAACAGCTTCCACAGGATCGCGAAGACGATCGTCAGGAAGCCACCGACCGGGATGGCGCCGACCGTCCAGGCGGTCATCGAGGCGATCAGGGCGAGCAGGATGCCGCCGGCGAAGATGTTGCCGAAGAGCCGCAGCGCCAGGGAGATCGGCTTGGTGATCTCCTCGATGATGTTCAGCGGGAGCATCGCCCAGTGCGGGGTGACGAAGTGGCTGAGGTAGCCCTTGAGCCCCTTCTGGCGGATCCCGAAGGTCCAGACCCCGATCATCACCATCACCGCCATCGCGTAGGTGAGATTGGTGTCGGAGGTGGGAGCCGGCAGGAAGTGGAAGTCCTTGTTCGGCTCGCTGGGGATCATCTCGAGCCAGTTGGCGACCAGGATGAAGAAGAACTCGGCGACGGCGAGCATCACGACGTTGCGGTTGGCGTGGCCGAGGTTGTCCTCGACCTGGGTCTGGACCTGGTCGATCACCGCCTCCCACATGATCTGGAGCTTGCTCGGCACGTGGTTCTCGACGTCGCGGGTGAGCTGGCGCCGGGCCCAGAAGCCCAGGGCCAGCACGATCGCCCCGGCGATCGCGGTGGTCCAGATCGTGTCCATGTTGAACGTCATGCCGAGGAAGTGGCGCTCGACGTGCACGCCGATCGGGATGTCGGTGGCGAACGGGAGGACGCTCACGGGTTCTTCAGCTCCTTCAACAAAGGCACGGTCGTCATCACGAGGGCGATCAGGCGGAAGATCGCGAGGCCGAAGAGCAGGCCGATGCCGTCGGGCCAGAACCACACCGCGATGCCGACCGCGATCACCGAGAGCACCAGCAGGCGCACCAGGGTCGAGACCGCCAGCTTGTTGCGGGTGGGCTCCTGACCGGAGGTGATGATCTTCAGCAGCCAGTACTCGGTGGTCAGGTGGTTGGCCAGACCGAGCGCGACCCCGCCGGCGATGCAGCCGGCCAGCCGCCACTCGTCGAGCTGGCCGAGCACCCAGTAGGCCGCGACGGAGAGGACGACGGCGACGATGATCGTCTTGCGCTGGTCGCGCAGGACCCGCCCGAACGACGCGGTGCCGAGGTCGGCCGGGGCCGCGGGCGAGGTGGTCTCGTGGTCAGCCACGATCGGGGTCCCGGTCATGCGACACGCTCACTTGAGGACGCTCCGGACCCGGATCCAGAAGCCGACCGAAGCCGCCAGGATGCCGGCGAAGATGCCGACCAGCGTCCAGACCGGTGAGGTGCCGGCAGCGTGGTCGGCCAGCAGGCCGAGGACGAGGCCGACGACGACCGCACCCGCGAGCATCCCGCCGAGGCCTGCGAGGTCGCGACCCCGGAGACTCCGGTCCGGCTGTCCATCGGCCATCCACTCAGGTCGCTCTCACAGGTGTCGGGGTTGGCTTGCACGGCAACGTCGGCGCGCGCTCCACGGGGCACCGGCGACTGCGCGAAACTATCACAGCGCGAGAGGCCCGCGAATTCGCTGGGAAGGCCGCACACCACACCCCGGGAACGGGTCTCCGGGCGTTCGGTCGTCATGGTCGCGGCGGCCGTTTCTGTGGTGGCGTGGGTGGCGTCAGAGGGTCTCGATCGTGCTTGTGAAAACTAGCACAAGCGGCTCTTGCTCGGCCAAACGGCCCCGTCGTACCGGGCACGACGCACGGCACTCAGGCCTGGTCGTGGGCCGGGTCGTGGACCGGCAGATGGGGCCGGTGGACCACCGGCAGCACGAACGTGAGCCCGATCGTCAGGACAGCCGCCGCGGCGATGCCGCTCCACATCACCGGGCCGGTGTAGAGGCTGATCACGACCGTGCTGCCGGCGACCAGCGCCGCCCACATCCACATGATGAACACGGCCCGGCGCTGGGAGTGCCCGATCTCGAGGAGCCGGTGGTGGAGATGCTGCTTGTCGGGGGCGAACGGCGAGCGGCCGGCGCGGGTACGCCGGATCACCGCCAGCACGAGGTCGGCGATCGGGACGACGAGCAGGGTGATCGGCAGGGCCAGCGGCAGGAAGGTCGGCGCCAGGCTCGCCGGGGAGCCCATGGCGCCGTGGCTCAGGTCGGCGCCGGAGTACTGACCGGTCAGCGTGATCGCGCTCGCCGACAGCACCAGCCCGATCAGCATCGAACCGCTGTCGCCCATGAACAGACGAGCGGGGTTGACGTTATGCGGCAGGAAGCCCGCGCAGGCCCCGCCCAGCATGGCGCTCAGGAGCGCTCCGGTGGAGGCCAGGGAGGCGTTGTTCAGGCTGGTCAGCTGGTAGCAGAACGCGAAGAAGGCCACCGCCCCGATGCCGACCACCCCGGTGGCCAGGCCGTCCAGACCGTCGACCATGTTCACGGCGTTCACGGTGGCGACCACGATGAAGGCGGTGAGCAGCGCGCCCTGCGCGGACTGCAGGGAGAGCTGACCGCCGCCGGGCAGCGGGAAGAGGATGTACTGGATCCCGTTCAGGATCAGGAAGCCCGCGGCCAGCACCTGGCCACCGAGCTTGGTCAGCGCGTCCAGCTCGAAGAGGTCGTCGAGGGTGCCGATCGCACAGATCATCGCGCCGGCGATAAGCACGATCCGGGCGTCGTGGAAGACGAACGGCTGGCTGCGCGAGAGGAACGGCAGCTGGTGGGCCACGAGGTAGGCCGCGACCAGCCCGCCGAGCATCGCCAGCCCGCCGAGGTAGGGCACCGGCTCCGCGTGCACGTCGCGGTCGCGGACCCGGGCCACCGCGCCGGTGCGCAGGGCGATCTCGCGGGCGATGACCGTGAGCAGGTAGGTCGCCGCGGCGGCGACCAGGAAGACCAGGAGGTACTCCCGCACTACTCCGCCTCGGCGGGGGTCTCGGCATCGGGGATGGCCGCCCCCAGCGGCTCGAGGACGGCGTTGATCGCCTCGACCGACAGGGCACCCAGCCGCAGCACCCGGGGGACCGCCCCCCTGACGTCGAGGATCGTGGAGGCCTCGCCCTGGGGCGACGTGCCGCCGTCGAGGACCACGTCGACCCGGTCGCCGAGCATGGTCTCGGCAGCAGCCGCATCGGTCGCGGCGGGCTGTCCGGTCAGGTTGGCCGAGCTCACCGCCAGCGGGCCGGTCCGCTCGAGCAGGGCCAGGGCGACCTCGTGGTCGGGCATCCGGACCGCCACGGTGCCACGGGTCTCCCCGAGGTCCCACGTCAGCGACGGCTGCTGGGTGCAGACCAGGGTGAGCGGGCCGGGCCAGAACTCCTCGGTCAGCGCCTCGACGTACGCCGGCACCCCGGAGGCCAGCGCCTCCAGCGTGGTCACCGCGCTGACCAGCACCGGCGGAGGCATCTCCCGGCCGCGACCCTTCGCGTCGAGCAGCGACTGGACGGCGGCATGGTCGAAGGCGTCCGCCCCGACGCCGTACACCGTGTCGGTCGGGAGGATCACCAGGCCGCCCTGCTGCACCGCGCGCGCTGCCGCCTCGATCGCGGTCTCGCGCTCGTCGTCGGTGGCGGTCGGGTAGGTCGTGCTCACGGGCGTGCCTCTCGGATCTGCTCGCAGTTGGGACGCAATCTAACCGGGTTCAGGAACCGGGTGGGCCACACGGTACGGCGCGCGCGGTGACGAACCGGGCCCGTCCGGCGAGGTCTCGATGGTCGCGCACCTGCTCCCAGCGTCCGCTACCGGTGAGGACGGCGGGCGCGGTCTCGCCCTGGACGTCGGCGTGCTCGATGCCCACCACTCCCCCGGCCCGCAGGAGCAGTGCGGCTCGCCGCTCGACCACCCGGATCACGTCGAGACCGTCGCCGGTCGCGTAGAGCGCGAGGTCGGGGTCGTGGTCGCGGACCTCGGCGGCGACCGACTCCCACGCCTCGTGCGGGATGTACGGCGGGTTGCTGACCACGACGTCGACGCTGCCGGCCAGGTCGTCGAAGGCCTCGCCGAGATCACCCTGGCGCAGGTCGACCCCGGTGCCGGCCAGGTTGCGCGCAGCCCACGCGTGGGCCGCGGGGTCCAGCTCCACGGCGTGCACGCGGGCGTGCGGGACCTCGTCGGCGACCGCCCGCGCGATCGCACCGGAGCCGGTCCCGAGGTCGACCACGACCGGCGCGTCGAGCGCGGACGCCTGCTCGATCGCCCAACCGGCCAGCAGCTCGGTCTCGGGACGTGGCACGAACACACCGGGCCCGACGGCCAGCTCCACGTGGCGGAACCAGGCGGTGCCAGTCAGGTGCTGGAGGGGCTCGCGTCGGGCGCGGCGCGCCACCAGCGCGTCGTACTCCCGGGCGAGCGGCGGCGGTACGTCGTCGACGAGCGGGAGCCGGGACAGCTCGACGCCGAGCACGTGGGCGAGCAGCAGGCGGGCGTCGGGGCCGGGCGACTCGATCCCAGCGGCGGCGAGCCGCGCCGTGGCGTCGTCGACGAGGCGGCGCCGGGCCGGCCGGTCGGCTGGGCTCTCGGACATCTCAGGCGTCGACCGCGTCGAGCCGCGCGTTGAGGTCGGCGTCGATGCACGAGTCGATCACCGGCTGCAGGTCACCGTTGAGCACCTGGTCGAGGTTGTAGGACTTGTAGCCGGTGCGGTGGTCGGAGATCCGGTTCTCCGGGTAGTTGTAGGTGCGGATCCGCTCCGAGCGGTCGACGGTCCGGACCTGGCTGCGGCGAGCCTCGCTGGCCTCGGCATCGGCCTCGTCCTGGGCGGCGACGAGCAGCCGGGCCCGCAGGATCCTCAGCGCCTGCTCCTTGTTCTGGAGCTGGCTCTTCTCGTTCTGGCAGCTGACCACGATGCCGGTCGGGACATGGGTGATCCGGACCGCCGAGTCGGTGGTGTTGACGCTCTGGCCGCCCGGGCCGCTGCTGCGGAAGACGTCGATGCGCAGGTCGTGCTCGTCGATCTGCACGTCGACCGCCTCGGCCTCGGGCAGCACGAGCACGCCGGCGGCACTGGTGTGGACCCGGCCCTGCGACTCGGTCACCGGCACCCGTTGCACGCGGTGGACGCCGCCCTCGAACTTCAACACGCCGTACGGCGCCTGGCCCGGCTCCGTCACCCCCCGGGCCTTCACGGCCAGGGTGACCGACTTGTAGCCGCCGAGGTCGGACTCCGCGGCATCGAGGATCTCGGTGGTCCAGCCCCGGGTCTCGGCGTACCGGGTGTACATGCGGAGCAGGTCGCCGGCGAACAGTGCCGACTCCTCGCCACCCTCGCCGGACTTGATCTCGAGCAGGGCGTCCTTGTCGTCGACCGGGTCGCGTGGGACCAGCAGCCGCCGGAGCCGCTCCTCGGCGACCTCGCGCTGGGTCGCGAGCGCATCGACCTCGGAGGCGAATCCGGGGTCCTCGGCGGCCAGCTCGCGGGCCGCCGTGAGGTCGTCGGCGGTGCCCTGCCACTCGCGCCAGGTGGAGATGATCGCGGTCAGCTCGGCGTACCGCTGGTTGAGCTTCTTGGCCAGCCGGGCGTCGGCATGGGTCTCGGGCAGGGCGAGGCGCGTCTCGAGCTCGGCGTGCTCGGCGAGCAGCCCCTCGACGACCTCGAACATCCCTACTCCTTCATCCTGCGGCCGGACGTGCGACGACGCCGGCCTCCATGGAGGGAGGCCGGCGTCGTACGGAGCTACTTGGAGGAGTCGGCGGTCTCGGCCGCTTCGTCCTTCTTGGCCATCTTGGCGTAGCGGGCCTCGAAGCGGGCGACGCGGCCGCCGGTGTCGAGGATCTTCTGCTTGCCGGTGTAGAACGGGTGGCACTGCGAGCAGACGTCGGCGTGGATCGAGCCGCTCGTGGCCGTGCTACGGGTCGTGAAGGTGCTCCCGCAGGTGCAGGTCACCTCGGTCACGATGTAGTCGGGGTGGATGTCATTCTTCATGGTTTCCTTTCGGGCCGCCGGGTCGCACCCGCGTCGTGCGGGGACGTGAACCGGAGCCAAGGGGCGATTCTGCCACCTGCTCCAACACCGGGACCAATCTGCGGATTCCCGAGGTCAGGCCGTACGACGGCTCAGTCGGTGCCGCTGATCGCGCCGGGGGTGGTCTTCTGCACCTGCATCAGGAACTCGATGTTGGTCGAGCTCTTCTTCAGCCGCTCGAGGAGCAGCTCGAGGGCCTGCTGGCCGTCCAGTCCGGAGAGCACCCGTCGGAGCTTCCAGACGATGGCCAGCTCCTCCTTGCTCATCAACAGCTCCTCGCGGCGGGTGCCGCTCTGGACCGCGTCGATCGCCGGGAAGAGCCGCTTGTCGGCGAAGTCGCGGCGCAGCCGGATCTCCATGTTGCCGGTGCCCTTGAACTCCTCGAAGATCACCTCGTCCATCTTCGAGCCGCTCTCGATCAGGGCGGTGGCCAGGATGGTCAGCGACCCGCCGTTCTCGATGTTGCGCGCAGCGCCGAAAAACCGCTTCGGCGGGTAGAGCGCCGCCGAGTCGACACCACCGGACAGGATCCGGCCGGACGCGGGCGCGGCCAGGTTGTAGGCACGGCCGAGCCGGGTGATGCCGTCGAGCAGGACGACCACGTCGTGCCCGAGCTCGACGAGGCGCTTGGCGCGCTCGATAGCGAGCTCGGCGACCATGGTGTGGTCGGTGGCCGGGCGGTCGAAGGTCGAGGAGATGACCTCGCCCTTCGTCGAGCGCTCGAAGTCGGTGACCTCCTCGGGCCGCTCGTCGACCAGCACCACCATCAGGTGGCACTCGGGGTTGTTGGTGGTGATCGAGCTGGCGATCGACTGCATGATCATCGTCTTGCCGGCCTTGGACGGCGACACGATCAGGCCGCGCTGGCCCTTGCCGATCGGCGAGGCGATGTCGATGACGCGGCCGATCAGGTTGGTCGGCTCGGTCTCCAGCCGCAGCCGCTCGCTGGGGTAGAGGGGTGTGAGCTTGGCGAACTCGACCCGGTGCCGCGACGCCTCGGGGTCGGCGCCGTTGACCGAGTCGATGCGGACCATCGGGTTGAACTTCTCCTTGCGCTCGCCCTCACGGGGCTGGCGCACCTGACCGACGATGGCGTCGCCGCGACGCAGGCCGTACTTGCGGACCATCGACAGCGAGACGTAGACGTCGTCGGTGCCGGGCAGGTAGCCGCTGGTCCGGACGAAGGCGTAGTTGTCGAGCACGTCGAGGATGCCCGCGGCCGGGATCAGCACGTCGTCCTCGAGGATCGTCGTGTCCGGCTCGTTGCGCTGGCCGGACGACGTCGCCGGCTGGCGGGTGCTGGTCCGGTCGCGACCGCGGCGGCGGCGGCTGCGCCGGCTGCCGCCCTCGTCGTAGTCCCGGTCCTGCGACTGGTCCTGCGACTGGCCGGTCTGGGCGCGGCCCTGGTTCTGGTTCTGGTTCTGGTTCTGGTTCTGGTTCTGGTTGCCCTGACGGCCCTGGTCCCGGCCACCGCCCTGGTTGCCCTGGCCGGCCTGCTGCTGCTGGCGCTCCTGCCGCTGCTGGCGGCCGCCCTGCTCCTGGCCGCCGCGCGGAGCGGCTTCCTGTGCCTCGGAGACCGGCTTCTGCTCGTCGCGGCGGTCGCGCTGCTCGGTACGGCGTTCCGTCTCGGCCGGGCGCTCCTCACGGGATCGCTCCGGCTGGGTCCGGCGCTGCTGCTGCTCCGCCGGCTGCTCGCCAGGGTCGGCGCCGGACCGCTCCGAGGGAGCCGTCGACCTGCCGCCCGACTGCTCGGCCGACTGGCCGCCGGACTGGCGAGCAGATTCGCCACCGGACTGGTCACCGGACTGGTCACCCGACTGGCCACGGGACTGGCCACCCGACTGGGCCGCCTTGATCGCGTCGACCAGCTGGGCCTTCTTCATGGAGCCCGCTCCCCTGATGCCGAGGCCGCCGGCCATCGACTTCAGGTCCGCGAGGAGCAGCGAGTTGAGCCCACCCGAGCGCTTCTTGGAGCCGCCGCCGGGCGCCGACTCCGCGGGGGTGGATTCGATGGTTTCCGTCACGTGAGGTCCTTCCCACGTATCAGTGCCGCCCGGCGCAGATGCCGGCGGCGACTTGGACACTGCTTCCCCGGCCAGGTAGCGGTGCTGGATGCACGCGTCTGCACGATGGAGAGGAAGGGGTGCGTCGGGCGGGCAGCTCCGGGACGAGGCTGCGTCGCGATCCTGACGCGCTACCCACGATACCACCGGGCCGCTGCGTCGGTGCCATCCCCGGGACACCCCGTCGACGCTGTCGAAATCCGCGCGGCTCGCCCGTCATCGCGACGAGGTCACCACCCAGGTGCCCCGGAAGCGGAGGTCATCATGAGCCACCCGATCGTGCACGCCGAGATCCGTTCCAGCGACCCCGACGCCACCCGCGCCTTCTTCGGCGACCTGTTCGGCTGGACCTACCCCCAGGAGGGCGCGTTCCCCGGCTACACCTTCGTCGAGACCGGTGTGCCCGGCGCCCTCTACACCGCGATCAGCCCGCTCCAGGGCGACGGTGACCTCGTGACCTTCTTCGTGGGGGTCGACGACATCGCCGACGCGATCGCCCGGACGACCACGCTGGGGGGTCGGGTCGTGCAGGAGCCGGTCACCGTGCCCGGCGTGTCCTTCGCGCTGATCGCCGACCCGCAGGGCCACATCGTGGGTCTCGCCCAGCAGCTGTGAGCCGGTCGGCGGCCGATCACCTGCCCGATTGGTGTTATTGCGGTGACGAGCGGCCTGGAGTACACCTTTCGGGGTAGGACGATCTCGGGGTCCGGCACGCGGTGACTCGGACCCGCGGTCCGACGTCATCGACGTGTGGCCGAACCGAAGGATGCCTCTTGAAGAACAGACTGCTGAATCGACCGGTCGGCGCAGCGCTCGCGCTGGCCCTCCTGCTCGTACCCACCGCGATCGGAGCGACGGCCGCGACGGCTCATGCCGGGGGGGTGGTACCGAACTTCACCGTGCTGGTCGGCTCGGAGACCTCCAACATGGCCGTCCAGGGCCAGCGCTTCCTGCCCGGTGACATCACCATCAACGCCGGTGACACGGTCACCTGGCAGGCGAACTCGACCGAGATCCACACGGTCACCTTCGTCGACGGCGGAACGCCCCAGGACACCCCTCCGGCGTTCAACCCGGGCGACGCGAGCCAAGGCCTGCCCGCGGGTGGCAGCGCGATGGCGAGCCACACCTACTTCAACTCCGGGCTGCTGACCACGGGTGCCACCACCGGTCCGCTGCCGTGGCCCGCCCAGCACAGCTACACCCTCAGCTTCCCCGACGCCGGCACGTTCACCTACTACTGCCTGGTCCACGGGAAGATGATGCGCGGTGTCGTCCACGTGGTCGGGGCCACCGATGCGCTGCCGTACACCCAGGCCGACATCGACGCGGACGCCGCCTTCCAGGCCGCCGCCATCAACGCCGACGGTCGTGCCTCCATGGCTGCCGCCACGGCCGCCAGCACCAACCACAAGGTGTTCACCGGCACCGACGACGGCATCGCGATGACGATGCGGTTCTCGAAGCACAAGGTGGTCATCCACAAGGGCGACAGCGTGAAGTTCCTGAACAAGATGTCGATGGGTGCTCCGCACACGGTCACCTTCGGCGCCGTGCCGGTCGGGCTGGCCCTGTTCAACCCGGCCGGGAACCCGGCCAACTTCAGGGGTGGCAACCTCCACTCCGGCATCATCGGTCCGGGCGGGAAGTTCAAGGTGACCTTCAACAAGGTGGGCCGCTTCCACTACGTCTGTGCCCTGCACCAGGACATGGGCATGAAGGGGCTCGTGGTCGTCAAGCCGTAGCCTGCAGCACCATCGACCACGTCCGTCCGCCTCTGTCGGGAGGCTGAGGCGGCGGACGTGGCACGATCGGTCGATGGACGAGGACAGCTCCTTCCCGTGGCTCCTGCACACGGCCATCGACACGACGGACGCCCGAGGGCTCGCGGAGTTCTACCGCGAGCTCCTCGGGCTCCGCTATCGCACGGGTGACGAGCCTCCCGCCGACGGTGAGGTCGACGACGCCGACTGGCTGGTCCTGGTCGACGGTGACGGCAACCGCAAGCTCGCCTTCCAGCAGGTGCCGGTCCTGACGCCGACGACGTGGCCGGCGCACGACGTACCGATGCAGATGCATCTCGATCTCAGCGTCGCCGACGTCGCCGACCTCGAGCGCCACCGGACCCGTGCCGAGTCGCTCGGCGCCCGGCTGGTGCTGGACCGCAGCGACGACGACGGCGAGCCGCTCTACGTCCTGGCCGACCCTTCGGGCCACCCGTTCTGCCTGCTGGTCCGCTGAGGTCAGGCCGGCCGGGCGCCGACGCCGGCGGCCGCGATGTCGAGCACCCGGACGTCCCAGCCCGGGGGCGCGAAGCCGAGCACGTCTCCGGTCTCGGCGGCGGTCAGCACCAGCACCGTCGGCCCCGCGCCCGACACCACCGCTGCGTGTCCGGCGGCGCGCAACCGGTCCACGAGGTCCAGCGAGTCCGGCATCGCCGGGCGGCGGTAGGACTGGTGGAGCAGGTCCTCGGTGGCGCTCAGCAGCAGTGCGGGCTGGCCGGCAAGCGCAGTCATCAGGAGTGCGGCGCGGCCGGCGTTGGCCGCCGCCTCTCCATGGGGTACGACGTCCGGGAGCAGCCCGCGGGCCACGGCGGTCGACAGCGGCGTCGGCGGGACCAGGACGACGGCCCGGACCGTCGGGGAGACCGGGGCCCGGGCTGCGAAGAAGCCGTCGTCGGCCCGGCCCGACACGGTGAGCCCCCCGAAGCAGGCCGCTGCGACATTGTCCGGATGCCCCTCGATGCCGGCTGCCAGCCGGAACGCCTCGAGGTCGGACATCGCCTCGGAGCCGCCGTCCACCAGGGCCCGGGCCAGGTGGACGCCTCCGACGATCGCGGCCGACGACGACCCGAGGCCACGGGCGTGCGGGATCCTGTTGGTGCAGGCCAGCTCGAGACCCGGAGCCGCTGCGCCGAGCGCCGCGAAGGTGGCCCGCATCGCCCGGACCACCAGATGGGACTCGTCGCGGGGCACCGCGTCGGCGCCCTCTCCATCCACCGTCACGGTCAGACCGCTCGGAACGACCGAGCCGCGCAGGGTGTCGCGCAGGTCGAGGGCCAGGCCGAGGGAGTCGAATCCGGGCCCGAGGTTGGCGCTGCTCGCCGGCACCGTGACGACGACCGGGCCGGGCGCGTGGCTCATCGCAGCCCGGCCGCCGCGGCCGCCTGGTCCACGTCGGCGTCGATCACCGCGTCCACGAGGTCTCCGGCGGACTCCAGCGCCGTGGCGGTGTCCTTGAGCCCGTGCCCGGTCACGGTGATCGCGACGGTCAGGCCGGCGTAGGACTCCCCCGCCGCCAGGTCGGCGAGCAGGCCGGCCACCCCGGCGGCCGAGGCGGGCTCCACGAAGACGCCCTCGCGGCGCGCGAGCTCCGACTGCGCGGACAGGATCTGGGCGTCGCTGAGGGCGCGGAAGCGTCCGTCCGACTCGCGGGCGGCGGCCTCGGCCTGCTTCCACGACGCCGGGTTGCCGACCCGGATCGCGGTCGCCTTGGTCTCGGGGTCGGGGAACGGCTCGCCGGTGACCAACGGGGCAGCGCCCTCGGCCTGGAAGCCGCGCATCCGCGGCTTGCGGGTCGAGCGGCCCAGGGCGGCGTACTGCTCGTAGCCCAGCCAGTACGCCGTGATGTTGCCGGCGTTGCCGACCGGCAGCAGGTGCACGTCCGGCGCGTCGCCGAGGAAGTCGACGATCTCGAAGGCCGCGGTCTTCTGGCCCTGGATCCGGACCGGGTTGACCGAGTTGACCAGGCAGACGGGGTAGTTCCACGACAGCTGGCGGGCCAGCTCGAGGCAGTGGTCGAAGTTGCCACGCACCATCACGATCAGGGCGCCGTGCACGATCGCCTGGGCCATCTTCCCGGCCGCGATCTTGCCCTCGGGCATCAGCACGATCGGGGTCAGTCCGGCTCGCGCCGCGTAGGCCGACATCGACGCCGAGGTGTTGCCGGTCGAGGCGCAGACCACGGCCCGGGCGCCCTCGTGCAACGCCACCGAGATCGCGGCGGTCATCCCGCGGTCCTTGAACGAGCCGGTCGGGTTGTCGCCCTCCACCTTGAGCCAGACGTCGCCGTCGGTCAGCTCCGAGAGCCAGGCCGAGTGCACCAGCGGGGTGCCGCCCTCGCGGAGCGTCACCGGCTCGAGGTCGTCGGGCAGCAGGTCGAGCAGCGGGCGGTACTCCGCGATCACACCCCTCCACTGCCGGGTGCCCCCGGGCCGGGCTGCGGAGTCGACGTCGGCCAGGTCGCCCTCGTCGCTGCGGTCGAGAGGGTTCACTCCACAGTCCCTTCCACACGCATCACCGACGTCACCTCGCGCACGCAGGCCAGGCCGCGCAGCCGCTCCACCGTGCTCGACAGCTGCGCGTCGGTCGCCTCGTGGGAGACCACGACGAGCTGGGCGTCCTCACCCCGGCCCTCCTGGCGCAGGGTCTGGATCGACACGTCCTCCTCGGCGAACGCGGTGGCGATCTCGGCGAGCACACCGGCGCGGTCGTCGACGTCGACGGCGACGTGGTAGCGGGTGCGGGTCTCGCCCATCGGCAGCACGACCCGGTCGGCGTACGCCGACTCGCCGGCCCCGCGGGTGTTGCCCAGCCGGTTGCGGGCGACCGTGACCAGGTCACCGAGCACCGCGCTGGCGGTCGGGGCACCACCGGCACCCGGTCCGTAGAACATCAGCTGACCGGCGGCCTCGGACTCGACGAACACCGCGTTGTAGGCCTCGCGCACGCTGGCCAGGGGGTGCGACCGGGGGATCATCGCCGGGTGCACCCGCACCGAGATGCCCTCGTCCCCGCCGGCGCCGGTGACGATCTCGGCGATCGCCAGCAGCTTGACCACGCTGCCCATCTCGCGCGCCGACGCGATGTCGGCCGCGGTCACGTCGGTGATGCCCTCACGGTGAACGTCGGCCGCCGTCACCCTCGAGTGGAAGGCGAGGCTGGCCAGGATCGCGGCCTTCGCCGCGGCGTCGAAGCCCTCGACGTCGGCGGTCGGGTCGGCCTCGGCGTACCCCAGGTCCTGCGCCTCTTCCAAGGCCTCGTGGAAGCCGGCGCCGGTGGAGTCCATCTTGTCGAGGATGAAGTTGGTCGTGCCGTTGACGATGCCGAGCACCCGGGTCACCCGGTCACCGGCCAGTGACTCGCGCAACGGCCGCAGGATCGGGATCGCGCCGGCCACGGCGGCCTCGTAGTAGAGGTCACGGCCGGCCTTCTCGGCCGCCTCGAACAGCGTCGGCCCGTCGTCGGCCAGCAACGCCTTGTTGGCGGTGACGACGCTGGCGCCGTTCTCCAGCGCGGAGAGGATCAGCGCCCGGGCCGGCTCGATCCCGCCGATCACCTCGACCACGAGGTCGACGTCGTCGCGGGCCACCAGTGCGGCGGCGTCCGTGGTGAGGAGCCCGTCGGGGACGACCACGTCGCGCGCCGCGTCGATCCGGCGTACGGCGACGCCCACGAGGCGCACGGGTGCACCGACCCGTGCGGTCAGGTCGCCGGCCTGCTCGGTGAGCAGCCGCACCACCTGGGATCCCACGGAGCCACAGCCGAGCACGGCGACGTTCAGCGGCTTCACTCGTGCGCTCCCAGGTCGGTGGCCAGCAGGTCGTCCACAGTCTCGCGCCGGACGAGGGTCGTCGCGACGCCGTCCCGCACCGCGACCACCGGCGGGCGCAACGCGTGGTTGTAGTTGGAGGCCATCGATCGGCAGTAGGCCCCGGTCGAGGGTACGGCGACCAGGTCGCCGGGCCGCACGTCGGCCGGCAGGAACTCGTCCTGCACCACGATGTCACCGGCCTCGCAGTGCTTGCCGACCACGCGGGAGAGCGCGGGCGGAGCAGCCGACGTGCGGGACGCGAGGGTGCAGGAGTAGTCGGCGTCGTAGAGGGCGGTGCGGATGTTGTCGCTCATCCCCCCGTCGACGCTGACGTAGGTGCGCACCGCTCCCCCGTCGAGCTCGACCCGCTTGACCGTGCCGACGGTGTAGACGGTGCACATCGCCGGGCCGACGATCGCTCGGCCGGGCTCGATCGACAGCCGCGGCTCGGCGACGCCCAGCGCCCGGCACTCGTGCTCGACGATCTTGGTCATCTCGGTGGCCAGCTGCGCCGGGTCGGCCGGGTCGTCCTCGGTGGTGTAGGCGATGCCGAAGCCGCCGCCGAGGTCCATCTCCGGCATGGTCACGCCCAGCTCGGTGCCGACCTGCGCGTGCAGCGCCAGCACCCGCCGGGCCGCGACCTCGAAGCCCGAGGTGTCGAAGATCTGGCTCCCGATGTGGGAGTGCAGCCCGAGCAGCTCGAGCCCTGGGGCGGCGACCACACGTCGTACGGCCTCGAGAGCGTCGCCCGCGGTGATCGAGAAGCCGAACTTCTGGTCCTCGTGGGCGGTGGCGATGTACTCGTGGGTGTGCGCCTCGACGCCCGGCGTCACCCGCACCATCACCGGCTGGGAGCGGCCCAGGCTCACGGTGACCCGCTCCAGCCGGTCGAGCTCGTCGAAGGAGTCGACGATCACCCGACCGACCCCCTCGGCCACCGCGCGCCGCAGCTCGGGCTCGGTCTTGTTGTTGCCGTGGTAGCCGATCCGGGCCGGGTCGAAGCCGGCCCTCAGGGCGACCGTCAGCTCCCCGTCGGAGCAGACGTCCAGGCTCAGGCCCTCCTCGGCGACCCAGCGGGCGACGGCCGTGCAGAGGAACGCCTTGCCGGCGTAGTAGACGTCGTACCCGGCGAACCCGTCCCTGAAGGCGCGGGCCCGGGCCCGGAAGTCGGCCTCGTCGAGCACGTACGCCGGGGTGTTGACGTCGGCGACCAGGTCGGGCACGGAGACCCCGCCGACCACCAGCTCGCCGTCGACCTTGTGCGCGGTCGTCGACCAGAGGCGGTCGACCAGCACGTCGTGGTCCGCGGGCGGCCGCAGCCAGGCGGGTCCCCGCAGGGCGCCGTCGGCGTGCGCCCAGCCTGCCTCGTGAGTGGGCATCGTCGACCGCTACATCCGCTCGGGCGCGGAGACGCCGAGCAGGGCCAGGGCGTTGGCGAGGACGATCCGGGTGGCCTCGAGCAGCACCAGCCGGGCCCGGTGCAGGTCGGACGGCTCCTCGTCACCCATCGGCAGCACCCGGCAGCCGTCGTAGAAGCGGTGGTACGACGCCGCGGTGTCCTCGAGGTAGCGGGCGACGCGGTGCGGCTCGCGCAGCGTGGCTGCGGCGGACACGACCCGCGGGAGCTCGGCCAGCGCACGCAGGAGCTCGCGCTCCCTGTCGTCGGTGAGCAGCTCGGGGTGCGAGGCCGGCTCGAGGCCGAGGTCGGCGGCGTTGCGCAGGATCGAGGCCACCCGGGCATGGGCGTACTGGACGTAGAAGACCGGGTTGTCGGACGCCTGCCGGGTCATCTCCGCGGCGTCCAGGGTGAGCGGCGAGTCCGAGGGATAGCGGGCCAGGGTGTAGCGCAGCGCATCGACGCCGATCAGGTCCATCAGCTCCCGGAGCGTGACCAGGGTCCCCGCCCGCTTGGAGAGCTTGAGCTCCGCGCCGTCCTGCATGATCTTCACCATCTGGCCGATCAGCACCTCGACGGTGGCGTCCGGGTCGTCGCCGGCGCAGGCAGCCATCGCGCGCAACCGACCGACGTACCCGTGGTGGTCGGCACCGAGCAGGTACAGGCACCGGTCGAAACCCCGCGCCCGCTTGTCGAGGTAGTACGCCGTGTCGCTCGCGAAGTAGGTCAGGTCACCGTCGGAGCGGATCAGCACCCGGTCCTTGTCGTCGCCGAAGTCGGTGGTCCGCATCCAGACCGCGCCGTCCGCGTCGAAGACGTGTCCCTCTCCCCGCAGCTTCTCGAGGTTGTCGACGACCGACGAGTCGTCGTGGAGCGACCGCTCGCTGAACCAGACGTCGAAGTGGGTGCGGAACTCGTCGAGCTCGGCCTGCTGCTGGGCGAGCTGGATCCGGTAGCCCTCCTCGCGGAACGCGACCAGCCGCTCGTCGTCGGGCAGGTCGAGGATGCCCGGCCGCGCTGCCAGCACCTCCTGGGCCAGGTCGGCGACGTAGGCGCCGTGGTAGCCGTCCTCCGGCACCTCCTCACCCAGGGCGTGCGCCAGGATCGAGGCACCGAACTTGTCCATCTGGGTGCCCCGGTCGTTGACGTAGAACTCCCGGTCGACGACCGCGCCCGCGGCCTCCAGCACTCGCGCCAGGGCGTCGCCGACCGCGGCCCATCGGGTGTGCCCGAGGTGGAGCGGACCGGTCGGGTTCGCGGAGATGAACTCGACGTTGATCTTCTCGCCCCCGAGTGCCGTCGAGGTGCCGTACGCCGCGCCCAACGCCACGACGTCGTCGGCCACGGCCCCCTGGGCACCGGCCGCGACGGTGATGTTGAGGAAGCCCGGCCCGGCGATCTCCACGCCCGTGACGGCGTCGGCGACCTCGAGCCGGGCGGCGATCAGGGTGGCCAGGTCCCGCGGGGGCAGGCCCGCCCGCTTGGCCAGCTGGAGGGCGACGTTGGTGGCGTAGTCGCCGTGACCCTGCTGCCGCGGTCGTTCGACGGTCACCGCGGCGGGCACACCGTCGGGCAGCTCGATGGCGCCCTCACCGCACAGCTCCGCCAGCGCGGCGACGACGAGGTCGGAGAGCTGCTCGGGGTTCACCGGCTCAGGGTATCGGCGCGCCTCGCGGCTCCCGACCGACTTCCAGCACGCGGATCCTGCTCCCCGGCGGGCTGTGCCGGTTTTCGTCGCCACCCCCGCCGCCGGTATGGTCGTCCCACCTGAGCCCCCGTAGCTCAGGGGATAGAGCACCGCCCTCCGGAGGCGGGAGCGAAGGTTCGAATCCTTCCGGGGGCGCTCGTTCTTCTCGCACTGATCGGTCCGCGCCCCTGACGCCGCCTCGACCGTGCATGTCAGACCCAGGCTCTGGGTACCGACCCTCCGCTGGTAATCAAGCGAGCTCGGGTCCGTGTGGGGCGCGCCGGGAGTGTGGGTCCCGGCGGGCCGACGGACCCGCCGAGGCGCACCCCGGCGCTCTCACTCCGCGGCGGCGCCGCCCTCGGGCGGGGACGCGCTCCGCCAACCCGGCGCGCTGGCGGGCGACGGACGCCGGGACAGCCACGCGGCGAACATCCCGCTGTTGCGGCGCTCCATCTCGTCGAGCAGGCTCCGGCGCAGGGCCGCCGCCGCGGCCCGCTCGTCGACCGTGGACGCCGACTTCACCCGCACGAAGCTGTTGCTCCACAGCTCGCACAACGCTCGCCCGTCCAGGGCACCGAGGAAGGCCTCCAGGTCGTACGCCGTGTCGACAGTGCCTTCGGGCGTCACCGAGGCCCCCGGGGCGACCGCCGAGGACCGTCGCGACACTCGGCCGACCAGGGACGGCGAGCTGAGGCCGGCGAGGAGCAGCAGCGGCAGGGTGGCCCCGCCGAGCGCCGGCGCCGCCGCGACGAGGAGGACGCCGGCGCAGGCCGGCTCCCGCCAGGCGTGACCGGAGTCAGGGACGAGGACCGCGCCGGCCCCGATGACCAGTCCCAGCCCGGTCACGGTGACGACCACGCCGAGGATCGGCGCCATCGCCATCCCGACCGCCGCGCCGGGCAGCCCCACCATCAAGAGCACGACCCACCAGAGCCGTCGGTAACCGCTCATGCCACCACTCCGCACTTCTCGCCGCATGCCGAGGCCGCTGTGCGGCGTCTCCTCGACTCGCCTCCTGCACCGGATCCCCGTGCTTGAGAAGTACCCCGGCGCGGGGTCCCCATGTATGCGGCGTGGCGTCAGCCCCCGTGCACGACCTCGACGTCGATCAGGCGCCGGTGGATCTCGGCCCGCGTCCAGGCGAAGTGCACCCAGCGCTTGTCGGAGAACATCCGGGTCTGGTCGCTGGAGTACGGCGACGTCGGGTCCTCGGACTGCCCGTAGGTCAGGATCGAGTGCACGCTGACGCGTCCTCCGGGCAGGAACGCGACCGCCTGGATGTGTGACGAGCCGTAGTTCACCGGACGGTAGAACCGCTTGTTCGCGGGCGCGTCGCGGGAGGCCAGCGCGTTGGCGTTGCCGGCGGAGTCGCCGGACCCGCCGCCGAGCGGGATCGGCGGGGCACCGCGGTCGCCGGCGACCTGCAGCGATCCCCAGCGGGCGTCCAGCGGGACGCCGGCCTGGTGCAGGGCGGCGATCGCGTCCGACATCGCCGTGACGACGGCCGGTGCCCGGGCGATCAGTCCACGAGGCGTGCTCAGCGGGTGCCGGTAGTCGAACGGCACCTTCCAGACCCCGGTCGTGGGCACCCGGGCCGCGAACGCGTCGAAGATCTGGTAGCCGACGGAGCCCTTGTTGCTGTGGCCGTCCCAGGCCGCGAGGATCCTGCAGGCGCGCTTCTTGCCGGTCCGTGCGCAGGCCCGGTCGAGCGCGCCACCGGCGCGCATGACCTCGCCGGCCCGGACCCGGTTCTCGAACTCGGTGGCGCGCAGCGTCCGCGGGCTCTCGAGGTCACCCTTGGCCAGGCCGTCGCGCCCGGCGAGGCGGTCCATCACGTAGGCGTCGACCATCCGGGTGCGCATCGTGCGCTGGCAGCGCTCGCACCCGATGATCGAGGCGTAGCCCTCGATCGGCGACTTCGGGTTGGGCAGCCAGTAGGAGTCGTTGGCGTTGGTGACCCAGTCACGTCGTACGACGGCGGGCAGGTGGTGCGGCCCGAAGATGCCCGGCCGCTCGGCCCCCGCGTCGGTGCCCCACTTGCAGGACGAGTCGGCGCGGGTCCCGTCCAGACCGGGTAGGCCGGCGACGATGTTCAAGAGGCGACCTGTCGTGGTCAGGCAGCGGGCGACCTCGGCGTTGGAGACGTGGGGCACCACCGAGTGGTCGGCGTACAGCACCCGGCCGTCCCGGTCGGCCGCGGTGGTGTTGACCCACGGCATCCCGCCGCCGGCGTCCTGGCGCCGGAGCAGGTCGCGGACGTCGTGCGCCTTGCCCATGTTCAGGAAGGTGTCGATCGTGCGCAGCTGCTCGGCGTTGGCGTCGCGGATGGCCCAGAAGCTGGTCGGCGACCAGGGCATCAGCACGCTCGGCGCGTTGATCACAAAGCCCTGCGGGGTGCGGTAGAGGTCCTCGGGGATCTGCTTGATCGACCCGTCCTTCTGCCGCGCGGCGATGCTCACCACGTCGTGCATGAGGGTCTGCGTGCCGTGGTCGGTGGCGTAGGAGAGACCGCCGAGGTAGGGGTACTCGTACGGTGTGAAGCGGAAGGCGGTCGAGACGGTGTGGCTCCACGCGACGTTCTTGTTCCAGCCGATGTTGACCACCGGCGACCCGATCAGGGAGGCGCCGGCGACGTCGTACTTCCCGGGGATGGTCAGCTGCTGCTGGGTGAAGCGGTAGCGGCCGACCCACGGGAAGTGCGGGTTGCCCAGCAGCATGCCCTTGCCGGTGGTGGTGTCCCGACCGCCGACGGCGGTGGCGTTGGAGCCGAACGCCGGCCCTCGGTCGCGACCGAGTCCCTTGAGCAGCGCCGACCGGTCGACCGCCCCGGGACGGGTCGGCAGTGCCTTCGGGGTGACGCCCGGTGCCGGCGGCGCCGCGTTGACGATCGAGGAGACGAACTGGGCGTCCGAGGCGTTCAGGTTGGCGATGTAGATGCCGTACCAGATGTCGAGCGGGGTGACCGGCTGGTCGAGGTACGCCGCTCCCTTGCACGCCGGGTCGGTGACCTGGTGGGCCTTCTCCCACGAGTTGATGCCGGCGGCGTAGCCACGGACCATCCGGCGGGCCTGCTTGCCGGGGCCGGCGAGGGGGTCGGCGAGCAGCCCCTCGACGACGTGCCGGTCACGCAGGTCGGTGACGAACGCGTCCACCTCGAGGTTGCTGGCATCGATGGCCGTGCCGTCGTTGTAGCGGTGGTCGGCGCCGAAGTAGCGCGACCGCTCACCGCGACCGGTCACGAAGGTGTCGGCCAGGGTGCAGATGGAGGATCCCGCCGCGGCGTACCCGGACCCGAAGCCGAGACTGCCCCAGGTCTCGGCGGTGATGTGCGGGATCCCGTGCGCGGTGGTCCTGATGGTCGCCCGGTAGCGCGATGCCGCCTGCTGCGCGGCGGCGGTGGCCGCGGCCGGGCTGCCGACCGCGGACGGGGCCTGGAGGGACAGACCGACGAGAGCGAGGCCGGACGCGGTGGCGACGAGGGCACGGGAGAGCAGGGGCATGCGGTGATCATGCCGGAGTTCGGGGCCGAGCGGGGGTGCCGAAGGACCCGGACTCCGGATCGCCCGACGCCGGTGTCGTCAGGTCGTGGGCGCCAGCGACTTCGCGTGTGCCAGGCCACGCTCGACCCAGCGCTCCAGGACCGCGTCGTCCTCGATCACCTCGGGGGCGACGCGGAGCCAGCCGGCCATCGGCGCGCGGTTGCCCATCTGCATCAGGGTCACGCCGGGCTCGTCGAGGAGAGCGTCCGACTCGTCCGGTTCGACCCGCACAAGCAGACCGCCCTGTCCGCTCGCGGAGACGCTCAGGTGGCCGTTCACCAGGAACGCCAGGCCACCGAACATCTTCTTCTCCACGACCGGCTCGCCGGCGACGTGCTCGCGGATCCGGGCCGCAAGGGCCTCGTCGTACGCCATGACGGCACGGTAGCCCGTCCAGGACGGGACCGTCGTCGGGCAGGACTCGGGACATCCTGCTCTGCCCGACGACGTCCGGGCGGCGTCGAATGGAGGTGGACGCCACGACCGCGGCGTCGGTGAGGAGCGTGCGATGAAGACGTCGAAGGTGGCCGAGAGCTTCCTGGCCTGCCGGCGGGTCGCGGTGACCGGAGTGTCCCGAGACTCGGCGAACCACGGCTCGAACGTCGTCTACTGCCGGCTGCGCGAGCGCGGCTACGAGGTGTTCGCGATCAACCCGAACGCGGAGACCGTCGAGGGCGACCGCAGCTACGCCCGGCTGGAGGACGTGCCCGGAGGCATCGACCTGGTCGTGATCGGGACCCGGCCCGAGCGCGCCGAGGAGACGATGAAGGAGTGCATCGCCCTGGGCATGACCCGGGTCTGGATGCACCGGGCCTTCGGTGGCGGCAGCGTCGACCGGAGCGCCGTGGACCTCGGTCGCGCCCACGGCATCACCGTGATCGACGGGGGCTGCCCCTGCATGTTCGCGCCGACCGATGACGGGGCGCACCGCTTCCTGCGTCGCGTGTGCATGCTCACCGGCGCCGTGCCGCGCCAGGTCCCGGAGGCGGTCGTCGGCGGGTGACGTCCAGCTCGCCGGTCAGCCGCAGTGCGACAGGGTGCCGTCGTGGCGGATCTGGTTGCCCATGTCCTGCGCCTGCGAGACGTAGGGCAGGACGATGCTCGCGCCGTACGACGAGGTGCCGATGCCGCCCTGGACGACGCACGAGCGCACCTTGTGCGGGTCCACCTGTGCCAGCACCTGGGCCAGCCGGAACAGCTCCGCGGGCGGGACGTTGGTCGACAGGTGGCTCATCGCGTCCAGCACGCCGCTCTCGATGAACCCCGGCTTGCCGGCGTTGGCCCGCACCTTGGCCTGGATCGCCTTGAGCACGATCTCCTGGTGCTCGGAGCGCTGGAAGTCGCCCCGGGGCAGGGTGTGCCGGATCCGGGAGTAGGCCATCGCGTCGTAGCCGCTGAGGTGGATCCGCCCTGCCGGGAAGCCGCCGGGCTTGAGCGGGATGTCGCTGAACGCGTAGGGGTTGTCGACCTCGATCCCGCCGATCCGCTTGACCATGTGCATGAAGAACTGGAAGCGGGTGACGAAGACGTACTTCGGCTGGACGCCGATCAGGTTGCCGATGGTCTGGCCGAGCAGCTGCGGGCCGCCGTAGTAGAGGGACGCGTTGATCTTGTCCATGCCGTGGCCGGGGATGTCGACCCACGAGTCACGTGGCACGCCGATGATGCTGGCGGCGTGCGTCTGGGTGTTGATCGTGACCAGCTGCAGGGCGTCGCCCCTGGTGTGGGTCATGTCCTCGCCCGGCCGGGCGTCGGAGCCCACGGCCAGGATCGTGATCAGTTGGCTGTTCAGGGCCGCGGCGTTGCCCTGGTCGATCCTGACCAGCGTCCACTCGGTCGGCTTCACCGCGGAGTCGGGGATCGTCAGGGCGACCACGCCGAGCA
This sequence comes from Nocardioides cynanchi, assembly GCF_008761635.1. Classification (NCBI taxonomy): domain Bacteria; kingdom Bacillati; phylum Actinomycetota; class Actinomycetes; order Propionibacteriales; family Nocardioidaceae; genus Nocardioides; species Nocardioides cynanchi. Next base: position 1,748,130 of record NZ_CP044344.1, read on the forward strand.
CCAGCGCGAGGGTCGCGATCCGGGTGACCTGCTTCATCCGGCGCCTCATCACTTCACGCCCTGGGACACGTCGTACCCGAAGATCTGCCAGTGGCCCTGAGGGTTCCGGGTCAGGAACAGCCGACCGGCCACGGTCACCTTCTTCACCTTGTCACCCGTCGTCACGAACCTCAGCCGGACCCGGGCGGTCACCCCGGCCGGCCGGCCCTTCGGGGCGAGCACGTCGAGGGTCACCTTGCGCTGTGTGACGGTCACGCCGTCGATGTGCCGGCCCCACGTCTGGTTGGTCATCAGCTTCGGCTGGTGGCGGGCGTCCGCCGCGGCCCGGGTGGTGAACGTGTCGAACGCGTGCGGGTAGCTGCCGGTGGGGTAGCTCACGCCGACGAACGCCCCTTCGAACCAGCCGTCGACCGCGGTCCGGACCTGCGTCTCCAGGGCTCCGCTGCGCTTCTTGAACTCCTTGCGGAAGTGCTTGCGGACGGTCCCGGAGACCTGGCCGAGACTGACCTGGGTCGCCATCGGGGGTGAGCCCCCGTCGGTGGCCGAGGCACCGGGCGAGCCGGCCGGCCCACCTTGGGGGGACGACGAGTCGCTGCCACCGCAGCCGCCGGTCGTCAGGGCCACCGCCAGCAGCGCCGCCGCGACCGTCGTACGACGTCGCGAGAGCGGTCGGGAACGGGTCGGCCGGCCGTGGTCCCGGAGGGGTGGCGACACGTCGAGACGGGGCAAACCACGGTCCTTTCGGCGGTCCGAGGACGGGGAGACAGGGGGTGGTGGTGCTGATCGGTTACACCTTGCACCAACCCGGCACGGTACTTCGGCATTTGTTCGCGTGGGGGACTACCTTTGGTGACGCACCCGACCACCACGCGCACGTATCCGGAAGAGGCGAAGCCACCCGTGCCGCAGCAGCAGACCAGCCCGTCCGACTCCACGCCCGGTTCCGCAGGGCCCTCCTCCGACTTCGGAGCCAACGAATGGCTCGTCGAGGAGATGTTCGAGCAGTTCCAGCGTGACCCCGGGAGTGTCGACCCCACCTGGGCGTCGTACTTCAAGGCTCACCCCGGCGGCGGGAACGGCACCAACGGCACCAACGGGACGGCGAGCGCGAGCGCCGCGGCCCCGGTCGCTGCGGAGCCCGCGAAGCCCGCCGCGCCCGCCCAGCCCGCGGCCAAGGCGGCGGCCGGCGCCGCGGCCGAGTCTCCGGTGAAGCCCGCCGCTCCCGCGCCACGGGCGACGCCGCGACCCGAGACCAAGGCCGCGGAGCCCGCGAAGGGCACGACCCAGCCGGTGCCGAAGGAGAAGGCCGACCCCGCTCCGGCCGATGCGAAGGACCAGCCGACCTACACCGTGCTGCGCGGCGCCCCGGCCCGCACCGTCGCGAACATGGACGACTCTCTGACCGTGCCGACGGCGACCTCGGTGCGCTCGGTGCCGGTCAAGCTGCTGTGGGACAACCGGATCGTCATCAACAACCACCTCTCCCGCGCCCGCGGCGGGAAGGTCTCCTTCACCCACCTGATCGGCTACGCGCTGGTCAAGGCGCTCAAGGCCACCCCGGAGATGAACGTCGGCTTCGACATCGTCGACGGGAAGCCCACGCAGATCACCCCGGCCCACATCAACCTCGGCCTGGCGATCGACATGGTGAAGAAGGACGGCACCCGCCAGCTCCTCGTCCCCAACATCAAGGGTGCCGAGACGATGGACTTCGCCGGCTTCTGGACCGGCTACGAGGAGGTCGTGCGCAAGGCCCGCGACGGCAAGCTCACCGTCGAGGACTTCGCCGGTACGACGATCTCGCTGACCAACCCGGGCACGATCGGCACCAACCACTCGGTGCCCCGCCTGATGCGCGGCCAGGGCGCGATCATCGGCGTCGGCGCCATGGAGTACCCACCCGAGTACCAAGGTGCCGCCCCGGAGACGATCGCGCGCAACGCCATCAGCAAGGTGATGACGCTGACGTCGACCTACGACCACCGGGTGATCCAGGGCGCCCAGTCCGGCGAGTTCCTCAAGCGCCTGCACGCCCTGCTGCTCGGCGAGGACGGCTTCTACGACGAGATCTTCCGCGCGCTGCGCATCCCCTACGAGCCGATCCGCTGGAAGAACGACATCGCGACGTCCCACGACGACGAGATCAGCAAGCAGGCCCGGATCCTCGAGCTGATCCACGCCTACCGCGTGCGCGGCCACCTGATGGCCGACACCGACCCGCTGGAGTACCGCCAGCGCAGCCACCCCGACCTCGAGATCGAGTCGCACGGGCTGACCCTGTGGGACCTCGACCGCGAGTTCGCCGCCGGCACGTTCGGCGGCGAGGGCCGGCCGTTCATGAAGCTGCGCAACGTGCTCGGCATCCTGCGTGACTCCTACTGCCGCACCACCGGCATCGAGTACATGCACATCATGGATCCCGACCAGCGACGCTGGATCCAGGAGCGGGTCGAGCGCCCGCACGTGAAGCCGCCCCGCGAGGAGCAGCTGCGGATCCTGCTGAAGCTCAACCAGGCCGAGGCCTTCGAGACCTTCCTGCAGACCAAGTTCGTCGGTCAGAAGCGCTTCAGCCTCGAGGGCGGCGAGACCACGATCCCGCTGATCGACGAGATCTGCGAGGCCGCTGCCGAGGCGGGGCTCGACGAGGTCACGATGGGCATGGCCCACCGGGGTCGGCTCAACGTGCTGGCCAACATCGTCGGCAAGAAGTACAGCCAGATCTTCCGCGAGTTCGAGGGCAACATCGACCCGCGCACCGTCCAGGGCTCCGGCGACGTCAAGTACCACCTGGGCGCCGAGGGCGAGTTCGTCGCCGGTTCAGGTGCCCAGATCAAGGTCTCGGTCGCTGCCAACCCGTCGCACCTCGAGGCGGTCGACCCCGTGCTCGAGGGCATCGCCCGGGCCAAGCAGGACGTCCTCGACAAGGGCGCCGCCTACCCCGTGCTGCCGCTGCTGGTGCACGGTGACGCGGCCTTCGCGGGGCAGGGCGTGGTGGCCGAGACCCTCAACCTCTCCCAGCTGCGCGGCTATCGCACCGGGGGCACGATCCACGTGGTCGTCAACAACCAGGTCGGGTTCACCACCTCCCCCGGGTCGTCACGTTCGTCGCTGTACTGCACCGATGTGGCCCGCATGGTCCAGGCCCCGATCTTCCACGTGAACGGCGACGACCCCGAGGCCTGCATCCGGGTGGCGCGGCTGGCGTTCGAGTACCGCCAGGCGTTCAACAAGGACGTCGTGATCGACCTGGTGTGCTACCGCCGGCGCGGGCACAACGAGGGTGACGACCCGTCGTACACCCAGCCCCTGATGTACGACCTGATCGAGCAGAAGCGCTCGGTCCGCAAGCTCTACACCGAGTCCCTGATCGGTCGTGGCGACATCACGATCGAGGAGGCCGAGCAGGTCCTGCGCGACTACCAGCTCCAGCTCGAGCGGGTGTTCACCGAGGTCCGCGAGGCCGACTCGCAGCCCTCGGAGTGGACCACCGTGCCCGACTATCCCGACAAGCCGGTCGGCACCGCGCAGACAGCGGTCACCCCCGAGGTGATGAAGCGGATCGCGGACGCCTACGTCACCCCGCCCGAGGGCTTCACCGTGCACCCGAAGGTGATGCCGCAGCTCCAGCGCCGGGCCAATGCCATCTCCGACGGCCCGATCGACTGGGGCACCGGCGAGATCCTGGCGCTCGGGTCGCTGCTGATGGACGGCCGCCCGGTACGGCTGGCTGGGCAGGACTCGCGGCGCGGGACCTTCGTGTCGCGGTTCGCCACGATCATCGACCGGGTCAACGCGCACGAGTGGACGCCGCTGAGCGCCCTGACCGAGGACCAGGCGAAGTTCCACGTCTACGACTCGCTGCTCTCGGAGTACGCCGCGCTCGGCTTCGAGTACGGCTACTCCGTGGCCCGCCCCGACGCGCTGGTGCTGTGGGAGGCGCAGTTCGGGGACTTCGCCAACGGCGCGCAGACGGTGATCGACGAGTTCATCACCTCCGGGGAGACCAAGTGGCGCCAGCAGTCCGGCGTCGTACTCCTGCTACCGCACGGCTACGAGGGGCAGGGTCCCGACCACTCCTCGGCCCGGATCGAGCGCTGGCTGACGATGTGCGCCGACGAGGCGTTCGTGGTCGCCCAGCCCTCCACGCCGGCGTCGTACTTCCACCTGCTGCGCCAGCACTCGCTCGGCGAGGAGCACCGGCCGATGGTCGTGTTCACGCCGAAGTCGATGCTCAAGCGCAAGGAGGCGGCGTCGCAGCCCGGCGACTTCACCGAGGGCACCTTCCGGCCGTTCATCGCCGACGCGACCGCCGACCCCGAGCAGGTCGACACGCTGCTCCTGTGCTCGGGCCGGATCACCTGGGACCTCATGGTGGAGCGGGCCAAGCGGGACGACTCCGAGCGGTTCGCCGTCGCCCGGGTCGAGCAGCTCTACCCGCGGCCGTTCGACGAGATCGTCGCCGAGGTCCAGCGCTTCCCGAAGCTGACCACCGTCCGCTGGGTGCAGGACGAGCCGCTGAACATGGGTCCGTGGCCGCACTACCAGCTCAACGTGTGGCCCCGGCTGCCCGGCGACCTCGTCGTCGAGCCGGTCACGCGGCCGGGTCTCTCCTCGCCGTCGGTCGGCACCGCCAAGCGGCACGCCGAGGAGTCCAAGGCCCTGATGGCGGCGGCGTTCGCGCCGGGAGCCGACCGGGTCGAGCACCACTACTGAGCGGCGACCGATGTACTTCACCGACCGTGGCATCGAGGAGCTCCAGCAGCGCCGGGGTGACGAGGAGGTCACCCTGGCGTGGCTGGGCGAGAGGCTCCAGGAGTTCACCGACACCCACCCGGAGTTCGAGACTGCGGTGGAGCGGTTCGCCACCTGGCTGGCCCGCCTCGACGACCCGGACGACTGACCGAAGGCCCTGTTAGGTTCTCGGCATGGGCCTCGCTGACGACCTGGGCTACCGGCTCCGCCGCCCCAACCCGTTCCAGGCCCTGATGCAGCGGTTCGCGTCGACCCGCCCCGGCGCCTGGGTCTTCTCCAAGGCCCTGCGTCACCTTGACGACGCCGTCGGCCGGCTCTCCCGCGGCCGGACCAGTGCACCCGAGGTGCTGGCGGGGCTGCCGGTCATCGACGTCACGACCACCGGACGAAAGAGCGGCCTGAAGCGGCGCTCGCACCTGATCGCCGTACCCCTCGACGGCACCCTCGCCGTGCTCGGCACCAACTTCGGGCAGCCCTCCACCCCCGGCTGGGTGCTCAACCTCGAGGCCAACCCCCGCGCCTCGGTCACCTATCGGCGACGTACCGTCCAGGCGTCGGCACGACCGGCCACCGACGACGAGTACGCGCGGGTGCTGGCCGGGTCGTCCCAGGTGTACGCCGGCTACCTGAAGTACCAGCAGCGGATCACCGGTCGCCGCCTCCGGATCTTCCTCCTCGACCCCGCCTGACCCACTCGGCACAAACCGGCACCCCCAAGCCGCTCAGTCGGCGCAAACAGGCACGCCCAAGCCGCCGAGTCGGCGCAAACACGCACGCCCAAGCCGCTGCTTCGGCGCAAACAGACACGCCCAAGCCGCCGAGTCGGCGGAAGCAGGCACGTCCAAGCCGCTGACTCGGCGCAAACAGGCACGTCCAAGCCGCTGACTCGGCGCAAACAGGCACGTCCAAGCCGCTGACTCGGCACAAACAGACACGCCCAGACCGCTGACTCGGCGTACAGGTGCGGTCACTTTGCGCCGACTCGAGGTCGTACGTCTGCCTCTTTGTGCCGACTCGGCGACGTACGTCTGCCTCTTTGTGCCGACTCGGCGACGTACGGCGGTCTCTTTGTGCCGACTCGGCTACGTACGGCGGTCTCTTTGCGCCGACTCAGCGGTGGCGGGGGAACTCCACCACCTGCTGGAAGGTGGGGCGGTTCTGCCAGTCGATGTTCGGCTGGCCGACGATGCCGAGCGCCTGGAAGCCGATCGAGTCGAACTCCGGCATGGTCTGCCCGGCCGCCTTCGACAGGGTCGACGCGGTCCACGAGGCGACGTCCGGGCTGCCGTTGGCGGTGACCAGCGCGTCGTACGTCCGCGACAGCGCGCGGGAGATCGCGCGACGGCAGGTCAGCGGGCCTCCCCCGCACTCGTGCCGGGTCAGCTCACGCCCGAAGCCGTCGACCGGGTGCCGACCGAGCAGCTGCTGGAGCGACGACATCAGGTAGCCCTCGTAGCCGCCGTCGTACGCCGAGCCGAGGTGCGCGCCGCCGCTGTTCGGCGTGTTCACCCACTGCATCGGCAGCTTCGCGTAGCCCGCGGTCGTCGCGCCCCCGGTCGAGCCGACGCCCGACTCGCCGCCCTTGGCGAGGATCGGGTCGTAGAGCGCCCGGATCAGGTACGGCGTGAGCTCGTCGTCGATCGCGATCGCGGCCGCGTGCTGGTACTGGGTGTCCGAGGCCTTCGCCTTGCGCCGATGCGCGCCGTCGGCCACCCACGCTCTCAGCTGGCGCAGCATCGCCGTGGTGTGCGCGCTCTGGTGATGACCCTTCAGATAGCGCAGCAGCAGCGGCGCGACCTCGAGACCGTCGAGGTCCTGGCTGGCGGCGGTCTCCATCGCCGTGACCACGTCGACCCGGGTGACCCGGTCGTGGGTCCGGCGCAGCTGCCGCTCCAGCTGGTCGACGAGCATCACCGAGCGGTAGGTCTGGCCGTTGGCGTACTCGCCGTCGGTGGCGAAACCGGGCGCGGGCTTGTTGTTCCAGCTGACGAAGAAGCCCTGGCGCGGGTTGACCTGGTGCACGTGCTGCCGGAACGACAGGAAGCCGCGCCACTCGGCCTTCCCCGTGCCCCACGTCGGCAGCGTCGGGTCGGCGTGCGGGTTGCGCCGCGGGTCGCGCCCGCTCACGAAGTAGCCGGTGTCACTGCTGTCGACGTAGAGCCAGTTGAAGGTGTAGCCGATCTGGTTCGCCGCCCGCATCCAGCTGTGCACGCCTCGGGTGCGGCTCGGGTCGGCGAAGCCGAGGAACCCGATCACCGAGTCGATGTCGTGGTTGTACGTCGACCGCTGGCTCACGATCGCCACCGGCCGGCCGTGCACGCGGGTCCACCCCTGCACGACGCCGTGGCGGGTCAGGTAGATCTGGTGGTCCAGCGTCGCCGGCGCACCGCCGCCGCTGCCGGCCTTGGGCACCACCGACTCGCTGAAGGTCTCGTGCACCATCGGCACGCACCGCCCCTGGAAGAGGTACGACGTGCCCGTCGCCGACGGCGGGCCGCCGCCGGGGTCGCAGATCCGCTCGACCCGCTGGTCGATCAGGTCGCTGCCGGCCGAGGTCGCCGACCACGCGTAGTCGCGACCCCGCCCGAGCTCCACCAGCCCGGTGCCGGGGAAGGACGCCCCCATCGCGTCGTACCCGGGCGCGTGCAGGTCGAGCATGCTCAGGATCTGCGGCGCGAAGTAGGACACCTGCGGCCCGAACACCGCGACCGGGTGGCCCGAGCGCGTCCGCGAACCGTTGACCACCAGGGCGTTGCTCATGTGCCGCGGCATCGCCTGCAGCGCGGCGATCAGGTGTGCCCCCTCCTGGGCTCGCAGCGACGCGGGGCTCGACGTGGGGCTCGACGCGGGAGACGCGGGCAGCGCCGAGGCCTGTCCGCAGCCCGCCGACGTCGAGACCGGACCTCCCGTGAGCGCCTGCGGTCCGGGGATCGCGTTCAAGGAGCGGTGCCAGGGCTTGGTGCGCACGTCGTAGGTGAACCGCTTCTGCGACGTCGTCGGAGCCAGCGGGTCGTTCTGGTGGTCGAGGTCGCGGTAGGCCGCGAGCCCGGCTCGGGCGCCGTACCGGCCGCGGAGGTACGTCAGCAGGTGGGCGTCGTCGGTCTCGGACCCACCGCCCTTGCCGAAGATCCCCCCGATCAGACCGGCGATGGCCACGACGTCCGCGTCGGTCCAGTGCTGCGGCACCGCCTGGTCCGGCCCGGCGGCGACGTAGTCGGCCGGCAGCAGCGCCGGGTTGCTGTTCGTGGCGTCGATGTAGGCGTTCACGCCCTGCACGTAGGAGTCGATCATCTGCTTGGCGCGCGCGCCCTCGGCGCCGTACCGCTGGGGCAGCCGGTCGACCTGCTGCTGCGCCTGCGCCTGCGTGTACGGCGCGAGCAGGAGCTGGTCGTGGTCCATCTGCTCGAACGCGCACGACGCGCCGAGGAAGCTCGACAGGGTGCCCGAGCCGTAGTGGCGCAGCACGTCCATCAGGAAGAGCCGGTCCTCGGCCTGGGCGTAGCCGGCACCGAAGGCAGCGGAGGCGTCGGTGTCGCCGTAGATGTGCGGTACGTCGTGGGTGTCGCGGTAGATCGTGACGCCGGGCCCGGGGTGCTCGGTGCGGGTGACGTCGGCCGCCTTCACGCCGAACGACTCGTCGTTGAAGTAGGTCCCGAGGTTCGCGTCGGTCAGGGACGGGTAGCCGTAGAGCAGCGAGCTGTACTCCCCCAGCTGGTCCTGGCTGTTCGCGGGCCGCTGGCCGGTGGCCTCGAAGGCGAGGGCCTGGGTGGCGGTGACCAGGCCGTTCTCCCCGGGCGGGAGCACGTAGCGAGCCTGGCCGTCGGCGTAGTCGTGCAGCCGGTACGACGGCCCGCCGCCGGCCGCGCTCGCCGCACCGAGCGGCGGCGAGAGCAGCGCGAGCACGGTCGCGGTGGCGGTGAGGAACAGGGTGAGCGAACCGGCGCGACGACGCATGCAGACCTCCTGGAGCGGCTGGAGATCCAACGGCTCCGCGGCCGGAAGGTCACGCAGGCGAGCGTCAGCGCGGCTTGACGGTGAGGTCGCTGATCGTCGCGTCGGGTGTGAGGTCGAGCACGTGGAGGATCGCGTCGGCCACGGTCGCCGGGTCGATCCAGTCACCGGCGTCGTAGGTCCGGCCCTCCTGGTCGTGCACCTTCTGCTGCATCGGCGTCGCGGTGCGCCCGGGGTAGACGCTGGTGACGCGTACGCCGTACCCCTGCTCCTCGGCGCGCAGGGAGTCGGCGAGGGCCCGCAGCCCGTGCTTGGACGCGGCGTACGCCGACCACTGCGGGCCGGCGAACAGGCCGGCGCCGGAGTTGACGAAGACGACCGTGCCGCCGGTGGCGCGCAGGGCCGGCAGGCAGAGGCGGGTCAGCACCGCGGGGGCCACGAGGTTGACCGCGAGCTGCTCCTGCCAGGCCTCGGTCGACAGGTCCGACACCGGGCCGAGCTCGACGACACCGGCGGCGTGCACCACGGAGGCGAGGCGCTCCGGGAGCTGGTCGGCCAGCCGGGCCACGGCGTCGGCGTCGGCCAGGTCGGCGACGAACACGGTGGCGCCGGGCAGGTCGGCCCGCAGGTCGTGGGCGCGCTCCGTCGAGCGGGCCAGCAGCACCAGCTCGTCGCCGCGCTCGACCAGTCGGTCGGCCAGGACCGCGCCGATCCCCGAGCCGGCACCGGTGACCAGATGGGTGGCCGTCATCGCGTGAAGACGACCTTCCCGAACAGCTCGCCCGCCTGCATCGCGGCGAGACCGGCCCGGGCTTCGGTCATCGGCAGCACCCGGTCGATCAGCGGTTCGGTGCCGGTGGCATCGAGGAAGCTGACCAGCCTGGCCAGCTCGTCGCGGGTGCCCATGGTCGAGCCGACCACCCGCAGCTGGAGGAAGAAGATCCGGTTCAGCTCGGTGAGCTCCGGGTTGGCTCCGCTGGTGGCACCGCTGATCACGACCGTGCCGCCCGGCCGCAGCGAGCGCAGCGAGTGCGACCACGTGGCCGCGCCGACCGTCTCCATCACGGCGTCGACGCGCGCCGGCAGCCGGGCACCGGACTCGAAGACCTGATGGGCACCGATCTCGAGCGCCCGGGCCCGCTTGGCCTCGTCGCGACTCGTGGCCAGCACCTGCAGCCCTCCGGCCCGGGCCAAAGTGATCAGGGCGGTGGACACCCCACCACCGGCGCCCTGGACCAGCACGGACTGGCCGGGCTTGAGGTCGCCCTGCACGAAGAGCATGCGGTACGCCGTGAGCCAGGCCGTGGGCAGGCACGCGGCCTGCTCGAAGCTCAGCGAGGCCGGCTTGGGCACGAGGTTGGAGCGCGGCACCGCGACCCGGTCGGCGAACGTGCCCTGGTAGCGCTCGGAGAGCAGCGAGCGCCGAGGGTCCTCGGTCTCGTCACCCCGCCAGGCCGGGTCGCCGATCACCGCGTGGACCAGCACCTCGTTGCCGTCCTCGTCACGGCCGGCGGCGTCGCAGCCGAGGATCATCGGGAGCGCGTCCTCGCGGAGCCCGACGCCGCGCAGCGACCAGAGGTCGTGGTGGTTCAGCGAGGCCGCCTTCACCTCGACCGTGGTCCAGTCGGCGGGCACCTCCGGATCGGGGCGCTCCCCCACCACCAGGCCGGCCAGTGGGTCGTCGGCGGAGCAGGACTCGGCGTACACAGCGAACATGCCACCGACCCTAGCGAGGCCCCCGCCGGCCCGGAACGCCGTGTCGCTCTGCGCCGACTCGGCGCGATCTGCATGTCCCTGTGCGCCGACTCGGCGCGATCTTTGTGTCTCTTTGCGCCGACTCGGCAGAGTTGCGGTGCCTGTTCGCGCCGACCGGGTCAGCGGCGGGCGACGCCGTCGGCCCGGGCCGCGGCGGAGACGGCGGCGGCGACGCTCGGACCCACGCGCGGGTCGAACGGCGAGGGGACGATCAGGTCCTCGGCGAGGTCGTCGCCGACCAGCCCGGCCAGGGCGCGAGCGGCGGCGAGCTTCATCCCGTCGGTGATCGCGGTGGCGTGGACGTCGATGGCGCCCCGGAAGATGCCGGGGAACGCGAGCACGTTGTTGATCTGGTTGGGATAGTCCGACCGCCCGGTTGCGACGACCCGCGCATGCCGGTGCGCGACCTCGGGCAGCACCTCCGGGGTCGGGTTGGCCAGCCCGAAGATGATCGCCTCGGGCGCCATCGTGGCGACGACCTCCTCGGGCACGGTGCCGCCCGAGACGCCGATGTAGACGTCCGCCCCGGCCATCACGTCGGCCAGCGATCCGGACCGGTCGTGCCGGTCGGCGGTGTCCTGGGCCAGGGCCCGCTTGACCGGCGTGAGGTCGGTACGCCGTGAGTTGAGCACGCCCTGGCGGTCCACGACCGCGAGGTCGGTGACACCCGCGCCCAGCAGGATCCGGGCCACGGCGACGCCGGCCGCGCCGGCGCCGGAGATCACCACCCGGGTCCCGGCCGGGGATCGGCCGGTCAGGCGCAGCGCGTTGGTGAGCGCAGCGAGGGCCACCACGGCGGTGCCGTGCTGGTCGTCGTGGAAGACCGGGATGTCGAGCATCCCCTTGAGCCGCTCCTCGATCTCGAAGCAGCGGGGCGCGGAGATGTCCTCGAGGTTGATCCCGCCGAAGCTGGGGGCCAGCCGGGCGACGGTGGCGATGATCTCCTCGACGTCGGTGGTGGCCAGGCAGATCGGGATCGCGTCGACGCCGCCGAACTGCTTGAACAGCACGGCCTTCCCCTCCATCACCGGCATCGCGGCAGCAGGCCCGATGTCGCCGAGGCCGAGCACCGCGGTGCCGTCGGTGACCACCGCAACGGTGTTGGGCACCCACGTGTAGTGCTGGGTCAGCGCCGGCTCGGCGGCGATCGCCTCGCAGACCCGGGCCACCCCGGGGGTGTAGGCGAGGGAGAGCCCCTCACGGTCGGTCAGGCCCACCGTCGAGCGGATCTCCATCTTGCCGCCGACGTGCAGGTCGAAGACCGGGTCGCCGGCGAAGGGGTGGTGGTCCGTGCGGTCGGCGTCTGGGCGTGCCACCTCGACACTGTGGCACAGGGAGTACGTCGTGCCCGACGCGTCCGCCGTCGGTGGACACCGGCCGGAGCCCGCGGCTCCGCGTCACAGGCGGCTCGCGCGGCCGGGGCGCGGCCAGACCCGCGCCCGGACCACGGCGACGACGTCCTTCTCGGCGACGACCCCTCGGTGACGCGAGTCGACTCCCTGCTCGGGGTTGTCGCTGAGCAGCCACCAGCCCGGCTCGCCGGCCCGTGCGGTGCGCCGCTCGGTCGCCCGCTTGACCGCCAGGGTGCCGTCGGCGAAACGGGCCAGCACCAGCGCGCCCGGCGTCACCGGCACGGCGTACCGGACCAGCAGGCGGTCACCGGGCCGCAGGGTCGGCCGCATCGAGTCGCCGCCCACCCGCGCCAGCCCGAATGGGTGGCCGGACGGAGGGTACGAACCCGGTCCGCGAGGGTGTCTCGGCACACGAGTAGTGTCCCAGTGGTGCCGCCAGACGGCACCCTTCCCTACACGAGAGGACTCCGATGCTCGCGAACCTGTTCGCTCCGACCGTCGATGTCTCGGCCCACTGCGACCTGCCCTGCGGCGTCTACGACCCGGCTCAGGCCCGCATCGAGGCCGAGTCGATCAAGGCGATCATCGCCAAGGTCGCCGACAACGACGACCACGACTTCCGCACCCGCGCGATCCTGATCAAGGAGCAGCGCTCGGAGCTGGTCAAGCACCACCTCTGGGTGCTCTGGACCGACTACTTCAAGCCCCCGCACTTCGAGAAGTACCCCCAGCTCCACACCCTCGTCAACGAGGCCACCAAGCTGGCCGGCGCGACCGGCACCAAGGGCGAGCTGGACGCCGGCAAGGCCGACGAGCTGCTCGCCAAGATCGACGAGATCGCCGAGATCTTCTGGGAGACCAAGAAGGCCTGAACGCAGTTCACGCCTGCTCGGTCGTCAGCACCGGGGGCCCGCCTTTTCGGCGGGCCCTCGTTGCATTTCCCGCAACCGGGTACGACGCCCCCTTAGGGTGGGCTCCATTCGTCCACCCACGACGAGAGGAAGACGATGGATCTCCCGCCACCGGCGAAGCCAGACGTCGTCCTGCGCGTGCCTGCCGACAGCGCCTACGTCTCGGTGCTGCGCACGATGACCGCCGGCCTGGCCGCGCGACTCGACTTCACCGTGGACGACATCGAGGACCTCCGGATCGCGGTCGGCGAGGCCTGCGCACTGGTGCTGCCCGAGGCGGCTCCCGGGGGCGACCTCGAAGCGGAGTTCCGGCTCGACCACGGTGCCCTGACCGTGTCGGTGAGCGTGCCGACCGAGGGCCCGTCCGCGCCCGACCAGGACAGCTTCGCGTGGCAGGTGCTGAGCACCCTGGCCACCTCCACCTCGGCCACGGCCGGCGACGACCGCTACGAGGTCACGTTCGTCACCGAGTCGAGCGTCCCTCCCGACAGAGCACGCAGCGGAGTCCTCGGCTGAGATGACTTTCGACACGTCAGGGGGCTCGGGAGCCCGCGGGTCGGATCCGAGGGTCGAAGGGGCCCGCCGACGCAATGCTCAGCTGTTCGCCGTCTTCCGGGACGAGACCGCGACGGAGCCGACGCGGCTGGCGGCTCGCGACGGTCTGGTCACGCTGCACCTGCCGCTCGTCGAGCACTGCGCCCGGCGGTTCCGCAACCGGGGCGAGCCGTTCGAGGACCTCGTGCAAGTGGGCACGATCGGGCTGATCAAGTCCATCGACCGCTTCGACCTCGAGCGCGGCGTGGAGTTCTCGACGTACGCGACCCCGACGATCATCGGCGAGATCAAGCGCTACTTCCGGGACAAGGGCTGGGCCATCCGGGTCCCCAGGCGGCTCCAGGAGCTCCGCATGCAGATCGGCGCCGCGACCGGTGAGCTGACCCAGACCCTCGGCCGCTCACCCACGCCGCGCGAGCTCGCCGAGGCCCTCGACTGCACGGTCGAGGACATCGTGGAGGGCATCGAGTCCAGCAACGCCTACTCCACGCTCAGCCTCGATGCCGCCGACGACAGCGGTGAGGACGGCGGCACGTCGATGCTGGACACCATCGGCATCGACGACGAGGGCCTCGAGCACATCGAGATCCGTGAGTCGATCAAGCCGCTGCTGGAGGCGCTCCCTGCCCGCGAGAAGCGGATCCTGCTGCTCCGGTTCTTCAAGAACCGGACGCAGTCCGAGATCGCCGACGAGATCGGGGTCAGCCAGATGCACGTCTCGCGGCTCCTGAGCCGGACCCTCGACCAGCTCCGGAGCTCGCTCGAGGAGACCGTCTGAGGCGGCTCCGCCTACGGCGCGTGGTCGCGGTCGCCGGCCCGCTCGCCCGGTCGGTCGCCGGCGAGCGCCGCGATGCTGGCCGGGTGCAGCAGACCGACCAGGACCACCGCGGCGACCACGGCGAGCCCGACCGCCACCCAGGTCGACGAGCGGACGTCCCAGGCCAGGCCCAGCACCATCACCTGGACCACGATGACCGGGCTGCGGGCGCCGGCCGTGCCGTGCGTCACCAGCCAGGCGCAGGCCACCAGGGCCCCACCCAGCAGCACGAAGAACACCGCGGAGGTCACGCCCATGGCCACCCGGTCCGCGTGCACGCTGGCGGCCTCCAGCACGCCGTACCCCAGCACCAGGAGCCCCTCGAGTCCCGCCAGGCTCGCCGCCACCACCAGAGGCGGTGGCAACGGCAGCGAGCGCGGTTCCGGCATGCCGGTCAGCCTACGAGGTCGGCCTCGGCCGGCCCACGGCCGCCTTTCTGCAGGCCTGTGACGAAACTGACCGCCGCCAGGGGTTGTCTCACCGGCGAATCCTTGCCACTGTGGAGGACGCGCTCGTGAATGGATTCACATCTGCGCGCCCCGACGATGTCTGCCGTGAAAGTGAGCTCTGCCCCTCCATGGATTGGCGTGACCGTTCTGCGTGCCTCGACGAGGACCCGGAACTGTTCTTCCCTATCGGCAACACCGGCCCGGCGATCCTCCAGATCGAGGAGGCCAAGCAGGTGTGCCGGCGCTGCGACGTGCGCGAGCAGTGCCTTGCGTGGGCGCTCGAGGCGGGACAGGACCACGGCGTCTGGGGCGGCCTGAGCGAGGACGAGCGCCGCGCCCTGAAGCGCCGCAACTCCCGCACCCGCGTGCGCACCGCCTGACGTCGGTCACGGATCCAGAGGTACGTCGACGACGACCCGCGCGCCCCGGTCGGGACCCGAACGGAGCTCCAGCAACCCCCCGAGCTCGGACTCGACCAGCGTGCGCACGATCGAGAGCCCCAGGTTGAGCGAGGTGTCGGGGTCGAAGCCGGTCGGCAGCCCGACGCCGTCGTCGTCGACGGTGACCCGCAGCCGCCCGGCGAGGCGTTGCGGCTCCACCGTGATCCGCCCGGCCTGCCCCTCGTCGGGGTAGCCGTGCTCGACGGCGTTCTGGAGCAGCTCGGTGAGCACCATGGCCAGAGCAGTGGCCGACTCGTTGGGCAGGACGCCGAACGACCCCTTCCGGTGTACGACGACCCGGTCGGCCCGTGCTCCCACGTCGGTCACCATGGCACCGAGCCGGTCGGCGATCTCGTCGAAGGCGACCTCGTCGAGCACCTCCTGGCTCAGGGTCTCGTGCACGATCGCGATCGAGCCGACTCGTCGGACGGCCTCCTCCAGCGCGAGCTTGGCCTCCACCGAGTCGATCCGCCGGGCCTGGAGCCGGAGCAGGGCGGCCACCGTCTGGAGGTTGTTCTTCACCCGGTGGTGGATCTCCCGGATCGTCGCGTCCTTGGTCACCAGCTCGCGGTCGCGGCGCCGCAGGTCGGAGACGTCGCGCAGCAGGACCAGCGCACCGATGTGCTCGCCCCGGGCGCGCAGGGGGATCGCCCGCACGATCAGCGACACCTGGTCGTCTCCGAGCTCGGTGTCGCGGTGCAGCCGACCACCCAGCACGGCGCTCAGCGTCTCCTCGTCCGGCCGGCGTCGCGGGGGCACCAGCCGACGGGTCAGCGCCGCCAGGTCCTGGCCGTCGAGGTCGCCGGACAGGCCGAGGCGGCGGTAGACCGAGAGCGCGTTGGGGCTGGCGTAGCCGACCCGGCCGTCGGCGTCGACGCGGACGAATCCGTCACCCACCCGCGGCGAGTCGGCATGGTCGCTGCGCTGCGCGCCGACCGGCGGGAAGTCGCCGGACGCGATCATCGCGGTCAGCTCGGCCGCGCTCTGGAGGTAGGACAGCTCCAGCCGGCTCGGGGTCCGCACGCCCAGCAGGTTGGTGTTGCGGGCGATCACCGCGATCACCCGGCCGCCGTGCGGGACCGGGATGGTCTCCACCCGGACCGGGACGTCGTCGCGCCATTCGGGGTCGCCCTCGCGTACCAGGCGTGCGTCGGCGTACGCGCGGTCCAGCATCTGCCGGCGCCCGACCGGGACGAAGGTGCCCACGATGTCGTCGACGTACGCCGTAGGTCCGGTCGTGGGCCGCATCTGGGCCGCGGCCCAGAAGCCCTCGCCGGCCCGGTCCGGGAGCCAGAGCACCAGGTCGGCGAACGACAGGTCGGCGATGATCTGCCAGTCGGCCATCAGCAGCTGGAGCACGCCGACGTCGGCCTCGTCGAGGTCGGTGTGGCTGCGGACCAGCTCCAGCAGGGACGGCACCGCCCCAGCGTAGGTCCAGCGTAGGTCCAGCCCAGGGCCGGTGCTCGAGGCCCTCCGGCGCCGTCGCGACCGTGGTGGGCGGCTGGCAGGATGGACCGCATGTCGACGGCGTACTGGGACCAGGTGCGGTCCGCCGAGATGGCGGTCCCGACCGACCGGCCGCTGCCCGACCTGACCGCGGAGCTGACGGTCATGCTCGGGTCCACGGACCCGGTCGAGCGGGACGAGACCGCCTACCCGATCCTGGCCAGCTGGGTCTCTGCGGGCGTGTACGACGACCTGCTGGCCGGCCTGGGCGACGGCATGGCCGCCGGCCTCACCCGCGGGCTGGGCGAGGTGGGCACCGACACCGTCTTCCGGCGCAGCTTCTCCGCGCTGGTGCTGGCCGAGTGCGTGGCCCGCGACAACGAGCACTCGCTGCTGCCCGACACCAAGATCCTCGACTGGGGCGACCGGATCGCCGGCTGGCTGGTGCGCGAGCGCGACGTGCGTGGCTTCGTGCCCGGGCGGGGCTGGGCGCACGCGATCGCGCACGGCGCGGACGCGATCTCGGTGCTGGCGGAGTCCTCGCACTTCGGGCTCAACGAGCTCACCGTGCTCCTCGACGTGATCGCCGACCGGGTGCTCGAGCCCACCTCGGCACCGCTGAGCGCCGGGGAGCCGGACCGACTGGCCCGGGCCACGATGACCATCCTGCGCCGCCGGCTGGTCCCGCTCCGGATGATCGAGCCCTGGCTGGCCCGGATCACCTCCGCCGCGCTGGCCGTGGTGCCCGCCGACCAGGACCCGTTCCTGACCACGGCCAACCCCGAGGCCTTCCTGCGGGCCCTGCACCTGCAGATCGCGCTCGCTCCCGAACCGATCGGCGTCCGGGCCGACCTCCTGCTGGCGGTGATGGATGCCCTGCGCACCACCAACCGGGTCCACGTGCTCCCGCCCGCGTGACGCTCCCCTCATCGAGGTGATCGCTGCGCGGACCGGTCGGTAACCTGCGCTCATGACCGAACCCCAGCCCGGCCAGGACCACCCCACCGACGCCCGTGAGATCAGCGGTCACTCCGGAGAGCTCGCCGTCCGCGTCGCGCGCGAGCACGGTGTCGAGACGATGTTCACCCTCTCCGGCGCGCACGTCTTCCCGATGTACGACGGTGCGGTCAAGGCCGAGCCGCCGATGCGCCTGCTCGACGTCCGGCACGAGCAGACCGCCGCGTTCGCCGCCGAGGCGACCGGCAAGCTGACCCGGGTGCCCGGCCTGGCCGTGCTGACGGCCGGGCCCGGCGTCACCAACGGCATCAGCGCGATCGCGCAGGCCCAGTTCGCCGGCTCGCCGATGGTCGTCGTCGGCGGCCGTGCTCCCCAGAACCGGTGGGGCAGCGGCAGCCTCCAGGAGCTCGACCAGCCACCCATCGTCGCGTCGATCACCAAGCTGGCCCGCACCATCCCGACCGCCGGTGAGGTGCTGGGTGGCTTCGACGAGGCGTTCCGCGCGGCCGGCTCGGCCCACCGCGGCCCGGTCTTCGTCGACGTGCCGATGGACGAGTTCTTCAACTCCGCCTCCGGCACCGTGCCGGACGCGTCCACGACCCGGCACCCCGTCGACACCGATGCCCTGGACCGGATCGCCGGCCTGCTGCGTGGAGCCTCACGGCCGGTCCTGATCATCGGCACCGACGTCTGGGCCGACGGCGCCGAGACCGCCGCTCTCGCCTTCGTCGAGGCGCTCGGCGTTCCCGCCATCACCAACGGGATGGGCCGCGGCGTGATCCCCGGGGGCCACCCGCTGCTGGTCACCAAGGCCCGCGGTGCCGCCTTGAACGGCGCGGACCTCGTCGTCGTGGCCGGCACCCCGCTCGACTTCCGCCTCGGCTACGGCGTCTTCGGCGGCAAGGACGGCGCCGAGCCCGCGCGCGTCGTCCACCTCGCGGACTCCCCGGCCCAGGTCTCGACCCACGCCACCCTCGCCGACTCGGCCTCGGGCGATCTGACCGCGGTGTTCGACGGCCTGCTGACGTCGCTCCAGAGCGGCGACCGAGCGAGCTGGACGCCGTGGGTGGAGAGCCTCCAGGACACCGTCCACGTAGCGGCCGCCCGCGACGCCGAGCTCCTGCGCGCCGAGGCCGACCCGATCCACCCGGCCCGGATCTACGGCGAGCTGCTCCCCCGGCTCGCCGACGACGCCGTGGTGATCGGCGACGGTGGCGACTTCGTCAGCTTCGCCGGGAAGTACGTCGAGCCCCAGCGGCCGGGCGGCTGGCTCGACCCCGGGCCGTACGGCTGCCTGGGCGCGGGCCTGGGCTCGGCGATCGCCGCCCGGCTGGCCCGGCCCTCCGCCCAGGTCGCCCTGCTCCTCGGCGACGGCGCGGCCGGCTTCTCGCTGATGGACGTCGACACCCTGGTCCGCCACGACCTGCCGGTGGTGATGGTGATGGGCAACAACTCCGCCTGGGCGCTGGAGAAGGGGCCGATGCAGATGCTCTACGGCTACGACGTCGTCGCCGACCTGGCCCAGCAGACGCGGTACGACGAGGTGGTCAAGGCCCTGGGCGGGGCGGGCGAGCTGGTCACCGACCCCACCGGGATCGGCCCGGCGCTCGACCGGGCCTTCGCCTCCGGGGTGCCCTACCTCGTCAACGTCGTCACCGACGTGAACGCGGCCTACCCGCGCAGCACGTTCGGCATCTGAGCACCGTGGAGATCAGACCCGCCACCACCGAGGAGCTCGCCGCCGTCGGCCGGCTGACGGTCGCGGCCTACACGCCGTACCTCGAGGGCAGCGACAGCGGCTACCTCGAGCACCTGCGCGACGCGACCCGTCGCGCCCGCGAGGCGGAGGTCCTGGTCGCGGTCGACGACGACGGCACCGTGCTGGGCTCGGTGACCTCGTGCCCCGAGGGCTCGCCGTGGCGCGAGCTGGCGACCCCGGGCGAGGGCGAGTTCCGGATGCTGGCGGTCGACCCGGCTGCGCAGGGTCGAGGCGTGGGGCAGTCCCTGGTGGAGCGGGTCGTCGCGGGCTTCCGGGCGGACGGCTCCCGCGGGGTCGTGCTCTGCTCGATGACCACCATGGGCGCCGCGCACCGGATCTACGAGCGTCTCGGTTTCACCCGGGCGCGCGACCTGGACTGGTCGCCGGTGCCGGGGGTCGACCTGATCGCCTTCCGGCTCGACTTCGGGACCGACACCCGATGACCACCCTGCCCTTCACCGTCACCGACGACGACACCGCGGTCGCCCTCGGCTCGGGCAGCCTGCCGGTGCTGGGCACGCCCCGGCTGCTGGCCTGGTGCGAGGCCGCCACCTGCGCGGCGATCGCCGACGACCTGGGTCCGGGCGAGACGTCCGTGGGCACCCGGGTCGAGATCGAGCACCTCCGGGCCAGCCCCGTCGGAGCCCGGATCGAGGTGACCGCCACGCCGGTCTTCTCCGACGGCCGGCTGCGCCGGTTCAGCGTGTCGGCGCGCCAGGAGGACGGCCGGGTGGTCGGCACCGGTGAGGTCACCCGGGTCGTGGTCGACGCCGAGCGGTTCCTGGGCCGGCTCTAGCCGACCTGCGGCGCCCCGCCCGTCGGCGCGGCGTACGGATTTCGCTCCGCGTCGGCCACCTGAGAGGATGGCCCTCGCCCCTTCGGGGCCGACGACCAGGAGGACACCATGGGCAAGACCGGACGCAAGCGTCGCGGCCGCAAGAAGAAGGCCGCCAACCACGGCAAGCGCCCCAACGCCTGAGCGCTGCTGCCACCGTGCACTGAGCCCCCGCCGGATGACCGGTCGGGGGCTCGTTGCTGTGCGGTGGCCTCAGCTGTCGCTGTAGCGCACCTGGATCTGCTGGATCTGCACCCGCACCCGCTGCCGGAGACTCTCGGGCGCGGTCTCGTGACACGAGCGGGCCACCATCGCCTTGACGGTGCGCTGGAGGTCGTAGTTCTGCAGGCAGGGCGCGCACTCGTCGAGGTGGACCCGGACGTCCGCGACGTCGGCCGCGTCGAGCTCGTTGTCGAGGAAGTACACGATCCGCTCGAGGAAGTCCGCGCAGGACTCGTCGCTGGTCACGACGCCCCTCCTCCGGTGTGGTCGTGCCCGACGGGGATCAGCTCCCCGTCGGCACGGGTGTAGCCGGACGCGTAGTCCGAGAGCATGTCGCGCAGCTGACGGCGCCCGCGGTGGAGGCGGGACATGACGGTGCCGATCGGAGTGCCCATGATCTCCGCGATCTCCTTGTAGGCGAAGCCCTCCACGTCGGCGAGGTACACCGCGAGACGGAACTCCTCGGGGAGCCGCTGCAGGGCGTCCTTCACCTGTGAGTCGGGCAGGTGCTCCAGCGCTTCGTTCTCCGCGGACTTCAGCCCCGTCGAGGTGTGGGACTCGGCCCGCGCGATCTGCCAGTCCTCGACGTCCTCGGACATCGACTGCTGCGGCTGGCGCTGCTTCTTGCGGTAGGTGTTGATGAAGGTGTTGGTCAGGATCCGGTAGAGCCAGGCCTTGAGGTTGGTGCCCGGCCGGAACTGGTGGAACGAGCCGTAGGCCTTGGCGAAGGTCTCCTGGACGAGGTCCTCGGCGTCGCTCGGGTTGCGGGTCATCCGCATCGCGGCGCCGTAGAGCTGGTCGAGGAACGGCAGCGCGTCGCGCTCGAAACGGGCGGTGCGCTGCGCATCGGTCTCGGTCGCCGGGTCGATCTCGTCGAGGTCGACGTCATCGGTGGCCGGGCCGGAGAGGTCAGGATGGTCTGTCATCGACTCCCACGATACCGGGGAGGCGGGGGGATCCATGAGGGCGAGCACGTCTGCCTCAACAGCCGCCTCCGCTCAGGGATTCCCGGCGACCTCGCGCACGATCCACTCCAGGGTCGCCTCGACCACCAGCGCCAGGGCGTCGGCCTGGCTCAGCGGCCCGCGCGCCGGCACCTTGAAGCCGTGGTCGGCGGCGGGTACGACGACCAGCTCGATGCCGTCGGGGAACTCCTCTGGCCGCCCCATCGGGTCGCGCTCGCCCTGGACGACCAGCGTCGGGACGCCGTGGGCGGCCGGTGCCTCCAGCTCGGCCAGCCTCGACGACTCGGGGCGGCCCGGTGGATGCAGCGGGAAGGCCAGAGCCAGGCAGCCGGCAGCACCCAGCCCGGCGGCGCAGCGGGCCGCCGACCTGGCCCCCGCCGAGCGGCCGCCCACGACGAACGGCGCCGGAGGGCGCAGAAGTCGGACCGCTGCCTCGATGCCCACGTCGAGGGTGGGCGGGGCCGTCGCGATCCGCCGGCCGGCCACCCGCCACGGCTGCTCGAACAGGGCCACGGTGATCCCCTGCCGCGGCAGGTCGGCGGCCAGGGCGGCGAGGTCGCGTGCCTCGACCCCGTTGCCGGCGCCGTGGCTGAGCAGCAGCGTGGCGAACCGGCCGCGCGGTGCCCGGTGGACCACCAGCCGCCCGTCGCCGTACGGCGTGCTGACCGGCCGCGCGGTGCTCATCGGCCGCTCACGCCGGTGCCTCCTCGGCCGGGATCGGCTCGACGAGCTCCGGGCCGTTGTTGCGGACGTTGTTGACGTCGCGCGAGACCGGGAACGCCTCGAGCCGCCCGGGCGCCGCCGGCACGAGCAGCCCGAGCAGGTCGTCGCGTCCCGAGACCGTGGGGTCGAGCCAGGCCGCCCACCGGTCCGGCTCCACCATCAGCGGCATCCGGTCGTGGATGTGCCCGACGGCGTCCTCGGCCTGGGTGGTGAGCACCGTGCAGGTCCAGCGGAAGCGGTCGGGGTCGTCGTCGGGGCGATCGGGGTCGCGCCAGATCTCGTAGAGCCCGGCCATCGCCAGCACCCCGCCGTCGCGCGGATGGATGAAGAAGGGCTGCTTGAGCGGCTTGCCGGCCTTGGTGCGCTGCTCGGTGGGATACCACTCGAAGTAGCCGTCGGCCGGCAGCAGGCACCGTCGTACGGCGAAGGCCCGCTTGTAGGCGGGCTTCTCGGCCACCGTCTCCATCCGGGCGTTGATCATCCGGTTGCCGATGGAGGGGTCCTTCGCCCACGAGGGCACCAGCCCCCAGGTGAGCACCCGCAGCTGCCGCTCCGGCGGCTCCTGCTCCCCGGCCTCACGAGCCTCGCGCGACGACGGGGAGCGCTCCAGCACGGCGTACACCTGCTTGGTCGGCGCGACGTTGTAGTCCGGCGCCAGCGCCTCCTCGACCAGGCTGTGCCGGATCTCGAACTCCTCGACGAGGTCCTCGGGCTTGCGGCTGGATGCGTAGCGCCCACACATGGGCGTCAGCCTAGGCCGTGGCCCCGACAGGGATCGACCGGCGACGGAGCACGATCAGGACGACTGGTCCCGCGAGAGCTCGTCGAGCAGGCTGGCGACGGAGTCGTTGGCCGACGGCAGGCTCTCGACCCAGATCCGGACGCCACCCGAGCCGATCTCGCCCACGTCGAGCAGCCGACGCAGCAGGGTGGTGCGGCGGCTCAGGCTCTCGTTGCGGCCGGCCAGCACCACGATCCGGCGCGGGCCGACCCGGCAGATCGTCTCGGCACCGGAGAAGACAGAACGCACGGACTCGCCGATCCGCGACATCCGGAGGTCGCCGCCGAACACCTCATCGGTGAGCCCGGCCGGGCGCGGCGAGGAGGCCTCCACGACCACGAGCGCGTAGGTGTCCCGCAGGGACGGCCCACGGGCGTCTCCGCGGTACATCTCCATCAGCCGGCCGCGCAGGTGGGCCATGCTCGCGAGCCCGGTCAGCGGGTCGGCACAGGACAGCTGATGGAGGTAGCCCAGCGTGGACTCGCTCCAGCCCAGGGCCAGGGCACAGGCGTCGGTGTAGGCGGGCTCGGCGTCCAGGACCACGGCGTACGTCGTCCGCAGGTCGGCCAGCGTCTCCGCCAGGGAGACTCCCTGGCTGCTCAGCAGGCGACCCACCACCTCGCAGGCGTCGGTGGCGGTGCGGCCGGCGGCCAGCGCCTCGCCCACGGCCTCGAAGGCGGGTGGGAGGGCGACCCTCACGTGCTCCGGGAGCGTTGCTGCGACGGAGTTGGAGGGAGGCGCGTTCAAGACCTTGTCCCGGAATGTCCAGAACCCCATGACGCCTCCCTCCATACCTCCGTGCAGCGCTCTCCGATGATGGGACGGACGTCCGTGACGAGCATGATGCCGTTTTCCCGGAAAAATCTCCGACGGACGCCCATACTGACGTCACAGGAGTCGAAACCGAGCGTTGGAGTAGTTGTGACCACCTCGCTGTCCCGCGTCGACGGCCCCGGGGACGCCGAGCTCATCTCAGCCGTCCGCGGCGGAGACGTCGACGCCTACGGCGAGCTGTTCGCCCGGCACGTGGACTCCGCGCGCCGTCTGGCCCGCCAGCTCGCGGGCCCGGGCGACGCCGACGACCTGGTCTCCGACGCGTTCACCAAGGTGCTCCTGGTCCTCCAGCGCGGCGGCGGGCCTGACCTGGCCTTCCGCGCCTACCTGCTGACCGCCGTACGCCGCCTGCACGTCGACCGGATCCGCTCGGGAGCCCGCCTGCGCTCGGTCGGCGACCTCACGCCGTTCGACCCCGGCCTGCCGTTCCACGACACGGCGGTCGAGGGCTTCGAGAACGCCGCCGCGGCCCGCGCCTTCGCCAGCCTGCCCGAGCGCTGGCAGATGGTGCTGTGGCACACCGAGGTCGAGCAGCAGAAGCCGGCCGACATCGCGCCCCTGCTCGGGATGAGCGCGAACTCCGTCTCGGCCCTGGCCTACCGGGCCCGCGAGGGCCTGCGCCAGGCCTTCCTCAGCCAGCACGCCGTCGACCCGGACGACGTGGACTGCGCCTGGACCCGCGACCACCTCGGCGCCTACATCCGCGGCGGTCTCTCGCGCCGCGACGCCGCCCGTGTGGACGACCACATCGAGGGCTGCCGGGCGTGCGCGGCGGTCTACCTCGAGCTCACGGAGGTGAACTCCGGCCTGGCCGCACTGCTGGCCCCCCTGCTCCTGGGCACCGCGGGCCTGGGCTACCTCACGACCGGGAGCGGCTCCAGCACCGTCGCCACCACCGTCACGGCCGCCAAGACCTGGGTGGCGACCCACGCCTCCCTCTCCGCCGCGGGCGGCGTCGTGCTCACCGCGACCGCGGCAGCCGCCGTGTACGCCCTCACGCAGCTCACCGGGCATCCGGCCCCGCCGCAGGGCGCTCCGCCGCTGGACCGACCGACCGCGTCGTCGACTCCCACCGCCGGGCAGCACCAGCAGGGCGGCCACCACGGCCGCGGTCCCGGGTCGCACGGCCACCGGGGGAACGGCCCGCAGCGCGGTGGCGGCACTCCCCCGACCGACCGGGCGAGCTCCTCCGACCCCAGCACGTCGACGTCCGGCCCGGCCGGCGGTCCCACCCCGCCCACCACGGGCCCGACCGGCGGACCGACCGGCGGACCGACGACCGGCCCGACCAGCGAGCCCACCTCGGCGCCGACCAGCGAGCCGACCACCTCGCCGACGAGCCAACCGACCTCGCCCCCGCCCACGCAGATCGCCTTCACCTCGACCCCCCCGTCCCGACCGACGTTCGGCAGCACCTACACGGTGAGCACGAACGGCTCGGGGACGGTCGTGATCTCGGTCGACCCGGCGACCACCGACTTCGGCACGGCGACGGCAGCGTGCCGCGTCAACGGCTCGACGGTCACCTTCCGGCACGCCGGCACGTGCGTGATCGCGGCCGACCGGACGGCGAGAGCAGCGTCGACCGACCACGCCACCCAGACCATCGACGTGCCCCAGGAGAGCCAGACGGTCGCGATCACCTCGGCGCCGCAGAATCCCGTGGTCGGCGGCACGTCGTACCCGGTCACCGCGGACCCGGGAGTCGCCGGGGCTCCCACGATCACCGGTAGCGACGCGTGCCAGGCGGTCGGTGCCACCGTCAGCTTCGTGCATGCCGCCACCTGCACGATCACCGCCAGCTGGGACGGCAACCAGGACTACCTGCCCGCCACCGACACCCAGACCTTCCAGGTGGGCCAGGGTGCGCAGGAGATCACCTTCACCACCACACCTCCGCCCACGAACCCCGCGGTCCAGGACGCCCCCTACACGATCCGCGCCACGAGCACCTCCGGCGGCGCGGTGAGCTTCTCGACGACCAGTGCCGCGTGCACGGTCGCGGACGCCGGCGTCTCGGCCGCCACGGTGACCTACGTGGCGCCCGGCGTCTGTGTGGTCGACGCCGACCAGGCGGGCACCCCCGACTACCTCGCGGCACCCCGGGTGTCCCAGACGATCACGGTCTCCGACGAGGTCCGGGCGCACCTGGAGGTCACGGCCGTCGCCCAGCAGCTGCACGGCAACGGTCAGCAGCGGGTGACCGCCTCGGTGACCGGGCTTCCTGTGGGGTCGACGGCCACCCTCACGGTCTCGGTCGACAGCTCCGCCCACATCACCACGAACGACCCGGCCTGCGCGGAGAAGACCCAGACGAGCGGCCAGACGTTCCAGTGCACCGTGACCAAGGCGGCCCAGACGTTCGTCTTCGACACCACGGTCAACAAGGGTCGACCGTTGATGACCTTCCACCTCGCTCCGGTCGCGCCACTGGTGTTCACGCCCGACTCGAAGCCGGACTTCCAGCTGCCGCTCGGTGACCCACTTCCGTTGACCGCGGCCCACAGCCCGTTCGCCCGGCGTACCCAGAACTGAGATTCGGCCACCCACACGTGTGGGCAGGTCCCGGATCGGGTAAGAAGGTGGCGTGACCGCCATCAGACTGATCGCCCGCCCGATGCTCGCCTCCGTGTTCTTCGTCGGCGCGCTGAACGCCTTGAAGAACGCGCCCAAGCTCGGCCCCAAGGCGTCCCGGGTGACCGAGAAGGTCGTGCCACTCGCCCAGCGGGTGGCACCGGGCGCCCCGATCCCGACGGACCCGGTGACGATCGTCCGGCTCAACGCCGGCGTGCAGATCGCCGCCGCAGCGGCGCTCGCGACCGGCCGGCTGCCTCGCGTCTCGTCCACGGTGCTCGCCGCCTCGCTGCTGCCGACGACCGTGGCCGGTCACGCGTTCTGGAACGAGACCGACCCGGCGACCAAGGCCACCCAGCGGCTGAACTTCTTCAAGGGGATCTCGCTGGTCGGCGGGCTCCTGATCGCCGGGGTCGACACCGAGGGCAAGCCGGGCGTGGCCTGGCGGGCCAAGCGCGCCGCCAAGGACGTTCGCCGCGAGGCCGGCCAGCTGGCCCGCAACGCGCGCACCGAGGCCCGGCTGGCCAAGGCGCAGCTGACCTGACGTCGGCCCACGCCGCGCTCGGTACGCTGCGCCGGTGACGAACGCGGTGACGGCCGAGCCCCCCCGGGCAGGTGCCTGGGCGGCTCCGTACGCCCGCACGCCGGTGCACGCCGAGCTCTCGCTGCCGGGCAGCAAGTCGCTGACCAACCGGGCCCTGGTGCTGGCCAGCCTGGCGTCCGGCCCCAGCGTCGTACGCCGAGCCCTGCGCTCGCGCGACACCTCCCTGATGGCCGGGGCGCTGGCGGCGCTCGGGGCCGACATCGACACCTCGGGCGACGACTGGACGGTGACCCCCGCGGCCTTCGTCGGGGACGCCCGCGTCGACTGCGGCCTGGCCGGGACGGTGACCCGCTTCGTCCCCCCCATCGCGGGGCTGGCCCGCGGCGAGGTCGCCTTCGACGGCGATCCCCACATGCGCAACCGTCCGGTCGGGGAGGTGCTGAGCGCGCTGCGAGCCCTCGGGGTGAGGATCGACGGTGACCGGCTGCCGTTCGTGGTGCACGGCTCCGGTGCCGTGCCGGGCGGGCAGGTGGTGCTCGACGCCTCCGGCTCCAGCCAGTTCGTCTCCGCGCTGCTGCTCGCCGGGGCCCGCTTCGACCGGGGCGTGGACGTGCTCCACGACGGCAAGCCGGTGCCCTCCCAGCCGCACATCGAGATGACCGTGGCGATACTGCGCAGCCACGGGGTCGAGGTCGACGACGCCGAGCCGGACCGCTGGCGGGTGGCCCCCGGCCCGATCGCGCCGGTCGACCTCACGATCGAGCCGGACCTCTCCAACGCCGCGCCGTTCCTGGCCCTGGCCGCGGTCACCGGCGGGTCGGTGACCGTGCGCGACTGGCCCAAGGCGACCACCCAGGCCGGCGACGCCCTGCGCGACCTGCTCGCCCGGATGGGCTGCACCGTCGACCTGACCGACCGGGGCTTGACGGTCACCGGGCCGGGCACGATCTCCGGGCTGGACGCCGACCTGCACGACGTCGGCGAGCTCACCCCCGTCGTCGCCGCCCTGTGCGCCCTGGCCGACGGCCCGTCGTACCTGCGCGGGATCGGCCACATCCGCGGCCACGAGACCGACCGCCTCGCTGCTCTGGCCACCGAGCTGACCGCCCTCGGCGCCGACGTCGTCGAGCACGCCGACGGGCTGGAGCTGCGGCCCGGCCGACTTCACGCCGGGCTCTTCCACGCCTACGCCGACCATCGGATGGCGCACGCCGGGGCGGTCCTGGGCGCGGCCGTCGAGGGAGTGCTGGTGGACGACGTCGACGCCACCTCCAAGACGTTCCCGGACTTCCCGCGGGTGTGGGCCTCCGCGCTGGGTGTGTCGTGAGGAGCACGCCGTGAGCGGACGCTACGGCGAGCACGACCAGGAGCACTACGAGCGCCCGCGGCGCCACACCCGCCCGCGGACCAAGGAGCGACCGTCGTACGACGACGCAGCCGACGGGGTGGTGACCACGGTCGACCGGGGGCGCCTCACCCTGCTCGTCGACGGGCAGGTGGTGATGGCGATCAAGGCCCGGCCACTGGGCCGCAAGGGGGTCGTGGTCGGTGACCGCGTCCGGGTCGTCGGCGACGTCAGCGGCACGCCGGGAGCCCTGGCCCGGATCGTGGAGGTTCGGGAGCGCACGACTGTGTTGCGTCGTACCGCGGACGACGACGACCCCGTCGAGCGGGTGATCGTCTCCAACGCCGAGCAGCTGGTCGTGGTCACCGCGCTGGCCGACCCGGAGCCGCGCCCCCGCCTGATCGACCGGGCCCTGGTGGCGGCCTTCGACGCGGGGATGAAGCCCCTGCTGTGCCTGACCAAGGCCGACCTGGCCGACCCGGAGACGCTGCTGGTCACCTACCGGTCGCTGGGCGTGCCATGGGTGGTCACCCAGCGCGGTGGCGACCTGTCCGAGCTGCGCTCGGCGCTGCACGGCCGCACCAGCGTGCTGATCGGGCACAGCGGCGTCGGCAAGTCGACGCTGGTCAACGCCCTGGTGCCGGAGGCGATGCGCGACGTGGGCATCGTCAACGCGGTCACCGGACGCGGTCGCCACACGTCGACGTCGGCGATCATGATCCCGCTGCCCGACCAGGCCGGCTGGATCATCGACACACCCGGGATCCGCTCCTTCGGGCTGGCCCACGTCCGGCCCGAGGACCTGATCGAGGCCTTTCCCGATCTCGACGAGATGACCGAGGAGTGCCCGCGCGGTTGCACGCACGGCGCGGACGAGCCGGAGTGCGGCCTCGACGAGGCGGTGACGCGCGGGGATGCCGACCCGGTCCGGGTCGAGTCCTTCCGGCGGCTCCTGGTCGCGCGGTCGGAGCCGGCGTACTAGCCCCAGATCGAGCGGGCGCCCGAGTCACCGGTCAGGAACACCCACACCAGCAGGATCACCGCGGAGACGACGAGCAGCACCTGGATCGCGACGGCGACCGCGCCGGTGCGGCCGGTGCGCGCCCCCCAGCCGGAGACGACCGGTGAACCGCCGCCGAGGAAGGCCGCGGCGAGACCGGTCGGGACCAGGAAGGCCAGCATCAGCCAGCGCAGGATGCTGCCGCGGTGCTGGTGGGTCCGCACCGTTGCCAGCTGCTGGAGCTGGCGGGCGTGCTCGAGGGAGTAGCCGGACTGGGCGGCGACGACGCCGGCGACCGCGGCGATCACGGCGGAGGCCACGAAGGGCCAGCGCAGCCACCAGCGCCAGGCCGGCTTGACGGCGTAGAGGATCCCGCCGAGGCCGGCGAGCGGGGCGAAGACCACCACCACATGCACGATGAGCGGGTGCAGTGGGAGACCGTTGAACGTCATGGTGACAGGTATACGGCACAGCGCGGCGTTCGGTTCGGACGTGGAAGGGACGGATCGGTTTAGCCTGTGCCCATGTCGCCCGCCGCGTCGGACTACACCGACGACCTCCGCCTCGCCCACGTCCTCGCCGACGACGCGGACTCCCTGACCACGGCGCGCTTCAAGGCGCTCGACCTCCACGTGATGAGCAAGCCCGACCTGACGCCGGTCACCGACGCCGACGAAGGCGTCGAGGAGGCGATCCGGCGCACCCTGTCGCGGGTGCGCTCGCGGGACGCGGTGCTCGGTGAGGAGCAGGGCAGCACCGGGCACAGCCAGCGGCGCTGGGTCGTCGACCCGATCGACGGCACCAAGAACTTCGTCCGCGGGGTGCCGGTGTGGGCCACCCTGATCGCCCTGGTCGTCGAGGACGAGGTCGTGCTGTCGGTGGTCTCGGCCCCCAGCTCCAGCGGCGCTGGTGGGCCTCCGCGGGCAACGGGGCGTGGACCGGTAGGTCGCTGCTCAAGGCGACTCGGTGCCAGGTCTCCGACATCCGTCGGCTGGAGGACGCGTCGTTCGCCTACTCCTCGCTGCACGGCTGGGAGGAGCGCGACCGGCTCGACGACTTCCTGTCGCTGATGCGGCGCTGCTGGCGCACGCGTGCGTACGGCGACTTCTGGTCCTACATGTTGATCGCCGAGGGGGCGGTCGACCTTGCCGCCGAGCCGGAGCTCCACCTCCACGACATGGCCGCCCTCGACATCATCGTGCGCGAGGCGGGCGGCCGCTTCACCTCCCTGGACGGGACCGACGGGCCCTTCGGGGGCAACGCCCTCGCCTCGAACGGGCACCTCCACGACGCCGCCCTCTCCTTCCTCGGCACCCTGCCCGATGACGACGACGACCCCGACTCCCCGCGGCGGGAGCCGGGCTCGGTCCATGACCTGATGTCGCACCGGACCCGCGGTGAGGACTAGCCTGCGAGTCACGACCCCCCAGCGCGAGGAGTGATGATGCGCATCAGCGACGTACTCACGAGCAAGCCGGGCCACCAGGTGATCACCATCGGCCCGGACGCCACCGTGCGCGAACTCCTCGGCCTGCTGGCCGAGCACAACGTCGGCGCGGTCGTGGTCAGCGCCGACGGCGAGGCCGTCGACGGCATCGTCAGCGAGCGTGACATCGTGCGCCGGCTCGCCGAGAGCGACGCCGTTCTCGACGGCGCGGTCAGCGTGATCATGACCAGCGACGTGCACACCTGCGCGCCGGACGTGCCCGTCGACGACCTCCGCGCGCTGATGACCGAGCGCCGGATCCGGCACGTCCCCGTGGTCACCGACGGCAAGCTGGTCGGCATCATCAGCATCGGAGACGTCGTGAAGTCGTCGATCGGCCAGCTGGAGTTCGAGCGCGACCAGCTCGACAGCTACCTCCACCAGACCTGACCCCGCAGCGGTCCGGGGCTCACGCCGTACGGCGGGTGCCGGCGTACGGTTGCGACCCCAGCAGGAGCCACGCGGGTCCCGGGCCGGTCACCAGGCGTCGCTCGGTCACCTGGCGCGTCCATCGCGAGGACTCCTCGCTGGGTTCCCGAAACTCCACCGCCACCCGCTGCTGCGCCCAGTGGCTGCCCGAGGCGCTCGCACCGGGCAGGACGGCCAGACCGGTCAGCTCGGCGAGCCGGACCGGGTAGCCGCAGACTGTCGCCACCAGCGGCACCGACCCGTGCTCCTCGATCCGGGCCCGTACCTGGCTCCTGATGATCTGACCCGCACCTGCCAGCGTCTCCACCGGCGCCGCCCGCTCGTCGCCTCGTCCGAGCCTGACCACGAGCGGTCCGCCGGGGCACTGCGCCAGCACCTCCGCGTGGTCGGCCTCCGGCCACCTCGCCAGGGACCGCACCAACGCCTCGTCGTACAGGAGTGACCCACCCGCACGGGTACCCTGACCCGCCAGCCCGCTCAGCAGCACCCGACGGGACTGTTGGCGGACCAGGCCGGTCTCCTCCTCGAAGATCCTGGACGCTGCCCGAGCGCTGATCAGCATGCCGGCACGCTAGGTCGCCCCACCGACCGCCCGCTCGTGCGGACTCCGCCCGGTTCACCGGCCAGGTCTCCTCGACCAGTCCGGTGACCCAGCGAGGCCTGCGAGGTGGGGACCGGCTGGTCCCCACCTCGCAGTGGTCCTGGGGTCGGCCCGCGGAGGACCACGTGTCGCCCCGGCGGTACCCACCTGCGGCGGCTCCCCCTCCGCCGGGAGGCCGTAGGCTCGGGCCGACCCACGCCGAGAGGAACCACTGCCATGAGCACCGAGAAGCCCGAGATCGACTTCCCCGACTTCGACCCGCCCACCGACCTGGTGATCGACGACCTCGTGGAGGGCGACGGCGCCGAGGCGACGGCCGGGGCCACGGTGAAGGTGCACTACGTCGGGGTGGCGCACTCGACCGGCGAGGAGTTCGACGCGTCGTACAACCGGGGCGAGCCGCTGCAGTTCCGGCTCGGCGTCGGCCAGGTCATCTCCGGCTGGGACACCGGCGTGCAGGGGATGAAGGTCGGCGGCCGGCGCAAGCTGGTCATCCCGCCGCATCTGGGGTACGGCGACCGCGGCGCCGGTGGCGTGATCAAGCCCGGCGAGACGCTGATCTTCGTGTGCGACCTGATCGAGGTGCGCTGACCGGCGTGGGCGAGGCTGCCCGGGTGGTGCCGATCCGCGACGCCGGCATCCGGCTCGGCCAGTTCCTGAAGCTCGCCGACCTGATCGACCAGGGGGCCGACGCCAAGCCACTGCTCGCCACCGGCGACGTGACCGTCAACGGCGAGGTCGAGACCCGGCGGGGCCGCCAGCTGGTCCGGGGCGACGTGGTCACGGTCGCCGGCCCGCCCGCCGACACGGCCACGGTCGGCTGACGGCTGACAGCTGGGGGCGGACGGCTGGACGGCGCTAGCCGGCCAGCACCGCCACGGTGTGGATCAGCACGCCCACCAGACCACCGACGATGGTGCCGTTGATCCGGATGAACTGCAGGTCACGGCCGACGTGGAGCTCGATCCGCCGGGCCGCCTCCCGGCCGTCCCACCGCTCGATGGTGTGCGTGATCACGGCGGTGAGCTCTGCGCCGTACCGCTCGACGGCGAAGACCGCGACGTCCGCGGCCGTCCCGTCCAGCCGCGCCCGCAGGGCCTCGTCGTCACGCAGGCGTACCGCGAAGGCGTTCACCTCGCTCACCAGCCGGGCCCGGACGGCACCCTCGGGGTCGACCAGCGAGGACTGCAGGGCACGACGGAAGGCGTTCCACAGGGCGATGCTCGACTCGACCACCTGCGGGTGCTCGAGGAGCCGCAGCTTCAGCTGCTCGGCGCGCTCCTGCGTCTCGGGGTCGACCAGCAGGTCGTGCGCGAGCCGGCCGAGCATCGAGTCCAGCGCCTGCCGGGCGGGGTGGGCAGGGTCGTCGCGGATGACCGCGAGCCAGTCCACCAGCTCGATGTAGACCCGGCGGGTCACGGCGTCGTTCAGGCGCTCCGGAGCCCACCAGGGCGCGCGCTCACCGAGCACCTCCGCGAACGTCTCGGGGTGCTCGACCATCCAGGCGTGGAGCTCGCGCAGCGTCAGGTCGACCAGACCCTGGTGCAGGTCGTCGCGCACCACCTCG
Source organism: Nocardioides cynanchi (assembly GCF_008761635.1). Taxonomy (NCBI): domain Bacteria; kingdom Bacillati; phylum Actinomycetota; class Actinomycetes; order Propionibacteriales; family Nocardioidaceae; genus Nocardioides; species Nocardioides cynanchi. The sequence continues at coordinate 1,781,180 of NZ_CP044344.1, forward strand.
GCCAGGAGCCCGCCGAGGAGCGGGGAGATCGGCTCCTCGCGGAAGCGCGGGACCAACGCCTCGGTCACGAAGTCGGCGACGTGGTCGTCACGGACCTTGCCCAGGCCGATCGCCACCACCTCGGAGACCTCGTCGACGACCCGGCGGGCGTTCTCCGGCTCGGCCAGCCAGCGTCCCACCCGCAGCGAGATCGTCGCCGCGGCCACCCGCTCACGGATGATCCCCTCCTGCAGGAAGTTCTCCCCCACGAACTCCTCGAGACCGCGCCCGAGCTCGTCCTTGCGCCGCGGGATCAGAGCCGTGTGCGGGATCGGCAGCCCGAGCGGGTGCTTGAACAGCGCGGTGACCGCGAACCAGTCGGCGATGGCGCCGACCATCGACGCCTCGGCGCCCGCGTTCACGAACCCCAGGAAGCCGTCCTGACCGAGCGTCACGAGGTAGACCACGGCCGCGAACGCCAGCAGCGAGACGGCCAGGGTCCGCATCCGCCGCAGCGCCCGTCGCCGACGGTCGTCGGCCTCCGGATCGGGGGTGATCATGCCGAGGGTCGTCATCGTGCCCGATTCTCGCCCATCCGGTTCCGCCCGGACGCAGGGCGTCCCCGGAGGGACGGACGACGGGTGCCACAATGCCGCCCATGGCTGCTCCTCGCACCGTGATCACCTTCGGCACGTTCGACGTCTTCCACGTCGGGCACCTGCGCGTCATCGAGCGCGCGGCAGCGCTCGGCGACCGGCTGGTCGTCGGGGTCTCCGCAGATGCCCTCAACCTCAGCAAGAAGGGCCGCGAGCCGGTGTTCAGCCAGTCCGAGCGGATGGCCATCGTCGGCGCGCTGAAGAAGGTCGACGAGGTCTTCGTGGAGGAGAGCCTGGAGCTCAAGCGCTCCTACATCGAGCAGTACGACGCCGACGTCCTGGTGATGGGTGACGACTGGGAAGGCAAGTTCGACGAGTTCCGCGACATCTGTGAGGTCGTCTACCTCTCGCGCACACCGGCCATCTCGACCACGGCCCTGATCGAGAAGATCTCGTCGGCCGGCTGACACGTTTAGGGTGGCCCGGTCTCGGGGCAGGCTGCCCGCAGACGTCCGGCGACCGCCGTCGCCGTTGCCGTTGCACGACCGCCCGCAGTCGACCCCAGGGGAGCTCTCCATGCGCCGTTCCGTAGCCGCCGTCGTGGTGGCACTGAGCACGGCTCTGACCGTCACGTCCGTCACGTCGTCCGGCTCGGCGGCCGCCACCGGAGGGGCCGGCGCGTCGTCCGCGACGCAGGGCGATGCGCGCGCCCAGGCCCGGGCCGCCCTGCACTCGGCCCAGCACGCGCTGTCGACCTCGAGCACGGCCCGCCCGACCGACCCGACCATGGCCCTGCTGCACCTGCGGCTGAGCATGGGCGACCTGTCCGGCAGCGAACGACGCCAGGCGGCCGCGATCCTGGCCCGGCCCACCGACCACCCCGACTTCTTCGGCCAGACCTACACCGTGAAGGCGAAGAAGAAGTGCCGCGGCCACATCTGCATCCACTGGGTGCCGACGACGGCCGACGCCCCGCCCAACCGGCACTGGGTGAACAAGATGCTGAAGATGATGAACCAGGTCTGGTCCTACGAGGTGGGCCGGCTCGGCTACCGACCGCCCCTCTCCGACGGTCACCGGGGCGGCAACGGCAGGTTCGACGTCTACCTCAAGGAGCTGTTCCACCAGGGCCTGTACGGCCTCACGACCGCCGAGCGGCCCACGTCGTACAACCGGAGCCTCTACTCCGGCTACCTCCTGCTCGACAACGACTTCGCCCGCAGCCAGTACGGCGCCAAGCCGATCCAGGTCGCCCGGGTCACCGCCGCCCACGAGTTCTTCCACGCCATCCAGTTCGGGTACGACGTGCAGGAGGACTCCTGGCTGATGGAGGCCACGTCGACCTGGATGGAGGACCAGTTCGACGACAGCAGCAACGACAACCGCCAGTACCTCCCCTTCGGCCAGCTCGCGCACCCCGACCAGCCACTCGACACCTTCGAGGCGACCGGCGCCGCCCAGTACGGCAACTGGGCCTACTTCGAGCACCTCAGCCATCGCTTCGGCCGGGGCATCGTCCGCCAGATCTGGCACTCGGCCGCGGCCTTCTCCGGCGGCGGCGACCGCTTCTCCGCCCACGCCCTGCGCTCGGTGCTCAGCCATCACGGTGGTTTCGACCGGGACTTCGCGCGCTACTCGGCCGGCAACCTCACCCCCGGCCACTCCTACCCGGAGGGCGGGCACTATCCCAGCCCGCCGGTCCTCGCCCGGTGGCAGCTCACCGGAGCAGCCCCGTCGGTGGGCCCGTCGGCCTTCGCGGTGCCGCACCTCGCGTCCGGCAGCGTCGAGGTGACGCCCGGGGCCGACCTCACCCAGCGGGGCTGGCGGCTGCGACTGAAGGTCGCGGGACCGCGCAAGCGCAAGGACCCCGTGGCCTACGTCGTCGTGCACACCAAGAAGCACGGGTGGATCCGGAAGTCGGTGGCTCTCAACCGGTACGGCAACGGCCGGCTCGCGGTGCCCTTCAGCAACCGCAAGGTCGACTCCGTGACCCTGACCGTGGCCAACGCCTCGACGTCCTTCCGGCGCTGCGGCAAGGGTGCGTACTCCTGCTCCGGCAGCCCGCGATACCCCCATCCGGCCTACTCGGTCACCGTGACCGCCTTTCGGCGGTAACCGAGACAGGGCCGATACCCGCTCGTTATCCAATTGATATCCGAGACCTATTCGTGACCTTTTCACCTCGATATTGATTCGTTATCCCGCTGATGCACGACAGCGATTATCGGATGGTTGTGTGAAGTCCTGGCCACGCGCGTGTGCCGGCCTCATCGGTCGGCGTGCGCCGGCCACTCCCGGCGGACTCGTCGGGAGGACACCCACCGAAAGGCGCGTACATGCGACTCAAGACTCCCCTGGTCGCCCTGTCGTCCGTCGGACTGCTCGCTCTGGCGGCGTGCGGCAGCGGTTCCTCGGGCACTCCCACCAGCAACCCCCCGGTCAAGGGAGGTGACACCGGCAACGGCCAGGACGCGACAGCCAAGGGCCCGGTCACGATCTCCGGCGCCCAGAAGGGCGGCATCGTCACGGTGCTGACCCTGACCGGCCTGAGCACGACGATCGACCCGAGCGAGATCTACTACACCGACACCTCCTCGATCATGAGCGGTCTGGTGACCCGGTCGCTGACGCAGTACAAGTACGACCCGGTCAAGAAGCAGATGATCCTGGTGCCCGACCTGGCCACCAACCTGGGCACGCCCAACGACTCCTTCACCAAGTGGACGTTCCCGATCCGGACGGGGGTGAAGTGGGAGGACGGCTCGCCCGTCACACCCAAGGAGATCGCGTGGGGGATGCAGCGCTGCATGGACGCCGCGACGTTCCCGACCGGCCCCTGCCAGTACTACTCCAACGTGTACTTCAAGGGCGGCTCCACCTACAAGGGCCCCTACACCGACCCCGGGCAGAAGTTCACCTCGGTCAAGGCCGTGGGCAACAAGATCGTGATCAAGATGGACAAGCCCTTCCCGGACATGCCGTACTGGGGCACCTTCCCGGCCAACGGCCCGATCCCGCTGGGCAAGTCGGCCTCGGACCCGAAGACCTACAAGAACCACCCGATGTCGACCGGTCCGTACATGATCAAGTCGTTCAGCCCGTCCAAGGAGCTGGTCCTGACCCGCAACCCGAACTGGGATGCCTCGACCGACCCGGCTCGCACGCAGTACCCCGACGGCTACGACTTCAAGATGCAGCAGCAGTCGGAGAAGATCGACCAGATCCTGCTCGCCGACTCGGGGTCGGGCCAGAGCACGTTGACCTACGACAACCTGCTGGCGCCCGACTTCGCCAAGATGCAGACGACTGCTCCGGACCGCCTGACCCTGGGTGGCACGCCGTGCACCTACTACTGGGCCCCGGACAACCGTCAGATCACCAGCAAGAAGGTGCGTGAGGCGCTCTCGTGGGCTTACCCCTACAAGAACAACATCCTCGCCGCCGGCCTGATCCCCGGAGTGACCGCCATCCCGGCGTCGAACCTGATGCCTCCGGGCCTGCCCGGTCGCACGCCGTACAACGTGACCGGTCGCAAGGGCTTCCAGACCGACGCCGCCAAGGCGCGCGAGCTGCTGAAGTCGGCCAACGCGTTGGGCTTCGAGATCAAGTTCCTGTTCCGGACCGATGACCCGATCAGCGTCAAGACCAAGGACTCCACGGTCAAGGCACTGACCCAGGCCGGCTTCAAGGCCACCCCGGTGCCCACGACCACGGCCGACTACGTCGCGGCGCGGGACAACACCACCGAGGACATCAACGTCCGCTCCGCGGGCTGGTGCTCGGACTGGCCGTCGGGCTCGACCTGGCTGCCGACGCTCTTCGCCTCCACCAACCCGGACACCACGAAGTCCTTCGGGTCGAACTACTCCGCGTTCTCGAACAAGTCCGTGGACTCGAGGATGAACGCCATCCAGCACCTGCCGCTCGACCAGCAGGCCGCTGCGTGGAACAGCCTCGACAAGCAGATCGCAACGAAGTACTTCCCGCTGTTCACGACCTACTACACCGGTATCGCGCAGGCACACGGATCGAAGATCAACGGTGACTACGACGACACCACGTTGGGGATGCCGACCTGGAAGAGCATCTGGGTCTCCCCGTAGGCCATCGGTCGTACCACCGCACCTGATCGACCCACCCGGTGGTGGGACGCGTAGACCGAGCGCGTCCCACCACCACCTTCCGCCCGACGATCGAGAAGGAAGAACTGGGATGACGGGATTCATTCTCCGGCGGCTGGTCAGCTCGATCCTCGTGGTGATCCTGACCTCGATCTTCGTGTTCGTGCTGTTCTTCAAGGGGCTCGGCGACAGTCCCGCCCGCAACTACTGCGAGAAGCTCGGGCCGGGCAAGTGCACCGCCCAGAAGCTCGGCTCCATCGAGCATCAGATGGGGCTCGACCAGTCCGTGGCCCACAACTACGCCGTGTGGGCCGAGGGCATCTTCGCCGGACGGCACGACGTGTACGTCGACGGCAAGCTCTACGACTGCCCGGCTCCGTGCCTGGGCATCTCGATCAGCTCCGGCAACACGGTGTGGCACGACCTCGAGCAGAAGTACCCCGCGACGATCACCCTGGCCATCGGCGGGTCCCTGATCGGGCTGGTGGTGGGCGTCCTGCTCGGGGCCTTCGCGGCATTGTGGCGCGGCTCGGCCACCGACCGGCTGCTCGTGGGTGGGTCGCTGGTGATCTCGGCGATCCCCTTCTACGTCATCGCCCTGCTGGCGTGGATCTACCTGACCCTCCAACTGAAGATCTTCCCGACCACCGGCTACTACCCGGTCACGCAGAACCCGGCGCGGACGGTCGCCTGGATGATGCTGCCCTGGCTGGTGATCGGCCTGACCAGCTGCACGCAGTACGCGCGCTTCACCCGGGCGCAGGTGGTCGAGACGCTGGCCGAGGACTACATCCGGACGGCCAGGTCCAAGGGACTACCGGGTCAGCGGGTGCTCTTCAAGCACGCCCTGCGGGCCGCGATCGTCCCGGTCACCACGATCTTCGGTCTCAACTTCGCGGCCCTGCTCGCCGGCACCATCTTCACCGAGCGGATCTTCGAGATCGACGGCATCGGCAAGTGGAGCCTGGATGCCCTCCAGACCCCGATCGACCTCCAGGTGGTCAGTGCCACCGTCCTGGTCTCCGCGATCCTGGTGGTGCTCGCCAACCTGCTCGTCGACATCTTCTACAGCTTCCTGGACCCGCGCACCAGCGTGTCCTGACCTGGCGTCCTGCGGTTGGGCGGCCCGGGTAGGGTTCCGCCGGACCCAGGACAGGAGATCGATGACCGGATTCATCGTGCGCCGGCTGCTCAGCTCGGCGGTGGTGGTCGTGCTGACCTCGATCTTCGTGTTCGTGCTCTTCTTCAAGGGGCTCGGCGACTCGCCGGCGCGCAACTACTGCGAGAAGCTCGGGCCGGGCAAGTGCACCGCCCAGAAGCTCGACTCCATCAAGCACCAGATGGGCTTCGACCGGTCCGTGGCCTACAACTACGGCCAATGGGCCAAGGGGATCGTCGTGGGCCGGCACGACGTGTATGCCGACGGCAAGCTCTACGACTGCCCGGCTCCGTGCCTGGGCATCTCGATCACGACTAGCGCGCCGGTCTGGGATGACCTCAAGCAGAAGTACCCCGCCACGGTGACAGTCGCCATCGGTGGAGCGTCGCTCTACCTCACCTTCGGCGTGCTCATGGGCGCCATGGCCGCCCGGTGGCGAGGGACCCCGCTCGACCGCTTCCTCGTCGGTGGCTCGCTGGTGTTCTCCGCGATCCCCAACTACCTGATCATCCTGCTCTCCTGGATCTTCTTCTCATTGCGCTGGCAGATCTTCCCCGACGTCGGGTACTACCCGATCACCCAGAACCCGGCCAAGACCGTCGCCTGGATGATGCTGCCCTGGCTCGTCCTGGGCCTGACCAGCCTCACCGACTACGCGCGGTTCACCCGCGGGCAGATGGTCGAGACGCTGGAGGAGGATTACATCCGCACCGCCCGCTCGAAGGGCGTCCGGCCGACGATCGTGCTCTACCGGCATGCACTGCGCGCGGCCATCGTCCCGGTGATCACGATCTTCGGGATCGACTTCGCGGGCCTCCTGTCGGGCACCATCTTCATCGAGCAGATCTTCGGTATCGACGGCATCGGGCACTGGGGCCTCCAGGCACTCCAGACCCCCATCGACATCAACGTGGTCAGTGCCACGGTGCTGGTCGGCTCGGTCCTCGTCGTGGTGGCCAACCTGGTCGTCGACATCGTCTACGGGCTGCTGGACCCCCGTGTGACCATCGCCTGATCGGGTACGGCGCCCGACGTAAGCATTCCGAAACCCGACCGTGACCACGTTGTCGGTGGCCGTGGCTAGGGTTGACCAGGCTCGGTGACCACTCCACCCGGACGTCTGCCCACAGTGAGGTGCCTGCAGATGACGACCACAGCCCGCGACCCGTTCGACCTCCTCGACCGCTACGGCCGGGTGCGCGCCCAGACCGAGACCCTGGCGGCGCCGCTCTCCCCGGAGGACCAGACCGTCCAGTCCATGCCGGACGTCTCCCCGACGAAGTGGCACCGCGCCCACGTGACGTGGTTCTTCGAGACCTTCGTCCTCGCCGACAGCGAGCCGTCGTTCGAGCCGTTCCAGGACACCTACTGGTTCCTCTTCAACAGCTACTACGAGGCGGTCGGCCCTCGCTACGCGCGGGCCGAGCGCGGTCAGATCAGCCGGCCGGGCGCCCACGACGTGGGCGTCTACCGCAGCAACGTCGACGACCGGATGCGCGACCTGCTCGACCGGCTCGACGAGGGGTCGCTCAGCAAGATCGCGGACACCATCGAGCTCGGCTTCCACCACGAGCAGCAGCACCAGGAGCTGCTGCTGATGGACATCAAGCACGTCCTGTCCCGCAACCCGCTGCGGCCGACGTACGCCGGTTCCCCCAGCGCGGAGTCCGCCCCCGACACCCTCGGCTGGGTGGACGTCGAGGGTGGCCTGGTCGAGATCGGTCACGACGGTGACGGGTTCAGCTTCGACAACGAGCTCCCCCGTCACCAGCAGTGGCTCCAGCCCTACCGACTGGCCGACCGGCTGGTGACCAACGCGGAGTGGCTGGAGTTCATCGCCGACGGCGGCTACCGGCGCCACGAGCTGTGGCTGTCCGACGGCTGGGCGCGGGTCAACACCGACGGCTGGCAGGCTCCGGCGTACTGGTTCCAGGTCGACGGCCAGTGGTTCGAGCACAGCCTCAACGGCACCTGGCCGGTCAACCCCGGGCTGCCGGTGAGCCACGTCAGCTACTACGAGGCCGAGGCGTTCGCGACCTGGGCCGGCAAGCGCCTGCCCTCGGAGGCGGAGTGGGAGCACGCCGCCGAGCTGGCGCTGGCCGGTGCCGGCCCTGGCATCGAGGGCGGCAACCTCGCCGACTCCGAGACCTTCCACCCGCGGGCGGCCGCGCCGGGGAGCGGCGGGCTGCGGCAGCTGTTCGGCGACTGCTGGGAGTGGACCTCGTCGGCCTACCACCCCTACCCGGGCTTCCACCCGGCCGACGGGGCCATCGGCGAGTACAACGGGAAGTTCATGTCCAACCAGATGGTGCTGCGCGGAGGCTGCGCGTTCACCCCGTCCGGTCACACGCGCTCCTCCTACCGCAACTTCTTCCCGCACGGCGCCCGGTGGGCACTGTCGGGCGTCCGTCTGGCCGAGGGGCGGCGGGCATGAGCGGCCGGACCACCGTCTCGGTGCTGCTCCCTCCGGGTTCCGCCGGCGCCGCCCTCGTCGAGGACGTCCGCCGCGGCCTGGCCTCGCAACCGCGGACCCTGCCACCGAAGTGGCTCTACGACGACGAGGGCTCGCGGCTCTTCGACCGGATCACCCGCCTGCCCGACTACTACCCGACCGAGGCCGAGCGCTCGATCCTGCTGGCAGCGGCGCCGGAGATCGCGGCGCTGACCGACGCGACCACGCTGGTCGAGCTCGGCAGTGGCACCAGCGACAAGACCCGCGCCCTGCTCGACGCCTTCACCGCGACCGGCCGGCTGACCCGGTTCGTGCCGGTGGACGTCTCCGAAGGCATCCTGCGCGAGGCCGCGGAGGAGCTCGCCTCGACCTATCCCGACCTCACCGTCCAGGCGATCGTCGGCGACTTCACCCTGCACCTGAGCCACCTGCCGAGCGACCACCGCAAGCTGGTGGCCTTCCTCGGTGGCACCATCGGCAACCTCTACGTCGAGGAGCGCGGTGCCTTCCTGGGTGCGCTGGCCGACTCGTTCGCACCCGGCGACTGGCTGCTCCTGGGCACCGACCTGGTCAAGTCCGCCGACCGGTTGATCGCGGCGTACGACGACCCCGGCGGCGTGACCGAGCAGTTCGTCCGCAACGGGCTCCGCGTGCTCAACCGCGAGCTCGGTGCGGACTTCGACGAGGCCGCCTTCACCTACGTCCCGTTCTGGGACCCTCACATGCACCGCATGGACCTGCGGCTGCGCGCGGACATGCCCCAGCACGTCCACGTGCCCGGAGCCGCGATCGACTTCTTCCTGGCCAGCGGCGAGGAGATCCGGATGGAGATCTCGACGAAGTTCACCCGCGACACGGTGCGCGACGAGCTCGGAGCCGTGGGGCTCGAGGTGGTCCAGACCTGGACCGACGCCGCCGGCGACTTCGCGGTGACGCTCGCCCGCAAGCAGGCCGGCTGACACACGGCCCTGACCGCCGTGCCCGGGTCAGGGCAGGTCGACCCGGGACACGGCGGGGTTCAGAGGGACATGTGCTCCATGCCGAGGTACAGCCGGGCCATGGCGGACACGTGGTCGGCGGCGAAGTGGCGCTGCAGCGCGCGGTCACGCAGCGCGTTGTCGATCGAGCCCATGATCATCGACTGGTCGAGCACCAGGATCCGGTGCCCGACGGCACCCGTCGTCGGGTTCACAGCGTCGTAGAAGCCACGTGAGCCGTAGACGTCCGGGAACAGCTGCTTCAGCTTCATGATGTTCCGGTACGCCGCTCCCGGCGCCGGGTCGAGCGCGATGAACGACGCGTGCGGCGTCACCACCGACTCGTCGGCGCAGTCGGAGCACTGGGCGAGGCGCAGGTTGGGGTCGGCGGTCGTGGCCCCGGCCCCGTGGTAGGGGAAGGCCTTGCCGGCGACGCCGTACCCGGCGTACCCGCCCGTGTCGTCGGCGGTGCTCGAGGGCGACATGCCCCAGACCGGGTAGCCGAGCTGCTGGGTGGCGTACCGCTTCTGCACCTGGACGATCCGCTTGTCGGCCAGACCGAAGCTGTGGGTGCCCCACGACGTCTCCGGCACGACCTGGTTGACCATCAGGGCCTCGAACATGCCGCCCGCGAACGGCGGGATGTAGGTCAGGTCGGTTCCCGGGTAGCGGTAATGACCCTCCCAGACCGGGAACGTCTTGCCCGACTGCGGGTCGGTGATGTTCTGCCAGCTGCCCTCCATGGGCCACTGGCCCTGCCAGGAGAAGTCGGGGTCGTCCGCACAGTCGGCGAACGGCGCCGGCGGGGGCAGCTCGCGCCAGCTGCGCCACCACACGTTGCCGGGCATCTCGTGCCGGCCCATGCCGAGGTACGCCGAGATCCGCGGGTCCGAGTAGAGGGCGCCGTTGTGGTAGTAGTGGCCGCCGGTGTCGGTCTCCGGTGGGCTTCCCTTGTAGTAGCCGCCGTACATCTGGCCGGTCGGCTGGTTGCCCGGGATGTCGCGGTTGACGTTGCAGTGCGTCTCGGCGCGGGCGTCGTAGAAGATCGAGAAGTCCATCTGGCGCGACAGCCGGTCGGCGAGGGCCCGGGCCCCCGGGAACGCCTGGCGGGCCTCGACCAGCCCGGCGGCGTAGAGGCCGTTGTCCACGTTGGAGACGAACGAGCAGTTGTCGAAGGTGCCGCCGGTCGAGGCACAGTCGCCCTGGCCCGGGTTGAGCAGCACGTGTCCGTTGGAGGTGTCGTACCACTGGAACAGGAAGCCGTGGAACCGGTCCAGGCTGCTCACCTCGCGCAGCGTCTGGTTGGCCAGGTGGGTCGCGGTGGCCTTGCTCACGATCCCGAGATCGCTGGCCGAGACCAGGGCCATGAGGTACCAGCCCACGTTGGCCGACGAGGTGTAGGTGCCGCGGTCGGTCGGCGTCGCCGAGCCACCGGCGTAGGTGAGGTTGTCGAGCGGCAGGTGCGTGTGCGGGTCCACGTCGTCGGCATAGAACTTCCACGAGTCCCGGGCGATCGCCATCAGCTTGTCGCGCTGGGCCGAGGTCAGCCCGGTGTACGGCGCGACGCCGCCCCGGTGGGTGGTGCGCGCGGCGGAGCCGCTGCCCGACGTGGCGTCCGGGGCGTGCGCCTGAGCAGGGATCGCGAGCAGCCCGGCGGCCGCCATGGCCGCCGACGCCGCGAGCGCCCCGAGTCGTGTCCTGTTGCTCACTGGCTGTCTTCCTTCCGAGAACCCTCAGCCGGCGGCTGAGGGGGTGGCGACCGCGTCGAGCAGCGCCACGGTGTAGTCGTCCTGCGGATGCTGCAGGACGTGCTTGGTCTCGCCCTGCTCGACGACGCGACCGTGGTTGAGCACGAGGATCCGGTCGGTCACGACGCGGGCACTGAGCAGGTCGTGGGTGATGTAGAGCAGGCTCAGGCCGCGGTCGCGGCGGAGCTTCTCCAGCAGCCGCAGGACTCCGGCCCGCAGCGAGACGTCGAGCATCGAGACCGGCTCGTCGGCGATGATCAGCTGGGGGTCGCAGGCCAGGGCCCGGGCGATGACCACCCGCTGGCGCTGCCCCCCGGACAGCTGGTGCGGCAGCTTCGCGGCGTACTGCTCGGTGGGCGTGAGCCCGACCGTGTCCAGCAGCTCGTGCACCCGGTCGCGGGCCTGCCGCGCGTTCATGCCGAGGTAGTTCTGGCAGGGCCGGGAGACGATGTACTCGACGGTGTGCAGCGGGTTCAGGGCGCCGTAGGGGTCCTGGAAGACCAGCTGCACGTTGCCGTGGAACCGGCGCAGCGCCCGCCCCCGCAGGCGGTCGACCTGCACGTCTCCGAAGGTGATCGAGCCGGAGGTCGGTCGCTCGGAGGCCGTGACCAGCTTGGCGATGGTGCTCTTGCCGCTGCCGCTGGCTCCCACCAGCCCGACCGAGGCGCCGGGCTCCAGGGTGAACGAGACGTCGTCGACCGCGGTGACAGGTCCGCTGCCGCGGGACGTGTAGACCTTGCTGACGCCCTCGACGGTGAGGGCGGGGACCTGGGCCGTGCGATGGTCAGACAAGGCTGGGCTCCTCGCGGTCGCTCCGGCCGGCGCTCCCGGCGCGGACGTGGCAGGCAGCACGGCCGGCGCCGAGCGGCATCAGGTCGGGGTCGACCCTCACGCAGACGTCCTCGGCCAGGCTGCACCGCGGGGCGAATGCACAGCCGGACGGCGGCTGCGCCAGGTCGGGCGGCGATCCCGGGATCTCGCCGAGGTCGACGTCGTCGGCCCTTGGGTCGGCGTAGCAGCCCAGCAGGGCCTCGGTGTAGGGGTGGTGCGCCCCGCGCAGGAGCTCGGAGCTCGGCTGGTCCTCGGCGATCCGCCCGGCGTACATCACCAGCACCCGGTTGGTGGCCTCGAGCACGACCCCGAGGTCGTGGCTGATCAGGATGCCGGTGAAGCCGTTCTCCTGCTGGAGCTCGCGGATCGTCTGCATCACGGCCTTCTGCACGATCACGTCGAGGGCGGTGGTGGGCTCGTCGAAGACGATCAGCTTCGGGTCAAGGGACAGGGCCAGCGCGATCGAGACCCGTTGCCGCATGCCTCCGGAGAGCTCGTGGGGGTACCTGCCCAGCACGTCCGCGGGCAGCCGCACCTTCTCCAGCAGCTCGATCCCGCGACGGTGGACCGCTCCCCGCGAGACGTCCTCGCCGTCGCGCGCGTGGGCCTTGAGGATGTCGCGGAGGTGCCCCTCCACGCTGCGGACCGGACTGAGCGCGTTCATCCCGCTCTGAAGGACCAGGGCGATGCCGTTGCGGCGCTGCTCGCGCAGTGCCTCACCGTCGAGCGAGGCGAGGTCGACCCCGTCGAAGACGATCCTCCCGCCGGTCAGGCGGGCCGGCGGCTGGAGGAGCCGGGTCAGGGCGAAGCCGAGCGTCGACTTGCCGCAGCCCGACTCGCCGACGAGGCCGACGAACTCACCCTGCTCGAGGCTCAGGCTGACATCGCGGACGGCGTGCACCGCCGCGCCGCCGGGCTGTTGGTAGGTGACGCTGACGTCGGTCGCCTCGAGGATGGTCGCCATCACTTCTCCCGCAGTCTGGGGTTGGAGAGGGCGTCCACGCCGAAGTTGATCAGCGTGAACGAGACCGCGAGCAGCGCGATCATCAGGCCGGGCGCGAAGACCAGCACCCACTGCCCCGTGAGCAGCGCGTTCTGCTGCTGGGCGTAGTAGAGGATCGTGCCCCAGCTGACCGTGTTGGGGTTGCCGAGGCCGAGGAACTCCAGGCTCGCCTCCGCCATCACTGCCGCGGTCGCCGCGCCGAAGAAGCTGCCGGCGACCAGCGAGGTCATGTTCGGCAGGATCTCCCGGAACACGATCCGGAACAGGCCCTCCCCGGAGAAGACCGACGAGGTCACGAAGTCGCGCTCCCGGATCGAGGTCGCCTGGCTCCGCACCACCCGGGCGCCGGTGGCCCAGGAGGTGAAGGCGACGACCAGCACGATGGTCCAGATCGAGCGGCTCGGGACGTAGGCGGCAAGGATGATCATCAGCGGCAGGCCCGGGATCACCAGCGCCAGGTTGGTGAAGAAGCTGAGCACCTCGTCGACCGCACCGGGCCGGTAGCCCGCCACCAGGCCGATCGTGACCGCGATCAGGGTGGCCACGGCACCGGCCACCAGCCCGACCAGCAGCGAGACCCGGGCGCCGTACACGATCTGCGAGAAGACGTCCTGGCCGTTGCCGGTGGTGCCGAACCAGTTGCTCGACGAGGGGTTCTGGTACGGCGTGAAGTCGGTGGAGCTCGGCGAGTGGTTGGCGATCAGCGGCGCCAGCACGGCGATCAGGATGAACAGCGTGAGCAGCACGATGCCGATCCGGGCCTTGCCGTTGGACCACAGGGTGCCGAACGCGCGGGCCAGGAAGAGCAGCGGGCCGGGCAGCCGGGACTCCGAGGCGGGCTTGGAGACCACGACCTTCGTGCCCGGGTCGCTGGTCGGCGGTGTCGCGGAGGTCAGCAGGCTCATGAGCGGCGCACCCTCGGGTCGAGACGGACGTAGAGGAGGTCGACGACGAAGATCGCGACCAGCATGCTGATGCTGATCACCAGGAACAGCGCCTGCATCAGCGGGAAGTCGTGGTTGGTCACCGCGATGTAGAGCAGGTTCCCGAGGCCGGGGTAGCTGAACACCCCTTCGACCAGCACCGAGCCGCCGATCACCGCGCCCAGCGACAGCCCGAAGGCGGTCACGTTGGGCAGCAGAGCGTTGCGGGCGGCGTACTTCAACGCGATCGTGCGGCGCCGCAGCCCGTTGGCCTCGGCGAAGGTCACGTAGTCCTCACCGAGGGTGTTGATCATGTTGTTGCGCATCCCGAACACCCAGCCCGACAGCGAAGTGATCGCCAGGGTCAGCGCCGGAAGGAAGCTGTGCGAGACGGCGTTGGCCAGGAAGCTGAGACCGAGGTTCGGCGTCAGCCCCGGGCTGTAGCCCCCCTTGATCGGGAAGGCGTTGAGCTTGAACGCGAAGACGAACAGCAGCAGCAGCCCCAGCCAGAACGGCGGGAACGCCGCGAACAGCGTGGCACCCACCGTCACGGTGGCGTCGGACTTGGTGCCGCGCCGCCACCCGGCGTACACCCCGAGCAGGGTGCCGACCACGAACGCCACGATCGTGGTGATCCCGACCAGCAGCAGCGTCCACGGCAGCGCGGTCAGGATGGTGTGCGCGACCGTCTGGTTGGGGAAGGAGTACGACGACCCGAACCGGAAGCGGGCCGTGTTCGCGAGGTAGTCGACGTACTGCGAGATGAAGCTCCCGTGCGGGGAGCCGAGCTGGATCTCGATCGCACGTCGCTGCGCGTTCGTGACCGGCTGGCCCCCCTGAGAGAGTTTCGCGATGGCGGCGTCCACGGGCGACCCCGGCATCAGCCGCGGCAGCAGGAAGTTCATCGTCACCGCGGCCCAGAGCGTGACCACGAAGAGAATGGTCTTGCGGAGGACGTAGTTCATGACGTGAGCTCCCTGCTGCCGACGGTCATGGTCAGCCCACGCTCTTCAGGTGCGTGACAACGGTGAGGATCGCGTTGTTGTAGCTCGTCGGCAGCGTGTACGGGTCGCTCTGCGACGGCCAGCCGGTGAAGTTCTTCGTCGAGAAGAGCCCCCAGCTGCCGCCGTAGTACATGAGGACGACCGGGACCTGGCTGTACATGATCTTCTGGAGCTGGTCGGTCGCCTTCTGCTGCTGCGCATGGCTGGTGGCACCGGCCAGCTTCGCCAGCGCGGCGTCCACCTGCGGGTTCTTGTACCGCTCGAAGTTGTTCGCGGTGGCGGTGCCGATGGGCGCCGCGAACGCGCTGTTCAACGTGTTGTTGAAGTCGGTGTAGGGGTCACCCGTGCCGCCGTAGCCACCGAAGGCGGCATCGAACTTCCCGCTCTGCGTGGCGCTGGTGTACGGCGTGGCCTGCGGGGTGTCGAGAGTGACCTTGATGCCGATGGCACCCAGCTGGTTGACGACCTCCTTGCCGGCCGCGACCCAGTCGCTGTAGTTGGCCGGCATCATGATCGACATCGCGACCTGGTTCCCCGAGGAGTCGAGGAGCTTGCCGCCGGACTGGTGGTAGCCGGCCTTCTGGAACTCCTTGAGCGCATCGGCGGTGTTCTGGGTGATGTTGCCGTTGGCGGGGATCTGCGGGTCCAGCCACTTCTGCAGGTTGGGCAGGATCAGCCCCGACTGGCTGGCGCCGGTCGTGTAGCCGTTGACCGCCTTCTGTGCGATCTGGTCCCGGTTCAGCGCCAGGCTGATGCCGCGCCGGAAGTCGACGTTCTGGTACTGCGGCTTGGTCTGGTTGAGGAACAGTCCGATCGTGCCGCCGGGCGGGAACCAGTAGATGTTGTGGCTCGAGTCCTTGCTCACGTAGGTCTTCTGCACGTCGGGCAGGTAGTTGTAGGACCAGTCGAACTTGCCGCTGGTCACGTCGAGCTGGTTGGTCGACTGGTTGCTCGACTGCGCCGGCATCACGACCTCGGTCGGCGCGATCTTGCTGGCCTGCCAGTACTGGGGGTTCTTCTTCAGCGAGTACTGCGTCGGCGCGAACTTGTCGAGCATGAAGGGACCGGTGCCGACCGGGCTGGTGTTGGCGAACTTCTCCGGGTCGGACACGTTGGCCCACAGGTGCTGCGGGACGATCACCTGGCCGGCCAGGACGCCGACGAAGGGCACGTTCGGCTGCTTGAACTTCACGGTCACGCTGTCGCTCGACGCCGAGACGCTCTTGATCTGGGTCCAGATCCCGTTGGAGTCCAGCGCCGGGTCCTTCTTCAGCAGGTCGTAGGTGAAGACGACGTCCTGCGGGGTGAAGGGCTTGCCGTCGCTCCAGGTCACGCCCTTGCGGATCTTGAACACCACGGTGGTCGGGTTCTTGAACGTGTGACCGGTCGCGAGGTACGGCGTGAACGAGCCGTCGATCGGGCTGCGGATCTCCAGCGGCTCGTACATCAGCTGGGCGCCGTGCAGCTCGGTCGGGATGACGAGCGGGTTGAAGTTCTCCACCAGCTGTGGGTTCCCCGCGTCGCCTTGGATCGTCAGCGTGGTCCCACCGGCGGCGCCGGTGTTGTTGTCGCTGCCCGCGCAGGCTCCCAGAGCCAGGGCGGACACGACGAGCAGCGACGACGCGAGCGCGGTCGACCTCGTCCGAGAGTGGTACTTCATCGGGTTTTCTCCTCAGGGTTCGCCGACGGTTGTCCGTCGCCGGTGCGGCGGGGCGCCGCCTTCAGTCGGATCCGGACCACGCCCGGCTGCGGCAGCGTGACGCTGACCGAGCCGGACCCGGATGCGGCGACGAGGTCGTCGACCTCGTCGATGTGCAGGTGGTCGGCCTCGCGGAGGCGGGCCCACTCGG
The DNA here is from genome assembly GCF_008761635.1 of Nocardioides cynanchi. NCBI lineage: Bacteria > Bacillati > Actinomycetota > Actinomycetes > Propionibacteriales > Nocardioidaceae > Nocardioides > Nocardioides cynanchi. Next base: position 1,797,823 of record NZ_CP044344.1, read on the forward strand.
CCTGCTCGGGCCAGTCGGCGCCGCTCGCGACGCTGCCGATGTTGGAGTGCTCGCCGTCGACGCGGGCGACCTCGACGGCGTACCGGTCCGACGACAGGCCGGCCAGGGCGACGGTGACCTCGCGGACCAGCCGTGGGTCGCCGTGCATGAGATCGGCGTTGACGGTGCCGTTCCAGACCAGGACGTCGACCGTGCCGTCGTCGTGGCGGGTGGCCCACGACCGCACCAGCACGTCGGCGCCGTCCCCCTCGAGGGTGCTGGGCAGCACCTGGTCGCCCTGGTGCGCGGCGAGGTGCAGCGCCCAGTAACGCGGCTTGCGCAGGTTGCCGAGGGTCAGCAGGCCGAAGCCGTCGTGGAAGAGCCGCGGTGCCCGCCCGAGCTCCTCGAAGTGGTCGCTGACCACCCAGTACGCCAGTGCCTTGAGCCGACCTTGGGCGCTCTGCATCCCGCTGAGGACGAACGGTGCGCCCGCGACCCCGTCGTGGATGGGGCCGAAGTGCGTCGAGCCGACGCCCCACTCGGTCCACAGGATGTCGGCGCCGCCGAAGCCGTGGTGCTCGAGCACGCCCCGGAAGTCCAGGGGCAGGTTGCCGTAGGTGTGAGTCGTCGCGAGCTCCAGCGGCAGTGCGTGCTTCTCGGCGTACGCCGCCAGCGCCTCGACCCACTCCGAGGCCGCGGTCGAGGGGCCGCCGACCGTGAGCCGCGCGTCGACGTCCTTGATCGCGCGAGCCGCCTCCTCGTACAGGCGGAGGTAGTCGTCCTGGGTGCCGGTCCAGAAGACCTCGAGGTTGGGCTCGTTCCACACCTCGAAGCCCCAGCCGGCGACCTCGTCGACGCCGTACCGCTCGACGAGGTGCGCGGCGAGCGCGCCCACCGTCTGGTGCCACTCGGACCACTCGCGGGGCGGCGAGATGATCCCGCGGTACTCGAAGACCGTCTGCTCGAGGTCACGGGCGATCGCCGCCGGCATGAAGCCGAGCTCGACCACCGGATGGATGCCGAGCGCCAGGATCTGGTCGTAGAGGTCGTCCACGATCGTGAAGTCGAAGGCCAGGGAGCCGTCGTCGGCGCGGGTCACGACGTGGTTGTCGTCGTGCAGGATCGCGTGGGCACGCACGGCGGTCACGCCGAGGTCGGCGTGCGCGATCCGCAGCGCCTCGGTGAACTCCTCGCCGATCGGGTGGCCGTTGCCCAGGTCGCCGAACCGGAGCTGGGTGAGCCGCTCGGAGCCGACCAGCCACCACACGCGGTCCAGCTCGCCGGCGTCACCCGCAGCGTCCACGGAGACGGTCAGCTCACCACCCGCGTGGCCGCTGGTCGTGCCGTCGACCGGGTCGCTCCAGTGCCAGACGGGGTGCTCGTTGCCGAGCACGGCCCCGACCCGGTAGCGGTAGGTGACGTCGTCCTCCACGCCGGTGTCGGCGAACGCGACGTCGACCACAGCGGGCACGTCGCTGCCGCCGTGGGACACGATCGCCGGCTCGTCCTCCGGGTCGCCGCTACGGCCGCGCTCGAGGACGTAGCCGGCGGCACCGCGGACCGGCTGCCACTCGAGCCTCACGAAACCGTTGCCCGGGCTCGCGGACAGGCCCGTCGGCGCCGGCAGCTCGGAGGCCGGGTCGGCCTCCGTGGTCTCGGTCAGCCGGCGGTAGATACGCCGCTCCCAGTCGGCCCGGGCATCGTCCTCGGGCGCGGCCACGGCTTCGGGCTCGAACCCGGTTCCGGCGTGCGGTGTCTCGGTCACTTCTGTCCTCCTCGAGCGGAGCAGCCACAGCTCGCGCGGAGCACGAGCTCGGTGGGCAGCACGGTGGTCTGGCGGGGGCCGGTCCGGTCGGCGAGCCGCGACAGCAGGGTCCCGACCGCGGTCTCACCGATGTCGCGCATCGGCTGGCGGACGGTGGTCAGCGTCGGTCGGACGTGCCGGCTGGTGGCGATGTCGTCGAAGCCGGTGACCGCCACGTCGGCGGGTACCCGGAGCTTGTGGCGACGCAGGACCGTCAGGGCGCCGATCGCCATCTCGTCGTTGCCGAGCACGATCGCGCGGGGCGGCGTACGACGGGCGGCCAGCAGTGCCTCCACCGCCTCGGCGCCGCCGGACTCGGTGAAGTCTCCATGCGCTTCGGGGGCGTCGGGCACCTCGAGTCCCGCCGCGAGCAGCGCATCCCGGAAGCCGACGAAGCGCTCTCTCGAGTCCGGCGATCGTCGCGGCCCGGCCACGAAGGCGATGTCGTCGTACCCGTGGGTCGAGGTCAGGTGGCTCGCGAGTGCTGCCGCGCCACCGCGGTTGTCGGCGCCGACGAAGTCCAGCCGGTGCGGAGCCGTGTGGGTCGCCATCATCACCACCGGCACGCGGGTCGAGATGTCCGCGAGGTCCTTGGCCGCGAGGCTCCCGGCCATCACGACCATGCCGTCGACCTTGCCGACCACCGACCGCGCCAAGTCGAGACCCTCCCGACCGCGGGTGGCGGCGATCAGGATGGCGTCGCCGGCCAGGGTGGCCGCGCGCTCGGCGCCGCGGATGACCTGGTCGACGTACAGCGCGGACTCACTGCCCGGGCCGTCGTCGCCGAAGTCGGGGAAGAGCAGCCCGACGATGCCGGCCCGGCGGCGGGCGAGACTGCGAGCCGAGTGGTTGGGCACCCAGCCGAGCCGGGCAGCGACCTCGAGGACCGAGTCACGTGTGGTGGCGCTGAACCCGGTCCCGTCGTGCATCACCCGCGAGACGGTGGCCGTCGAGAAGCCGCTCATCCGAGCGACTTCGTAGATCGTGGCCTTGTCGTTCACGTTGCGCTTCGACTCCCGAGATTGAGTAACCGCTTACGTTCCGCAACCGGTTACGTTGCCAGCAAGTTGCGGACCTGTCAACGGTTCCGCTCGAGGTGGGTGGGTAGCCTGACCGAAAAGGGGGCCACCGATGGCAGTCCGACCGACCCGCGCAGTCGAGATCTCGCGCGCCCAGCCGAACTCGTTCGCCCAGCAGCTGTTCACCGGTCTGCCCCGGCGCTACGACCTGCTCGAGGCGGTGCTGTCCTTCGGTCAGAACCACCGGTGGCGCACCGCGATGGTCGACGCCGTCGTCCACTCCTCCCCCGCCCCGCAGCGGGTGCTCGACGTGGCCACCGGCACGGCGGGGGTCGCGCTGATGCTCACCGAGCGCAGCGGCGCCGACGTCACCGGCGTGGACCTGACCGAGCAGATGCTGCGCGGCGGCCTCGAGCGCGTGCGCGAGGCCGGGCGTGCGGACCGGATCCGGCTGGTCAACGGCCGGGCGGAGCAGCTGCCGTTCGCCGACTCGACGTTCGACGCGATGACGTTCACCTACCTCCTGCGCTACGTCGCCGACCCGGCGGCCACGGTGCGCGAGCTGGCCCGCGTGGTGCGGCCGGGCGGCACCGTCTCGTCGCTGGAGTTCTTCGTCCCCTCGCCCCCGGTGTGGCTGCCGCTGTGGCGCCTCTACACCCGCATCGTGCTGCCGCTCGGCGGCTTCGTCGGCGGCGGCTGGGCCTGGGCGAAGGTGGGGCGCTTCCTCGGGCCCTCCATCGAGGAGCACTACAAGAGCTACTCCGTGGCCGCGCACGTGGCCATGTGGGAGGCCGCGGGACTGGTCGACGTCCACGCCCGGCCGATGAGCCTGGGCGGTGGCCTGGTGATGTGGGGACGCAAGGCCGATGCCTGAGCCGGGGAACCTCAGCCCGGCTTTCTACGCACGGCGCGGCGGCGCCGTCTCGGACTGGTGGACACTGCTGCACCCGCCGTACACCCTGTGGCACCTCAGCTACGTCGTCCTTGGCGCCGCGATGGCACCGCACCTCGACCGCACCGCGCTGGTGTGGAGCGTGGTCGCGTTCTTCCTCGCGGTCGGCGTGGCCGCACACGCCTTCGACGAGCTCCAGGGGCGTCCGCTGGGCACCCGGATCCCGGACCTGACCCTGCGGGTGGTCGGAACCGTCGCGCTGGTCGCCGCGTGCGGTCTCGGCATCGCGGGAGTCTTCCGCCACGGCTCGGTCGACTGGCTGCTGCTCGCATCGGTGCCGATCGGCGTGGTGCTGCTCGTGGGTTACAACCTCGAGCTGTTCGACGGCCGGCTGCACAGCGATGCGGTCTTCGCCTGGGGGTGGGGCGGCTTCCCGGTCGTGGTCGGGTTCCTCGCGCAGCGACCCGACCCCGCGTGGTCCTCGGTCACCGCGGCCGGGCTGGCCACGCTCGCCGGCGTCGGTACGTCGTACGTCCAGCGCAGCCTGAGCACGCCGGCGCGGGCGCTGCGTCGACGCACCTCCCAGGTCACCGGTGCGATCCGCCGGCACGACGGCAGCGTCCTCGACCTCGACCTCGCCACTCTGCTCCGTCCACTGGAGAACGCCCTCCGGGCGTTGTCGTGGGTGGTGCCCGCTGTCGCTGCCGCCGCACTCGTCGCCCGACTGTGAGACCGGTGCCGCTGGCGCCGTGGCGGCGCAGCGGCCCACGGTCAGGTTCCCGGCAGGTTGCCGACCCCATCGTTGAAGACGACGGGGACCGAGACGCCTCGCGTCGCGCCCACCCAGAGGACGGCACACCATGAGCTCGCCAGAGGTCCGACCCGACCACGAGGCCGGGCATTCGGCCACTCCAGGTGCCCGCGTCGCCCTGGTCTCCGGCAGCTTCGGCGCCGGCCACGACATGGCGGCGGCGGCGATCACCCAGCAGCTCGACGGCTACGGCATCTCCAGCCGCACCTGGGACATCGTCGACCTGCTGCCGGGGCGGCTCGGCCGCGTGCTCCGCACCGGCTACCTGCGGCAGGTCAACGCGATGCCCGCGACCTGGCGCTGGACGCTCGACGCCGTGAGCCGGTCAGAGCGGATCGCCGAGCTGGTGAACCGGGCCCTGGCCACCAGCGAGGGCGCCTTCGAGGAGATCGCGGCCACCTCACCCGACATGTTCGTGTGCACCCACCCGTTCGCGGCCCAGGTGCTGGGCCGGATGCGCAGCCGCGGCGTGCTCGACATCCCGGTCACCACCTATCTCACCGACATGTCGGTGCACCGGCTCTGGGTCAGCCGCGGCATCGACCTGCACCTGGCGATCAACGACCTGCCCGCCGCCCAGGCGCGCGCCCTCGGCGCCGGCCGGACCCGCGTGGTGGAGCCGGCCGTGTGCAGCTCCTTCCACTCCGTGCAGCGGGACCCCCGCACCCGGCTCCGCTCGCGCCGTACCCTCGGCCTGCCCGAGTCCGGCAACCAGCGGCTCGCGCTGGTGACCGGCGGCTCGTGCGGCATCGGTGACCTGCTCCGCTCGGCCGTCGAGATCGCGGCCACGGGCGTCGCCACACCGGTCGTGCTCTGTGGCACCAACCGCCGGCTGCTCGAGCAGGTCCGCCGCAACCCGGACCTGATCGGTCTCGGCTGGGTCGCCGACATGCCGCACCTGCTCGCCGCCGTCGACGTCGTCGTCCAGAACGCTGGTGGCATGACGTCGCTGGAGGCCCGGGCGGCCGGCGTGCCGATGATCACCTACCGCTGCATCGCCGGGCACGGCGAGACCAACGCGGCGGCCCTCGACGCCACGGGCGTGGCCCCCTGGGTCCGCGAGCCCGCCCTCCTCGGCGAAGGCCTGGTCCAGGCCCTCGGCCGGGCCTCGCTCTCCGGCGACGCCCGGATCGGCCCGCGGGCGGCGAACGTCGTCGACCTGCTGTTCCCGGCACCCGCCCTGATCGCATGAGCCCCGGCGCCGGTGTGCGCACCGCGGCCCGGTCGGTGGCCGGCGCCGCCGGAGCGACGGCCGTCGCCCAGTCGCTCCCCGCCCTCACCTCGATCGCACCCCTGCGCCGCGCACTCCTGCCCCGCCTGTCGGGACGCAGCAGCCGCCACCACATCGCGCTCAGCTTCGACGACGGCCCGGACCGGCTCTCGACACCCCACTTCCTGGACCTGCTCGCCGACCGCGGAGTCCAGGCGACGTTCTTCCTGCTCGGCTCGTACGCCGTCCACGAGCGGGCCCTGGTCCGCGACCTGGTCGACGCGGGCCACGAGGTCGCCGTCCACGGGTGGACCCACACCTGCCTGGCGGTGGTCCCGCCCCGCCGGCTCGCCGACGAGCTGACCCGCACGCGGGCGTTGCTCGAGGAGCTCTCCGGAGCCCCGGTGCAGTGGTACCGCCCGCCGTACGGCGTGCAGACCGCCGCCGGCGTCTGGGGCGCCCGACGTGCCGGGCTCCGGACGGTGCTGTGGTCCGCCTGGGGCGTCGACTGGGCAGCCGGCGCGACTCCTAGCACCATCGTCGACCGGGTCACCCGCGCCGTACGCCCCGGCGGCACCGTGCTGCTGCACGACACCGACCGCACGTCCGCACCCGACTCGTGGCGCCGCACCCTGCTCGCCACGGCCACCCTCCTCGACCGCTGGCGCGAGGACGGCATCCCGGTCGGCACCCTGCGCGAGCACTGGTGAGCCCCGCACCTTCACACGCCGGTCGAGATGCCGGTCGACCGGAGGTCAGGCCGACAGCGCCTCGGTGAGGAGCGCGACCAGCGCCTCGAGCTGGAGGTCCGCCGACGACGAGACGTCCTCGTCCGAGCCGTCCAGCGCCCGGGCCGCGAGCCCGGCCTTCAGGTCGATCAGCTCGGCGATCTTGGTGTCCAGGGTCTGGGTGGCGATGATCCGCCACGCGGTCACCGGCTCGGCCTGGCCGATCCGGTGCACCCGGTCGATCGCCTGCGTCTGCTCGGCATCGGTCCACGACAGCTCGGCGAGCACCAGGTTGGAGGCGACCTGGAGGTTGATCCCGACGCCGGCCGCGGTCAGCGAGCAGACCACGACCGAGACCTCGGGGTCGTTGACGAACGAGTCGATCTGCTTGGTCCGCTGCGGCGTCGTCTGGTCACCGCGGATCGAGGCGTACCGGATCCCGCGCTTGGCGAAGGTCTCCTCGGCGATGTCCATGACGTCGACGTGCTTGGCGAAGAAGACCACCTTGCCCACGTTGCGGGCCAGCTGGGCGGCGTAGTCGGCGGCCATCGCGGCCTTGGCCTGGCCGATCCTGCGCATCATCCCGAACACGTTCTCGCCGGTCGCGGTGGTCGTGTCCTCGCGCTCCCAGGTAGCCACGCGCCGGACCAGCTCGTGGTCGATGCCGTCGACGACGGCCCCGGACCTGCGGGTCGCCAGGGCGCTCTCGTAGCGCGCCACGAGGCGAGCCGCCAGGTCGGCCTCGGCCTTGCGGATCGAGCGACCCTCCTCGTCGTCGAGCTCGACGGGGAGGTCGGCGATCCGACGTGCCGGGATGTCGGCGGCGACGTCGGCCTTGCGGCGGCGCACGATGCCGGCGTCGATCACGCACTGACGGGCGGCCGCGTAGAAGCCGAAGTCCGCCGGGGTCAGCCCGGTCTCCTCCAGCGACTCCATGAGCCTGCCCAGCGGCTTGGTGTCGTCGATCCAGCCCAGGAACTGCCAGATCGCCCGGAAGTCCTCGATGTCGTTGATCAGCGGGGTGCCGGTCAGGGCCATCAGCAGCGGCCGCCCGGCCCGGGCCCGGATGCGCTGGGAGAGCTCCAGCACGTGCTGCGAGCGCTGGGAGGACTTGTTCTTGATGAAGTGTGCCTCGTCGACCACCATCCCGCGGAAGCCGAAGTCGGCCAGCCAGCCCACGTGCCGGTCGAGGATCTCGTAGTTGACGACCACGATCTCGGCGAAGCCGTCCACCGAGTGGCCGTTGCCGTGGATCACGGTGACCGGCCGCTGCGGCGTCCACAACCCGGCCTCGCGGGCCCAGTTGGTCTTGACCACGTTGGGCACCACGACCAGCAACGGGTAGGACTTGGTGGCCTCGGCCGCGAGCAGCGCCTGAGCGGTCTTGCCCAGCCCGGGCTCGTCGGCGAGCAGGAAGCTGCGGTGGCCGGCCGCGGCGGCCGCGACCATCTCGGCCTGGTGGGGCATCAGCGTCATCCCGCCGGGCGCGTCCAGCGAGGCCGGCTCGGGCAGGGCCATGCACGACGGCGCACCACTCCCGGCGTACTCGAACGACCGGAAGAGAGGGCCGAGCAGCTCCCAGCCGGCGAGCCGGCGCGGTCGGGCGGTGCGCTCGCGCGCGGCCTCGTAGTCCGGCGGCAGGAACGGGTTGGCCAGCTGCCGCGAGATCACCGACTGGGGTACGACGCGACGCTCGGTGCCGGGCACCTCGAGCGGAGCCTCGGGCAGCTCGAGCTCCTCGGGCGGCGCCGCCATCCCGGCCTGCGCCAGCATCTCGCGGCGCAGGGACTGGGCGGAGTCCGAGACGTTGGCGTCCTCGGCCAGGAGGGCCAGCAGCGAGGTGTCCCGGGCCGCGGTCTGCGCGAGGATCGTGGCGACCCCGTCCAGGCGCTTGAGCTCACCGGCGCGCACCGACTCCGAGGTGCTCGTGTCGGCGTTCACCCGGGCCCGCTCCTCGCGGACCAGCAGCGCCACCACCTGGAACTTGGTCCGGACCGACACCGCCGCCCCCCGCTGGACCGCCGTCTCGACCTCGCGCACCGCGCGGGCGAGCACGGGCAGCAGGCCCTCGTTGTCGCGACGACGCGCGGCGGGGCGCTGGTTGCGCGAGTTCGGCCGACGCGTCCCGGACCGACGCGGAGCTTGACGAGCCAAGAACTACTCCTGTGCGCTTGATCGGGCCGGCGCCGGTGCCGGAGGGGATCTCCGGTGCGGAGCCACGTGGCCCGAGCGACCCCCGACCGATCTGGGCGTCGCACGTGTGGCCGAACGCCTGGGCGGCGTCACGGCGAGCCCGGGACCTGCGAGAGATCCGTCCGCCGCGACGCCCAGCGGATCGAGCGTGACGCGGCGGGAGACGTCAAGAGAAGACGACGTCCTCGGGCACACCCATGATACGCGACGTGCCTCCCGGATGTGGGATCCGCCCCCGATCCGGACGAGTCGACGCCTGCGGGCCGTGCCCATGGTCAGACCATTGCGGGATGCCCTCCGTCAGGCCAGACTGCGGGAGCGGCGTGGGGCCGCCCGAGTGAGGTGGCGAGTGGCGAAGACCCAGAGTGCGCGCGTGCCGGCTTCCCGGGTTCTTCTGGTTTCTGCCTTCGGCGCCTTCCTGGCGTTCCTCGACGCCACCATCGTCAACGTCGCGTTCCCGTCGATCCGCGACTCGTTCCAGGGGACCTCGATCGGCTCCCTGTCCTGGGTCCTGAACGCCTACAACATCGTCTTCGCGGCGTTCCTGATCGTCTGCGGCCGGCTCACCGACCTGCTCGGACGGCGCCGGGCCTTCATCGCGGGCGTCGTGGTCTTCACCGTGGCCTCGGCCCTGTGCGGCGCGGCGCCCACGGTGTCGCTGCTCGTGGCGGCGCGGGTGCTGCAGGCACTGGGTGCCGCCCTCCTGGTCCCGGCCTCGCTGGCCCTGGTCGTCGAGGCCTTCCCGGAGGAGCGCCGGGCGCACGCCATCGGGCTGTGGGGTGCCACGGCGGCCGTGGCCGCCGGCCTCGGCCCGCCGCTCGGCGGCGCCCTGGTGCAGCTCGGCGGCTGGCGCTGGGCCTTCCTGGTCAACCTCCCGTTCGGGGTGGCCGCCATCTGGGCCGCCCGCAGCAGCCTCGTGGAGAGCCGCGCACCGGGACGACGTCGGCTGCCCGACCTGCGGGGGGCGGCCCTGCTCGCGCTCTGCCTGGGGGTGCTCAACCTCGGCATCGTCAAGGGCGGCGACTGGGGCTGGGCCAGTCCCACCGTGGTCGGCTCGTTCGCCGCCACCGCGGTGCTGCTCGGCCTGTTCGTGCTGAGCTCGCGCGCCCACCGCTCCCCGCTCCTCGACCCCGCCCTGCTCCGGATCCCGTCGTTCAGCATCGCTTCCCTCGCCACCGTGCTGGCCGGTCTCGGCTTCTACGCCTACCTGCTGACCAACATCCTGTGGCTGCAGTACGTCTGGCACTACGGCGTGCTCCGAGCGGGCCTCGCCCTGGTGCCCGGCGCGCTGATGGCGGCCGTGGTCGCGGCCAGGCTCGGGCCCTTGGCCGACAAGCACGGCTACCGTGTCTTCGTCGTACCCGGCGCCGTGGTCTGGGCCGGTGCCTACGTCTGGTACCACCAGCAGGTCGGGCTGGTGCCTGCCTTCTGGACCGAGTGGTTCCCCGGCCAGATCATCAGCGGCATCGGCGTCGGCGCGACCCTGCCGCTGCTGGGCAGCGCCGCCCTGGCGGCGGTCCCCGGCGGGCGCTATGCCACGGCCTCGGCCGTGGTCTCCAGTGCCCGCCAGCTCGGTGGCGTGCTCGGCATCGCGATCCTGGTGGTGATCCTCGGCAACCCGACGCCGGCCACCGCCGTGACCGCCTTCCACCACGGCTGGGTGCTGTCGATCTGCGCGTTCCTCGCGGTCGCCGTGGTCTCGCTCCCCCTCGGGAAGCTCGGTCGCGTCGACGAGCCCGCCTCCAGCGACGACGAACGACCGGCCAGCGTGCACGCCCCGCTGCCCGTCGCCGGAGGACCCGTGCGGGCGCTCGCGTCCGCGTCGGACTCCACCGACCTGTCCGACGTACCTCTGCTGGCTGCACTCCCGCCGGACGCCCGTGGCCGCCTCGAGGAGGCGGCCCGGCTGGTGCCCGTCCCGGCCGGGACCTGGCTCATGGAGACCGGCGACCCGGCCGGCTCCGCCTATGTCGTACGACGTGGGCGGCTGGAGGTGGCGGTCGACGGCCGGCTGGTCCGGGAGCTGGGCCCGGGCGAGGTGCTCGGCGAGCTGGCCCTGCTGACCGGCGAGCCCCGGTCGGCGAGCGTGCGGGCGCGTCGGGACTCGACGGTGCTGGAGGTGCCGCGCGCGGCGTTCGACGACCTGCTGGCCACCGACCCCACCGCGTCGCGCACGGTGCTGACCCAGGTCGCCCAGCGGCTCCGGACCGCCGGCGGCCCCAAGCAGCGGGTGCGGCCGGCCCAACCCGTCGTGATCGCGGTCGTCGGGCTCCACGCCGGAGCCGGGGCGGCCGAGGTGGCCGAGGCAGTCCGGCAGCGGCTGGCGGTCCACCACCGCGTCAGCGCGCCGGGGGTCGTCGGTGCCGAGGGACTCGACCGGGCCGAACGTGACCACGACCGGGTCCTGCTGGTCGCCGCGTACGACCGGGACGACGACGCCACGGACGGTCCCGGCTGGCGCGACTTCTGCCTGCGCCAGGCCGACGCCGTCGTCCTCGTGGCACGCAGCAACGAGCCACCGCCCACCGCACCCCTGACGCCCGCGCCGCTGCGGCAGCCCGACGTCGTGCTCCACGGCCCCGCGCCGTCCCCCACCGACCTGGCGGCCTGGGCCGCGGCCACCGACGCCTGGCAGCTCACCGTCGCGGACGAGCACGACCTGGCCGCCGGCCTCCGGCCGCTGGCCGACCGGCTGGCGGGCCGCTCGCTCGGACTGGTGCTGGCCGGCGGTGGCGCCCGGGCCTTCGCCCACGTCGGCGTGCTCCGCGAGCTCGAGGACAGTGGCCTTCATATCGACCGGGTCGCCGGCAGCAGTGTCGGCGCGATCATCGCCGCCCTGCACGCCGGGGGTCGCGACGGTGATGCGCTGGAGGAGACCTGCTACGCGGAGTTCGTCAGGCGCAAGCCCTTCTCCGACTGGGGCCTCCCCACCGCGTCGCTGGCCCGGGGCAGGCGCATGCACGACGCGGTGGTCCGCAACTTCGGTGAGTCGGTGATCGAGGGACTGCCCCGCCAGCTGCACATCGCCAGCACCGACCTCGTGACCCGGACCCGCCAGGTGCACCGGCGGGGCGCGGTGGGTCGCGCGATGACGGCCTCGGCGCGGCTGCCGGTGCTGTTCGCCCCGATCCCCGACGACAGCGGCCGCCTCCTCATCGACGGCGGGGTCCTCGACAACCTGCCGGTCGACCTGCTGACCGAGCGGGACGAGGGCCCGGTCGTGGCGGTCAACATCGCGATGGGCGGTGGGGGTGGCGGCGGCCCCAGGTCCGGGCGCCCGCGGGTCCCGGCGCTGGGCGAGACGTTGCTGCGCACGATGATGATCGGCAGCGGCGGTGCGGTCGCCGCTGCCCGCGCCGAGGGCGCCTGGGTGCTCACGCCGCCGACGCTCGGTGTGGGGCTGCTCGAGTTCCACCAGCTCGACCGCATGGTGTCGGCCGGTCGGACCGCGGCCCGGCTGCTCCTCGAGCAGGCCGGTGCCGACCTGGGGTCACCGGACGTCGTCCCCCTCGAGCAGGCGACCGAGCCGGAGCCACCGCACCAGGCGAGCGAGCTGGCGCCGGCCTAGCGCTCCCGGCGTACGACGTCGATGGTCATGCCCTCCTGGGCGACGACGATGTCCACCGAGGGGTCGAGGGTCGGTGCCCAGGCCGCGATCTTGTCCAGCTCGACGTCGGTGCGTGCCGGTGAGTGGTGGAAGAGCACCACCGTGCCCGCGTCGCAGTCGCGCCCGAGCTTCACGGAGTCCTCCACCGTGGCGTGTCCGTAGTCGACGGCCACCGGGCGCTCGCCCTCGAGGAACTGCGCGTCGTGGACGAGCACGTCGACGCCGGACAGCATCGCGGCCAGCTCGTCCGACATCCCGGCCTCGGGCGCGTGGTCGGGCAGGTACGCCAGCGAGCCGCGCTCGTCCTCGACGCGCAGGCCGAAGGTGCGGCCGCCCTTGTGCTCGATGTCGACGGCGGTGACCGAGAAGCCCTGCACCTGGTGGCTGCCACCCGCCAGGGCGTGGAAGGCCCAGGTGCCGTGCAGGCCCTCCGGCGGGATCGGGAACGACGGCGGGGCGAAGGCCAGGGCGAGCAGGTCGCGGCCGGAGCGGCCGTCCTGCTCCGGGACGTAGAGGTCGACGCGGGACGCCTCACGGTCACCGGCGCCGAAGAAGGGCAGCCCCATCATGTGGTCCCAGTGCAGGTGGCTGAGCACGATCGAGCCCTCGAAGGCCTGCCCGCCGAGCAGGCCGGTCAGCGACCGGAGCCCGGTGCCGGCGTCCAGCACGAGCGTGGGGCGGTCTCCGCCCTCGGGCGTGATCGCCACGCACGACGTGTGCCCGCCGTACCTCACGAAGTCCGGCCCGGGGGCAGGCGTGGAACCGCGGACACCGAGCAGCTGGATCCTCACCGGGCGTTCACGCGGCGCAGCGTAGCAGCGGGGAACGCGCCCGTTGTGTCATCGACCCGTCACATCCACGCAGTCCGAAAATCCGGTGCGCGACCCGCTCGCCACCGTCACGATGCGGTGGTGACGATCGAGCTGTACGCCGGACCCCGCACGGACCTCGTGTGGTCCTTCCGCGAGGCGGAGGACTCCGAGAGCCTGCTCGCCAGCTACCTCGACGAGGGCCTGGTCTGGGTCGCCCGCAACCGCGCCGGCGAGGTGATCGGTCACCTCCAGGCGGTCCCGCGCGACGACGGGACGGCCTGGGAGGTCACCAACACCGCGGTCGTCGAGAGTGCGCGCGGTGAGGGCGTCGGGCGCCGCCTGCTCGACCGGGCTGTGGCGGCCGCGAAGGAGGCCGGGGCTGCACGGGTGGTGCTGGCGACCGGCGCACAGGACACCGGCAACGTGCGCTTCTACCGGCGCTGCGGTTTCCGGATCACCCACACCGTGCGCGACTACTTCGTCCCGGCCAACGGCTACCCCGACGAGATCGTGGTCGACGGCATCCCGCTGCGCGACCAGGTGTGGTTCGAGCGCGTGCTCTGAGCACCGAGCTCGCGAAGCGCGCGCGCGAGCGAGCCGCTCAGCGGGCGCCGGTTCCCCAGCCGCCGGTCCGGGCGGCGGCCGCCACCTCGTCGGCCACCTCGTCCAGACCGTGGTCGACGAGCCCGACCGTCACCCGGATGTGCCCCGGACCGCCGGGCAGCACGGTGAACGGCGAGCCCGGCGCGACGCCGATGCCGCGCGAGGCGAGGCGCACGAGGGCGGCGGACTCGTCGTACACCGGCACCCAGAGGTTCAGGCCGTCGTCGCCGCCGACCTCGACCCCGCGAGCCGACAGCGCGGCGACGAAGGCCCCGCGGCGGCGGGCGTACTCGTCACGGGCGTGCGCCACCTCTGCCACGCTCCGCTCGTCGGTGAGCAGGTCGAGCAGGACCCGTTGGAGCAGGCGGCTGCTCCAGCCCTGGCCGAGCTGGCGCAGGTGGCGGACGTCGCCCATCAGCGCCTCCGGGCCGCTCATCGCGGCCAGGCGGAGGTCCGGGCCGTGCGACTTGGAGAAGCTGCGCACGTGCACGGTCTGCTCGGGCAGCCAGGTGCCCAGACTGACCTCGGGGCTGGTCGAGATGGCGCTGGCGGAGTCGTCCTCGACCACCACCGTCTCCGAGCCTTCGAGCAGGCCGGCCAGCAGGCCGGCCCGGGCCGCGGACAGCGAGATGCCGGTGGGGTTCTGGCCACGCGGCTGCAGGAACACCGCCCGGACCGGACCGACCAGGGCCTCGGTGAACGCGGCGGGGGCCGGGCCCTCGGCATCCAGGGGTACGCCGACCACGTCCACGCCGGCCGCCTCGAGCAGGTCGAGCACCGGCGGGAACGACGGGTGCTCGACCACGACCCGGTCGCCGTACCGGAGCAGGGTGCGGATGACGAGCTCCATGGCGTCCAGCGCGCCGTCCACGACGGTGAGGGCCGGCGGTCGGTAGGGCCAGCTCGCGAGCAGCACCGCGGCCAGCTCCGGCAGCACCGGGTCGTCGAGGTAGCTGTGCGGGGTGCCGGCGGTGGTCACCGCGCCCAGCGCCCGGGTCAGCCCGGGCAGCAGCCGCTCGTCCGGGATCCCGGTGGACAGGTCGAGCCGGAAGCCGGCCTGCGGCTCCACCGCCTGCCGGTAGCGCCCCTCGCGCGGAGCCGAGACGTCGGCGACCACCGTGCCCCGCCGACCCTCGGTGCGCAGCGTCCCGGCCCGGGTGAGCAGACCCCAGGCGGCGCTGACCGTCGTCGGCGAGAGGGTCAGCTCGTGGGCGAGCGCCCGGATCGGCGGCAGCCGGTCGTCGGGGGCCAGCACGCCGTCCCGGATCGCCCGGCTGACCGCGCCGGCCAGGCCCTTGGCGGTGGGCTCGTCGAGCCGACGCTCGATCTCGGAGATCACGGCGCGAGATGTGGTCGGCACCTTTGTAACATAGCAAACAGCGCGTTGTCAGCACTGGAACTGGTACTACCGTGGTGCCATGACCACACGCATCCCCCACTGGATCGACGGCCGCGAGACCGAGGGCACCTCCGGGCGCACCTCGCCGGTGTTCAACCCGGCCACCGGCGTCGAGACCGCCCGCGTCGACCTGGCCTCGGCCGACGAGGTGGGCGACGCCGTCGCCAGCGCCAAGGCCGCGGCCGCCGAGTGGCGCCATGCGTCGCTGTCGAAGCGCTCGGGCGTGCTCTTCGCCTTCCGTCACCTGCTCCACGAGCACGCGGACGAGCTCGCCGCCATCATCACCGCCGAGCACGGCAAGGTGCACGGTGACGCGCTCGGCGAGATCGCGCGCGGGCTGGAGAACGTCGAGTTCGCGGCGGGCGTGCCCCAGCTGATGAAGGGCGGCTTCTCCGAGCAGGCCGGCACCGACGTCGACGTCTACAGCATCCGGCAGCCGCTCGGTGTGGTCGCCGGCATCACGCCGTTCAACTTCCCGGCCATGGTGCCGCTGTGGATGTGCGCCAACGCGATCGCCTGCGGCAACGCGTTCATCCTCAAGCCCAGCGAGAAGGACCCCTCCGCCGGTCTGTTCCTGGCCCGGCTCTGGCAGCAGGCCGGTCTGCCCGACGGGGTCTTCACCGTGCTCCAGGGCGACAAGGAGGCCGTCGAGGGGCTGCTGACCCACCCCGACGTCGCCGCGATCAGCTTCGTCGGCTCCACGCCCATCGCCCAGTCGATCTACGAGACCGGCACCGCCCACGGCAAGCGGGTGCAGGCTCTCGGTGGCGCCAAGAACCACGCGCTGGTCCTGCCCGACGCCGACCTCGACGTGGCCGCCGACGCCCTGGTCTCCGCGGCGTACGGCGCGGCCGGTGAGCGCTGCATGGCACTGTCGGTCGCAGTGGCGGTCGGCGACGTGGCCGAGCCCCTCGTCGACGCCCTCGCGGTCCGCCTGCCCAAGCTGGTGATCGGCGACGGCGCCCAGGCCGGCACCGACATGGGGCCGCTGATCACCCGCGAGCACCGCGACCGGGTCGCCTCCTACGTCGACGCCGGCGAGGCCGCCGGCGCCACCGTGGTCGTCGACGGCCGGGCCTCCGAGGTGCCCGACGAGGGCTTCTTCCTCGGCGCGACCCTGCTCGACCACGTCACCTCGGAGATGACCGTCTACCGCGACGAGATCTTCGGCCCGGTCCTCGGGGTGGTGCGGGTCGAGACCTACGACGAGGGGCTGGCACTGATCAACAGCAACCAGTTCGCCAACGGCACCGCCATCTTCACCCGCGACGGGGGCGCCGCACGCCGGTTCCAGTACGACGTGGAGGTCGGCATGGTCGGCATCAACGTGCCGATCCCGGTGCCGGTCGCCTACTACTCCTTCGGCGGCTGGAAGGACTCCCTCTTCGGCGACACCCACATGTACGGCCCCGAGGGCATCAACTTCTACACCCGCGGCAAGGTGGTCACGTCGCGGTGGCCCGACCCGGCCTCGTCCAGCGTCGACCTCGGCTTCCCGCGGACCCGCTGATGAGCGCGCCGACGATCGACCCGACCACCTCCAGCCTGCTCCCGTCGTACGACGACGAGACCACCCGCCGCCTCGACCGGGCCCACGTGTTCCACTCGTGGTCGGCCCAGGCGCTGATCGACCCGATGCCGATCGCCCGCGCCGAGGGCAGCTGCTTCTGGGACGCCGAGGGCAAGCGATACCTCGACTTCTCCTCCCAGCTGGTCAACGTCAACCTCGGCTACCAGCACCCGGCCGTGATCGAGGCGATCCGCGAGCAGGCCGGGCGCTTGGTCACGGTGGCTCCCAGCTTCGCCAACGACACCCGTTCGGAGGCCGCCCGGCTGATCGCCGAGGTGGCGCCCGCCGGCCTGGACCGGGTGTTCTTCACCAACGGCGGCGCCGACGCGAACGAGAACGCCGTCCGGATGGCCCGCCTGCACACCGGCCGCGGCAAGGTGCTGGCGACCTACCGCAGCTACCACGGCGCGACCACCGGAGCGATCGCGCTGACCGGCGACCCCCGGCGCTGGGCCTCGGAGCCGGCGATGCCGGGCGTCGTGCACTTCTGGGGCCCCTACCCCTACCGCTCCGCCTTCCACGCCGCCGACGAGGCCGAGGAGTGTGCCCGCGCGCTGGAGCACCTGCGCGACACGATCATGGTCGAGGGACCAGCCACGATCGCCGCGATCCTGCTGGAGACCGTGGTCGGCACCAACGGGATCCTGGTCCCGCCCGACGGCTACCTGGCCGGCGTCCGCGAGCTGTGCGACGAGCACGGCATCCTGCTGATCGCCGACGAGGTGATGGCCGGCTTCGCCCGCTGCGGCGAGTGGTTCGCCGTCGACCGCTGGGACGTCGTCCCCGACCTGATCACCTTCGCCAAGGGCGTGAACTCCGGCTACGTCCCGCTCGGCGGGGTGCTGATCTCCGACCCCGTCGCCGAGACCTTCGACGAGCGGCCCTACCCCGGCGGGCTGACCTACTCCGGCCACCCGCTGGCCTGCGCGTCCGCGGTCGCGTCGATCACCATGATGCGCGAGGAGAAGGTGATCGACTATGCCCGCAGCCTCGGGACCGACGTCATCGGCCCGCAGCTGCGGGCCCTGGCCGAGCGCCACCCGTCGGTCGGTGAGGTCCGCGGCCTCGGTGTCTTCTGGGCACTGGAGTTGGTACGCGACCGCGACACCCGCGAGCCCCTGGTGCCCTACAACGCGTCGGGCCCCGCGGCCGCACCGATGAACGAGCTGGCTGCCGCCTGCAAGCAGCGCGGGCTGTGGCCGTTCGTACACTTCAACCGGCTGCACGTCGTACCCCCGTGTACGACGTCCGCCGACGAGATCCGCGAGGGCATCGCGATCCTCGACGAGGCACTCGAGGTGGCCGACCGGCACTGCGGCTGAGCAGGGGCGGGACATGAGACCTGGGGACGACGACTGGCTCGCGGCCGAGCTCGACCGGCTCCTGTCGTTCGGGACGTCGGCGCGGCCGGGCGAGTGGCTGGACGACGACGGCCGCGGAGAGCCCGCTCGACCCCGTGAGACATGGCTGGCCGCCCGTTCCCTGCACGTGCGCAGCCTCGGCGTGCTCGCCGGCGTCCCGGGCTCCCGTCCCCTGGCGGAGGCGGCTCTGGCCGCACTGGCCGGGCCGTTCCACGACGCGGAGCACGACGGCTGGCATGCGCGCCTGGCTCCGGACGGGACCCCCGAGGTCATCGACAAGGGCTGCTACGAACACGCCTTCGTCCTGCTCGCGGCCGGAACGGCGGTCCGCGCCGGGCTGCCGGACGCGGCCGCCCTGCGCTCGGCCGCCGAAGCCGTGCTCGAGGAGCGGTTCTGGGACGACGCCGCCGGCATGTGCCTCGACTCCTGGAGCCCCGACTGGTCGACCCCGTCGTCCTACCGCGGGCTGAACGGCAACATGCACGCGGTCGAGGCGATGCTGGCCACCGGCGAGCGGTGGACCACGCGCGCCCACCGCGTGTGCGCCCGGGTGATCGAGACCGCCGGCGCCTTCGAGTGGCGGCTTCCCGAGCACTACGACGAGGACTGGCAGCCCCTGCCCGAGTCGGGTCGCGAACGCCCCGACGACCCCTTCAAGCCCTACGGCGCGACCGTGGGCCACGGCCTGGAGTGGTCACGCCTGCTGCTCGACCTGGAGGCCGCGGAGGGTGAGGCCCGGCTGCCGGCGGAGCTGCTGGCGACCTCCCGAGGGCTCTATGCGACGGCCGTCCGCGACGGCTGGGAGGCCGACGGGCAGCCGGGGTTCGTCTACACCACCGACTGGTCGGGCCGGCCGATCGTGCGGCAGCGGATGCACTGGGTGGTGGCCGAGGCCATCGCCGCCGCCGCCACCCTGCACCGGCGTACCAACGAGAGCTCGTACGACGCGGACTACCACCGCTGGTGGGACTACGCCGACCGCTACGTGCTCGACCACGCGCGCGGCTCCTGGCACCACGAGCTCGACACCACCAACCGGCCGTCGGGGTCGGTCTGGAGCGGGAAGCCCGACCTCTACCACGCGGTCCAGGCCACGCTGATCCCGCGCTTCCCGGTCAACGCCTCCGTCGCCGACGCGGTCCTGGCCGGCCGGAGCGGGGAGCCCGGCTAGGCCAGCCGGTTCTCCGTGCCCGGCCAGTCCGAGTCGGTGCCGGGGAGCCGCATCGCTTCCTCCTCGCTGCGGAAGAGCCCGGTGCCCACCTTGACCCGGCTCAGCACCGCGTCGACCACCCGGGCCGAGCTGCCCGTGCCGTAGAGGAGCTCGCCCTTGAGGTCGTCGCGGTGGGTGACCGCACTGTCGACCACCGCGGCGACGAAGTCGGCGGAGAGCGGCGGCGCGAGCACGTTCCCCCCGGCGAGCAACGACTCGCCGCGGTCGGTGCCGAAGCGCAGGGTGACGCAGGGGATCTGGAGGATGTTGGCCTCCTCCTGGATGCTGCCCGAGTCGGTGACCAGCACCGAGCAGCTGAGGAAGGCCGCGATCACGTCGGCGTACTCGGGCCAGACCTGGGTCACGATCAGCGACTCGGGGTACTCCCGCTCGAGGTCGGCCAGGCGGCCGGTCAGCTCGTAGTGCTCCAGGGCCCATTCGGTGCCGACCAGCGAGACCCACAGGACGTTGTGTCCCAGGGCGAGCAGCTTCTCCATCGCCTCGAAGTAGCACAGGAACCGCTGGCGGTCGTTGGTGTTCTCGCGCCGGTGGATGCAGACCCGGATGAACTGCTTCTGCGCCAGCAGCGGGAAGCGCTCGAAGATCGGGGAGTCCGCCGCCTTGCGCCGGGCCTCCTCCGTGGCGTCCACGACGGTGTTGCCGGTGACCACGATCGAGTCCGCCGGAAAGCCCTCGCCGAGCAGGAAGCGCCGGTCGAGCTCGACCGGTGCGGCGTGGAGGCCGGTGGCTGCGTCGGAGACGCGGGTGTTGAACTGCTCGGGGAACGGCTCCATGCTGCCGAGGGTGTAGTTCTTCTCCTCGCGGTGCCCGGCCAGGTAGGCCGACCAGTCGAAGGCGCCCCGGTTGAAGTCGTCGTAGTGGCCCATGAGGTACTCGCGGCTCAGGGTCATCGTGCGGATGCCGGCCTCGACGTGGACACAGGCGACGCGGTTCATGTACGCCGCCACCCCGACGCCCATGGACGTCGCGGTGTCGCCGTGGATGTAGGGGATCAGCGTGTGGCCGGTCTCCGCGGCGACGGTGAAGACGGCGTTCGCGGCGGTGATCAGGGCCGCGACCCGGGCTCCCAGGGTCAGCCCGTGCTCCATGACCAGGCGGACGTCGACCTGGATGCCGAACTCCTCGAGCATCCCGCCGGAGTACTCGTGCGCCGTGTGCTGACCGCTGTGGAACACCGCGGTCTGGAGGCCGCGGGCGACCAGCTCCTTGTAGAGCGGGTACTGCTTGATGATGTCGGGCTTGGTGCCCATGAAGACCAGGTGCACCGGCTCGTCGACGCTGAACCTGGCGAGGAGCTCGCGCACCTCGCGCTGGTCGACGTCGAACGACTCGGTGTCGCCCTCGGCTGGCCTGACATGCGATTTCACGGATGCTCACGATCCTGTTCGTCGGGGTGGTGGTCGACCCGGTGCTGGAGCTCGGCGACCAGGCCGGGCTGCTGGTCGAAGGTGTCGATCGGGGCGATCAGCACGGTGGAGCCGGAGACAACGACCATCACGCCGTCGAGACCCGCGGTGACCACGGTCATCGTCGTGTCGTTGACCGCCATCATGGAGGTGCTGCCGTGGTCGAGGACCCGCCCGGCGGTCACGACGTCGCTGTCCTGGGCCTCGACCAGCGCACGGTACAGCGACGGCCAGGTGCCCACGTCGTACCACGAGAAGTCGGACTCGACGACGCCGATCGGACAGCCGCCCTCGACCAGCGGGTACAGCTCGTGGCCGGGGCCGCCGGCCCCGGAGTAGTCCGCTGCCGCGCCGGAGACGAGGTAGGCGTCCAACCGGTCGGAGAGCACCGGAGCCGAGGCACGGTAGGCCTCGACGAGGGTCGCGGCGGAGAAGCAGTAGTGGGAGGAGTTCCAGAAGTAGCGGCCGCTGGCGACGAACTCGGCGGCCAGCTCCACCGACGGCTTCTCGTGGAACTCCCGAGCGACTCGGACCCCGGGAACGTCGAGCGCGGGCTCGTCGGCGAGCACGTAGCCGAGCGAGGTGTCCGCGCTGCTGGGCCGGCAGCCGAGGAAGGCAGTCCACGACGGATGCGCCTCGACGAACTCGAAGGCCCGCGTGCTCGCCTCCCGGAACGACGACAGCGGGGAGACCCAGCTGTCGGAGGCCGCGCTGAGCACGACCGCCAGCGGGTCGAGGGCGCGCAGACGCAGGGCGATCAGCAGGAAGGCGGCCGGCTTCCCCTCGGCCTGGGGCTCCACGATCAGCCGGTCCTCGGCCAGGTCGGGCAGGCTGCTGCGCACCTCGTCGGCGTACTGCGCGGTGGTCGAGACGTAGATGTGGTCGCGCGGCACGCAGGCGGCGAGCCGGTCGAACGTCTCGGCGATGATCCGCTGGGCGCCGCCCAGGTCCTGGAACTGCTTGGGGGACCGCTCGGTGCTCAGCGGCCACAGGCGGGTCCCCCGCCCGCCCGCGAGGATCACCGCGTAGCGGTGGCTGCACTCGTCGTTCATCCGGCGGCGCTCCTCGCGAGGACCTTGTCCAGCGAGTCCAGCACGAGCTCGACGGTGAGGTGGGGCGAGACCTCGACCAGGCTGTCGGCGAGGTCGACGACGACGCCGGCCTCCAGCAGCTGGTCCTGCCAGTCCTGGGGGGGTACGTCGTGCCCGGCCTCGGGCGGGCGCCGGAACCACAGGCATCCGAGGTGGGCGTTCACCGCGGAGGCGACGCCGACCGGCGAGTCCTCCACGGCCAGCGCCCGCGCGGCGGGCAGCCCCATCTCGCCAAGAGTGGTCAGGTAGACCGTGGGGTCGGGCTTGCCCACGGGCAGGTCGAAGGCGGAGACCCGCACCGGGAACGCGTCGGCCAGGCCGAGCGCCTCGATCGCGGCGTCGATGAAGGTGAGCGCGGACGAGCTGGCGACGCCCATCGGTACGCCGCGCTCGTGCAGCCCGCGGGCGGTGTCGACGGCCTCCTGGATCACGATCGGGCCGGCCACGAACTCCCTGGTCACGAAGTCGACGGTCTCCTGGACCATGGCCGCGAGATGGTCGTCCCCGACCGGCTCCGGCAGGTCCAGCGACTCGACGATCACCCGCACGGTGTCGGGGACGCGGCCGCCGAGGAAGCGCGACATCTGCGACGGCTGCAGGTCGTGGTCGCCGTAACCGTGCCGGAGCAGGCTCTGCGACAGCCCGATCGAGAAGCCACGCATCCAGAAGGGCTCGGAGTCGACCAGCGTGCCGTCGAGGTCGAAGACCACCCCTCCGGCCGCTACCTCAGCGCTGCCCATCACGGCCGACCGGTGCGGGGTCGACCAGGTGACGTCCGAGCAGGTCTGCCAGGGGCAGCTCCACCGCCTGGCTCCTCATCTGTTCCGGGCGTACAACGACCCGCCCAGGGTACACGTGGGCACCCGGCGGGAACGGGCTGTTCCCCGGGTGGCGTGGGCCGTCTCACGGCCCGCCGTCGGCGTCGAGCGGCACCTGGTGGAGACGCAGCGGCGCATCCCGCCGCGGACCGGTGTGCGTGACTCCGGTCCGACGGCGGATGCGCCGGCCGGCGTTCAGGCCTCGATCGCGGTGCGCTCCTGGGGAGCGGACCCCACCTCGATCTTGCGGGGCTTGGCCCGCTCGGCGACCGGGATGCTCAGGCGCAGCACGCCGTCGCCGTAGTGGGCCTCGATCCGGTCGAGGTCGAGGTTGTCGCCGAGCACCAGCTGGCGACTGAACACGCCGCGGGGGCGCTCGGAGGCGAGCATCTCCCAGTCACCGTTGCGGCCGACCCGCTCGGCTCGCACGGTGAGGACGTTGCGCTCGACGTCGAGGTCGATCGTCTCCCGGGACACCCCCGGCAGGTCGAACTCGATCTGGAAGACGTCACCCTGCCGCCAGGCGTCCATCGGCATCACGGCCGGGCGGTTGGTGGTGCCGAGCACCTGACTGGCGAGACGGTCGAACTCGCGGAACGGGTCGGTGGTGCGCAGCAGCATGGTTCTGCTCCTTTCGACGAGACTCCGAGGTGTAACTGTCGTTACAGGTTTTATATAGCCCGTGATTGAGGTACTGTCAAGCAGCTCCGCAAGCCCTCTGTCTGCGCCGCACCACCGGGAGGTCGAGATGCCGTCATCCGACGAGGGCGTGTTCGCGATCTCGGTCGCTGCCGACCGGGCCGACCTCCCGATCCAGAACCTCCGCGTCTACGAACGCCGCGGGCTGATCGAGCCGGCCCGGACGGCCGGCGGCACGCGGCTGTACAGCGAGGACGACATCGTCGTGCTGCGCCGGATCGGCCAGCTCCTCACCGAGGGCCTCAACCTGGCCGGCATCGGGCGGGTGCTCGCCCTGGAGACCGAGGTCTCCGACCTCAGGCGGCGACTCGCCCGCCGCACGAACGATGAAGGGGACCGCGGCTGAGCCGACCCGGGCGATCCGCTCGGTCGCTGGACCCGCGGTTATGACGTGCGTCACGTCGGCGACACTACGATGGGAACGACCACCACCCCGGAGCTGCCTGATGACGTCCGCGCCCACGACCGACAGGGCCACGCTGGTCCGCGCCATCGCCACCGCGCACCTCGCCGAGCGCGGCGCGCTGCTGCCGGTGCTGCACGAGGTGATGGAGGAGCTGGGCCACATCGAGTCCGACGACGTCGCCACGGTCGCGGACGTGCTCAACCTCTCGGTCGCCGAGGTGCACGGCGTGGTCAGCTTCTATCCCGACTTCCGCACCGACCCGCCGTCGGCCCATCGGGTGGTGCTCTGCCGCGGCGAGGCCTGCCAGTCGGTCGGTGCCGAGGAGCTGTACGCCGAGACGACCGCCCGGGCGGCCGACCTCGGCCCCGGGGTCGAGGTCGGTGAGGTCTTCTGCCTGGGCAACTGCGTGCTCGGGCCCTCCGGCACGCTCGACGGCCGCCTGCACGGCCGCCTGTCGGCCGGCCGGCTCGACGCCCTCACCGAAGGATGGCGCGCATGACCGCGACGACCCGGGTGTTCGTCCCCGGCGACGCGGCGGCGGTCTCGGTCGGGGCCGACGAGGTGGCCGCAGCCTTCGAGGCCGCCGGTGCGCACGTCGTCCGCAACGGGTCGCGGGGGATGCTGTGGCTCGAGCCCCTGGTCGAGGTCGAGACCGACGCCGGGCGCGTGGGGTTCGGCAACGTGACCCCCGACGACGTGGCAGGAGTTCTCGCCGGCGGGGCAGCCGACATCGGCGTCGTCGACGAGCACCCCTGGCTGACCTCGCAGCGCCGGGTGAGCTTCGCCCGCGTCGGCGTGATCGACCCGGCCTCGATCGCCGACTACGAGGCGCACGGCGGCTGGGCCGGGCTGCGCCGGGCCCTGTCCCTGTCCCCGGCCGAGGTCGTCCAGGAGGTCACCGACTCGGGCCTCCGCGGCCGCGGAGGGGCGGGCTTCCCGGCCGGGATCAAGTGGAAGACGGTGCTCGAGACGGCGGCCGACCAGAAGTACGTCGCCTGCAACGTCGACGAGGGTGACTCCGGGACCTTCGCGGACCGGATGCTGCTCGAGGGCGACCCGTTCACCCTGATCGAGGGGCTGGTGATCGCGGCCCACGCCACCGGGGCGGGCGACGGCTACGTCTACGTGCGCTCGGAGTACCCCCACGCCATCGCCGCCCTACGGCGGGCCGTCGACACGGCGTACACCCACGGCTACCTCGGCCGCGACATCCTGGGCTCCGGGCTCGACTTCGACCTTCACGTCCGGGTCGGAGCCGGTGCCTACATCTGTGGCGAGGAGTCCTCGATGCTCGAGAGCATCGAGGGGCGCCGTGGTGAGGTGCGGGCGAAGCCACCGATCCCCGCGATCCGCGGCCTGTGGGGCTCGCCGACCCTGATCCACAACGTGCTGACCATCTGTGCGGTGCCGATGATCCTGACCAACGGTGGCGCGGCGTACGCCGAGCTCGGCACCGGCCGCTCCCGCGGCACCCAGATCTTCCAGCTCGCCGGCAACGTCAGGCAGGGCGGCATCGTCGAGCTGCCGTTCGGCGTGAGCCTGCGCGAGCTCGTCGAGGGATACGCCGGAGGCACGCGGTCCGGTCGCCCGGCGCGCACCGCCCAGCTCGGCGGGCCGCTCGGCGCCTACGTGCCCGCCTCCGGCTTCGACGTACCCATGGCCTACGAGGCGCTGGCCGAGTCCGGGGCCATGCTCGGGCACGGCGGCGTGGTGGTCTTCGACGACACCGTCGACATGGCCCGGATGGCGCGCTTCGCCATGGAGTTCTGCTCGATCGAGTCGTGCGGCAAGTGCACCCCGTGCCGGATCGGCTCCACCCGCGGTGTGGAGACCATCGACCGGATCATCGCCGCAAGGGAGGCGCAGAGTGACGTCACGGCCGACCTGGTGCTGCTCGACGACCTGTGCGACACCATGACCAAGGGCTCGCTGTGCGCGATGGGCGGGCTGACCCCGATGCCCGTGCAGAGCGCGGTCAGGCACTTCCCCGAGGACTTCGAACGACAGGACGTATCCGTATGAGCTTGCTGGAGCAGCCGAGCATCTGGGACCCCGAGGTCGACTTCGGCACCCCGGCCGTCGTCGCCGACACCTCCGTCACGCTCACCATCGACGGCCGAGAGGTCGCCGTCCCCGCCGGCACGTCGGTGCTGCGCGCGGCGACCGAGGCCGGGGTGGCCATCCCGAAGCTGTGCGCGACCGACTCGCTCAAGGCCTTCGGCTCGTGCCGGATGTGTGTGGTCGAGGTCGACGGGGCCAAGGGCGTACCCGCCTCCTGCACCACCCCGTGCGCCGACGGCATGGTCGTCAGCACCCAGACCGACACCGTCCGCGAGCTCCGTCGCAACGTCATGGAGCTCTACCTCTCCGACCACCCGGAGGACTGCGACGGCTGTGCCCGCGGCAACTGCGAGATCCAGTCGCTGGCCGCCACGGTCGGCTCCGCCGAGGTGCGCTACGGCCGGCCGGAGACCCGCGACCAGGTCGCCCACCCCCAGCCGGTCGACCTCTCCAACCCCTACTTCGCCTTCGACGACTCCTCGTGCATCGTCTGCTCCCGCTGCGTGCGCGCCTGCGCCGACATCCAGGGCACCTTCGCACTCACCGTCGAGGGCCGCGGCTTCGACTCGAAGATCAGCGCGGGGGGCACGGACTTCCTCTCCTCGGAGTGCGTCTCCTGCGGCGCCTGCGTGCAGGCCTGCCCGACGTCGGCGCTGCAGGAGCACTCGATCGTCCAGCTCGGCATGCCGACCCGCTCGGTCGAGACGACCTGCGCCTACTGCGGCGTCGGCTGCTCGTTCCGGGCCGAGGTCCAGGGTGAGGGCGACGACGCGCAGGTCGTGCGGATGGTCCCGTCCAAGGCCGGACGCGCCAACGAGGGACACAGCTGCGTCAAGGGCAGGTTCGCCTACGGCTACGCCTCGCACCGCGACCGCCAGCTCTCGCCGATGGTGCGCGACACGATCGACGACGAGTGGCGCACCGTCTCGTGGGACGAGGCGATCGCCCGGGTGGCCACCGGCTTCCAGGCGCTCCAGGCCGAGCACGGCGTCGGCGCGATCGGCGGCATCTCGTCCAGCCGCTGCACCAACGAGGAGGTGTACGTCGTCCAGAAGATGGTGCGCGCGGCCTTCGGCAACAACAACATCGACACCTGCGCCCGGGTCTGCCACTCCCCTACCGGCTACGGGCTCAAGCAGACCTTCGGCACCTCCGCCGGCACCCAGGACTTCCGCTCGGTGGAGAAGGCCGACGTGATCCTGCTGATCGGCGCCAACCCCACCGACGCCCACCCGGTCTTCGCCTCCCGGATGAAGCGACGGCTGCGCGAGGGCGCCCGGCTGATCGTGGCCGACCCACGGCGGATCGCCCTGGTCCGCAGCCCGCACGTCGAGGCGTCGTACCACCTGCCGGTGCTGCCGGGCTCCAACGTGGCCTTCGTCAACGCGATGGCCCACGTGATCGTCTCCGAGGGTCTCCACGACGAGGAGTTCGTGCGCGAGCGCTGCGAGGACGCCGACGACTACCTCGCCTTCATCGCCGACCCGGCCAACTCCCCCGAGGCGATGGCCGGCGCCACCGGTGTCGACCCCGACCAGCTTCGGGCGGCCGCCCGGGTCTTCGCCACCGCCGGCAACGCCGCGATCTACTACGGGCTCGGCGTCACCGAGCACTCGCAGGGCTCGACGATGGTGATGGGGATGGCCAACCTGGCCATGGTCACCGGCAACATCGGTCGCGAGGGCGTCGGCGTGAACCCGCTGCGCGGCCAGAACAACGTCCAGGGCTCCTGCGACATGGGCTCCTTCCCGCACGAGTTCCCCGGCTACCGCCACGTCTCCGAGGACGCCGTCCGCGGCATCTACGAGGAGCTGTGGGGCCGCACGCTCGACCCCGAGCCGGGCCTGCGGATCCCGAACATGTTCGACTCCGCCCTCGCCGGCACGTTCCGCGGGCTCTACGTCCAGGGTGAGGACATCGCCCAGTCCGACCCCAACACCCAGCACGTCGAGGCGGCGCTGCGGGCGATGGACCTCGTCGTCGTGCAGGACCTCTTCCTCAACGAGACCGCCCGGTTCGCCCACGTCTTCCTGCCCGGTACGTCGTTCCTCGAGAAGGACGGCACCTTCACCAACGCCGAGCGGCGGATCAACCGGGTCCGGCCGGTCTTCGCCTCCAAGGTCGGCATGGACGAGTGGGAGATCACCTGCGCGATCGGCCGGGCGATGGGCTTCGACATGTCGTACGCCGCGGCGTCGGAGATCATGGACGAGATCGCCGCCACCACCCCGACCTTCGCCGGCGTCTCGTTCGCACGCCTCGACGAGGTCGGCTCGATGCAGTGGCCGGTCTTCGACTCCTCCTCCACCGGTACGCCGACGATGCACGTCGGCGAGTTCGTGCGCGGCAAGGGCCGGCTGATCGAGACCGTCTTCGTGCCGACGACCGAGCGGTCCACGCGGAAGTTCCCGCTGATCCTGACCACCGGCCGGATCCTCAGCCAGTACAACGTGGGCGCCCAGACTCGTCGTACGGCCAACAACACCTGGCACCCCGAGGACATCCTCGAGATCCACCCGGCCGACGCCGAGGTGCGCGGGATCTCCACCGGCGACCTGGTCGACCTGTCGAGCCGGGTCGGCTCGACGACGCTGCGCGCCCAGGTCTCGGAGCGGATGCCGGCCGGCGTGGTCTACACCACCTTCCACCACCCGGTGACCGGCGCCAACGTGGTGACGACCGAGAACTCCGACTGGGCCACCAACTGCCCGGAGTACAAGGTCACCGCGGTCCAGGTGGGGGTCGCCAACGCCCGGGGTGACGCGGCGGTGGCGGAGGCCCGCGAGCCCGCCGAGACCCACGCATGAGCTCGTTGGTCACGCCCGAGGCGCGGATGGGCAACGACATCGCGCGCCAGTTCGGCCACCTGCCTGCCGACGAGGCGGCCGACACGATCGCCCGGCACATCGAGACGTTCTGGGACCCCGCCATGCGGCGTACCCTCGAAGGCCTGGCCGCGGCCCACGACGACACCCTCGACCCGCTCGTCGCCGACGCCGCCGGCCGGCTGGCGGCCCACGCCACCCGGTCCGAGCCGGACGCCCAGCCGTAGCTGCCCCGGCTCCAGGTGCGACCGTGGAGCCGGGTCAGCCGCCGTCGCGGAGGGTCGCCGCCAGCACCTCGACCAGCAGGTCGACGTGCTCGTCGCCGATCACCAGCGGTGGCCGGATCTTGAGCGACGCCCTCGACCGGGCGGTGCGACCGATCAGCACTCCCCGCTCCCGCATCCCCTCCACCACCCGTGCGGCGCGAGGCGCGTCCGGCCGTCCGGTCGCCGGGTCGACGAGGTCGAGGGCGATCGCGAGCCCCCAGCCGCTCACCTCGCCGACCTGGGGGTCGCCGGCAGCGACCTCGCGCAACCGGGTGAGCAGCCGCGCGCCGGTTCGCGCGACGTGGCTCACCACCTGCTCGTCGGCCAGGGTCCGGAGCACCGCGATCGCGGCCGCGCAGGCAGCGGTGCCGCCGCCGAAGGTGCTGAAGTAGTCGGTGCTCGCCACGAACGGGTCGATCAGCTCCGCGGGGCCACAGACGGCGGCCACGGGATAGCCGTTGCCCATCGGCTTGCCCAGGGTGACCAGGTCCGCGGGCACGTCGCCGGCCACGAAGCTCCACAGGTGGTCGCCGGTCCGGCCGTGCCCGGCCTGCACCTCGTCCGCGACGTACAGCCCGCCGGCCGCGTGCACGAGGGCGGCGGCCTGGGCCGTCCAGGCGTGCGCGGGCCCGCGCACCCCGTCGCTGGTGAACACCCCGTCGACCAGCATCGCGGCCACGCCGTGGCCTCCGGCCTCGAGGCTCCCGAGCGCTGCGGCCACCTCGGACGATGGCGCCGGCGGCGGTTCCACCAGGCGGATGTGGGGTGGCGGCGGGGCCGCACCCCAGCTCTCGGGCGAGAACGCGAACGTCGCCTCCGTGACCCCGTGGTAGGCCCAGGACGTGACGATCCCGCCGGAAGCACCGGTGGCGTGGCGCGCGATCCGCCAGGCCAGGTCGTTGGCCTCGCTGCCGGAGTTCACCAGCAGGACGCGGTCGAAGCGGTCGGGCAGGGTCTCCAGCAGGCGTTCGGCGAGCTCGATGGGCGCCTCCTGGAGATAGCGGCTGTTGGTGTTGAGCGTGGCGAGCTGGGTGCTGACCGCCTCGACGACCGCCGGGTGGGAGTGTCCGAGCACCGGCACGTTGTTGTAGGCGTCCAGGTAGCGCCGTCCGTCCGCACCCTCCAGGAAGAGCCCGTGCCCGCTCACGAGGTGGACCGGATCGGTGTAGCTGAGCTCGAGGCCGCCCAACAGGTGGGAGCGGGCTCGGAGCAGGTCCGCGGTGGAACGGCGCGGCGCCAGCGAGCCGCCCTCGGCCCGGCCCGCCGGCACGGACGCCGCGGCCGTGAGCCGACGGGTCAGGGTGTCCAGGCCGACATCGAGCATGCCCTCCAGCTGGCGGTGGGCCTCCTCGTCGATCTCCGGAGCGGAGCCCTGCTGCTGGGTCCGCCAGGCGGTGATCAGGATCGCGGCCGCGTAGCGACCCGCGATCAGGTCGGCGAGCAGCGCGACCTCCTCCGGCTCGAGCGGCGTGGTGGCGGCGTACCCGGCGACGACCTCGTGCGCGAGGTCCAGGCCGTCGGTGCGTCCGCTGAGCACGTCGGCGGTCGCCACGGCCAGGTCGCAGACGAGTGCGGTGGTGGTCAGGTCCCCGAAGTCTGTGATGCCGGTGACCACCAGGTCGTCGTCGACCAGCACGTTGGTGGGGGCGAGGTCGTTGTGCACCACCTGGGCGCGCATCATGCGCAGCTTCGGGGCGACCCGTGCGTCGAAGCGGTCCAGCACCGTCCGCACCGCTGCACGCCGGCTTTCCTCGACCGCCGAGAGCCACGGTCGCAGCTGCGGGAGCCGGCGGAGGTCCCAGGCGATCGGGTACGACGCGGCTTCGTGCACGAAGCCGCGCAGGGCCAGTCCGAGGCGGGCCGACGTCCGGCCCCAGGCGCGCAGGTGCTCCGGGCCCAGCTCCCCGGGCTCCGGATGCCGGCCCTCCAGCCAGGTCGTCACCCAGGCCAGGGAACGACGCCCGTCGACGCCGGTCAGCGTCACCCACGGGTCGCCCTGCCGGGTGGGCAGGACCCGCGAGACCGGCAGGTCCGGCGCCACGGCGCGAATGTGCTCCATCGCCGACTGCTGCAGGTCCACCACCCCGGCGCCGTCCGCGGAGTTGTGCACCTTCAGCAGGTAGCGACCCTCGGCGGTGTCGACGCGGAAGTTCCGGTCCCGCTCGCCGTGGAGAGGGGTGAGGCTCCCCTCGATGCCCCACCGGGCGGCCAGCCCCTCGTGCAGCTGCACGGGGTCGAGCTCCGGAGCGGGCACGGTCAGGGGATCGTTCGTCGACGCTGTCACGACAGCAGTCTGCCGGGCCGCGGCACCCGAGCGGCTGCGGCCCGCCGCGGCCGCGCGGGCCCCCTGACCGCGGCAGCAACGCTCAGAGCGAGATCGTGCCGCGGCAGACGTCGCCGGTGGCCCGTCGTACGGCGCGGAAGGTGAGGTGGTCGGCCCCGGCCCGGTTGGCCAGCCGACGCTGCACCGTGAACGAGCCGCTGGCGCCGGCCGTGGTGCCCGCGCCCTTCGCGGCGGTGCGGCCGTCGTGCCGGATCGTCCAGTCCCACACCTGACCCACGTGGTTGCTGTCGACCTCGGCCTCGACCTCGATCCGGGCGTTGGAGTGCTTCGCCTTCAGGTGCCAGACCGCGGCGCCGCCACACCCGCCGTGGGCGCTGACTCCGCCACCTCCCGAGTGGCTGGCCAGGGCGGGGGCCGTGGCCGCGAGCGGCAGGGCCAGGCCCGTGAGGGCGACGGCGGCGAGTGCTGTGCGAGTCTTCATGACGGTCTCCTCGAGATGGTGGTCGATGTGTCCCACCACCATCTCGACGCCGAGGTCGGAGTCGCCATTGGTCGTCGGTGCTACGACGTCTGGTCCGGTCGGACTCCGACCGTCTCGATCCGCGGCTCGACCGGGGTCACGAGGTGGGCAGCAGTGCCAGCCGCTCGTGGGTCTCGCCGCCGATGGTCGTCGTGTCCGAGGCCACCCACAGTCCCGCGGAGGTGAGCAGGAGATCCTTGCCGCCCACGCCCAGTGCCTTGACCGGGTCCCACGGGAGCGCCAGGCCGGTGACCGGGTCGATCGCCCCGATTCCGCGTCGGGACGCGCAGCCGGGGCCGCAGGTGTCCTTGCCGAGCGGGTTGTCGAGCCAGCGGTTGTGACCCTGCACGTAGACCGCGGCATCGGTGACCACCACGGACTGGAGCGTGTCTCCCCCGGTGTAGTTGATCCAGGTCGGACTTGCTGGGTGGGCGGTGCCGGTCTCGAACCGGGCCACCGCGTCGCAGACCGTGCTTCCCAGGTCGGCCGGGCGCGACACGAACCCGCTGCCGTCCACAGCGAACCATCTGCCGTTGGGCGAGAAGTCCACGTCCCGCAGGTTGTCGATCCAGCGACGGCTCGAGCATCGACGTGCCAGCGGGTGGTAGTACCACGGGTCCAGGGTGCCCCGGTGAGGGCGCAGGTCGACCATGAAGGCCCGGGCCCGAGCGCGACCGTTGACGGTGAGGAAGTTGCCCACGGCGACGAGGCGGTTGCGGCGAGGGCTGATCGCGAACCGGTACACCCGGGGCGCGGCCCCGCCACGCCCGTCCAGGTCGCCCGCGACGTGCAACCGCAGGTAGCGGGTCGTCCTGCCGGTGTGGAAGTCCAGCGCCTTCAGCCGCCCGGAGAACTCCCCGCCGACGATCAGCCGGTGGTGGGCGAACTGCGCTTCGCGGACCGCGCCGGTCAGATGTGCGTCGAAGCGTCGATCGACCACCCCGGTGGTGGGGTTGATCTTGACCAGCCCGCGACGGCTCACGCCGTTGAAGACCGAGAAGGTCCCCCCGACGTACAGCGAGCCGCGGTGGTAGGCGATCGCCCAGACGTTGCCGTTCGTGGTCACCGACAGCGGGTTGATCGCCCCGGTGGTGGCGGAGAAGGAGAACAGACTCTTGCGGCGGAAGGTGGCGGAGCGGTCAGCGGTCTGCACCGTGGTGAAGTTGCCGCCGACGAACATGGTGTCACCGACCTGGGCCAGCTGGTAGACCGCCCGGTAGGAGCCCGTCCCACCCAGGACACGAGGGGTCCAGTCCGCAGGGTCGGACGACACCACGGTGCTCTGGTGCACCGGCGAACCGAGAGCGGGAAGCCCCACCCCCACCATGACTGCCGTCGCCAAGCAGACGGCGCGCAGCCGACGCACACTCACATTACGCATCCAGAAACCCCCGTTGCCCCCGGCAGGATACCCGTCGCCGCGCCCCCTCGGCCGATCCGATACGAACTCGGCACCAACGGCCGGCGAGTCACCGGAGCGAGTGTCGCTCTCCTCGAGATCGAGTCAGACATATCTCAGGCCCGGAATCACGCTGGATTCCGGGCCTGAACTTGGGTAGCGGGGGCAGGATTTGAACCTGCGACCTCTGGGAGTATTCAGGACCTCGCCGGTCACTGCCCGTCAGGCCAGGAACAAGCCGATTCACGCTCAACGGTGCGGGATCAGCCGCTCTGACACTGCCGACTGTAACCCACTGGAACTCCCCCGGGCTGTCCCAATCTGGACAGTAGATGGACACCGGATCAAGACTGCCAAACCAACCACGATCTGGCGCACAACCGTCCCAGACAGCCAACTCCAACGCCCTCTCATACCTGGTGGAACGATCGTGGTCAGGACACGTGCGTGGCCGCGCAGGGACCGAGGTCTGTGGTGGTCACGTCAGATGCCCCACTCGTGCAGACGTGGGTCGCGGCTGGCGGCGGGGCGGCCAGCCGGGTAGAGATCGGCGGTGGCGGCCTCGTTGAACGGGGTCAGGGCCGCCATGAGCGCGTCCCGGTCGGTACCGGACATGCGGGCCACGATCTCTGCGAGCTCCTGCTCGCGACGTTCCATCAGCTGCTCGACGAAGGTCCACCCCTTTCGGGTGAGGGTGAGCACGCGCTGTCGGCGGTCGGCGGTCAGCTCGCCGCGGTCGACGAACCCGGCCGAGACCAGCCGGTCGCAGGTGCGGCTGGCGTTGGACGCGTTGACGCTGAGTCCCTCGGCGACAGCCGACAGGTTGAGGGGCTCGCCGGTCCACAGCAGGACCAGGACCCGCATCTGCGTGACCGAGACGGAGGCGTCGACGCTCTCCAGGGAGCGGACCATGGCCGCGGCCACCGCCCGGCTGGCCAGCATCAGCGGCGTGATGTCGATGCGGGAGTCGGGCGCGGCGGCGCGGGTGGAAACGGGCACGGGCCGACTGTAGGTCCCTGCAGGGGACGCGACTCCAGTCCATCTACCCGTCGCGAGAGGACTTAGGTCCCTGACCGCAACCACTGCGAGCCAGCAAAGGTGGTACCAGCGCAAGTATCCACGGATCTGAGGACCCTACCGGCGACGCATTCGCCGGACGAAGGAGCGGACGATGTCCACGACAGCAGGGCTAACCACCAGGACGAGCGGCCGTGCCGGTCTGATGCTCGGCCTCGCGACTCTCGGGTTCGCCCTCTGCTTCTGGGCGTGGGCCCTGCTCTCGCCGCTGGCGGTCTCGTTTACCGCAGCGCTGCACCTGACGCCGTTCCAGCAGGCGCTGTTGGTCGCGGTCCCCGTGGTCGTGGGCTCCTTGGGTCGCATCCCGGTGGGTGCCCTAACCGACCGGTTCGGCGGCCGCATCATGTTCCCGATCGTGTCCTTGGCCACGGTCGTACCGGTGCTCTACCTCGGTCTGGCGGGACACTCCAGTCTTGCTGCGCTCCTGTTCGGCGGCTTCTTCCTCGGCATCGCCGGCACCGCGTTCGCGGTGGGCGTGCCGTTCGTGAGTGCGTGGTTCCCGCCCGAGCGACGTGGCTTCGCAGTCGGCGTGTTTGGTGCCGGTATGGGTGGCACCGCCATCAGCGCGCTGACGACCGTGAAGCTGGTCAACGCCCACTCGATGCAGACGCCATTCGTGATCACCGCCCTCGTGCTCACGGCGTACGGCGTGCTGGCTGCGCTGGTCCTGCGAGACGCGCCCGGTCGTACCGTGCCGACCGAGTCGCTCGGCCGGCGGATGGGCGCTGCGCTCGCGCTTCCGATCACCTGGCAGGCGGCTGCGCTCTACGCCATCGCGTTCGGCGGGTACGTCGCGTTCAGCGTCTACCTCCCGACCTACCTGAAGAACGCCTACGGGCTCACCCCTGCGGACGCCTCGAACCGGATGGCCGGCTTCGTCCTCGTCGCTGTCCTCATGCGCCCGGTCGGCGGTTGGATCTCCGACCGCGTGCGCCCTGCGAACGTCCTGGTTGTCGCCTTCGCCGTGGTCGCGGTCGACGCGCTCGTCCAGTCCTCGACGCCCAGCCTGGCACCGCTCGGCACGATCGTGTTCCTCACGATGGCCGCCGCGCTGGGCACGGCGACAGGCGCGGTCTTCGCCCTGGTGGCCCAGCGCGCCCCGGCCGAGAAGGTCGGCGCGGTCACGGGCATTGTCGGCGCTGCGGGCGGGCTCGGTGGGTTCGTGCCGCCGCTGGTGATGGGCTCGATCTTCGGGCACTCCGGCGACTACCGCACGGGACTGTTGGCGCTGTCAGCGATGGCGGTGCTGGTGCTGGCGCTGTCCGCGTCGCTACGCCGTCCAGTCACTCCCCAGGCTCCGCAGACTCCGCTCGCGGCCTGAGCGTGGGTCTACTGTCGAAGCACGCCCGTCCGCTGGTCCGCCCTCTGCCCGGGAGCCCTCTCGATGACCAACCGCCAGAAGCCGTCCAGCGCCCTGCCCGCACTGGACGACCCGCTCACCGAGGCGCTGGTCCGCAGCCGACGGTTCTTCACCAAGGGCAGGGTCTCCAACGACCTGCGAACGCTCACCAAGGCGGGAGGCCGCCAGGCCGACGACTTCTACCGCGACCGCTGGAGTCACGACAAGGTGGTGCGCTCGACGCATGGCGTCAACTGCACGGGGTCGTGCTCCTGGAAGGTCTACGTCAAGGACGGGATCATCACCTGGGAGACCCAGCAGACCGACTACCCCTCGGTCGGCCCTGACTCCCCGGAGTACGAGCCCCGTGGCTGTCCCCGCGGGGCGGCGTTCTCCTGGTACACCTACTCGCCAACCCGGGTGCGCTACCCCTATGTCCGCGGCGTCCTGCTCCAGATGTTCCGCGAGGCCAAGGCTCAGCACGACGGCGACCCGGTGCGGGCCTGGGAGCACATCGTCGAGAACCCCCTGCGCGCCAAGGTTTACAAGTCGGCCCGCGGCAAAGGCGGCCTGGTCCGCGCCACCTGGGACGAGGCGGCCGAGATGGTGGCCGCCGCGCACGTCCACACCATCAAGAAGTACGGACCCGACCGCGTCGCCGGCTTCTCCCCGATCCCCGCCATGTCGATGGTCTCCCACGCCTCGGGTGCCAGGTTCGTCAACCTCATCGGCGGCTCCATGCTGAGCTTCTACGACTGGTACGCCGACCTCCCCGTCGCCTCGCCCCAGGTGTTCGGCGACCAGACCGACGTCCCCGAGTCGGGCGACTGGTGGAACGCCGGGTACCTGATCATGTGGGGCTCCAACCTCCCGGTCACCCGCACTCCCGACGCGCACTGGATGACCGAGGCCCGCTACCGAGGCCAGAAGGTCGTCGCTGTCGCCCCCGACTACGCCGACAACGTGAAGTTCGCCGACGAGTGGCTGCCGGCCAAGCCGGGCACCGACGCGGCGCTGGCGATGGCGATGGGCCACGTCGTCCTGAAGGAGTTCTTCGTGGACCGGCAGACGCCGTACTTCACCGATTACGTAAAGACCTACACCGACCTGCCCCACCTGGTCCGCCTGGACGAGACCGGTGACGGCGAGTACACCGCCGGCAAGTTCCTCACCGCCGCCGACCTCACCGATCACGCCGCCGAGGAGAACGCCGCCTTCAAGACCGTCCTGATCGACGCCCGTACCGGTGACCCGGCCGTCCCGAACGGCTCCCTCGGCCACCGGTACGGCGACCCCGGGGTGGGCCTCTGGAACCTCGAGCTCGGCGACGTCGACCCGGTGCTCTCGCTGCTCGACATCTCCGAGAAGTCGGTCGTCGTGCGGATGCCGCGCTTCGACACCCCCGACGGCGCCGCCGCCGACCTCCCGCGCGGAGTGCCGACCAAGCGGATCGGCGAACACCTGGTCACCACGGTCTTCGACCTGCTCCTTGCGCAATACGGCGTCGCGCGCTCCGGGGCCAACGGGCCGCTGCCCGGACAGTGGGCCACGGGTTACGACGACGCCGAGTCGCCGTACACGCCGGCCTGGCAGGAGGCGATCACCGGCGTGCCGGCGTCGACCGTGGCCCGGATCGGCCGGGAGTTCGCCGCCAACGCCGACGAGTCCCACGGCCGCTCGATGATCGTGATGGGTGCCGGCACCAACCACTGGTTCCACTCCGACACGATCTACCGCGCCTTCCTCACCCTCACCAACCTGACCGGTTGCCAGGGCGTCAACGGCGGCGGCTGGGCGCACTACGTCGGGCAGGAGAAGGTCCGCCCGATCACCGGCTACACCCAGATCGCGAACGCGCTGGACTGGAACCGGCCGCCGCGCAACATGATCCAGACCGCCTTCTGGTATCTGCACACCAACCAGTTCCGTTACGACCAGTTCGGTGCGGACACCCTCGCGGCCACCACCGGCCAAGGACAGCTGGCAGGGAAGTCCACCGCAGACGTCATCGCCCAGAGCGCCCGGATGGGCTGGATGCCGTCGTACCCGACCTTCGACCGCAACCCGCTCGACCTCAGCGACGACGCGGCCGCGGCCGGGAAGCCCGTGGCCGAGTACGTCGTCGAGCAGCTGAAGTCCGGCGGTCTCGACTTCGCCGGCGAGGACCCGGACGCGCCCGGCAACTACCCCCGCATCCTGTCGATCTGGCGGGCCAACCTGCTGGGCTCGTCCGGCAAGGGCAACGAGTACTTCCTCAAGCATCTCCTCGGCACCGACTCCTCGGTCCGCGCCACCGAGACGCCCGTGGGCCAGCGCCCCGTCGACGTGAGATGGCGCGAGGAGGCACCCGAGGGGAAGCTCGACCTGCTGCTGACGATCGACTTCCGGCAGACCAGCACCACCACCTTCTCCGACGTCGTGCTCCCGGCCGCGACCTGGTATGAGAAGCATGACCTCAACACCACCGACATGCACCCGTTCGTGCACTCGTTCAACCCCGCGATCGCGCCACCCTGGCAGACCCGCACCGACTGGGACGCCTGGCAGACCATCGCGGAGAAGTTCAGCGAGCTCGCCGCGACCCACCTCGGTGTCCGCACAGACGTCGTGGCCGTCCCGCTCACCCACGACACCCCGGACGCGATGGCCAACCCGCACGGCGTGGTCCGCGACTGGAAGAAGGGCGAGTGCGAGCCGGTGCCCGGCGTCACCATGCCGAAGCTGGTCGAGGTCGTCCGCGACTACGGCGCGGTCTCCGAGAAGATGAACGCGCTCGGCCCGCTGGTCGACACGCTCGGCGCCACCACCAAGGGCGTCACCTTCGAGCTGAGCAAGCAGGTCGACTACCTGCGCCAGAAGAACGGTCCTGTGCGCGGCGGGGTCGCCGACGGACGGCCGTCGCTCAAGCGCGACGTCAACGTCTGCGAGGCGATCCTCGCCCTGTCCGGTACGACGAACGGGCACCTGGCCACGCAAGGCTTCAAGACCCTCGAGAAGCGCACCGGGGTCAAGCTCGCCGACCTCGCCGAAGAGCACGAGGGCAAGCAGATCACCTTCGCCGACACCCAGGGCCCACCGGTGCCCGTGATCACCTCACCGGAGTGGTCCGGCTCGGAGACCGGCGGTCGACGCTACTCGCCGTTCACGATCAACGTCGAGCGCAAGAAGCCCTGGCACACCCTGACCGGGCGGATGCACTTCTACCTCGACCACGACTGGATCACCGAGCTCGGTGAGGGACTGCCGGTCTACCGGCCACCGCTGAACATGGCGGCGCTGTTCGCCGAGCCGGCCCTGGGGAACGTCTCGGACGGCTCTGCGGTCGACGGTGTCGACCAGGTCGAGGGGCTGACGGTGCGCTACCTGACCCCCCACAACAAGTGGTCGATCCACTCGGAGTACCAGGACAACCTGTTCATGCTCTCGCTCTCGCGCGGCGGCCAGAACATCTGGATGAGCGACCGCGACGCCGCGAAGGTCGGCATCAAGGACAACGACTGGATCGAGGCGGTCAACCGCAACGGCGTCGTCGTGGCCCGCGCGATCGTCTCGCACCGGATGCCCGAGGGGACCGTGTACATGTACCACGCCCAGGACCGGCTGATCGACGTACCGCTCGCCGAGACCTCCGGCAAGCGCGGCGGCATCCACAACTCCCTGACCCGGATCCTGGTCAAACCCAGCCACCTGATCGGCGGCTACGCCCAGTTGAGCTTCGCGTTCAACTACCTCGGCCCCACCGGCAACCAACGCGACGAGGTCACCGTCATCCGCAAGCGCTCGCAGGAGGTGACCTACTGATGAAGGTCATGGCGCAGATGGCGATGGTGATGAACCTTGACAAGTGCATCGGCTGCCACACCTGCTCGGTGACCTGCAAGCAGGCGTGGACCAACCGGTCCGGCACCGAGTACATCTGGTTCAACAACGTCGAGACCCGGCCCGGTCTCGGCTACCCCCGGACCTACGAAGACCAGGAGAAGTGGCAGGGCGGCTGGGAGCTCAACAGCCGCGGACGCCTCAAGCTCAAGGCAGGTGGACGGTTCAAGAAGCTGCTGACGATCTTCTCCAACCCGAAGCTCCCCTCGATCGGCGAGTACTACGAGCCCTGGACCTACGACTACGCCACCCTGACCGAGGCGCCGGCCCAGGAACACACCCCGGTGGCGCGACCGAAGTCGCTGATCTCGGGCAAGAACATGAAGATCGAGTGGTCCGCCAACTGGGACGACGACCTCGGCGGATCGACCGCCAACACACACCGCGACCCGATGCTGAAGAAGATCGCCGACAAGGTGAAGTTCGAGTTCGAGCAGACCTTCATGTTCTACCTGCCCCGCATCTGCGAGCACTGCCTCAACCCCTCGTGCGCAGCGTCGTGCCCCAGTGGCGCGATCTACAAGCGCGCGGAGGACGGCATCGTCCTGGTCGACCAGGAGAAGTGCCGCGGCTGGCGCATGTGCGTCTCCGGCTGCCCCTACAAGAAGATCTACTTCAACCACCGCACCGGCAAGGCCGAGAAGTGCACCTTCTGCTTCCCGCGGATCGAGGTCGGCCTGCCGACCGTCTGCTCCGAGACCTGCGTCGGGCGGCTGCGCTACATCGGCCTGATGCTCTACGACGCCGACAAGGTGCTCGAGGCCGCCTCGACCACCGACGACCAGGGACTCTACGAGGCGCAACGCGACGTCTTCCTCGACCCGTTCGACCCCGAGGTCATCCGCGAGGCCGAGAAGGCAGGCATCGCCCGGGACTGGGTCGACGCGGCCCAGCGCTCCCCGATCTACGCCCTCATCAACACCTTCAAGGTCGCCCTGCCGCTGCACCCGGAGTACCGCACCATGCCGATGGTCTGGTACATCCCGCCCCTGTCCCCCGTCGTCGACGTGGTCGCCGAGACCGGCGAGGACGCCGAGGACAAGAGCAACCTCTTCGCCGCCATCGACGCCCTACGGATCCCGGTCGAATACCTCGCCGAGCTCTTCACCGCCGGCGACGTCGTACCGGTGGACGCCGTGCTGAAGAAGCTCGCCGCGATGCGCTCCTACATGCGCGACATCAACATGGGCCGCGACCCGGACCCGTCGATCCCGGCCGCGGTGGGGATGACCGAGGAAGAGATGTACGACATGTACCGCCTCCTCGCCATCGCCAAGTACGACGAGCGCTACGTCATCCCTCCCGCCCACGCCGAGCAGGCGCACTCCCTCGAGGAGCTCGCCACCGAGTGCTCGGTCTCCGAGTACGGCGGCGGCCAGCAAGGACTCTTCGGCGAGGGATCGGGAGCGCCGACCCCGATCGCGGTCGAGAACTTCCAAATGCTCCAGGACCGGCAGACCGCCGACTCGTTGGCCGGCCCGGAGCACAAGGGCACCCGGGTCAACCTGCTCAACTGGGACGGCAAGGGCTCCCCGCCCGGCCTGTTCCCGCCGAAGGGCCCGGACCAATGAGCACCCGCAGCCCGAAGCCCACGCTGCCGCCCGACCAGCTCACCGTGGTCTGGCAGTCGGTCTCCCTGCTGCTCGACTACCCCGACGAGAGTGTCGTGGCTCGCGCCGAGCTCATCCGAGCCGCCTCTCACACCGTGCCGGCGGCGATCGGCGACTCCCTCCGATCGTTCCTGGCCCACCTGGAGTCCACACCACTCCCTGAGCTCCAGGCCGACTACGTCGAGACCTTCGACAACCGCCGCCGCTGCAACCTGTTCCTGACCTACTTCGCGCACGGCGACACCCGCAAGCGGGGGATGGCCCTGTTGCGGTTCAAGCAGACCTATCTCGCATCAGGGTTCGAGCTCGACGACGCCGAGCTCCCCGACCACCTCTGCGTCGTCCTCGAGTACGCCGCCACCGTGGACCAGATCCGCGGCCGCGACCTGATGCTCGACCACCGAGCAGGCCTGGAGCTGCTGCGCCTCTCGCTCCAGGACCTGGGTTCGCCGTGGGCGAGCCTGGTCGACGCCGTCACTGCCACCCTCCCTCCGCTGCGCGGTGACGAGCGCGACGCCGTACGCCGGCTCGCGGCCGAGGGCCCACCCGAGGAGGAAGTCGGTCTCGCGCCGTTCGCCGCCCCGCAGTTCAGCCCCGGCGCCGCCGACGGCCCGCCGGAGACGACCCTGCTGCCGATGCCGTCCTTCCCAGGAGCACGCCGATGAACGAGTTCCTCTTCGTCGTCGTCCCGTACCTGTGCCTGGCGACGTTCGTGGTCGGACACTGGTGGCGGTACCGCTACGACAAGTTCGGCTGGACCACCCGCTCCTCCCAGCTCTACGAGAACCGGCTCCTGCGGATCGGTAGCCCGCTGTTCCATTTCGGCATGCTCGGCGTCGTCGGCGGCCACCTCATCGGCCTGCTGGTACCGCAGTCCTGGACCGACGCTCTCGGCATCAGCAACCACGCCTACCACGTGGTCGCCGTCGCCGGCGGCCTCGTCTCTGGGCTGATGACCGTGGTCGGCATGGCTATCCTGATCTACCGCCGCCGCACCGTCGGCCCCGTCTTCTCCGCCACCACGCCGATGGACAAGGTGATGTACGCCTTCCTCGCCACCGTGATCGTCTTAGGCATGTGGAACACCATCGCCGGCTCCATCCTGCACGTCGGAGGCGAGTACAACTACCGCGAAGGTGTCTCGGTCTGGTACCGGTCGTTCCTCGCCTTCCACCCCGACCCCCAGCTGATGGCCGACGCGCCCCTCGGCTTCCAGCTCCACGCCCTCGTCGCGTTCGGGCTGTTCGCGCTGTGGCCCTTCACCCGACTCGTCCACGTCTTCAGCGCACCCGTCGGCTACCTGACCCGCCCCTACATCGTCTACCGCAGCCGCGACGACGCCCAGCTCGGCAGCCACCGCCCCCGCCGCGGCTGGGACCGGGTCGGCTGACATGTGCGACCACTGTGGCTGCCGAGGAGTCGGAGCGATCCGCGAGCTGATGGACGAACACACCGCGCTCGTCGACGAGTCGTACGTTGTCCGGCACTCGCTGCAGTCGGGCGACCGCGCCGAGGCGATGACCCTCCTGACCGGACTCGTCACGCGCCTGGAGCGCCACGTACGGCGTGAGGAGGACGGGATCTTCCGGGCACTACGAGACTCGGGCGAGTTCCTCGACGAGGTCGACGCCTTGAAGGGCGAACACGAGCATCTCGAGAAGGCGATCGCGAGCCTCGACCCCCAGATACTCGACTTCCCGGCTGCAGTGAGCTGCCTGCTCGATGATCTGGCCGTCCACATCGACCGTGAGGACTACGGGATCTTCCCGGTCTCGGTCGTCACCCTCGGAGCCGCCGGGTGGACCATCGTCGACCAGGCCCACGCGACGACACCGAGCTTCCTGCTCGACCCGACGCCACCGCGACGCTCGTGACGCCGTACACCCGCCCTTCCGGTAATTCCAGCGACGAGGAGCACCGCATGCAGCACGAGTCACTGACAACGCTTGTTAGCCAACACCTGGAGACGGCGTCGAAGGCCTCCAGCGGACGGAGCGCCCACACCGTCTACGGAGGACACGAGCACGCCCTCCGCCAGACCGTCATCGCGTTGCGCGCCGGCTCGCAGCTCGACGAACACCAGAACCCCGGAGAAGCAACACTCCAGGTCCTCCACGGTCACGTGACTCTGAAAGCCGGCGCCGACACGTGGAGCGGTTCGCCCGGAGACCTCGTCACCATCCCCGACGCTCGTCACTCGCTCGAGGCAGTCGAGGACTCCGCCGTGCTGCTGACCGTGGCTGTGCGGGGCTGACGACGCGAGAACGTCTGCCGCTGGGTGTCGACGTCGCCCGACTCGAATCCCCACCGGATACGTCTGTAGTCCGCGATCGCGTCGCGAAATGGCACAGTTTGCTGTCACGTTGCACCGGCGATGGTCGTAGTGGGCGACCTCTATCGGATCCTCGTCGTTGACTGCTCTCCAGCGACTCGCGCGGTGGGTGGATGCTCGTCCCGGGTTAGGGCGGTCCCTGCTCGTCGCGCACCCGGAGGGCGGCCTGGGTCCGGTCGCGGACCTGCAGCTTGTCGAGGATGCGGGAGACGTAGTTCTGGACCGTCTTGACGCTCAGTCCCAGAGCGCGGGCGATCTGCTGGTTGCTGCGCCCCTGGCCGATGAGCTCGAGCACGTCAACCTCGCGGTCGGTGAGCCCTTCGAACGGCGAGGTGCGGCCGGCCGGCACGCGCTGACCCGCGGCGACGGCGAGCAGCCGGGACGCGACGCCAGGCCCGAACACGGCCCCTCCCGAGGCCACCGTGGTCACCGCGGCGGCGATCTCCTCGCCGCTCGATCCCTTGAGCACGTAGCCGCGCGCGCCCGCCCGCATCGCGGCCAGCACCGTGTCGTCGTCGTCGACCATCGTCACCACCAGCACCGCCGGCGGGTCCGGGAGCGCGCAGGTCAGGGCGGTCGCCTCGACCCCGGACATGGTCGGCAGGTTGAGGTCCATCAGCACCACATCGGCCCGCCCTCCGGCCGCCAGGTCCACGGCCTCCGGACCGTCCGCTACGCTTCCCACTACCTCGATGTCCGGAAGGGCCGCCAGCGACGCGGCCAGCCCCTCGCGGAACACCGGGTGGTCGTCGACCACCAGCACCCGCACCCTCATGACGCCACCACGTGCGCAGCCGTCCGCACCGGCAGCACCGCCTCCACGCGGGTGCCCCCGAACGAGGTCACGCGGAGGTGGCCACGCATCTCCTCGGCCCGCTCCCGCATCGTGTGCAAGCCGTTCCCGGCCGACCTCCGCGCGCCGAAGCCGACACCGTCGTCCTCCACGAGGAGTCTCAGAACGCCCGGCCCGGGCTCGAGCGTGACCCGGCACCACCCTGCCTGCGCATGCCGGACGACGTTCGTGACAGCCTCGGTGACGATCCGGAACGCCGCCACCTCGGCGGCCGCGGGGAGCGGTGGCAGCAGGGCGATCGACACGTCGACTCTCAGCCCGGCACCAGCGGTGAGCCGGTG
Organism: Nocardioides cynanchi; assembly: GCF_008761635.1. Classification (NCBI taxonomy): domain Bacteria; kingdom Bacillati; phylum Actinomycetota; class Actinomycetes; order Propionibacteriales; family Nocardioidaceae; genus Nocardioides; species Nocardioides cynanchi. The sequence continues at coordinate 1,842,188 of NZ_CP044344.1, forward strand.
CACCGACTGCTCGACCGCGCCGGCCAGCCCGAGCTCGTCGAGCGCGGGTGGACGCAGGCCCTCCACCACGCGCCGTACGTCGAGCACGGTCGCGCGCAGGTCATCACCCAAGGCCCGGACCAGGTCGGAGGCGTGGCCACCGGGCTCGAGCTCCCGGGCGATCACGTCGAGGCGGAGCAGGTGGCCCGCCAGGGCAGGCCCCAGACCGTCGTGAAGGTCGCGTCGCAGACGCCGCCGCTCCTCCTCGCGCGCCAGGACGACCCGCTCGAGGGCGAGCTGGAGCTCCTGGGTGAGGCGGTGGTCGTGCAGGACGCCGCCCAGATGGCCGGCCAGGTCCTCGAGCAGCCTCCGGTCGGAGGCACGCAGGCGCGCGGCTGGTTGCCGGAAGGCCAGGGTGCCGACGCGTTCGGCGTAGGCCAGCAGGGGAATCTCGTCGTCGCTGCCCGGCTCGTCCCCATCGCCGTCCGCGGACTGGGCCAGCACCTGGCCGTGCGCATTCTCGATCCGGACACGGCGCAGGCCCAGCGCAGCCAGCTCGGTGGTCGCGTCGCCGAGGAGGCGATCGATGTCGGCGGTCGCCTCGAGCCGCTGTCCGAGGCGTGCCAGCACCTCGTAGGGGTCCTGCCACTGCCCGAACAGGACCCGGTCGACCCCACGCTGGAGCAGGTCCCGCAAGGGCGCGAACGACACCGCGACGACACCGACAGCCACCGCGGGCAGCCAGGCCGCGGAGCCGACGTCGAGCACGCGGCCGACGCCGACGATCACCACGGCATAGATCCCGGCCACCAGGGCCGACAGCAGGACCCACACGGCGGTGCGGTTCACGGCCGTCCGGAGGTCGTACAGCCCTCGCGCCAGTACGGCGTACCCGATCGCCACCGGCAACGGCAGGACCGCGATCGTGAACACGTTCGGAGGTGCGCCCGGGACGAACGACAGCGGTCCCGCCAGCACCGGTAGCCCGGCCACCAGCGTCACGAAGCGGACCTGCTGACGCTCGAGATCGGTTCCCTGTCGCCAGCGGCTGCGCAGCTGGGCCACGGCGCCTCCGGCGACGACCAGGGCGAAGGGCAGGCTGAGCAGGAACCCCACGGGATCGACGAACCCGAGTACGTGGGGCAGCGTGATCGGGTTGTCCCAACCGTCGATGCGGAGGTTGGCGTCCGGTGCGGCCAGCGTGCTCACCACCGAGGCGACGACGACTACGACCAGCGACCACGTAAGCCACCGCCAGCGTGGACCCGCGATCCGGCCGGTGGGGAAGAAGATGGGAAGGCCGAGGATCACCGCGAACCAGCCCACGTCGCGCACCACGGCGCCCCCGAGTGCGAACAGCGAGATCGCCGGGACCGCACCCGGATGGTTCACGCCGTACGACGTGAGGTCGACGCCCGCGTTCCCGACCGCCCAGGTGACTCCTCCGCCCAGCAGCAACCAGCCGATCCGGTGACGAGGGCGCGCCGCGATCACCACGGCGCCGGTGATGCAGAACGCCAACACGACTGCGACGCCGAGCAACGACTCGGTGAGAGACCCACCGCTCGCATGGCTGACGGCCAGCGAGGCGTACAGGCCCGCAGCGGAGACCACCACCATGAGCGCGACGCCGCACGACATCTGCCACGACAGGCGATCCGAGTCCCTCATGAGGTCAAGGGTGTGGCCGCGAGGGCGTGGCGACAAGGGGTGGTTTCCCACCAGGGCTGGGAGATCCTCCCGGCCTCGGGTCGTGCCGATCCTCTGGCCGTTGGGAAACGTGTCCGCGACCTTGGTGGCGCGGCGTCGACCCGGCGCCTCACAACCTCGGAGAAGGAGCTACCCATGAAGCGGACCTCACTCGTCACGGCCGGAACCACCCTGGTGGCCGGCGGCAGCCTCGTCCTGGCCGTCGCCGCCGCCGGAGCCGCATCACCTGCCCCTCGCACGACCAGCCACCGGCTCACGTTCACCGCCCACGCACTGTCCAGCGTCCAGTCGGCGAACCACCTGATCGAGAGCGACAAGGCCGTGAAGTCCGGGCACACCATCGGATACACCGCCAACACGTGCACCTTCGACTTCGCCGCCGGCAAGGCGCACTGCTGGGTCACCATGGCGCTACCCAAGGGTCAGCTGCGGTCCAAGGTCACCGTCGACGCCCAGTCCGGGCAGAGCGCCGGCCACATCACCGGCGGCACCGGCGCCTACCTGGGCGCGACCGGGACGGTCTCCGGCCAGCAGGGCGCCGACCGGAACACCGTCAAGATCACCCTGAAGTGGACCGACTGAGATCGTCGGCACCCTGCCGTTCGCGCCCGGGCTCGTCAACCCGGGCGCGACCGTCCGGTCGGCGAGGAGACTTCGGCCCTTCTCGCCCACGTCCACACCGCACACCAGTGACCACACGGTCAGGCTGCTGGGGAGCGCTCCCGCGATCGGCCACGCGCTGCACGGCGTCCCAGCCGCCAACGACACGTGCGGCCTTCCCGTACGGATGCCGCGGGTGCGAACCGGAGTCAGCGTGCCGAACGGGTCCGTCCCAGCACGCGGCTCAGGAGGTGGCGGCTGTGTCCGGTGCGCCGCTCGAGTCACTGGCTGAGGTGAAGAACGAGACCCTGCCGTCGGCCTCCAGGATCGCGAGCTCGATGTCGGTGAGTCTGCGGATGCCCTGCTGGCGGGCCATGGCGAGCAGGTCGGAGTCGGTGAAGCGTTGTTGGCGGGCGGGGACGGGCAGCAGCTTGCCTGCGCGGGCGATGACGATGGGTTTGCCCCTGATCAGGGAGCGGGTGCGGGGAAAGCGCCACTGGAGCCAGGACAGCCCGACGGTGCACAGGGCGAACACCGAGATGGTCAGGACACCGGAGGTGATGGAGTAGTCCTGCTGCGTGACCGACTGTTGGATGAGGTCGCCCATGGTCACGTAGAGCAGGAGCTCGAAGGTGCTGAGCTCGCCCAGCGTGGAGCGGCCGACGCCTCGGGTGACCGCCCACAGGAAGACGAACATGAGGGCGGCGCGGATCACGATCTCCACGAGGCAGCCTCCAGGTGTTGGCGGCTCATGGCAGGAGCCGCGTGCGGATGTGAACCGTGGCCACCGGCGTGGTGAAGCTGGAGTTCTTCACGATCGAGACGGCGGCCGAGCTGCCCTTCTGGCTGGAGGGCTGTATGTAGGTGTCGAAGTCGAGCATGAAGGTGTCGCCGGGCGGCGCCGTGAACGTCAGGTAGAGGTTCTGGCCGTCTCGGGTCTCTTGGGAGGGATTGGGGTGGAAGCCCTGTGTCTCGAAGATGTTGAAGTAGTCCCCGGTGACGGCCAGAGTCAGCTGTCTTCCGAAACCGCCGGGGTGAGTGATCACGACCTGCCACTCCGTGTCCAGCCCGGCCCGCGCGATGGCCGGGTAGTGCACGGTGAGGCCGTAGCCGTTGTCCTGGGTCGACGCCGTGCTCGTGTGCACGCCCAGCCCGCTCACGACGCCGGCAGCGACGACCAAGGCCATCGCCGACAACATCAGCCGGCGGATCCACATCGCGATGGGCTGACTGCCCTCGTCCAGCTGTAGCCCGTCCGCGGACCGAACGGTGGAGTAGGGGTCAGGCGTCGACGGCACGGTTACCCTCCCGGCCGGATGTCTTCTGCGGCGTCATACCACCGGGCAGACCCTCGACGGTCGAGCCAAGGGCCGAGGCAGCTCGTTGCTTCCACCTTCCGCTCAGCGCCCGCGACGGGTCAGCTCCGTCGAGGATGGCCTCTGTAGTGGGCATCGCCGGCTCCTCTCACCATCACACGTCGACGTACCCCTCAGCAGTTGCTGCATGCCGCTGCCGACGTCGTATGTCGAGGGCTCGTCGGCCGCCGAGCCGGTACGAGATCGCCGACGTCGCCCCCCACCCGCCCCTGGCTCACGTCGAGCAGGGCGATGCCCGTGGCGACCGCTGCGCTCGCCAGAGCAGCACGGCGATGGGGGGGCCACAGGACCGCTGCGAGCAGCATGCTGGCGGCATGGGCGAGCTCGATGACAACGTCGAGATCTCGCGTACGCCGCCCCGCTGCCAGATCGAGGCCCGCCTGGAGCACCAGCCGCACGCCGAGGACCCGGGTGATCCCGCGCACTCGGGCGTCGTCCCGATCCGGCCCTCCCACGGCGCCGAGGACCCGTCGCGGCACGACCAGGCAGGCGGAGCCGACCACGAGCCGCGCCGAGGTGGCCGCCCTCACCGGTGCCGCCGCCGGGTGAGAGCAGCCGCCCCGGCGAGCAGCCCGAGACCGGCGCCTGCCAGGAGCCCGTGATGCTGCGAGGCCCAGACCTGCGGTGAGTGCCCGTGCGACCTGTCGTCGAACCTTCCGTGGGCGCCGAAGTCGTGTCCGTCGTCGCCGTCAGCGGGGTCCCACAGGTTCGCCGGCTGGTCGGCCGGCTTCGGCTGGTCGGTCTGTTGCGCCTTGAACCCGGTACGGGCCAGGTACCGGTCGAGCAGACCCGGCGCGACGGCGTTCACGAGCAGGGTCGCCGTCGTCGTCTCGCCGACCCAGTACTCCCGGCGGCGTGGGTGGTCGGCGGCGTACACCACTGCGCGAGCGGCGACCTCCGGCTGGTAGATCGGCGGGACCGGCTGCGCCTGCCGGGGCAGCTTGGAGAGGACCCAGGAGAACTGCGGGGTGTTGACCGCGGGCATCTGGACCATCGTCACCCGCACCTGGCTGCCCTCGTGCAGCAGCTCGGTGCGCAGGGACTCGTGGAAGCCCTGGGTGGCGTGCTTCGCTCCGCAGTAGGCGCTCTGCAGGGGGATCCCCCGGTACGCCAGGGTCGAGCCGACCTGGACGATCGTGCCCCGGTCGCGCGGCAGCATCCGGCGGAGCGCCGACCGGGTGCCGTTGACGAATCCCAGGTAGGTCACCTGGGTGACGCGTTCGAACTCCTCCGGCTCGATGTCGACGAACCGGGCGAACACCGAGGTGAAGGCGACGTTGACCCACACGTCGATCGCACCGAGGTCCTCCTCGATCCGGTCGGCGACCTTGTCGACCGCGGCGGCGTCGGCGGTGTCGACGACGTACGTCGCGGCCACGGCGCCGAGACCCTCGACGTCCCGTCGGGCGCCGTCCAGGCCGCGGGTGCCCCGCGCCAGGAGGGCCACGGTGTCACCCCGTGCGGCGAACTGCTGGGCCGTCGCCCGGCCGATGCCGCCGGAGGCACCGGTGATGACGACGACGCGGGGTCGGTCAGAAGGCTTGCTCATGGAATCTCCCAGGGGTGTCGGTGGTCAGGGTGTCTGGCGTCTCGATCGCGGCGGCCGGACGAGCGTCTGCGGGCCGGACCCGGCAGTGGTAGTTCGACGGGGATCTCCGCGGTGAGCCGCGCGAGCAGCGGGCAGAGCGCGCCGGCGTCTCCTGGTCCCTCATGGGCGTCCGAGCCAGCGTCGCCGCACGTCCCGCTTCAGCTCGCGCTCGGAGCGCATCGTGCCCGCCGCGGGGAACTGGTGCTCGTTGCCCTCCACGACGTCGTGGAACTGCGCCCGGGGCGACGCGCTGGACTGCACGTCGTAGAAGAACCCCCCGTAGACGGCCAGCAGGCCTCCGACGACCAGCACGGCGAGGCCGACCCCGGACCAGTCCCAGGACCCGAGGATGACGCCCCACGCGAGCACGACCAGACCCAGCAGCAGGACCAGCAGGGCGATCCAGGTCCAGCGCGGCCGCACTGTATGGGTCCGCGGCGTCGGCTGGCGTCTGTGCTCGGCCATCATGTCCTTCTCCTCGAGATGCTCATCGGTTGCTCATGCGCCGTACCCGGGATGTCTGAGATGTATGCGCTCTCGCATGTATTGTTCGCTCCATGACGGAGACCCGGCGCCTTCGCGAGGCGGAGGCCCTGGCCGGGACGAGTCGCGCCCTGGTCGCCATCGTGGTGCGCTCGATGGCCGCAGGGTCGGCGGAGGTGACCGTCGCGCAGCACCGCGTCCTGGTGCTGCTGGAGGAGCGTGGCGCGCTGTCGGTGAACGCGCTCGCGGAGGGCCTCGGCGTCGACCAGTCGAATGCCAGCCGGCACTGCTCGCGCCTGGCTCGGCTGGGACTGGTCAGCCGCAACCGCGCCCCGCACGACGGTCGCGCCGTCGAGGTCCGGCTGACGCCGGAGGGTCGGCGTCAGGTCGCTGCCGTCGACCAGGCGCGCAGCCGCGAGATCCAACGCGTGCTCGACCGCCTCCCCGATCCGTCCGTGGCGGAGGTCGTGAAGGCGTTCGAGCTCTTCCACGAGGCCGCGGGCGCTGCGGGACTAGCCGCCGCCCCCTGACCCGCTCGCATGGATCACTGGTCAGGGAGGCCACCGAGCAGCGGCCGGAGGCGCCGCAGCTCCTCGAGGTGTACGGCGGTCAGGCTGCGGAGGAGGTCGTTGCCCTCGCCGGTCAGCCGGAGCCGGACCCGCCGGTGGTCGAGATCGTCGCGCATCCGGACGACGTACCCGAGCTCTGACAGGCGGTCGGCGAGCTCACCCGCGGTGTGCGGCTTCACCAGGAGCGCCTCCGCCACCTCGCCGATCGTCGGGCCACCCACGCTCGCGCTCCCCCGGACCGCCAGCAGGAACTGGTGCTGGATGTGGGAGACGCCGTGCGCTGCGGCCGCCTCGGCGCTCCACTTCTCGAAGTGGCGCAGCGTGGTGCGGAACGCGAGGAGTTGGCGGTACTGCGCATCGGTCGGCATCCTGACAGCCTAATGACTCGTGTTCCGATATGTTTGGAGACCGTGTGAGCCCCGCGCACGTCCGCGACGTACGACATCTCGGTGACTTCACGGCCACGCCCAGGATGCTCCTGATCACCGCCCTCGCGCTGCCCGTCGGCGCCGCGTCCGCAGGGCTGGCGTGGGCCCTGCTGCGCCTCATCGGTCTGATCACCAACGCCGTCTTCTACGGACGGCCGGGCACGGCCCTGGTCGCACCCGGGGCGGTGCACCACAGCCCCTGGTTGATCCTGCTGGCCCCCGTGACCGGGGGCCTGGCGGTGGGCATCCTCGCGCGCTACGGGTCGGAGAAGATCCGGGGCCACGGCATGCCGGAGGCGATCGAGGCCATCCTGATGGGCGGCAGCCGGGTCCAGCCACGCGTCGCCGTCCTGAAACCGGTCAGCTCGGCGATCGCCATCGGCACCGGCGGCCCCTTCGGGGCCGAGGGACCGATCATCATGACCGGCGGTGCGGTCGGGTCCCTGTTCGCGCAGCTGCTGCACCTGACCGCCGACGAGCGCAAGACCCTGCTGGTGGCCGGGGCGACCGGGGGCATGGCGGCGACCTTCAACGCACCGCTGGCCTCGATCCTGCTCGCCGCGGAGCTCCTGCTCTTCGAGCTGCGACCGCGCAGCCTGGTGCCGGTCACCGCTGCCGTCAGTGTCGCCACCGTCCTGCGCTACGGCCTCCTGGGCAGTGGCGCGGTCTTCCTCAGCGATGCTCCCCTGCACCTCACCGATGCGGTCTACCCCCTGTGCGTGATCTCGGGACTTGTCTCGGCCGGTCTCGCGGTGGTCGCCACCCTGGCCGTGTACGCCTCCGAGGACGCGTTCGCACGACTGCCGGTCCACTGGATGTGGTGGCCGGCGATCGGTGGCGTCGTGATCGGCCTGGGCGGGCTGGTCGTGCCGCAAGCGCTCGGTGTGGGCTACGACGTCATCGACGCCGAGCTCACCGGCTCCATCACCCTGGGCACCGTGGTCGGCATCCTGGTCGTGAAGACCTTGATCTGGTCGCTGTCGCTCGGGTCCGGCACGTCCGGCGGGGTGCTCGCACCGATGTTCATGATCGGTGGAGCCCTCGGCGCCCTCGAGGCCCACGTCTTCCCCTCCGTGGGTCCCGGCTTCTGGGCCCTGATCGCTCTCGCGGGAGTCCTCGGCGGCGTGATGCGCTCACCGCTCACCGGCGTGGTCTTCGCCCTCGAGCTCACCCACCAGTACGCCGCGCTGCTCCCCCTGGTCATCGGCGCCACCACCGCGTACGCCGTTTCGGTGCTGCTGTTGCGCCGCTCGGTCCTCACCGAGAAGATCGCCCGTCGTGGCTACCACCTCAGTCGCGAGTACGACGTCGACCCGCTCGAGATCCTCTTCGTGGGTGAGGTCATGAGCAGCGATGTCGTGGAGTTCACCGCCGACGTCGACGTGGCCACGGCGTACGCCCTCCTCGATGAGGAGACCGACGACTACGCCGCCTGGAGGCAACAGCTCTACCCTGTGGTCGGGGACGCCGGGCTTCTCGGGGTCGTCACCCGGGGCGACCTGTTCGCCGCGCGCGATGCGGGCGCGCACGACCGGCCGCTGGGCGAGCTCATGGTCGCCGACCCGGTGATCACCCATGCCGACCAGACGTTGCGTCATGTCGCGGAGACGATGGCCGTCCACGAGGTCACCACGATGCCGGTCGTCGACCGCGACGACCCGCGCCTCGTCGTGGGAGTGGTCTCGCTCCCCCAGCTGCTCACAGGACGCGCCCGCGACCAGCAGGAGGCCCGGGAGCGGGAACGGGTGCTGCGGGTGCGGCTCGTGCGCAGCTGAGGCCCTCCGCCCCCGGGGCCGGCGCGTGCTCAGCCCACGCGGTACCGATCCGCGTCGGCGCTGCGGAACGTCAGCCCGTTGCCGGGTGCGTCGGGTCGCGGGGTGATCGTCCCCCCGGCGGGGTCGAGCGTGCCGTCGAAGAACATCGACTCGATCCGGATGTGGTCGTGGAACCACTCCAGGTGCCGCAGGTTGGGTGTGGCCGCGGCGGCGTGGACGTGGAGGTGGGGGCTGCAGTGTCCCGAGATCTGGAGGTCGAAGGAGGCCGCGACAGCGGCGACCCGGAGCCATTCGGTGATCCCGCCGCACCGGGACACGTCAGCCTGTAGGCAGTCGACGGCCCCGGTCTCGCACATGCGCCGGAAGTAGAAGAGGTCGTAGCCGTACTCTCCTGCGGTCACGTCGGGCGACACTGCGTTGCGGATCTCGCGGAGTCCGGCCAGGTCGTCGGATGAGACGGGTTCCTCGTACCAGCGCACGTCGCAGTCGGAGGCGGCCGTCATCACCCGGATGGCCTGCTTGCGGTTGTAGGCGCCGTTCGCGTCGACGTAGAGCTCCGTGGAGTCTCCGATGACCGACCGGGCCTGCCGGATGCGCGAGAGGTCGCGGCTGCGGTTGGTCCCCCAGTCCTCCCCGATCTTGATCTTGACCCGCGGGATGCGTTGCTCGATTGCCCAGCGGGTCAGCTGGCCTCTCAGCTGGTGCTCGTCGTAGCTCGTGAAGCCTCCGCTGCCGTAGACCGGGACCTCGTCCCGGACCGCCCCGAGCAGATGATGCAGGGGGAGCCGGAGTAGGCGGGCCTTGAGGTCCCAGAGCGCCACGTCCACGGCCGAGATGGCGTAGCCGGCGATGCCGGGTCGGCCCCCGTTGCGCACGGCCTTGACCATGGCGTCGAAGCGGCCGCCGACGTCCATGGCGTCGTGACCCACCACGAGACGGGCCAGCTTGTCGCTGACCAAGGTGGCGCAGGCGCGCGGGCCGTAGGTCCAGCCGAGCCCGTAGGTGTCCCCCGACCTCGCGGTCACCAGCACCATGGTGGTGGAGTCCCAGCTCAGGGTGCCGTCGGCCTCGGGTGCGTCGGTGGGGACGGTGTACACCCGCACGTCGATCGAGTCGATGGTCGTGTCGGACATCGGGTTCCCCTTCCTGGCCTGCTCAGTGGTCCTGGTGCGGCAGGAGCTCCTGGGCCTTGGTCTTGATGCCCTCCTTGACGATCCCCCAGCGGTTCTCGTCGCCCTTCACCATCGCCAGCGCCGCGTCCTTCATCTGCTCGAACGTCGCGTGCGGCGGGATGGGCGGCACGTCGGGGTCGGTGTGGAAGTCGATGACCGTGGGGCGGTCCGCCGCCAGCGCGCGATCCCAGGCGGGGCCTACCTCGTCGGCCGAGGTCACGGTGACCGACTCCAGCCCGAGGCTGGCGGCGAAGCCTGCGAAGTCGACGTCCGGCAGCGTCTGCGACGCGACGAACTTGGGCGAGCCCTCCATCGCCCGCAGCTCCCAGGTGACCTGGTTGAGGTCGTTGTTGTGCAGGACGGCGATGACCAGCCGCGGGTCCTCCCACAGGTGCCAGTAGTGCTTGACTGTGATCAGCTCCGCCAAACCGTTCATCTGCATGGCGCCGTCACCGGCGAAGACGATCACGGGTCGCTCGGGGCAGCCGAACTTGGCGCCGATGCCGTAGGGGACGCCGGGGCCCATCGTGGCCAGGTTGCCGGAGAGGGAGCCCCGCATGTCGCCGCGGAACTTCAGCTGCCGCGCGTACCAGTTGGCGGAGGAGCCGGAGTCGGCCGTGACGATGGCGTTGTCGGGCAGCCGCGGGGACAGCTCGTGGAACAAACGCATCGGGTTGACCGGGTCGGCCGACACCATGGCCTCGGCGTCCATGACCTCCCACCAGCGCCTGATATTGGACTCGATGGTGTCCCGCCACGACCGATCGTCCTTGCGTGTCAGGTGTGGGATCAATGCACGCAGCGTCGCCGCGGCGTCGCCGACGAGGTTGACCTCGTACGGGTACCTCATCCCGATGTACTTGGCATCGATGTCGATCTGGACAGCACGCGCCTGGTCGAGCTCCGGGAGGAACTGGGTGTACGGGAAGCTGGACCCGACGGTGAGCAGGGTGTCGCAGTCCCGCATCATCTCGTAGCTGGGCCGGGTGCCCAGCAGGCCGATCGAGCCGGTGACGTAGGGCAGCTCGTCGGAGAGGACGTCCTTGCCCAGGAGGGCCTTGGCGACGCCGGCTCCCAGCAGCTCGGCGACCTCGGCGAGCTCGGCACGAGCCCCTCTCGCCCCCGAGCCGGCGAGGATCGCGACCTTCCGACCGGCGTTGAGCACCTCCGCCGCCCGAAGGACAGCGGCGTCGTCGGTCACCGGGGTCGGCCACTCGATGCCCAGGCTCGAAGGCACCATCTTGAAGGCGTGAGTGGGCGCGGAGTACTCCAGCTCCTGCACGTCGGACGGGATGATGATCGCCGTGGGCGCGCGCTCCGCCAAGGCGATCCGGATAGCGCGATCGAGCACGTTCGGGAGCTGTTCGGGCACCGTGACCATCTGGACGTACTCGCTGGCGACGTCCTTGAACAGGGAGAGCAGGTCGACCTCCTGCTGGTATGACCCACCCATCGCCGACCTGCTGGTCTGTCCGACGATGGCGACCACGGGGACGTGGTCGAGCTTCGCGTCGTACAGGCCGTTGAGCAGATGGATGGCTCCGGGACCCGAGGTCGCCATGCACACCCCGAGCCGACCGGTGAACTTCGCGTAGCCGACCGCCTCGAAGGCGCTCATCTCCTCGTGCCGAGCCTGGATGAACATCGGGGCGTCGTCGGCCCGTGCCCAGGCCGCCAGGATGCCGTTGATGCCGTCACCGGGGAAGGCGAACACCCGGTCCACGTCCCAGCTGCGCAGGCGTTCGAGCAGGTGGTCGGCGACGTTCTTCGATCCCATGAGTTCTCCTTCGTGTGAGGTGTGAGCGGGGTGGTCTCCGGCGGAGGCCGGAGCGAACGGTGCGGGAGACGGGCGCTACGCCCCACGACCTGCGGCGAGCCGCTCGGCAGCGCGCGCGGCGACCGCCATGATCGTGAGAGCGGGGTTGGCGCTGCCCTGCGTGGGCAGCACGCTGCCGTCGGTGATGTACAGGTTCGGGACCGCGAAGGTGCGGCAGTCGCCGTCGACGACGCCGTGCTGCGCGTCGCGTGCCATCCGGGCCCCGCCGACCAGGTGCGCGTAGCGGTCGATGGTGATCACGTCGTCGGCGCCGGCCGCGTGCAGGATGTCCTCCATGACGGCCTGGGCGGCCTTCACCAGCGCGGCGTCATTGTCGCACTGGCTGTAGGAGAAGTGCGCGACCGGCAGGCCGTGCCGATCCTTCTCCTCGGCCAGCGTCACCCTGTTGTCCGCCTGGGGAAGGAACTCGCACAATGCTCCCAGGCATGACCAGTGGACGTAGTCGCTCATGTACTCCCGCAGCGCGGCGCCCCAGTGTCCCTGCGCGGCCACGTGCTCGGCCCAGGTGATCGGCAGCGGCGAGACCGTCTGGAGGGAGAACCCGCGCTTGTACGGCCTGCTCGGGTCGGTCTCGTAGAACGCCTCGCTGCTGACCTCGGGGGGCGGCGACTTGTACATCCGCACCTCGGCGTCGAAGCGACCCGCGGTCTGCGGTGCGCCCTGGACCATCAGGTAGCGGCCCACCTGGTCGAAGTCGTTGCACAGCCCGTCCGGGAATCTGTCCGAGGTGGAGTTCAGCAGCAGCCGCGGCGTCTCGATCGAGTAGCCGGCGATCGCCACCATGCGAGCCCGCTGGAACCGGGGTACGCCGTCGCGGACGTAGTGGACGCCCGTGGCCAGGCCGGTGAGCTGGTCGATCTCCACGTGGGTGACCATCGAGTCGGCGCGCACCTCGGCCCCGTGCGCGAGCGCGTCGGGAACGTGGGTGATCAGCGGCGACGCCTTGGCGTTCACCTTGCAGCCCTGCAGGCAGAAGCCGCGGTAGATGCAGTGCGGCCGGTTGCCGAACCGGCCGTTCACGATGGCGACGGGTCCCACCTTCGCGGTGATCCCCAGCTCCCGGGCACCACGCAGGAAGATTTCGCCGTTCCCGCCGACGGGGTGCGGCCGGTACGGATACGAGTGGGGGTCTCCCCAGGGCCACTTCTCCCCCGCGACCGGGAGCTCCTCCTCGATGTCCTCGTAGTACGGCTTCAGCTCCGGGTAACCGAACGGCCAGTCGGCACCCACGCCGTCCCTGGTGAAGGTCTCGAAGTCGCTCGGGTGGAAGCGAGGGGTGTAGCCGGCGTAGTGGACCATCGACCCGCCCACGCCGCGACCGGAGTTGTTGGAGCCGAGCGGCACCGGGTCCTTGCCGTCGATCACGCGCGGCTCGGTCCAGTACAGGTGGTGGGACCCGGCCTCGTCGCTGACCCAGTCCGTGTCGGGGTCCCAGAAGGGCCCCGCATCCAGCGCGACGACGTTCCAACCGGCCCGGGCGAGCCGCTGGATCATGGTCGAGCCCCCGGCTCCGCATCCGACCACCACCAGGTCGACCTCGTCGTCGTCGTCGAAGCGCCGCATGTCCGTGCGGAGCCGGTGGTTCGTGCGGGTGCCGTCGTTGGGCAGCAGCCACGCCGACTCGTTGCGAGCACGCACGTTGCTCATGGCCGCCTCCGGATCGGATCGTCGCCGGGCTTCGCGTCGCGCACCTCGAACGGTTCGCGCGAGTCGAGGCCCGGGTTTTTGTAGCCGCGCGGATAGGCCGGTCCGGGGAAGCCGATCTCGTTCCAGGCCAAGGGATGGGAGTAGAACGCGGTACACGCGTACCGCGTCCACAGGCTCCACACGTGGCTGGCACAGAGGCCGTGCCAGGGTTGGCTGCCGAGCACGTGGACGGCTTCGATCAGGGCCGACTGCTGGTCGTCGGCACAGGTCGCGAACCCGGTGTCGAACTGCGCCCTGGCGTCGGCGTCGAGCGCGGCCAGGCTGTCGCGCCAGGCCTGGGCGTCCTCGGGCATGTCGTGGTACCGCCAGCCGTCGGTCCGCTGCTCGGCCAGTCGGGCATCGATCAGGTTCACGACCGGGACGTCCCGATCGCCACCTTGGTCGAGCAGCTGGTCGCACAGCGCCGTGGCCACGGCCTGCTCGCCGGGATCGAAGAACCGGATGTCGGGCGCCATCCCGGTCCGGGACAGCACCACACCGGTGGTCACCGGGTCCCAGTGCTTGCTCTGGCCGAGGACGTCGAAGCCCGGGAAGCGGCCGCCGGATCCATGCGACGAGTTGGCGCTCACTTCTCGCGCCGCAAGACGGCGGCGAGCAGCCCCATACCGCCGACCATGGTGACGAGGAGGGGTGCCAGCAGGGGTGGGCCCATCTCCAGGTTGTAGCGGGCGTTGTGCCAGCCACCCGGTTTCTGGGCGATGCCGCGCGCGTGCAGGTACGTGCCCTGCACGCCGTTGGCAACGATGGCGGCCGAGGCGAGCGGGAGCGCAGTCTTGGCCATCCGGTGGCTGAAGAAGCCGGCGACGCCCGCAGCGGCGCCGACCGGCCCCAGGGCGACCGGGATCCACATCATCTTGTTCCCGAAGCTGGCTGAGTCGTGCTCGAAGAAGATCTCGGCCGCGGTCACCAGCGCACCGACCGCGGTCAGGGCGGACAGGCCGCGCTCGAAGCGCCCGGTCTCCACGTTTCGGACCATCCGGTCGATTCCCCGTACGACCCTGTCGGGGTCCGAGCTGGCTGCCATCTGCGGGAGTCCTTCCGTACCTGCGGTGACGACAAGGCGCTCGGGTCGAGCCCCACGTCCATTCGTTGCGTAGGCGCAAGTATTGCAGAATCTGTGCGGTCAAGCAACTAATGGGAGATACTCGCGACATGGCGACAACGGATGGTCGGGCGAGTGCCGGTGCGGTCACTGCGGAGCAGGTGGACGCGATCATGCTGGGGGTACAGGCCCTCGTGGGAGTGGCGGCCACGTCGGTCGCCGAGGTCGAGGACCGCGTGACCCTGCCGCAGCTCCGGGTCCTCATGCTGATCGCCAGCCTCGGCACCATGAACCTGAACGCGTTGGCCCAGGCGATGGACATCCACCCCTCGAACGCGAGCAGGTACTGCGACCGCCTGATGGTGGGCGGCCTGCTCCGTCGCACCGAGTCCTCCATCGACCGTCGCAACCTGGTCCTCGAGCTCACCGACGAAGGGCGTGATCTGGTGGCCGAGCTCATCGAGCACCGCCGCCAGGCGGTCCGGAAGGTCCTCGAGCAGGTGCCCGAGAGCCGTCGCCGTGGCCTCGTCAGCGCCATGCGGACCTTCGGTCAGGTGGCGGGCGAGGTCGCGGCCGGCGAGGCGTGGAGACTCGGCTGGCACGGCTGAGCAGGAGCCGGACCGCCCGAACAGATCGGTGACTTGCGAGTCACTCGCCGGCATCCCAGGGCCGGGCCAGACGCACCGAGGCCTCGAACATCAGGGCGTGCACGAACGCCTGGGGCAGGTTGCCGCGCAGCTGACGCTGGGTGACGTCGTACTCCTCGGAGAAGAGCGCTGGTGGCCCGCAAGCGGCCCGGTTGCGCTCGAAGTAGCGGACCGCCGCGAGCGTGTCCCCCTGCTGGTGGCTCGCCAGCGCGGCCAGGAACCCGCACAGCAGGAACGCGCCCTCGGCGTCGCCCAAGGGACCGGGCGCCTGTCGGAAGCGGTAGACGTAGCCTTCCTGGTCCAGCTCGTCGAGCACGGCTGCCAGGGTGGCCCTGGTGCGAGGGTCGTCCGCCGCGAGGGCGCCGCGGATGCCGGGCAGCAGGAGCGCAGCGTCCACCCGAGGGTCCTCCGGGGTCCGCTGCCAGCGACCCGTCGGGTGGGTCGAGTGGGCGGCGGTCTCGGCCAGGATGGCCTCGGCCAGGGCCAGCCACTCGCCGGTACGACGGGACGGCGTACCCGGAGCGCGGCTGGCCGCGCGCAGCCCGGCGACGCAGATCAGGCGGCTCTGGCTCCAGTGCTGGTCGTCGAGCTCCCAGATCCCGGCCTCGGGCTTTCCCCATCGAGCGGCAATGACGTCGGCGGCCGTCTCTGCTGCCCTCCAGCCGTCCGCGTCCAGGTGGTCATGGCGTGCGGCCGCCGCGAACAGGAGCAACGACTCGCCGAACGTGTCCAGCTGCGACTGGGCGTTGACGTGGTTGCCGACGATGTCGTCCCCACCCGGGTAGCCGGGCAGGTGCAGTGGCCGCTGGTCCGGCACGCGGCCGCCCGTGGTGGTGTAGGCGGGACTGAGGTTCGGGCCGTCGTCCAGGAGCCGGCCGGATACGAAGCGGACGGCCTCGTCCATCAGCGGGTGGGGTCCCGCGGCAGCGATCGCCTCTCCGGCGAAGCACTGGTCACGGATCCACACGTAGCGGTAGTCGTAGTCGCGGCCCTGGCCCGCGCGCTCCGGCAGGCTCATGGTGGCCGCGGCGACCATCCCGCCGCCGGAGCTGGTCAGACCCCGCAGCACTGCGTACGCGTGCCGGGTGTCGTGAGGGGCGAGCGTGTCAGTGAACTCCGGCACGGCATCGCCCCAGGCCTGCTCGGTGGCGCGCCATGCGTCATCGGCGCGGACCGGCTCGGCCGGGAGCGCCTGCTCCGACAGCTCCAGCACGAGGTCGTGGTGATGCCCGGCCGGAACCGTCAGGTCCATCGTCAGCGCCTCGCCGCCCTCCGTGCCACCCCCAGGCCTGGCCTGGCCCGCCCCGGACCAGCGCACGTGGAGCCGGCCCGTCTTACCGGTCCAGATCCCCTCACCCCGGTCGAGGTGCCCGAAGGAGCTGCTGCCGAAGCCGGCCCGGGCGTCGAGGCGCACCCGGACCGAAGCGTCGCCCTGGACGGCGACGATGCGGCGTAGCAGCACCGCCCGACCCGCCTCGCCCGGGAAGGCCAGCGCCTCACGGCACTCGATGATCCCGGCCTCGGTGACCCACCGGGAGCGCCAGATCAAGGACCCGTCCTCGTAGTAGCCGCCCCACACGAAGCGAGCATCGGTCGGGGTGACGGCGTACATGCCGGCGCCGCCTATCAGCGAGGAGAAGACGGCGTCGCTGTCCCAGCGTGGCGCACTCATCCACACGATGTCCCCACGCGGCCCCACCAGCGCGCCGCGTTCGCCGTCGGCCAGCAGGGCGTACTCGCGCAGCACCTGCAGCGGGAACTCCGCGGCGTCCCTGTCGGTGATCCGGGTTCCTGTCATCGTGCACCCATTCCTAGATTCCTGCGGCGTCGGCGTAGAACTGCTGGTCCTCGCGCCAGCCGCCCATGCCCATGCCGATGTCGTTGATGTCCTCGACGAACTCGATCCCGCAGATCCACTTGACCATCTTGAAACCGAGCTGGGTCTCGATCCGCACGCGCAGCGGGGCTCCGTGCTCCACGGGCAGCGGGGACCCGTTCATCTCCAGGGCCAGGATCGTCTGGGGGTTCGATGCGAGGTGGAGCGGGATGGTCTCGTAGAAGAAGCCGTAACGCCCCTCCCCCTCGGTCAGGCCCTTGTCGTCCATGGCGTAGAAGACGACGTACCGTGCGACGGGGGCGGGCCCGACCTCCTCCATCAGCCGCACCAACGGAACGCCGGCCCATTCGGCCACGGCCGTCCAGCCCTGGATGCAGTTGTGCTTGGTGACCTGTCGCTGCTCGCCGAGGCCACGCAGCTCTCTCAGAGTCAGGTTCATCGGGCGGGCCACCAGTCCCCCGACGCTGAGCCGGAACGCCCGGAAGTCGTCGGCTGCCAGTGCTTGGTACTCCTCACCGGTGGGCGGATAGCCGTTGACCCGGTGGTACGGCGAGATGTCCTCGGCCCCGAACCGCTGACGGGAGGTGAGACGTCGGGAGAGCAGCCGCTCGAAGGGGTCGACGACGAGACCAAGCAGCCGCTGGGTGCGCCGGCGGTGGCGCAGTGAGAACCAGCAGATCACCACGTGGAAGACCACGATCGCGAGCAGCCCGGTCACGCCGATGCCCAGGGCCAGTCTCCGGTCCGCATCGGGGTTGCCGAGCACGATGGTGGCCAGCTCGGTGGGCAGGCCGTGCACGATCACCATGCCCACGTGCAGGACGATGAAGACGCCGAAGGCGCACATTCCCAGGAAGTGCAGGCTGCGCGCCCCCTGTTTGCCCCCGAAGAGCCTGCCATACCAGGGAAAGCGCGCCAGCAGACTCGGCGACATGGCGGCGCCGGTCGCGATCTGGAGCGGGGCCAGGAGGAAGATCACCACGAAGTACGCCAGCTTCTGGGCCGGCTCGAACGGCTGCCCGGGGATCGTCGCCGGGATCCGGAACCGGAGATAAGTGCCGATGGAGTTGATCGAGTCCGGCACCAGCGACCAGTGCGTGGGGATCAAGTAGTGCCAGTAGCCCGTCGCGAAGACGAGAGCGACGTAGACAGCACCTGTGAGGATCCAGAACTGGACGGTCATGAAGTGCCAGTGCCGGCCCAGCCCCAGGTTCTTCCGCCCGGGTAGCGCCAGCAGTGGCGACCAGGACTCCTCCTCGTCGAGCGAGGTCCACGGCGTGCGTGAGTCGGCGCCGAACACCTTCTTCGAGAACCGCAGCCACTCGCGACCCGGGGGGCAGCCGTCGTCCCAATACAGCTTGGGAAACGCCGAGAGGACCTCGATGCCGGAGCGGAACAGCAAGACCATGAAGAAGATGTTCAGGAAGTGGGTGACGACGACCCAGTACGGGAAGAACTCAGGCACGCACCTGCTCCTCTTCTCGAACGAAACTGACCGTTCGTGGCTGCGAGCGTCTCAACGGTGCCGCCCGACGTCATTGAGCGTATGCGCAATGTTTGCGCTATGGCAAATACCCGTGCCACACTGGACAGATGTCAGCGACGGAGCCCGGTCCTCAGGTCCGGCTCGCCGACCTGCGTTCGACGCTCTTGGGCGGCCGTGGCCCCGGTGCCTCCGCTACGGAAATCGAGGCTCACACCAGGCGTGCGCGGACGCCGAGGGCATCGCAGGCATCCGAGAACCCGAGCCGGAGGCGTGCCGCGCTGACCGGCGCCGTCGTCGCCCTCTCCACCCGGGCGGTCGTGACCCGGCTGCTGGAGGCCCGGAGAGCCGCCCGTAGGCCGAGGCCGAGCACGGCCTCGCCACGCGCCCACGAACCGAAGGACACCACATGACCCGATCACCCTCAGGTGTGCAGTTCGAGCTCAGCCTCGGGGAGCAATGCGCGACCGTCGTCGAGGTCGGTGGTGGCATCCGCGAGTACCGCGTGGGTGACCGCGACGTCCTCGAGCCCTACTCCCCCGACCAGATGTGTGACGGCGCCCATGGTGCCCCGTTGATCCCCTGGCCGAACCGCCTGGCCGATGGGCGCTACGCCTTCGACGGCACCGACTACCAGACCGCGCTCACGGAGCCGGACAAGCGCAACGCCATCCACGGCTTCCTGCGTTGGCGATCGTGGCTCGCCGTCGAGCGCGCGAAGGACCAGGTCGTGATGGCCACCACCCTCCATCCCCTCCCGGGATACCCCTTCAGCCTCGACGTGCAGATCGGCTACCGCCTCGGTGCCGGCGGGCTCACCGTCACCACCACCGCCACGAACGTCGGCGATCAGCCGTGCCCGTACGGCAGTGGGCAGCACCCTTATCTCTCCCCCGGCCAGGGACGGATCGACGAGTGCGCCCTCCAGCTGCCGGCGGACACCCGGATCCTGACCGACTCCGACCGTCAGCTACCCGTCGGACGTGAGGGCGTGGTCGACACGGCCTTCGACTTCCGTCAGGAGAGGCGGCTCGGCGATCTCGAGGTCGACGACGCCTTCACCGACCTCCATCGTGCCGCCGACGGCCTCGCCCGGGTTCGGCTGACCGGAAGCGACGACCGCACCGCCCAGCTGTGGGTGGATGACTCCTACCACGTCATCGAGATCTTCACCGGAGACACCCTCGCCGACGATCGACGTCGCAGGGGGCTGGGCGTCGAGCCCATGACCTGTCCCCCGAACGCGTTCCATAGCGGAGACCACGTGATCCGTTTGCAGCCCGGGATGTCCGCCACCTCGAGCTGGGGGGCCACGCTGACCCCGTCATGACCTCCGTCGTCATTGTTCGCCAGTTGAAGGAGCGCCACCCGGAAAGCCGACGAACCCCACCAGCGGGAGGTAGTCCCTAGGTGACGTCGACGCCCAAGCGGTCCACGTTCTCACCGAACAGCCCTGCACGTGCACATTCGGCGCCCTTGCATCCTGGACACGCTCTACGGACAGATTGCTTCGATCGCCGTTGGCTCCGTGTCCCGCCGCCTCGTCATGTAACCGTGAACCCTCGCCTCGGCGGATCTATGTGCGGGCTGCAGCGGAGGCATCCTCACTAGTGGTGGGGGTGTCTCCGCCGCGTCGGCTGCGCCGTGGTGGTCAGGATTGCAGGGTGACGGTGAGCAGCTGGCGCTGGTCCGGGAAGTCGAAGGTGATCTGGCCCGCAGCACCCTGGTAGCGGCCGGTGCCGCCGGTGATGGCGAGGACGAACTCGGGCGTCTGGCTGACGATCCCGGCGAACTCCAGCGACCCGTGGCGAAGTCGGAGAGTGCCGCTGGCCTGGAAGAGGTGCGCGGCGGCGTCGACCTCGACGCCTACGTTGTGGAAATGCCCCACTCTGGTCCCGTCGCGGGTGAGCCGTCCGGTCAGGATGACGGTGTCGCCGAGTCCGGGTCCAGTGGTGCCGAGATCCTCGAACGCCTCCTGGCTCTGGTGGGCGACCAGGTGCATGGTCGTGGTCCCGGTGGACGCGGATGCCGAGCCGTTGGTGGCCACGGCGACCCCGGCTCCCAGGGCCCCGATGCTGAGGGCGGCGACGGCAGCGCTGCAGGTCGAACGGGTCATGCTGATCATGAGGTGCCTCCTGGCGGGGTCGTTTGTTGGTCGCTCTCCACGCTAGGAAGCCGGGCCCAGTCTCGCGTCGTACCGGGGGTGGGACTGGCGACGTCGACGATCCATCGAAAGGTGGACGCTGCGAGTGAGGTCAGCGACTAGCGTCCTCGACGTGAGGATGCTGGGACGTCGTCGTGCGCTCGACGCTGGTCTAGTCGCGCTCACAGCGGGCGTGTCGGCCTCGGTGCTGTGGGGCGGCCAGGGTCCCCGGGTCACCGTTGCCGTGTGCTCGGGGCTCTCGGTCCTGGTCTTTTGCGCCCGTGGGCGACAGCCGTTGGCGGTGACGATCGCGTCGTTCGGCCTTCAGGCGGTGAGTCTGGCGCTCGTCCCGTCATCAGGGCTGTTGCAGTTCGTCGCGTCACTGTTCACCTTCGCGTTGGCGGGCGCGGTGAATCGGGATCGAGACCTCGTGGTGGTGTCAGTCGTCGGCGTGGCCTTCCTGGCGTACGCGACCTTCGGGTTGCCCACCAGCGGTGGGGTCTCCGACTTCGCGCTCTCCACGTTGATCGCGATGGGTTTCCTCGGCGCGGGCTGGCAGGTCAGCCGTCGAGGACGGCTCTTGGTCGAGGCGCGTGACACCGCCGACGCCGTCGAGGCCGCACATCGCGAGCGCACGAGGCGAGCGGTGACCGAGGAGCGGGCCAGGATCGCAAGGGAGCTCCACGACGTGGTGAGCCACGGTCTGTCGGTCGTGGTCGTTCAGACGCAGGCCGCCCGTAGCGCCGTCGAGGACCAGGGCCCCGACGAAGAGCAGGTCGTAGGCCGCCTCACCGCCGTGGAGGAGACGGCTCGCGAAGCCCTCGGAGACATGCGACGGATGCTCGGCCTGCTCCAAGCCGATGCGATGTCCCGCCAGGATGTCGAGCCCGAGGTCTTGGTGCTTGGCGACCTGGCCACGCTGGTCGAACGCGCCCGTGCAGCCGGATGTCAGGTCACCGCGGATCTCCCCGAGCCTGCCCCACCCGTGCCTGCCGGCATCGGGCTCGCGACCTATCGGATCGTGCAGGAGTCCGTGACGAATGTCGTCAAGTACGCGCCCGGCGCCGAGGTCGACGTCCACGTCGATGTCGGGCGTGACCTCATCCGCATCCGGGTGCGCAACACGATCACCCAGCCGTCCCTCGAGCCGTCGACCGAAGGGCACGGGTTGGTCGGCATGCGTGAACGTGCGTTGATGTACGGGGGCCAGTTCTCCGCCGGCGTCGTCGACGGCAGGTTCTTCGAGGTCGTGTCCGAGCTACCCCTCACGTCGAGCACGACGGCGGCTTCGTGAAGGTGATCCGCGTCCTCGTCGCAGACGACCAGTCCCTTGTCCGAGACGGATTCCGCGCCCTGATCGAGCGTGAACCAGACCTCACCGTAGTGGCCGAGGCCAGTGACGGCCTGGAAGCGATCGACCGCACGCGACGGCATCACCCCGACGTCATCCTGATGGACATCAGGATGCCTCACGTCGACGGCCTCAGCGCCACACGACAGATCCTGGCGCCGTCGTCGAGCGCGAGCCTGGCCGCGCGGCCTCGGATCATCGTGCTGACCACCTTCGACCGCAACGAGTGGATCTTCGAGGCTCTCCGCGCGGGCGCGAGCGGGTTCCTGCTCAAGGATGTCCGGGCCGCCGCGCTCGTCGAGGCGATTCGCGTCGTCCACGCGGGAGAAGCGCTCCTCGCGCCGTCAGTCACACGACGACTCGTGGAGGAGTTCGCCAGGAGCCCCACGGCAAGGTCAGCGCGCTCGCCCGAGCTGGACAACCTCACCCGGCGTGAGCTGGACGTACTCCTCCTCATCGCCGCCGGCCGATCCAACACCGAGATCGCCCGGGCACTCGTGGTCGAACAGTCCACCGTGAAGACTCACATCAACCGCATCCTGACCAAGCTGAACCTTCGAGACCGAACCCAGGCCGTCGTGTTCGCCTACGAGAACGGGCTCGTCGTCCCCGGCGACCCAAGCGCCCCGACCGCGCACTCACAGCTTGGATCCGAATGGGGGCCGGACCCACGATGGCCGCGTCAGTGAGTCCAGCGAGATCCGCGAGCCGGCGCCATATGTCGATGCGTCTAGCGCTCGGACCGCCCATCCACTCTTCGCGAATGTCGGCTCCCGACGGTTACGGCATGCCCGGCGCGACCAGGCCTGCCTCATAGGCCGCCACCACGAGCTGTACCCGATCCCGGCAGCTCAGCTTGTTCAGCAGGCTGCTGACGTGAGACTTGACGGTGGCCTCGCCGATGAACAGCTCCGCGGCGAGCTCGCTGTTGCTCAAGCCACGCGCGACACCGACCAGCACCTCACGCTCACGCTCGGAGATCGGTGGCAGCTGTCGCGGCACGCTCCCTGCGGCGCGGCCGGCGAACTCCGAGATCAACCGGCGGGTGATGGAGGGTGCGATCAGCGCGTCGCCGCGTGCGACGACATGGATCGCCGAGGTCAACTCGTCGGGCGGACAGTCCTTGAGCAGGAAACCACTCGCTCCGGCGTCCAACGCCGCGAACACGTACTCATCGAGGTCGTAGGTCGTGAGGACCAGCACCGCGGTCCCCGGGAACCGGTCGCTGATCCGCCGGGTCGCCTCGATCCCGTCCAGGACCGGCATCCGAATGTCCATCAGCACGACGTCCGGTGCCAGCCGCTCGACCAACTCAAGCGCCTCCTGTCCGTCGGCGGCGTCGCCCACCACCTCCAGGCCGTCCTCACCGTCGAGCAGCTTGCGGAAACCGGCACGCAGCAGGAGCTGGTCGTCTGCGATCACAAGGGTGACCCGCTCACGCGGAGCTGCCTTCATCCGACACCCACCGCCGTCACCGGTAGCCGCGCACGGACGGTCCACCCGCCGCCGGCGGCCGAGCCGGCGCTGATGGTCCCGCCGAAGACGTTGACCCGCTCACGCATGCCGATCAGCCCGTGCCCGGGCCCGGCGGCAGCGATCGCGTTACCGGGGCCAGGGCTCCCGTCGTCGGTGACCTCGAGATCGAGGTGGGTGCGCTGGAAGGCGACGCCGACCCGCACGCAGCGGGCGTTGGCATGCTTGAGCACATTGGTCAGCGCCTCCTGGACGATCCGGTACGCAGTGAGGTCGAGCCCCGGCGGCAGGCGTGACCGGTCACCGCAGACCTCGACGTCGACCTGCAGCCCGGCCGCCCGGACCGCCGACAGCAGGTCGTCCAGCTGGCCCAGGCCCGGCTGCGGCGAGAGGGCCACGGGGTCGTCGGTACGCCGGAGCAGTCCGAGCAGCCGCCGGAGGTCGACCAACGCCTCGCGGCCGACCCTCTCGATGGAACCCAGCGCGGCGTCGATCGACTCCTCGTCGACCCCCGGGCCGCGCAAGGAACGACGCTCCGCGCCTGCCTGCACCACGATCACCGACAGGCTGTGGGCAACGACGTCGTGGAGCTCGCGCGCGATGCGGGCACGTTCGTCCTCGACCGCACGCGCGGTCTGCCGCTCCTGTTCCGCAGCCAGGATCCGCGTCGCCTCCCACGCCTGCCTGGCCTGCTCGGTGCGCCGGCTGATCAGGAAGCCGACGCCGAAGCCGACCGCCAACCAGACCGCGATCGGTGCCACGTCGCCCGAGCGAGCGCCGACGAGGTCCACGAACAGGCCGAGCACGAACCACGCGGCGAGAACGCCCGCGCCGGTCGCGAGCCGGCGTCGATCGTGGAGCGACCCGAGGCAGTACGCCGCGCCGACCATGAGCAGGAAACCCTCGAACGGCCCCTGGGCCCCGGACGGCCACGTCGTCGTCCACCACGTCACCGCACCGATCGTCGCCGACGGCGCCAGGAGGGGCGCCCGCCGTCGTACGCCGAGGCCGGCCACGGCCACGACAAGGAACGCGACGTGACGCACCGGCGACCCGGGGTAAGCGACCGAGTGCGGCTGCTGCGAGATGTTGACGACACCGATCACCAGGACGACCGTCGGGGCCACCCAGTCGAGCGCGACGCGGCGCATCTGGAGGGCGTGGTCGCGTCGAGTCATGTCCGGCACAGTAACCCCGGGTCCAGCCACTGCGCGTCCCTCTGACGACGGTTCGTCGTTCCCCCTCGGGTGGGATCCGTAGCGCTGTCCTTTCCGCCGTGAACCGGCCACAAACCGTCCGTGGGCCGAGGCGTACCGGCGGCTCGTGCTCATACGGTCCTCGGCAGCCGCGACGGTCGCGGCACCAACCAAGGGGTATCCACCATGAACACCTTCCGATCTCTCATCACCGGGGTCACCGTCGTCGCGGCGGGCGCGGCGGCAGCGGCCACCCTGGCCACGACCGGCACCGCGTCGGCCGGGCCGGCTGACTCGCCCAGAGCCAGGACGTTCACCCTCCGTGCACACCACGGCAGCGACGCGAACATCGACCTCGGCACCACCGGCTTCAGCGCCGGCGACCAGGACCTGTTCACCGGCTCACTCAGCCGCAACGGGGCCCACGCCGGACGGTTCGCCGGCACCTGCACCACCGTCCGCGCCGGCAAGACGACCGCCGACCAGCTCTGCGAGTTCGTCCTCCACCTCGCCCACGGGCAGATCACCGCCGCCGGCACCGTCCGCTCCGGCCGGTCCGGCCCAGGCACCTTCGCCCTCCCGATCCTGGGCGGCACGGGCCGCTACGGCACAGCCGCCGGCCAGATCACGGTCACCGCGACCAACGGCAATGCATTCCCGATCGCCATCACGCTCCACTAAGGCGCCGAGGATCCATTCGCTGAAGGGCCCCGAGATCGACCCACTCCTGAGTGCCGCCCGGTCTGGCTTATGCAGGCTGGGCAGCACCTCGGGAACAATCCTGTCGCCAACACTTGAACCGAAACGAATCTGCTTCTGTGCCTAGCCGCTCGGGTTTTGAACCCGAGGCATTCGTCCCCGAACGGTTCAAGTCCCGGCACTCCAGCAAGTCGCCGCGCGCTTGAGCGGCGACCGATTCGCGCTAGTTCCGGTCCGACCCTGGGGCGTATGTGGACTGTCTGGACACCGGTTCAATCCAACAGGCCCTGACCTCTGCGTTTCCGCAGGTCAGGGCCTGTCTTTGGTAGGGGGCAGGATTTGAACCCTGCGACCTCTGGTGGTAATCGGGCTCCTACCGATGACTGCCGATCGGGCCAGAACCAAGCCGATTCACGCTCGACTGTGCGGGATCAGCCGCTCTGACACTGCCGACTATAACCCGCCGGAACTCCCTCAGTTGGTCCCAATCTGGACAGTAAGTGGCCATCGGATCAAGTCCCTGGGCCAGGTCACACCTTCGTGGCTCAGAACCGTCGTAGGCGCGCCGACAGCCGGCGGAATGACGCACCTCGGCGGGGAATGAGCAGCGGTCGGCGAAGGCCTGCTGGAGTTGAAGCATGCAGGGCTGCATGTCCGACGGGCTCTCCGGCGCCTACCACCAAACGTGTGACCAGTCGCCGCAAACGTCATCACAACACGACGCTGGCATCGTGCCCCGGGCCCCTGCTGGATCTGGGCCCGACTTCTATGCGGCGTGCCTGGGCGGAGCGGACCCTTTCTGCCTTGCGCCGATCACTGCATCGACCAGACCCCAGATCCAACATCCCGCCCAGGGGAACACCGCGAACGCGCCAACCTGGGCCGGGGTCAGCTCGATGATCAGCAAGCTAGCGAGCCAGCCGACGAAGATCAGGGCGCCCACTGGCCGTCGGTTCAGCGTCGAACCGAGCCCGGCGACGAAGAAGGACGCGAGAAACGCCAGCCCTGGACCGACTCGTCGCTGGCTGCCGCTGTGCGGCCCAATGGTGGTCGCGAAACGCCGTCTGCCACCCACCGGGGTCGATGCCGGGGTTGGAGACGCCGGGGTGGGTTGCGGGACTGGTGGCCGGAGGTAGGCAGGTTCTGGATCACCTGGATCCAGTACGGGCTTGGCCCATGGCGCCTCAAGAGGTGGCTGGGTGCCGCGACCCGACTCGAGTCCAATGGGGTGCGAGGTCTCCGGGGACCGGGTTCGGACCACTACCTCACGGGTTCGGCCCGTGCGATGCAAGCCGACTTTCTGGGCGGTGAGCCAGGCCTCCATGCGGGCTCCGTCTGCGTCTGCAAGGGTGGTGTCTGGGTTGATGCGGGTGCAGTCGACGTCGAAGATGACGTCGCTGGAGGCGCCGGGGCCGCCGCGCCCGACCACCCGGATCGACTGGAGCGATGTGGCTACTGCCCAGGCCTCCCGCAGGGTGGCGAGCAGGTGGATGGCCAGCAGTTGGGCGTAGACCTGGTTCAGCTCGGTCTTGGTCCAGGCCTTCGTGGACAACTGGCCGCTGGGAGTGATGTTGGCTTTGCGCTCCGGCAGCACCGACATTGAAGGCAGATGCAGATCCAGACGGGCCGTGCTGCCCTTCGCCTCGACGACGTCGACCGCCGCCGGGTTGTCGGAGAAGGCTGTGACCAGGACGCTGGTCAGGACCGCGGACTGGCCGGCCTGTAGTTGTCGCCACCACATGTCTGCAACAGTTTGCTGCCTCGTGGCAGCCCGCTGAGCCCACTGGTCGTGAGCTTCCGCATAGGCGGTAACCGACTCGTGTATCAGGTGTCGAAGCGCCGCTCGACGCGAGCGGTCCCAGATGCTCACCTCCCTGCGGCGGGCCCGCCACTCCAGCCGCGCCATAGCGTTGGTGTCGACCCGGCCTGGGGCGGGAACCCTGGGAGGCGGGAGGGGGTGGAACTTCTCACGCCCGACCAGCATCAGCTGCTCGAGTGCGTTGTGGGCGGCGGCCCCTTCGGCGTAGCGGCGTTCAGTGGCGGTGCGGCCGGTGCTGACGCGGTGAGCCGTCGTTGAGCTCCTGCTGCGGCTGCCGCGATTGGGGTACAGGGCTGCACCGATGAGCGCGTTCTCAGCGGCGCCAATGGGATTGGTTACCGTGTACAGGGCGCGACTGGCCTGTTTGATCGGACGAGGTGTAACCGCGTTCTTGGCTGTCCGCACGGGATGCATCGCCTTGCGCACCGTGCGCGGTGTCGCCTTACGCACCGACTTGCGCACCATCCGACGTGCGAAGCCCATCGCAACCCCCGAAACGTGTAAGACAGTGAACAGACCCCCTGCGGGACGATTACATCCCGATTCGAGCTAAGAGGCGCCGCAATCAGAACATTCGCAACGGAGTTCCCTCCAGAGTCGACCCGTGCTCGCCATCCTGTGCGGGTGATCCTCGACGGAGGCGCGGCCGCCGTGGAACCTTCCGCGGTCCCGGGGTGAAGTCGGACGAACGTCCCTTCCCTATTTGGACGAAGTTGCCCGTGGCCCGCGATCAGGAGGGATCGACGAAGCCTCCAGACGGGTTCTTGCCTGAGTTCGCTCCAGTGTCCACAGGCTCCATGTCATGGATGGGAGACGGTCATCCGGGTCAACGCATGAGCTTGCGGATGACGACGTAGGAGATGGCAGCCGAGACCACCATGAGCACGACCATGATCACGAAACCGGCCCAGGTACCGCCCTCGGGCAGGGCAGTGTTGGCCCCGAACAGCCCGGCGACGAAGGTGGGCACGAGGACCAGACCCGTGACCTTCCCGAGGTAGCCCTGCAGCCTCTCCGAGGACTCCTGCTGCCGGGCCTGGCTCTGGAGCATCAGTAGATCCATATCAGCTCGGATCTCTTCAGAGAGTTGCGCGAGCTTCGCGGTCGCCGCATCAACGGAGGAAGTCAAGGCAGCTGACTCATCGGTATGCACGGTCTTGGTGGGATCGCCCTTGCGTGCGCCCTCGTGCTCAGCGAACCAGGTGTCGTTGGGCATCTCCTCGCCGGCGAGTTTGAAGGCGTTGACGCTGCGCGAGAACTCCCCGACGAGGGACAAGAAGTTGCTGATTTCGACGGCAGCAGCCTTTAGCGTCTTGCGCTCTCCAGGGCGGCTCTGGCTTGCGTGGCCGCCTTGATCTCCGAGGGTTTTGTAGAACTCCACCTCCCACGACGAGACCCACCTCTGGAACATTCGCAGCGAGGCCCCGTAGGTGGCGACCAGTGACCTCGCCAGGTAGGCCCCCAGGTCTCCGGCACCGTTGGGCTCCCCCGATCCGCTGCGCACCTTAGTGTCCTGGGTCCATCGGTACGACACGTAGCTCATGAACGGCTCCTGCAGCAGAGGTAGTCCGTCATGGACCTCACCGCGCCCGACGAGGGTCCTGCTGCGGTGCCAGCAGGTGATCAGCCATCCCGGACCGATGACCATCTCCACCATCTGCACGATGAGCTGCTCGTCGATCTCGTCGAAATCGTCGTCGTCGTCGGGGACCTCGCGTGCGATCAGGGCCGGGATCGAGATTGTGCGTACCCCCGTGCGCTCGTCCCCGTAGGTCTCGGTCTTCGGCTGAACGTCGGGGGTGAGGAGATCTCTGACCATGATCTTGTTCAGCCCAGGGCACCAAGTCTTCAACCGCGCGGTGAGCTCGTGCACGTCGTCGTCCGATGGCTCGGTTCCGCGTGGATCTACGTCGAACCACCGCACAACGCCCGAGGGGACGGTGGATGGCTTGTCGGGTTCACGAAGGGGTTCGAACTTCGCAGCAACACCAGGACTCCACAGGCTCACGCGGACGCCGAGATCGCCAACCCGATGGTCGGCTTGCTCTCCGTCTGGGTCGAGGCGGAGGTCGAGTACGTCGCGACGGGAAATCTCCGGACGGGGCAAACCCAGTACGACGCCTCGAGCAGACAGCGCCCGCTTCATGTCTCCGATGTCGCAGTGGACGCCTTGAGTACGGAACGCATGCAGGAGGGACGAGACCTTGGCGTGGCGGCTCGTGCCCGGGTATACACGCAACTCGTCGGCTATGCGGTGCGCGACCTGATCACGCCACTCATCAGCGTGGGTTCCGGTTGAGCTCGACTCGTCGACCGTCGTACCGCCACCTTGCGCCATTGACTCCTCCAGCCATCCCCGCGTTGGTCTGCGGACCAAACAAATCAGCGCTCATCGCCGTCGTGTCCTGCTGGCCGACATCGAGACCGATCGCCTGGATCCCCACGCTGATCACGATGAAGGTGCTCCGCACCATCGCAATGATGTAGAGCGGGATGACCATGAACAGCAGCGAGAACACAGCGCCCACCGCGATCCCCCCAACGCTCCGACCAGCGGCTTATCTGTGTCACCTCGGATGAGTCCGCCGCAAACGCACCGTAAGCCCAAACCGCCGCTCTTGAAAGAGACTGTCGGAACTGCTTTACGTCTCGGGTCAAGGGCTTGTCGCGGCGGCCCGGGTGCTGGGCTCGGGTCAGGCTGAGTTGGCCTGCGCACACCAGGTCGTGCAGACCAACTGCCCCCGACCCGCTGGCGGCGCTGGCCGCACCAACTGAACCGATCCGGCTCCTCGATGCGAACTGGAGACTTCGACTACCCCGGACTCGGCCCCGATGCAGATCCAGGCAAGAGCAATCTGGGCTACGGATTGACTCGCCATTTCCACGGTGGCCGAGCGGTGGATCGCGGGTTTTGCCGATATGGCGCCGCTCGCCACAGGACACGAGTGGCGTGTTGGGGAGGGCACCGGGCTACGACTCTGACCAGAGCGAGACCTCGCGCCACCGGCACAGGCCCTGCGGGCAAGCCGCTGCTGGCCCTGTCAGCAACCATCCTGAACGACGCTTTCGCCGATCTCCTGACACGGAGGCGACCCTGCAGCGGACGTCTGGCTCCTCGCGCGTGCGCGCGAGGGGGTGGGACCACCCGGGGGTAAAAGCCCGTACCCGGGGAGCCCCAGAAAGCCGCCTCGTCGATCTTCTCCCCCACGATCGTGGTGGCGCCGATGACGGTGACCCCGGATGCCGCCGGCTCGGGCGAGTACAGCTGGTATACCGAGGCGAGGAGCGTCGCGGCGTCACCCGCTGTCCGCACGACCGCTGGCCTCGACGGGCGCGAGCGCACATCGCGCGCGACGTCAAGGTTTCCTTTACAGACTTTCTCTGTCAAGGTAACCTTGACAGAGTGGAGATCCGGGACTCGGCCCATCGCCACGATGTCACCAACCAGGACATCCTCCACGCGTGGGAGAACGCCTTGCGGTACATCGAGTACGAGTATGAGGGAGAGGATCGGCTGTTGGTCATAGGACCCGACACGCACGGAAACATCCTTGAACTCGTGGCCGTCCCCGTTGCGGAGCCGGCACGGATCATCCACGCCGACCAACTTCGTCCGAAGTTCTACGACTACCTGCGATAACTACGAAGAGGTGATGACATGAAGCTGAGAAACCGCAAGGACACGACCGGACTCGATGTCCTCGATCCTCGCAAGACAGAGGCTCGCGATGCCCAGCACTTCCGGCGCATCATCGAGGCACGCAAGGGCGTAGACGCCGCGGAGGTCGAACTACGGGCAGCCGTCAAGGCCGCGCGCGACGCGGGAGACTCCTGGGCGGTCATCGGTGCCGCGCTGGACACGACTCGGCAGGCCGCCTTCCAGCGCTTTGGGGAGTAACGGGCGTTAGGCTTCCGCGATGCCTAGCTATCGCGCGAGGATTCAGCCAGGGCAGCCACGAGTCTTGGCGGCCCTGCGCGCATCGCTAGCTGAGGAGGGGTCCGCGGTCATACAAGCGCCGCGGCTCGAGGAGCAGCGCGACGCGGCATCTGTGGCGGCATTGGCGGCAAGCGCCATGACACTGGTGATCCAGGCATCTGACTCGGCATCAGTCAGGCGCGCCATCAGGAAAGTTAAGACGCGGCTGCCCGGCGGTGGAATTGACGCCTCAATCGACGATGTCGACGCGTGACGATGCCCGCCACCACGTGCCCGATCGGCTCAGGACGTAAACATACCCGAGGCGTGAGAGTGCCCTGCCGCATACACCCGGAGGGCGGCAGGGCACTGGGAGCTGCGGCGTCCAGTTCCAAAACTCAGTTCCCGGAGGAACCAACCACTACGGTCGTACCCGACAGCAGGTCTCACAAACGTGACGATGCCCGCCGGAGACTCGGGTAACCAGCGGGCATCGCTGCGCCATGTTCCCAGAGACGGCGCGCTCTCTTACCGTGGCGCCTACGGCAAGTCTAGGCAGTCGGATGCACCCGCACCAGAGCTCCGGGAGCCGTTTCGCTGGTGCATCATCTCGCGGCGCGACGAGTACTCATTGCCAAGTGCCGTAGCCGGCCGGGCGCGCCCCGCCGGCTACGGGGATAGGCCGGCGGGGCGCTGATCTTCCGGTGGCGACAGGAGAACGCCCGAAAGGTGCTCCCAACCTACGAGTGCAGCGGCCCCAGCCGTCCAGGACCCGTGCTGGCCAGGGGGAGCACTCGATACGTGTGCTCCGCGCGGGACTGGACGACTGCGCGCGGAGCACACAATGACCGGGTCCCCCTGTTTAGCGCGCTACCCCCGGTCACACGGGCCGCACACTAGGCCTCGCCGCCACCGGGCTCCAGACCCGCATGGGCCAGGGGTATGACGATGGCCGCCGGAGTCTCGGGTCTCCGGGCGCAGATGGCAACGACCCGACAGTTGCCGGTAGCCTCGGCGGTAAGGTTCTTGACTGCGCCTGCAGAGCGGTCAGGGCCGAGGCCCCCGGTTTCGGGAAGTGGGCCCGGGGGCCGCCCCTTGCCACAGGCGAATAGGTCGCAGCGTTTCGTGTCCCGCTAAGGATGGGTGAGGGCCGAGTCAGCGCGCCGCGCAGACCGAAGGTCCGAATCCGGGCCGCGGAGCGCACCACGCGCACCCGGAACCCGCTTCGTGCCACGATCTGGGGCGCGTCTCCGACGTGGCTCGAGGACGCGGGGGAGACCTCGGACGGTACGCCCGCCACTCAGTTTTGGGAAGGGCTTGCCGACGCAAGGAACGTCCCGCTGCGCCGAGTCGCACCCGGGTCGCGGGAAACGCCCACCGCCGGGGCATGGGGCACCCGGAGGTTCCTTCAAACTAGCGGTGCAGCCCGTCAGCGAGAATCACCTCTTTGGGCCATGTAGGAAACGGCCTCGCGACTCACCGCCCCGCCCGGTTGGGTTCCAAATCCTGGGTCTTGTACCCATGGCGGATGGTGATGACCGGGATCTTGAAGTGCGCCAGACGGTGTGCGAGATCCTGGTGCAGCCAGGAGGAGAGGTGGTGGGGAGGGACGTCGAGGATGATCTCGTCGACCGGCTCGCTGAACAGCGCCTCCTCGATGGCGTCCATCGGGTCGTGGCGCACCGATACCGACGCGATCACCGGCGCGCCAGCCGCGAGCTCGAGTTGGGGCAGCGCGGAGCGGAGGGTGACCTCTGCCTCAGCGGCCCTGTCGTGACGCTCCGGCTGGAGCGGGTGGAGTTCGGCTCGGGCCGGGTTGAGCACGATCAGCCGGAACTTGGCATCCCCGGTCTCGGCGCGGTGCCGGATGGCGTCGCGCAAAGACTTGGTGGGCTCAACGGCATCGGTAACGACCAGCACCCGGTGAGCGCTGGGCGTAGGCGACGTAGTAGACGATTCAGGCATCGGTGTCTCCTCAGACTTCTTCGGCGACGCGAGCGCGCTGTTGACGCTGGTCCCGGGCTTCGGTGCGGTCCTTGTCGGTCACGGTCAGGTAGATCACCACGGCTAGAATCGTGCCCAGGAAGAGGACGCTGGTGCCCAGCGTCCCCAGGGCGAGACCGCCGTCGGCCTTCGGCGAGGCCAGGTAGTCCCCGATGTTCGCGCCGAGCGGGCGGGTCAGGATGTAGGCCAGCCAGAAGCACAGAACCGGCCCTGCGCCGAGCTTCCACGCGACCAGGACCGCCAGGATCAGGCTCAGCGGGAGCAGCACGGACTTGCCCGGCGACCAGCCGGTCAGCTCCAGCGTCCAGTCGCCGGCCGCGGTGCCCAGGGCGAAGGTGACCAGGACCGTCAACCAGTACCACGCCTCACGCGGGGTGGTGACGATGGTGTGGATCGACAAGGTGTGCTCGCGGGCGTACCAGATCGAGAAGACCGCGGCGAGGAGCACGGCGAATACTGTGGTGCTGATCCACAGCGGCACGCCCTGGCCGTCGGTGAGGTTGTCGGTCAGCAGGGTCCCCACGACGCTGATCAGGACAACGCTGAGCCAGTACACGCTGGGCACGTAACGACGCAGCCCGAACTGCGCAACCAGCGCGGCGATCAAGGCCGCGGAGAACACCAACGTCGTGTTGGTCAGCCCAAAGCCAAGGGTCTCGTTGATCCAAGGGTCTCGTTGATGTAGTCGGCGAAGCTCTCACCCACCGTCGTGCACAAGATCTTGATGATCCAGAAGTAGACGGTGACCTCGGGCACCTTGTTCAGCATCCGCCGTCCGGTCGTCACTACGGGAACTGTGGTCATGACGTCCAGCCTGAGGGGTCGGATCTGCTGCGGACCTGACTACCGGACGGCACATGGCGAGACCGGACCACAATCGGGTGCCCGCGGAAGAGCGCCAGCCACCAGGTCCGGTTGACGGGACCTCGACGTCCGATCGGCCTTCTGGAGGGTTACTCCGATCACTCGGATGGCCAACCGGCTGCCTCGTTGCATTGAGGACACCTGCTGCCGTGTGGGAAACGTTCGAAGGGATAACGGCTTCGTCCAAACTCCTGAAGCTCGAGGACGCTGATCCCGCACAGCGTGAAGTTGGAGGCGTCGGCGGCGTGGATCTTCCCGCGGGGGGTTCTCACCTTGCGGGTCCCCCGCCTAGATCGAGAGCGTTTCGTCTTCTCGCCGTCGGCGAAGGTCCGAAACACAGGCACTCCCCAATCGTTGCTCGCGTGCCGCGGTCGTGAAAGCGCTTTGCCGGACACAGGGCCGTGTCTCGACGAGGCGCACACCGCGACGGCCCAGGCCGCGATGTGAGGCTTTCCGAGTGCCCGCACCAGAGGTACCCGATCGCGAGCAGAGGCAAACCTGAGAGCCCCTGGGGTGAGCAGCGCGCTAGTGGAGGTCGATGTCGAGAGGTTGGCCGCGATTGAGGGTGTCGAGGGCGTTCCGACACCAGTCGTGTGGGCAGTTGATGCCATGGTGCGCGAGCGCGGCACGGAGAACCTCGGCCGCCTCGTCGAGGGACCGGCCCTGAGTCTCGTCGTGGATGCGGCGGACCGTTTCCTCGACCTTCCCACCGATGTCGTTGAACATGTTGGCGAGGGCGCCGCTGTCGATGCTGGGCATGGCCGAGATCCGTTCCCTGGTTTGCGTCGAACCGAGTGCTCGACGGGTCCGGACGGTACCTCGCAGCGAGGAGGTTGGGGGTGGGATTGGCCAGGTCTGTAAGGCCGCCACCGGGTACCAAGGGTGCGACCTGGCGCGGTGGCTAAGTCTTCACCTCGGTTTGTTGCGAAAAGCAACGACTTTCGGTGGTTAACCGGTTACCGTCGTAGCCGAGGTCGCTTCTTACCCCCCTTGGAGCGGCCGGGAGCCGCGTCCCCCCCGGCGTGGCCCAGTGCCTCACCCGACCTCGGCCGGGTGGGGCGCCGAATTACGCCGGGACCGGCAGGTAGACGTGCCCGGACTCGACGGTAAGGAGGGTGCCGGCACTCCTGTCTCGCCAGACGAAGCCCCCGCCACCATGCCGGGGCAGCGGAGGCTTCGCTGGGTGGGCCCGAGGGTTCCCGCCCATCGCCGTGTTCCCAGAGAGGCGCGCTCTCTTGCCGCGGCAGGATCCACGTTAATCCTGAACTCCGAGTGAGGCTATGGGCCATAGGCCCCATTTCTCGAGTGCCACCGAGGCAGGGACCTTCGCCCCTTGTTCGGTGAGCGGGCTGGTTCGGAGCATGGCGGGATGGCGTGGTTCTTCCGTGCGATCGAAACCGTGCAGGGCACGTGGGGCTGCCATCACGGCGCCCAACTGTTCGACGAACACACGACCCTGGATGAGGCCCTGGCCCACCTCCGGGCCCTGGCGGCCGAACTGCAGCCAGTGGGCGAGATCTTCATCCACCCCGTGGGCGGTCAAGTGCGGGCCGACTGCGGACGTTAGTGGCTGGCGGCGCGGACGATCCTGTCGCACAACGGACACCGTTTCGAGGGTGGGCTGGCGCTGAACGGCAACTGCTTGAACGTTCGCATCCGCAACAGTCCGAAGCCGCAAACGGTCGCCTCCCCGCCCTCAAGGTAGGCGTGCTGCTTTCCGACGGGTACCTCGCTCACGTCCCGGTGCGACCGGGGGAAGGCCGCGACGCGGTAGTCGGTCATCCTCGATGGTCGCATGCATCGAGGCGTGATCTCGCTGCCGACGTGGAGCGCCCCGCCGACTGTCTCCGATCACCGGCGGGGCGACCCCCCACGATCGCTCGGAGAACGCCGCAGGGACGTCGTACAGGTTAGAACTTGATGCAGGTGCGGGGCCAGGACTGGCCATCACGAGCCCCCAGCCTCCCGTCTCGGAGGATTAGGGTGGCAGCGAGCGCTCGCCCAGGACCGCGGCGGCCGATGGTCTAGCGCAGCCGGAGGACCTAACCATGACGCTGCCGAGAGTGCATCCGGCCGTGAGAACCGTTGAAGCTCGGGCGACACGGGAATTCGACACGTGGCTGATTGAGACGGTCGAGATTCCGCGCGTTCGGGTGCACGTCGCGTCTTTGGCGAACGTGGAGGCTGCGGTCAACCGGGCTCTCGCAGCTCGGCGTCAGGGGCCGCATGCGCCGATCCGGATTCACATCTACTGGTATCGGTAGGCGGGCGAGTCCCGTCGGGAACGGGAGGTTTCCGACGGGACGCGGTCTCGGCGAGTCTGGAGATCGCGCGAGATCCACAGATTACGTCGCCATGTCGGCCCCGTGAAGCCCTGGAGAGACGAAGCCGCCCCACCCGGTCGCCAGAAAAACCCGGTGGGGCGGCTTCGTCCCGAGGGTACGTGAGAAGCCGCCCCGCCCGGGACGGGGACCTGGGCGGGGCGGCGAAGTCGCGTTCGGCGCGCGACCGGTCGAGGGTAACCCGAGATGCGAGATACAACGGCACCCGTGCGCTTAGAGTTCCCTGCACCAGTCCAGACCAGGGGGAACCATGCGAATTGTTCGAACTCTTGCGAGCGCGCTCACGCGTCAATGGATGGGCGCCCTCGCGCTCTTCCTCGTCCTCGGCACCGGCACCGCTTATGCGGCCTCGTCGATGTGGACGGGCGCCAACGTCGTGGATGGCAGCCTGACGGGCGCAGATGTCCAAGACGGCTCGCTCAGCGGGACAGATATCCAGAACGGATCGATCACCTCGAGCGACCTCGCGTCGGGAACGGTCTCTGGTGGTAGCGGCTCAGCCACGGTGCTGCAGTGGGATGATCAGGGACCGTTCGACTTCGCCGCTAGTCCGAATTCCCAAGAGACTCTCGCCACCAAGACCTTCACTACCGCGACCGACGGCTTTGTGGATTTTAGATTCGCTGGTCAGATCGCTGGAGACGCGAACGTTTGCAACAGTCAGAGCGGATACTTTGCGGTTGCCGACGCCATCATCGATGGCAGCCGAAAGGCTGGCCTCGAGGTTGATATTGAGGACGATGGCGCTGGCCCGGCCACTGGATACCAAGAGCGCGTTAGTTCGACGTACCTCACGGCGGGGACGCACACGATCAGCCTTACGAGCCACGTCTACGACTGCACCGCCCCCCAAGGCAACTTCCACCTGACCGGTTTGCATGTCTTGGCGACGAACCCCAGCTAGGCGTTCTAGCGGCACGGCCCATGAACGAAGAAACCCGCCGGAGCCTCGGGTCTCCAGCGGGCTTCAATGTCGACCCGTCAGGCTGAGCCATCACACCGACTACTTGGCGCGCGAAGAGATGCCGCGCCCCCACGGGCAGCCAACCTCTCGGCGCAAGAGCCGCCTGTGAACTTCGTCCCGGCAGGTTCTTCCACCCTTAGAACGAGGCCCGCCACAGATCGTGACGTGGCAAAACGAACACACGTACATGGCCCGTGGTGAAGTGACCCCCGTTCGGTGAACACCTCCAGACTTGGCATTGAGCCAGGGAGGGAGGGCCCGGATGGGTCGACGGAGCCAGTACCCCGAGGAGTTCCGGCAGCGTGCTGCGCTGCTGGTGTTGGACAGTCATCGCAGCATCCGTGATGTGGCTGCGGAGTTGGGGATCAACCACGAGACGTTGCGGAACTGGGTCAAGCCGCGAAGCGGGACCGCGCTGCTGGTCCGGCGGGGTTGCCGGGTGATGAGCGGATGGAGCTGGCGGCGTTGCGGCGTCGGGTCGCTGAGCTTGAGCTGGAGCGGGAGATCTTGAAAATAGCCGCGGTCTTCTTCGCCAAGGAGACGGGCCGGTGAGCCGCGGACGGGTCTGCGCGTTCATCGCTGCGGAGAAGACCACCTATGGAGTGCGCCGGCCGTGCCGGGTGTTCTCCACTGCCTGTGCCAGGCGGATGCAGCGCTCGATGAGAGACCCACCTCTCTGAGAGTGACTTGGATCATGGGAAGGATAATCAGACCCAACCGAGATGGCGACCACTCCTAGCCAAGTTCGCGGTCGCCCGAGTGCTGGACGCTCGAGGGTGTCCGGACCAGCGGGTCCTTGACGCTCGTTGCCGGCCGCCCGTACGTTTGGGGCCAAACGACCGAGGAGCCGGAGGGATTCATGCGAGCACTCATCGCGGGTGGTGGCATGGCTGGACTGATGTCCGCCCTGGCCCTGCGGGAGTCGGGTGCCTTCACCACGATCGACGTCTTTGAGCAGACGCGGGTACCGAGCACCGCGGGGGCAGGGCTGAACATCCCCCCGAACGCCGCACGGTTGAGCCGGTGGCTGGGCGTCGACCTCGACGGTGGCGATCCCAAGGGGCCATCGGGCGCGATCGACGGCGGCAGGGCGGCGATCCTCCACGAGACGCGGATGGTCTGGCCGGACGGCTCCATCACGCGCAAGCCGATGGACCACGACACTGCAGCCGGCGACAACGCCGGCTTCCACCACATGCACCGTCTCGACCTGCTGATGTGCCTGCACAAGCGGGTCCTCGATTTCGCGCCCGAGACCGGGTCCGACTGCCCGATCCAGGTCCACATGGCGAAGGGCGTGGAGGCCGTCACCCAGGACGCGGAGTCTGTGACCGCCATCTTCACCGACGGCACGAGCGAGACCGGCGACCTGCTGATCGGCGCCGACGGGATCAACTCCCAGGTACTCGACGCGGTCTGGCCGGGTGTGTCGACCAAGCGCTGGACCGAGGTCGTCGTCTACCGCGGCCTGGTCCCGCGCGACAAGGTCGCGGCGGCGCGCAAGCCCGACGGCAGCCCGCTCGACTTCAACCCCATCGAGACGATGTCGATGGACTCCCGCGAGACCCCGGTCGCGCAGCACCTCACCTACTGGGTCCGCGGCGGCGAGCTGCTCAACGTATGGCTCGCGTACTACGAGCCCAACGCCGAGGAGTTCGAGCGCGAGGAGGGCGACTGGTTCCCCGCCGACCGCGACGAGATGGTCGGCCAGATGAGCAAGGCGTTCGAGGGCGACCCGCGCCACGACGACGTCGTCACGCTGACCGGACTGATCGAGAACCCGACGAAGTGGGGGCTCTACGACCGGGACGCGCTCGAGAGCTGGGTCGAGGGTCGCGTCGGCCTGGTGGGCGACGCGGCGCACCCGATGCTGCCGACCTACGGGCAGGGCGCCGCCCAGGCCTTCGAGGACGCCGCGGCGCTGGGCAAGGCCTTCGAGCTTCACAGCGCGGACATCTACAGCGCGCTGCTGCACTACGAGCGCGTGCGCTACTACCGGGCGACGCGTTTCCAGTTCGCGTCGAAGTTCCTCTTCAAGCACCTCGAGCCGCCGGACTCACCCGAGCGCCGGGCGATCCTCGCGGCGGTCAACGAGCGCGACTATCCCATGTTCGACCACAACGAGCGTGCGGGCAGCGATGACTCGTGGATCTACGCTTTCGACGCGCGCGAGATCGGCGAGAAGCTGCCGCTGCGCAAGCTCGGGCCGTGGGACTTCCGCTCGCGGACCCAAGCGCTCGGCGACAGCCGGCGGGAGATCGCCCACAACCTCTGGAAGCCGGAGAAGCCCTGGACGGGGGACCGGCCCGTCACGCGAGAGGAGCTCGCTCAGCACGCGACGTTCGACGATTGCTGGGTCGTCATCCGGGGCAAGGTCTACGACTTCACCGAGTGGAAGGACCACCATCCGGGCGGCCCGTTCGTCGCGCGCATGTACGGAGGCAAGGACGCCACCGCGGAGTTCGGCGAGTTCCACAGCCGGCTCGCGGAGAAGCACATGGCGAACTTCTGCGTCGGTCCGCTCGTCGGAGCGGCTGCCGAGCGAGCCGGTGACGCTTTCGAGGCCCACGAGCGGGCGTAGCCAGGCACCTCTTTGCCGCCTGCTCCTCACGCGGCTACCCGGCGACGCTGATGGGGGCGCACTCCGCGACGCACTCCGTCACTGGAAACCCGAGCGAGCGCACGAGATTCCCTGAGAGCGGGCGGCCGCCGGTCAGACCAGTGCCGAGGCGGTCGCCGGTGGGAGGACCCTTGACCGGCCCTGCTCGCTCGTTCTACGGTTACGTTCGGATCCAAACGAATCTAGCGACCAGCAGGTCTCGAGGGAGTTCAGCGATGCAGCCACCGCCCGTCCCGCTCGACCAGGTGGACCTCGCGGACCTCGACGTCTTCGAACGCAACGAGGCGTGGGGCATGTTCGACACGCTGCGACGCGAGGCGCCGGTGCACTGGAACGAGGAGCACGACGGTGGGTCTGGCTTCTGGTCGATCACGCAGTACGACGACATCGAGCGGATCGACAAGGACCCCGAGACGTTCACGTCGACCCACTTCACCAACCTCGAGGAGCCACCGGCCGAGTTCCAGGACTTGCGCCGGTCGATCCTCGAGACCGACGGGCCGCGGCACCTGGCCCTGCGCAAGCTCCTGATGCGCGACTTTTCGCCAGCACAGCTGCGCCGCTATGAGGACTTCCTGCGCGGGCTCGCCCAGCTCACCGTTGCGGCGGCACTGCAGCAGGAGGAGATGGACTTCGTCGACGCCATCGCGGCCGACTACCCGATCGCCGTCCTTGCGCGGCTGCTCGACACGCCCGCGGACATGACCCCGCAGCTGATCTCCTGGGGGAACGAGATCGTCGGCTTCTCTGACCCGGACTACGCGCGCGTCCTGGTGAACTCCGAGGAGGCGAAGAAGTACCGGCATCTGCCGTTCAGCTCACCAGTCTCGCAGGAGATCTTCGAGTACGGCCGCACTCTTGCCGCCGAGCGCAAGGGCGGCGAGGGCGAGGACCTGGTGAGCAAGCTGGTCAACCGGATCCCCGAGGACGGTGTGCCGCTCTCGCCCGAGCACTATGACAACTACTTCCTGTTGCTCGTCGTGGCCGGCAACGAGACCACCCGGCAGGCGATCAGTCACTCGATGAAGGCGCTGATCGACAACCCGACCCAGATGCAGTGGCTCGTCGAGCACCCCGAGAAGACCCAGGTGGCGGTCGAGGAGTTCCTGCGGTACGCCTCGCCGGTCTACCACTTCCGGCGTACGGCGACCCGCGACGTCGAGCTGCACGGCCAGCGGATCAAGGCTGGCGACAAGGTCGTCATGTGGTGGGCGTCGGGAAACCGCGACGAGACCAAGTTCGAGGACCCGTACGCGCTGCGGCTCGACCGTATGCCCAACGACCACATGTCGTTCGGCAAGGGTCCGCACACCTGCATGGGCTCGAACCTGGCGCGCCTGGAGATGAGGATCCTCTTCGAGACGTTGCTGCCGCAGGTCGCCGAGATCACCCAGACCGGGGACCTCGTGCGGGTGCGGAGCAACTTCGTGAACGGCATCAAGAAGTTCCCCGTCCGCATCGTCACGAAGTAGTCGCCGATGACCGCGATCCCGACCACCGTCCGCGAGCACGAGAGCGACCTCGTCGTCGTCTCGGCCACGCACGTCGCCGACGGCGTGGTCGAGCTGCGGCTCGCCGACACGTCCGGGGCCGGCCTGCCGCCGTGGACCCCCGGAGCGCACGTCGACCTCGTGCTCGTCGACGACCTGGTCCGGCAGTACTCGCTGTGCGGAGACCCGGCGGACCCCGAGACGTACACGGTGGCGGTGCTGCTCGAGCCGGAGTCGCGTGGAGGGTCGTCGTACGTCCACGACAAGCTGACGACGGGGAGCGGAGTCAGGGTGCGGGGGCCGCGCAACCACTTCCCGTTGCTGGCCTCGCCGCGCTACGAGTTCATCGCCGGTGGGATCGGGATCACGCCGATGCTGCCGATGGTCGCCGAGGCGGACGCCTCCGGCGCCGACTGGCACCTGAGCTACGGCGGTCGCACACCGGCGTCGATGGCCTACGCCGACCGTCTCGTCGCGACGTACGGCGAGCGAGTCACGCTCGTACCGTTCGACCAGGACGGACCGCTGGACCTCCCCACGATCCTGGATGATCCCGCCGCCGACACGCTGGTGTACTGCTGCGGGCCCGAGGGCCTGCTCGAGGCGGTCGAGTCGGTCTGCACCGCCTCGTGGCCGGCAGGGGCGCTCCACCTCGAGCGGTTCGCGGCCAAGGCGAGCGAGGCACCCGCCGACGGAGAGCGGTCCTTCGAGCTGGAGCTCGCCGCATCCGGGGTCACCCTGCAGGTGCCGCCGGACAAGTCCGTCTTCGACGTCATCCAGGACGCCGGCATCAGCGTACTCGGCTCCTGCCACGAGGGCATCTGCGGCACCTGCGAACAAGCCGTGCTCGAGGGCGAGGTCGACCACCGCGACTCCGTGCTCAACGAGTCCGAGCGCGCCGCCAACGACGCGATGATGGTGTGCGTGTCCCGGTGCCTGTCGGACCGCCTGGTCCTGGACATGTGAGGGGTGAGGTTGTGAGCTCCCGTCCGACCACGACGACCATGCCGACCGATTGCTGGTACGCCGCCGCCGCCTCGCCCGACGTCGGCCGCCACCTGCTGGCGGTACGCCCGCTCGAGACGCCGGTCGTGCTGTGGCGCACCGAAGGAGGAGACGTCGTCGCACTGCAGGACCGCTGCGCCCACCGCGCCTACCCGCTGTCGGCGGGTGCGCTCGACGGCGACACCGTGCGCTGTGGCCTGTGCGGCTTCGAGTACGACACCGGCGGCCAGTGCGTCGCGGTGCCGACCCAGCCGCGGGTCCCGTTCGGCGCCCACGTCGCGTCGTACCCGGTGCAGGAACGCGACGGCGTCGTGTGGCTGTGGCTCGGTGAGTCGGGGCGCGCCCGGCTCCACCGCGTGCCGGAGCTGCCGTGGCTGACCGACGAGCGCTGGTCAACGGTCGGGGACACCGCCGAGGTCGCGGCCGGCGCTCTGCTGCTGCACGAGAACTTCGCCGATGTGACCCAGGTGCCGTTCGTCGCCCCGGAGATCGCACCTGCGGCCCTCGCCAGTGCTCCCCCGCTGGAGGTGGTGGTCACCGAGACCACGGTCCAGCTGCGCCGTGAGTTCCCTCCCTCCCCACTGCCCGCCTGGCAGGCCGAGATGCTCGGGACCGTGGACGTGGACGGCACCACGGTGCAAGGCGGGTTCTTCCTGTCGCCTGCGGCGTGGGTCGACCACTGGGACACCTCGTACGAAGGCGGGATCGCGCGGCTGCGCTTCACCCAGCTCGTCACCCCGGTCGACGACGCCTCGAGCCGGCTCCACTGGCGAGTGAGCCGGGACTTCGCGGTCGGGGATCCGGCCGCTGACGCGCGGATGCAGGAGATGTTCGCCGACTACTACGCACGGGTGCAGACCGCGATGGAGACCGCCCAGGCCACCCTCCACTGCTACGGTGCTGGGCCCGAGGTCAACGTCGCCGCCGACGTGGCCGCCCTCCGGGTGCGCGAGATCGTGCGCGGCATGGTCGCCGAGGAGCGCGCCTGGCTGACCCGCCACGCACACGTGTGATGACCATCCGGTACGACCCGAGCCCCGACTACCCGTGCCAGGAGAGACCGTGCCCGAGCTGAAGGGGTTCGCCCCGCCGTACACCGAGAGTGGCCACAGCGCGTTGATCCCGAACCCGCCGTGGTTCTACAGCGGTGACCTGCTCACCGTGGAGTACCGCACCGACGAGGACAAGGTGCGCGCCCTCCTGCCCGCTGAGGTCGACCTCGCCGACGACGATCCGGGCGCCGTCGCCTTCATCTGGGCCGACTGGCAGTCCTGTTCGACCGAGGGCGCCGAGTTGCTCGACCCTTCTCGGTCGCAGTACAAGGAGGCCTTCGCGGTGGTCCGCTGCCGCTTCGAGGGGGCCACCTACTCCCGTTGTGTCCTGATCTGGGTCACCACCGACTTCGCGATCGCCCGCGGGCTTCACCAGGGCTACCCGAAGAAGCTCGGCTCGATCCACCAGACCCGACCGATGCCGTTCGGGAGGGGCGCGCCACGAGTCGAGGCAGGCGGCCGGTTCGGCGCCTCCCTCGCGGCGTACGACCATCGACTGGCGCAGGCCACGATCACGCTGACCGAGCCGAGCGACACCAACGGGTTCGTCAACTCCCTGCCGATGCTGCACCACCGCCAGGTGCGTCCGATCGAGCGCGGCGCGACCGGCTGGTCGCTCGACGAGGTCGTGACCATGAGCGGTGTGGGCTTTGAGCACGGACAAGCCTGGCAGGCGGATGCCAGCCTCGAGCTCTTCGACAGCCCGTGGGACGACGTCGCCTCCACACTGCCGGTGCGCGAGGTGATCAGCGGCTACTACATGCAGGTCGGCACCAGCTGGGACGGCGGTACGACGCTCGCCCACCGCTGACTCGAGCGGCCGCAACTGACGTCGTCGCGAGGTTTGCTCGCGGCCGTACGCCACCGGATCGGCGGAGCAGGGGCTGAGCCGCAGCCAGGAGGCCCCGGTCAGAGGTGGTAGGCGTACTCGCGGAACTCCCAGTCGGTGACGAAGTGGGCGAAGCGCTCGGTTTCATTGTGCTTGTAGGTCAGGAACGAGTCGACGAAGAAGTCGCCGAGGACCTCGCGCAGCTCGGTGTCGGCCTCGAGCGCGTCGAGAGCCTCGGGCAACGACTGAGGCAGCTTCGGGGCCGACTCGGGATCGTAGCCGTAGCCCTCGAGCGGCCTCGGGGGCTCCTGCTTGTCGCGGACTCCGAGGTAGATCGCGGCTCCGATCGCCGCGATTGCCAGGTAGGGGTTGGCGGTCGCGTCGCCGAGG
Source organism: Nocardioides cynanchi (assembly GCF_008761635.1). Classification (NCBI taxonomy): domain Bacteria; kingdom Bacillati; phylum Actinomycetota; class Actinomycetes; order Propionibacteriales; family Nocardioidaceae; genus Nocardioides; species Nocardioides cynanchi. The sequence continues at coordinate 1,886,578 of NZ_CP044344.1, forward strand.
CGTACCTCCATCCGGGAGGCGGCCCCGCGCTCGGGCGGGATCCGGACCATCGCGCTGCGGTTGTCGAGACCCCAGTCGATCAGCCACGGAGCCAGCGTGTCGGGACCGAACCGCTTGTAGGAGTTGATCGTGGGGTTCAGGACCGCCGCCAGTGCCGGTGCGTGCGCGAGCACGCCGGCGATCGCGTACCGGCCGATCTCGGAGAGGCCGTGCTCCCCGCCCGGGTCGCCGAAGAGATTCTGCTCGTCCTGGTCCACGAGCGACACGTGCAGGTGGAAGCCGCTGCCGCCTTCGTCGTTGAAGGGCTTGGCCATGAACGTGGCGAGCATGCCCTCGTGGCGGGCGATCTCCTGCACCGCCGATTTCATCCGGAAGGCGCGGTCGGCGGCGTCGAGCAGGTCGGAGTGGTCCAGGTTGATCTCGAACTGACCACCGCAGAACTCGTGGTTGGCCGCGGTCACTCGCAGCGACGCGTCACGCAGGTAGCGCAGCATGGTCAGCAGCACGCCGCGTGGGTCGCCCTTGCGGCCGACCACGTAGACGTTGCCCGGGGCGTCGGCATACCGCTTCCAGCCGGTCGGTGAGGCGGTGTCCTCCTCCAGAAGATAGAACTCCAGCTCCGGACCGACCACGGCGGAAAGGCCGAGCTCGGCGAGCCGCTCACGGACGCGCCGCGCCACCTCGCGGGGGGACTCCTCCGCGGGGGCGCCACCGAGGACTGTGGTGTCCGCCAGGCACCAGAGGGCGCCCGGCTCCCACGGCAGGTCGGTCAGCGTCGAGAGGTCGGGGTGGGCGCTGATGTCGGGCAGTCCCGACTCGACGCCGCCCTGTACCGGGACTACGTCACCCATCGGCGAGGTGTGGTAGACGGCGCGGCAGAAGGCGATGCCGTGGCCCAGGGTCGTCTCGAGCTCTTCGAGCAGCACGTCACGTCCGCGATCGACGCCGATGAGGTCGGGATAGGAGACGCGGATGACGTCGATGCCCTTGGCCCTCAGCTCTTCGATCAGGGCGGACACATCGGTGCTGGTCATAGAAGCTCCCTGACTACCCGGCGACCACTTCGTTCGGGACCGAACGATAGTCGGCTTCGGACGGGTTGGGAAGAGTGTCCACGCAGATCGGTGTGGTTGCACCCGGCTTCGGCGGTATATGTTTGGGTCCGAACGAAAGGTTTCATATGCGCGCGCTGTTCATCCAGCACGACCACGCGTCACCGGTCAGTCACATCGGCGACCAGTTCGAGGCGCGAGGGTTCGAGGTCCAGGAGCTCCTGATCGTGCCCGAGGACCGGTTCCACGATCCGGGGGTGACGGCGACGTTCCCCGCCCCGACGGCGTACGACGTCCTGGTCCCGATGGGTGCGCCGTGGTCTGTCTACGACGAGGTGACGATCGGCGCGTGGGTGCTCGAGGAGCTGACCTTGCTGCGAGCAGCCCACGCTGCAGGGGTCCCGATCCTCGGCATCTGCTTCGGCGGCCAGGCGCTCGCGACCGCTCTGGGCGGTTCGGTCGTCCGTGCCGAGCGGTCCGAGATCGGCTGGTACCCGATCTCCTCGGACGAGCCCGGTCTGGTCGAACCGGGCCCCTGGTTCGAGTGGCACCACGACAAGTGGGTCGCGCCTCCGGGCGCTCGCGTGCTGGCGCACACGCCGGACGCCGAGCAGGCATTCGTCGTCGGCAGGAGCCTTGCCGTCCAGTTCCATCCTGAGCTCACCGCCTCGACGCTCCGGGGATGGCTCGAGAACGGCGGACGTGGCTACCTCGAGGCGAACGGCGCGGACGCGGACGAGTTGCTCGCCCAGACCGTGCACAGGGAAGCCGACGCCGCCGTGCGCGGGCGCCGACTCGTCGATCGTTTCCTGGACACGGTCGCCTTCGCGGACGAAGACACCCGGGCAGCCGATCTGTGCGGGTCCTAACGACCCGTAGACTGGGCGCGTGCCAGCTTCGAAGCCGCGTTCGAAGCGCGAGCAGGACGAGGCTCGTGCGCCGCAGCGCCCACCCGCGATGAACAGCGACAACTGTGACCCGTCGAGGTGCCCGTGCGACGACGCCGCGTGCTCGCTGAGCCGCTATGCCCGTGCCACCGCGGCGGCTGGGCAGGACCACGCGGCGGGGGACTTCACCCTGGAGGCCACCGAGCAGGCCGTCGCTGACCGCCTCGCGGGACTCTCGATCGACATGGCCGCGATGACCGCCGTGTCCAACATCTACCGGGCGGCGAACGCCGTGCGCAACTACGTCGAACGGCGCGTGCTCGCGCCCCACGAGCTGACCTGGACGGCCTGGGTGGTGCTCTGGGTGATCTGGATCTGGGGTGAAGTCGAGAGCCGGCACGTCGCGTCGGAGGCCGGCATCTCCAAGGGCACGCTGACGGGAGTTCAGAAGACGTTGATGTCGAAGGGCCTCGTGGACCGCACGGTGCACCCTGACGACGCGCGCCGGGTACTGCTCTCGTTGACCGACAAGGGTCAGGAGCTGATGACCGAGCTGTTCCCGGAGTTCAACGCCGAGGAGGCCTTCGTGACGGTCGACCTCGACGAGGCCGCCGTCCTCCAGCTCGCTCGCTCGCTCCGAGCGGTGGTCAAGCGCGCCGAGACCGCCTGAGCGCTCAGCGGGCGGCCGCGACGAGCGCGTCCAACAGCGCCAGCTGCGCAGGATCGCTCGTCACGGTGTCCTCCGGATGCCACTGGACGCCGAGGAACCAGCCACGCGAGCCGCGGAGCTCTGCGGCCTCGATCGTCCCGTCGGTGGCACGGGCAACGGGTTCCAGCCCGTCGCCGAGCCGGGAGACCCTCTGGTGGTGGAAGCACGAGACGGCGACGGACGGTCCGACGGCCTGGGCCAGGACGCTCCCCGGCTCCACGGCGACGTCGTGCACGACGTGACGGTGTGGTTGAGCCATGTGCTGCTCCAGGTCTCCGCCGAGCACGACGTTGGCGACGTGCCAGCCACGGCACACAGCCAAGAGCGGCACGCCCGCAGTCAGGGCCCACTGTGCCGTCGCGAAGTCGAAGGCGTCCTGCTCCTCGTCGACGTCGTAGACCTCGTCGCTCGTCGTGCTCTGGCCGTACGACGCGGGGGACACGTCGCCACCGCCCGGCAGGAGAACGGCGTCCGCAAAGGCCAGTCTGCGACCCGCCTCCTCGGGCGTCACCTGGCCCCCCGGAGCCCACGGATGCACGCTCAGCGGTTCACCTCCGGCGCGCAGCACCCCCTCGGACAGGGCGCGGGCGGTGGTGATCGCCCGGAAGCGGTGAGCCGAGGCGGATTCGGAGAGCCGGGCCGGGATCGCGATCAACGGACTACGTGACATCACTTGACGCCTCTCGGGCTCAGGAATACCGTTTGCATCCGAACGATACCCACAAGGGGTGCCGCGGGACCAGACCAGCCACGGTCATACCCGGCCAGACCGACAACTACCGGAGGCCCCGAATGACCAGTGCGAGAGTTGCCGGCGTGGACGTCGACACCCGACACTGGATCGGCGGCCGACGCGTGGCGAACGCCGACACGTTCGAGGACGTGTCCCCCCTCGACGGCGAGGTGATCGCCGTGGTGAGCCGTGGCGGCACGGCCGAGGTCGACGCCGCGGTGGCCGCGGCGAAGGACGCGTTCGTGGGCTGGTCACGCACCTCACCGGCCGAGCGCGCCGAGCTCCTTCGCCGGGTCGCCGCCGGCATCGAGGCGCGGATCGAGGACCTGGCGCAGGTCGAGACCCGCGACAACGGCTCGCTGCTCCGGTCGCACCGACGGGGCGTGATGCCGCGGGTCGCGATGAACATCCGGTTCTTCGCCGACCATCTCAGCTCGCTGGTGCATTCCGACTTCGACACGCGCGGGCACCGCAACCACGTGACCTGGGACCCGGCGGGTGTCACGGCCATCGTCACGCCGTGGAACGCACCGCTCATGCTGGCAACCTGGCGAATCGGTCCGGCGCTCGCCGCGGGCAACACCGTCGTCGCGAAGCCACCGGAGTGGGCGCCGTTGACCGCGTCCCTCTTCGCCGACATTGCCCATGAGGCTGGATTGCCGGCCGGCGTCTTCAACGTCGTGCAGGGCCTTGGGAACGAGGCCGGCGCACCGCTGGTCGCGCACCCGGACGTCCGGCGGATCTGCTTCACCGGTTCAGTGCCGACCTCGATCAAGGTCGGCGAGTCGGCCGCGCGCAACGTCACTCCGGTGAGCTTCGAGCTGGGAGGGAAGTCCCCACTCCTGGTGTTCGATGACGCCGACCTCGACCTGGCCGTCGACCTCGCCGTCGAGCAGTTCGACAACTCGGGCCAGGTCTGCCTCGCTGCGGTCCGCATGCTCGTGCAGGACGGAATCTACGACGAGTTCCGCGCGCGCTTCCTCGAGCGTGCCGCGACGCTCGTCCAGGGCGACTCCAGGGACGAGGGCGTCGATCTCGGGCCCTTGGTCAGCAAGTCGCACTTCGAGCGGGTCGACGGGTTCGTGAAGCGCGCCGTCGCCGGTGGCGCGGAGGTCATCCTCGGTGGTGGCCCGAACGACGAGCTCAACGTCGCCACTGGCGGCTTCTACTACCGGCCCACGGTCTTCGAGGGGGTCGACCGGACCATGGAGATCACCTGCCAGGAGGTCTTCGGCCCGGTCCTGACGCTCCAGGGCTTCTCCACCGAGGACGACGGCATTGCGATGGCTAACGACACGGACTACGGCCTCGCGGCGACGATCGTCACCGGGAGCCAGGAACGGGCGGAACGGGTCGCCTCGGCTGTCCGCGCCGGCACCGTCTGGGTCAACTGCTTCTTCGTCCGTGACCTGAGCGCGCCCTTCGGTGGGAGCGGGCGTTCCGGCATCGGCCGCGAGGGTGGCACGTGGTCATTCGACTTCTACTGTGACGTGAAGAATTCGGTGTTCGCTCCGAAAGGATGGAACTGACATGGGCGAAGTTGTCGGCGCGGGGATCCTCGCGCACGTACCCACCATCATGCTCCCCAGGGAGACGCGGCTGGCGATCAACGAGGGCAAGGAGATCTCCCTCGTTCCCGGCCTGCACCAACTGCGGGAGGAGGTCTTCGAGACCCTCGACTACGACACCGTCGTGGTCCTCGACTCGCACTGGTTCACCACGGTCGAGTTTGTCTTGACCGCGCAGGACCGCCGGGCCGGCCTGTTCACCGCCGAGGAGCTTCCTCGCGGCATGTGCCGCATCCCCTACGACTGGCGCGGCGATCCGGAGCTCGCGTTCGCGGTGGAGGCCGCCGCGCCCGCGCACAGCACCTGGATCACCGCCATCGACGACCCCTACTTGCCGATGTACTACGCGACGCTCAACCTATGGAAGTTCCTCGGGGAGGGTCTGGACAAGCGCTGGATCTCCGTCAGCGTCGCGCAGACCGGCGTCACCGAGGACTTCCTGCGGGCCGGCCGCGCCCTCGGCGACGCCATCGCGAGCACCGACCGCAAGGTCCTGCTCGTCGCTTCCGGGGCTCTGTCGCACACCTTCTGGAAGCTGCGCGAGCTGCGAGACCACGAGGCCGGCGACCCGTCGCACATCCGCACGCCGGAGGCCTACGCGGCCGATCTCGAGCGCATCGACTGGTTCAAGAACGGCGAGCACGCCAAGGTGCTCGACACGATGGACGACTTCCTCAGGTTTCGCCCGGAGGCCATGTTCGCCCACTACCTGATGATGGCTGGCGCGCTCGGCGAGGGCGATCTCCGCGCCGCTGCAAGGCAGTACGGCGAGTACGAGAACTCGATCGGGACGGGCCAGGTCCACCTGTGGTTCGACCGCCCCGCCGACGGCTTTCCCGGAACGCATCCGACCCCGCCCGATCCGGAGTACACACGCCAGACGAGCGGCCCCGACCTGCCCGCCGCAGGCTGACTTCCGAGACGAGACGACACATGACGGAGTACCGCCGAATCCTGCTCGACGGCGCCCCCGTCCAGGTCGTGCGCCACGGGGACACCCTCCGGGCCGCCGACGGACGCGAGGTGGCTGTCGACGACGCCATCCACCTGCCGCCGACCGAACCGTCCAAGATCATCGCGGTCCACCTCAACTTCAACAGCCGGACCCGTGAGTTCATGACGAAGCTGCCGCCGGCTCCCACGTACTTCCACAAGCCGGTGACAGCGCTGAACTCCCACCAGGGCGCAGTCGTGCGTCCAGAGGGCTGCCGATGGCTCAACTACGAGGGCGAGATCGTGATCGTGATCGGCCGCACCTGCCGCAACGTCTCGCCCGAGGAAGCCGGTGACTACATCGCCGGATACACGATCGGCAACGACTACGGCCTCCACGACTTCCGCGACACCGACGCGGGCTCGATGCTGCGGGTCAAGGGCTCCGACACACTCGCGCCGGTGGGCCCCGGGCTGGTCACCGACTGGGACTTCCGCGGCAAGACACTGCGCACGATCGTCAACGGCGAGACCCGGCAGGAGGCATCCACCGACGAGATGGAGTGGGACATGCACTACCTGGTCGCCGACATCGCCCGCACGATCACGCTCACGCCCGGCGACCTGCTGTTCTCGGGTACGCCGGCAAACTCACGCCCGGTGCAGCCCGGAGACGTCGTCGAGGTCGAGGTCGACGGACTCGGGCGACTGACCAACCACATCGTCACCGGCCCCGAGCCCATCCGCTCGGACGTCGGCGCACAGCCCACGGAGAGCGAAGAGGTCGTGTCCACCGCTCTCGGTGGCGACTGGGAGTTCCGGGGCATCCGCACCCCGAGCAAGGATCTCTACCCCTCCACCGTCGAGACCGACCGGTGAGCGCCCAGGCGACCGTCCTCCGCGGTTCTCGCGGCGAGAAGTGCACCGAGCTGGACACCACCTTGATCAGTCTGCGCTGACGACCGGCGTGAGGGAAGGGTGCAGATGGACCTCCGCTGGCTCATGGTGCTCACCGAGAACGACGCGCTGGTCGATCCTCGCGATCTGCGGGGGCTCGTCGACCTGGCGGTCACGGCCGAGGCCAACGGGGTCGACGGCGTCATGCTCAGCGAGCACGTCCTGCTCGGCCGCGACGCCGGGGCAGCCGGACGGATGGCCAATCCTCGCGACTACGCGGCGCCGGGCAACCAGCCGCCGTCGTACGCCTGGCCGAGCAGCCTCGTCCTGCTCTCGGCGATCGCGCAGGCGACCGAGCGGCTGCGGTTGGTCGCGGGCGCGATCATCGCACCGCTTCGCCATCCGTTGCTGCTCGCCAAGGAGCTCGGCACGCTGGACCTCTTGTCGGGCGGCCGGCTGGTCGTGCTGCCGACGGTCAGCTGGAGCCGGGACGAGTACGCCGCACTGGGCGTGCCGTTCGAGGAGCGCGGCCGGATCCTCGACGAGCAGCTCGAGGTCCTGGCCAAGGCGTGGGGCCCCTACCCGATCAGCCACGCCGGACCCCGCTTCCCGTTCACCGACATCTGGCTCGAACCAGGTGCGTCCACCTCGGAGGGGCCGCCGTTCTGGTTCGGCGGGCAGGGCATGCACCCACCGTTGATCCGTCGCCTGGTCCGCTACGGCAAGGGCCTCAACCCGTTCGGACCGTTGTCGGACGACGACCTGCGCTCGCTGGAAGCGGCGATGTCCGAGGCCGGGCGTGACCTCGCCGAACTGGAGAAAGTGGGCGGGATCCGGGCCACGTTCCGCGGGTCCGATGACGTGGCGGACCTCGACGTTGCGCTGGCCGACCTGCCCCGACAGGTGGAGCAGGGGTTCACCACGGTCTGCTTCAAGCCGGCGATGTTCTGCCGGACGGTCAAGGACCTACCCGACCTGTGTCGTCGTCTCGCGGATGCGGGCCGCAGCCTCGGCTGAGCGCGGATGGCTGCAACGAGGCCCCGGGTGCGATCACCCGGGGCCTCGTCACGCAGGCAAGATGTCAGGTCACGTGACGAGGTCGGCGATCGCGTCCTCGTTCTCCTCGGTCAATCGGATCTTGCCGACAATGGTGCCCACCACGAACATCACGAACGGCGAGACCACGAGGATCCACCCGGTGGTGTTCAGGCCCCACGGCTGCGTGCTCGGGTCCACGCCCGCCTTCACCGTCCCCGCCAGCAGCCCGAACCGGGAGGCCAGCAGCCACAGGCCGACCAGGAGCCCCCCGATGGACAGCAGCGGAGCCATCACCGAGGCCCAGACCGAGACCTCGCCCTGGCGCCGCGAGAAGAAGGCGATCACGGCGATCGAGACGAGGATCTCGACGAAGACGATGGCGAGCACCGCCAGCCCGGAGAACCAGTAGAACAGCGTGAGAACAGGGTCACGACCCTGCACGGCGAAGTCCACGATGACGAGCAGAGTGATGACCGAGGTCGTCAGGGTCGCCGTCAGCGGAGCACCCCGGCCGTTCACCCGGTCCAGCGCCTTCGGCAGCACCCCGGCACGGCCCATGGCGAAGAAGTACCGGGCCGCGGAGTTCTGGAACGCGAGCAGTCCGGCGAAGAGCGAGGAGATCACCAGCCAGGACATGACGTCGCGCATCCAACTCCCGACATAGGTCTCGGCCACCGTGAACAGCACGTTCGCCGGGTCGGTCAACGGCACCTTGTTGACCGTGGACAGCTTGACGACCTGGTCGATCACCTGCGACGAACCGAGACCTGTGACGATCGCGAACGACGCGAACCCGAAGATCACCATGATCGTGACGATCGCCAGGTACGTCGCCCGGGGCACGGTCTTGTGCGGCTCGCGCGCCTCTTCGCCGTAGATCGCGGTGGCCTCGAATCCGATGAAGGACGCGAACGCGAAGAGCAAAGCAACACCGGCTGTGCTCGCGAGCCCGCCGACGAAGATGTTCGGCAGCGAGAACGACGCCCCGAAGTTGATGCCCTCCGGCTTGTTCCCCGAGAAGAGGACGGCGAACGAGGTGACCATCAGCGACAGGAGCTCGAAACTCATCAGGACGCCGAGGACCTTCGCCCCGATGTCGACCGAGAGCGCCGAGAGCCCGGTGACGACAGCCCACGCGATGAGCACCCAAACCCACCACGACCACGAGATCCCGAAGCTCGAGTCCATCTGGCCGGCGATCACCGCGCCGAAGAACCCGTAGACCGCGAGTTGGACGGCGATGTAGGCGACCAGCGACACGAAGGCCGATCCGACCCCGGGGATGATGCCCAGGCCGCGTCCGACGAACGCGAAGAAGGCCCCGGCGTTGGTGACCTTCGTCGCCATCGCGGCGTACCCGACGGAGAAGCACAGCAAGACCACGCCGACGACCATGTAGGCGCCGGGCGCTGCCGCCCCGTTGCCGAGCACGATGGCCACCGGGACGCCGCCGGTCATGCCCACGAGCGGGGCCGCGGCGGCGACGACGAAGAAGACGATCCCGAGGATGCCGAGTCGCCCGTGATGCAGCGACGTCTGGCTCGTCTCATCAGAGGCTGGTTGGAGTTGGGTCATCCTGCTCTCCTCGAGGCAAGGGTCAATGAAGGCGATCGTCATTCAAATCCGTTTGGATACGAATGACTTGCCAAGAGAGTGCCGCTCCTCACACCCACTGTCAAGGTCCCCAGCCGTGCCGAAAGGGCGTGAGCAGGGCATCAAGCCCACTCACGGCTCACAGAGGTGCCGCAGCCTTGACTTCCTCGATGACCGCGGCGACGTCGGCGTCTGTGGTGCGGTGGTTGGTAATGCAGGCGCGGAGCGCGAACTCGCCACGGACCGTCGCGTTCGAAAGGTAGACACGTCCATTTCGGTTCACTTTGTCCAGGATCTCGACGTTCTGTTCGTCTCGCAATGCCGGGTCGCCTGCTATCCACCGGAAGCAGACGGCGCTCAGCGGGACGTCTGCCACCCTCTCCAGGGCCGGCTCCTCGTCGATGAGCTTCGCGAGCACCTGGGCCAGCCGCATGTTGTCTGCGATGGCCTCGCGGAAGGCGGCCAACCCGTGATAGCGCAGTGACATCCATAGTTTTAGGGCCCGGACCCGACGGGACAACTCGATCGTCTCCTCGAAGAAGACGTCGCCCTCGATCGGGTCGGCGCTCAGCGAACCGGCATAGTCGTCGGTCATCGAGAACGTACGTCGTGCGGCCGAGCGGTCCCGATAGAGGAGCACGCTGCAGTCGAGCGGTTGGTAGAGCCACTTGTGCGCATCCATTGATATGGAGTCGACGCCGTTTAGTCCGGTGAACATCTCGGGATCCACCATCGCGGCCGGAACGCCGTACGCACCGTCGACATGCACCCACAGGTGCTCATCCTTGGCCACTGCGACAAGTTCGAGAATCGGATCCACCGCACCGGTCACGATCGTGCCGCCACAGGCAACAACCGCCATAGGGCTCAGCCCAGCGGCCCGGTCGGCGCTCACGGCGCTTCGTAGAACCTCGGGAGACAACCGAAAGTCATCCTCACAAGGAAGCAGACGAAGATTGTCCCGGCCGAGCCCCAGCAGACTGACTGCCTTACCGATCGACATGTGAGCCTCGGACGAGGTGTAGACGACACCCCCGGAGACCCCGGAGTCGTTAGCAGGCACCTGCGCCTCCCGAGCCATGGCGAGGCCCATCAGGTTGGCCAGTGACCCGCCACTGGTCAGGATGCCGCTGAACTCCGGGCATCCGATCGCCTCAGCGAGCCAGGCGACTACGGTCCGTTCGATGATCGCCGTCGCCGGGCCCGATCGCCAAGCGGTGCCGTTCTGGTTGATCACGGACGCGAACAGGTCGCCCAGAGCCGCCACGGGCTCACCGGATCCCATCACGTATCCGAAGAACCGCCCGTTACCCGCGCGACTGTGGTCCGCCACGGCCCGCAGGTCATCGAGCGCAGCAGCACCCAGCCCGGTCTCCGGTACGGGACCACCGAAGAGATCGAGCGTCTCCTCACCGGTCGAGGCGGGTCTGATCGGCGACGTTTCGAGGCGCTCCATGAAGGACTCGGCCTCCGTTACCACCCGTTGGGCAAGCCTGCCCCAGTCGTCTGAGGACACATGCAGTGGTGGAGGAGGCTTCATGTTGCGAGTCTGCCGATCCGGTGATCCCCACGCCAGAGCGTGGCACCTTGGTGTGCTTTGGATGCAGCCCTCTGCGTGCTCGCCAGGACTCGGAGCACGGCGTGCCATCTCCGAAGCCGACTGAAGGTCAGACGCCGGCTGCACGTGCGCTCACTGTGAAGCAAGGTGACGTATCAGCTGAGCGGCGGTTGCGGACCCTCCGGGCGCAGACAGGCGGCGGTGAGACGCACGTTGGCCTCGACCGGGTCGAGGTTGGTGGTTCCGAGTCCGCCACCCATGTCTTTGACGGTGGACTTCGCCACCCCTACTGCACGTGTCGTGGCGGAGCCACTGACGAGGTGCTTTCGGCGTCTGGGCGAAGCGGCTGACGTGTGCTGGTGGAGTGACAGGAAGCGTTCCGGGTGAGGTAGCTGGTCGTGGCCGTCGTCGAGCCAACTCCCGGCGGCACGACGGGCGCGGTCGACGAGTTCGCGGCCATGGGTGAAGTCCGCAGATGAGACGGCCAGCGGGCACAGTGGTGGCAGAAGGTGCAGGTCGGCCTGCCCCGAGTGGACGGTGACGTCGTGGATCAGGCGTTGTTGGGTCAGGAAGCTCAGTGCGTGCAGTGCGGTGGCGTAGGGACTGGACGGTGGTGTTTCCAAAGCGCAGGCGACGCCTGCGGGGAGCACGAAGATCCGGTCAGCACCCAGGGCCACCGCTTGGGAGATGGCCGTGTTGTTGGCGAGCCCGCCGTCGACCAGCGTCAACCCCTCCCGCGGTACGGCGGGCAGGAGCCCCGGGACGGCCGTGCTGGCAAGCACGGCGCTCACCACGTTTCCCGTCGACAGCAGGACCTCCTGTCCGGAGAGCAGGTTGGTCGCCACCACGTGCACCGGGATCGTTGCGTCCTGCAGCAGCTCGTAGGGGAGGTGCGTTGTGAGCAGTCGGCGTAGGCCGGTCGCGCAGAACATCGACTCGCGTCGACCCAGCAGCGCAAGCAGGTGCCTACCCGGGCTGAGCGGGAAGACGTCGCGACGTCGCAATCCACCCCACAGGTTGGCGAGGGTGTCCAGCGAGGCTCGGCGGGTGCCATGTCCGGCCACGTACGTGACGTTGATGGCACCAGCCGAGGTGCCGATGAGCAGGTCTGGGCTTTCGCCGCGTTCGGTCAAGGCCTGCAGCATCCCGACCTGGACGGCACCCAGGCTGCCGCCACCTGACAGGACGTATGCGGTGGTCATCGCAGTGTCCCGATCCTCGGCTGGAGTCCTACTGGCTGGTGACGCGGTGGCCGGTCGGGAACGCGGTGGCGAGCCGGGCCAGAGTGAGTGCGGCCAGGAGCAGGCCGAAGTCACGCAGCGCCACGTCGGCGTAACCGCCGATGCTGAGCAGGTTCACGATGATTCCCAGGAGCCAGGCCGCGACGAGGTAGCCACCGAAGCGGGGCTTGGTCAGCACAGCCAAGCCCGCGACGATTTCGATGATCCCCACGACGTACATCGCCTGATGGGCAGTACCCGGCACCAGGTCGTTCACCCAGGGTGCCAGGTACTTGTCCCAGTTGGTCATCACGTGCGCGAACTTGTCGATCCCGAACAGGATCGGCGCGACGGTGAACCCGATCCGAAGCAGCCAGAACGCCTGGAACGTCGGGTCGGACCTGAGCTGCTCGGCGGTGGAGAGCTGGCCAGCACTGCTGCCCGCGGGTGGGTTGGTGACGGTCATGGTCTTCTTGCCTTTCCTTCTAACGGATATTACATTGGACGTTAGACCTTCTTCTCTCTATCGTCAAGATATGTATCTGTTAGAAGATCCAGGCATCCAGGAGCACGCCGTGACCCCTCAGGACTTCCCCAGTCGTGTGGCGAGCGTTGCTGCGCTCGCCGAACCGGTTCGCCGAGCGCTCTACTTCTTCGTGGTGGCACAACCCGAGCCGGTTAGTCGCGAGCAGGCTGCTGAAGCGGTCGGGGTCGCGCACCACGTAGCGAAGTTCAACCTCAACAAGCTCGAGGAGGAAGGCCTACTGGAGGCCGAGTACACCCGGCCACCGGGGCGAGGCGGTCCCGGTGCAGGTCGACCGGCCAAGCGCTACCGGCGGGCCTCACGCGAGATCGAGGTCAGCCTGCCCGGGCGACGCTACGACCTCGCCGGGCACGTCATGGCCCAGGCGATCGCGACCGCCGAGGAGACGACGGTGCCCATCGGTCAAGCGCTCAGCGCCGCCGCCAAGCAGGCCGGACAAGCCCTGGGACAGCAAGCGCGCGACAAGGCCGGCGGCCGCCCCACCACGAGCATGATCGTCGACGCAGTCAACGAGGTCCTCACCGAGCAGGGCTACGAACCGCGCACCGATGGTAGGGCGATCAGGCTGGCCAACTGCCCCTTCCACAGCCTCGCGCAACACCACACCGATCTCGTCTGCGGGATGAACCTCGACCTCATCGAAGGCTTGCTCGAACGCGTCGGACCGGTGCCCCTGCAGGCCGGCCTGACCCCGACGCCCGGCATGTGCTGCGTGACCATCACCGAGTCCAGATAACCGCAGCCAAACAGCGCCGGATCCCGTTTGTGCAGCAGCGCTCGCGTGTCTGGGCCGAGCGCACCGAAGGCAGCCGACCCTAGGGGGGCCTCGCGAGCGTTTCGAACATGTCTACCGCGCTGGGCACCTGCTCGCTGTGGTCGGCCATGCCAGCTGCCCGGATCAGTCCTGAGACGAGTTGTTGCGCCTCGTGGACGGCCGAGGTGAGAGCTTCTAAGCCGGTGTCGGAATGCCCAGCTTCAAACGACCACTTGGCCGCAGCCAGCTGTTGCACCAGCGAGTCATTGATCTCGATCGCCTGCCGGTGGAGCAAGGCGGTGCGCTCGAGCCGTCTGCGTTCCGCGTCAGCTCGAAGTGCGCGGTCAGTCGACCTGCCCAGGAGCACGCCAAGCAGGGCAAGGGGTCCGACGCGTGAGGCCCAGCTGAGGGGACTGAGGGTCACGTCCCGCGCCAGCGTCCACACCACGATCAGGGCGACCGCGACCATGGCGGCCGCTATGCCACCACGCTGTCCGAACGCGGTCGCGGCCAGCGCCACGGGCAAGACGTAGAGCATCGAGTAAGCGTCCACTGGGGTGCCGGCGGACAGGCGCAGCGCAAAGACCGAGGCGAACAATCCGGCGATGACGATCAGTGCGAGCCCTGGGCGGTGTCGAAACCAGGGGTCACCAGGTCGCCTTAGCGCAGCCAGGACCAAGTGCAGTGACCGCATGCCTTCGAGGATCCGCGCACGCCCAGTGGCTCTCACAGAGTCCGAAGTCCCGTCCCGGGTCGGACATCGGACCTCTCACCCCAAAGTCGCGAGGCAGGGCTTGACCGTTTCGGCACGTTCCGCCGGGATGTCGAGGGGTAAGCCAACTCGGGCAGTCATGACGGCCTGACGACCAGACACACCGGGCGCCAACTGGCGGCGGAGTGGCTGTGAGGATCGCCTGCGCAGCCTGATGGTGGTGGGCTGTGGGTTGGTGACCGCGGGTGTGACCCCCGGAGTGACTGGCTTTGTGCCTTGCTGCGACCTGTCCGCTCGTGGTTGCCGGCCCCGGCCCGGTTGGAGGAGCTGGCCTGATCAGGAGCTTGACCACCTGGCGTTAGCAGCGCCTGGCGTGTCTCATCACAGTCCTGCCGAGCCTCCGTCCCGGACCGGAACCACGTCCCGTCCGGCGGAGGAGAGAACGCATGAACAGTCTGACCGATCTACGCGAAGTGGTCGATGTTGTTATCGGCGTCGACACCCACGTCCACACCCACTCCGCGGCGGTCCTCGACACCGCGACGGGTGGGGTGCTCGACGAGATCTCGGTCGAGGCGACAGTCGAGGGCTATGCCGAGCTCGTGGAGTTCGCGAACGGGCACACGCCACGTTGCGGGCCTGGGCGATCGAGGGGACCGGCGGTCACGGTGCTGGCTTGAGCCGGCATCTGCTGGAGATGTCGGAGATCGTCATCGGGTTGGACCGCCCGAAGCGGGCCGCGCGCCGCAACGGCGCGAAGTCCGACCCGCTGGATGCGGTCCGTGCCGCCCGTGAGGCGATGGCGCGAGCGCGGTTGGGGACTCCCCGTACTGGTGGCGAACGCCAAGCACTGTCGGTGCTCCTGGCTGCGCGCCGCTCGGCGATCAATGCCTCCACCGAGGCCCAGCTACAGGTCTTCAGCCTGGTGATCGCGGCACCCGAACCCATCCGAGCTCGGTTCCGCGGCCAGAAGCTCGCCGCGATGCTCACCACCGCCGCACAGCTGCGGGTTCACTCCTCGTGGGACGTCGAGACCACCAGCACCGTCGTCGCGCTGCGGACCTTGGCTCATCGCGCGCACGCGATGTTGAAGGAGGCACGTGAGCTGCAGAAGGCGATCTTGGCCATCATCCGCGGCTGGCGCCTTGATCTGCTCGAGGAGTTCGGCGTCGGACCGATCGTCGCGGCGACAGTGTTGTGCGCCTGGTCCCACCCCGGGCGGATCCACTCCGAGGCCGCGTTTGCGATGCTCGCCGGAGTCGCACCCATTCCGGCCAACAGTGGTCAGATCACCACCCGCTACCGACTCAACCGTTACGGCGACCGCAACCTCAACAACGTCCTGCACACCGTGGTCCAGAGCCGGATCCAGCACCAGCCAGCCACCCGCGACTACATCGCCCGCCGCACCGCCGAAGGCAAGACCAGCCGCGAGATCAAACGCTGCCTTGCCCACTACGTCGCCCGCGACCTCTACCGCCTACTCGAAAACGGCGCCCCTGCGGCTTGACGAACCATAGGAGCGTCGCACCCCTTGGCATGGCGGGATTCACCTGGACACAGGGCTCGGTGGGACCCGCCTCTAAACGATCCCTAGGCACTCATGCAGGCCGGTCCGGAGCTGTCGCCACCCACACCCGGGGAGTACCGCAGGCGAGTCACCTCGTTGGACGAGTAGGGGCGCGGCCCTCGGGCAGAGGCAGAGGGGCGCAACCTTGACGCCATCAGCGGGCGGCACCGGGTGACCGCATGACGGGCGACGGAAGACGCTCTGCGTTGAGAGAGCCGACTCATACCGCGGTCTTTCGCCACGCAGCCGAGGTCGACGGCTACCCAGCGACCAGAGACTGCTCTGGACCCCCGGGGGGAGGTGACCCACGGCCTTGTCACACGGGGCTCCGGGACTATGCATGGCCTATCTATGACGTTCTTCCCCACCAGGGGCGTCGTGGGAGAAGGACGATGCACCGCTGACGAACGTGCAGTGGCACACCGCGCCCAGTCAGGTCCGACTCGACACCGTGCCCGCTGACCGGGTCAGGGCCATGTGACGGGAGCCTGGAGGTCCCCTTCGGGGCTCAAGGGAGGATCGGCGACCGGACGGACCCTAATCCGGGGATGACGATGCCCGTCGGAGTCTCGGGTCTCCAGCGGGGACCTTCGGCACTAGTTGGTTTCGTCCAGGGTGCCCACCCTTGCTTGATGGCGTGGTTCTTCCGTGCGATCGAGACGGCTCAGGGTCGGTGGGAGTGCGACCACGGGGCGTGTGTGTTCGACGAGCACCCGACGCTGGCCGAGGCTATGGAACACCTTCGGGCGATCGCTGCGGACCAGCAGGGAGCCGCGCAGTTGTTTGTCCACACAGTCGATGATCAGGTCCGTTGGGAAACCCCACGTAGCCACTGGCGGTCGCGGCCAGCAGCGCCTCACACCGTTTGGTACTCGAGGCGGGGCGCTGAGCCGCGCCGGAGGATTGTGCCGGGGGGATGGCGCGACGATCAAGAACCTAGGTGCCATCGCGGGCGCCGGACTAGGGCCTTTCGGCCCCCAGCCCCTGGGGACCGGTGATCGCGGAAAGGCCCCCGCCTACCGAGACTTTCGTGCGCAGTGGCTGTGCCAAAGGGAGGCCGGAAGATGCGCCCCAGACTGCCGGGGGTCAGCGCGGGACGCACGGTTGGCGGGCTTCTCGGGGGATCGCAATCGCTGGCGCGCCCCGCCAGCCCGAAGTCCCCCGAATCCGGGCCGCGGGGCGCATTACGCACTCCGGAACCGGTTCGTACCATGGTTTGGGGCACGTCTCCGACGTGGCTCGAGAACGCGGAGGAGACCTCGGACGCTACGCCCGCCACCCCGCTTTTGGGAAGGGCGAACGCTCGGGCTTGACGATGCCCGCCAGAGTCTCCGGGCTCTCGCGGGCATCGGGGCCGTCCCCGTGGTCACCGGGTGTGCGGCGCGGGCACGCGTGGCGCTGGGATCTTGGGGAAAGCCGTCGCGCCTGCTGGCAACGCTAGACGTCGAAGTAGTCCGGGGCCTCCCCTATTCCTGCCACCAGGGCGTGGCCGCGCACTGCAGGGGCGGACGGGTGTCGCGCCCCGCCCGCTTCTTCGAAGCGGACGGGGCGCTGGGCTTCAGGAGTTCCCCGCTCTCCTGAACTCTTGTTTCGGAGACTAGGCTCCGCGCTCCCCACGGCGGTGCACCCTTGGGGGTGTGCCTTGGCAGGGCATGAGAGCGTCCCGGTGGTCACGGCGATCGAACCAGCGGGGACGGCGGTCTCGCCTCGGGCGTGAGGATGCCCGCCGAGGTTTGGGATCCTCAGCGGGCATCGGGTCGAGCGTAGAACTCAGGACGTGGCAGCCGGCTCAGGCTCGCGCCACTACTGGTGGAATGTCAGCGGATGGCAGTAGGCGCCTCGGGCAGTGTTGCGTCGAGCAATGAGAGCTGCTCGGTGAGGTGGTCACGCATCTGGCGACGGTGGTCGCTCTGCATCTGACGCAGCGTCGCGTTCCGCGCCTCAAGGGCGGCCTTCTCGGCGGCAAGCCCGGCCAGGGCCGTGGTGCGCTCACGGTCGAGCTCGGCGGTCTGCTGCTCCTTGCTGCGAGCCAGCTCGGCAGCTACCCGGTGCGCCTCCGCGCGACTTGACTCCAGGATCGCATCAGCGCTGGCGCGTGCGGCGGTGACCAGCGATTCGGCTTCTGTCTTCGCGTTCACGACGAGCCGGTCGGCGGTGACGGCAGCCAGCTCGAGCAGCCGAGCGGCGGCGCTCGTCGAACTCTCTGGGGCCGTGATCGGATCTGTCTGTTCGGTATCCACGTCGTCAACCCGGGGGCACACATCTTCGGCTTGTGACGGCGTGACGGTCTCGTCCGTTTCTTCGAAGCTCAGCATGTTTCCCCCGGATGTAGTGGCGTTCACTTCTCGCCAGTGTGCGCGTTGAATACCCGGATTGTTGCCAGACTTCTCATTTCTCGAGATGCCGTTGCGTGCACGCGAGTTCCGACCATGTTCGCGGTCGGAACGACGCCGGGGATTAGCAGCCTGCGTGGGAGTCGATGGAATAGCCGACGGTCCGGTTCGAGAACTGTCCTCGGTGGCGCACAGGCAGAGAGTCCGTTCGAGGATGCGATGACCGGTGACGTCGCTCAGCCAGAGCTGGTTTGGGTCCACCAGCGGTGACGATGCCCTTGACCAGGTCCTCGTGGAGCGGTGTGACGCGGAAGCGCCCCACCGAGAAGGAGTCTGGTGGGGCGCAACTGCTTCGCGCTGGGCTTGGGGGGTGACGCGATGAACCGAACCGTATCCGGGCGGCCTACCGGGCCGGACCGGGCATTCGCGTCGTGACGTATGGCACGTCGGGACTAGCGGTCTGGTTCACACGCGCGGCGCATCACCCGAGACAGCCAGATCCACCACCCGGCCGGGCCACGGGTCGGCCGGGCACACCGAGAGCGCGGTTCCGCTCGACCGGGCGATCTCTGACACCGTCGGCCCTGGTTGTCGGCGTTGGTGCCGTCGACTCGGCCAATGGTCGTGTGGCGCTAGGGATCTCGTGGTCAGCTTCATACCGGCCGCCGGCCCGCCCGGCTGCGCGCTGCGGGCATGCGCGAGCTGTCCGGTGGAGGGGAGGCCACATCTTCGTTGAGATCCGGGCATCGGATGCTGCGGGCGGGGGCGCCGCGTCCAGCTGCCGCCCGACCGCGAGTGTCAGTACCGCATGACGGCTATGCGTTTCATGCTGTCGGGCTGTGACGCCTCCTTTTTCGGTAGGGAACATGGTCGACGGGTTGAGCCGCGCTGGTCAGCGGTAGTGGTGCTATACGCCATGGCCCGAACGGGTCATCTTCGGAGATTCAGCTGTCTTATCGCTACCGGCGGCCGCATAGTTCAGTTCACGTCGTTGGATTCGGCCGGGGGGTCGGGGCGGGGGTCGGGGGCCGGGATGACCCCGGCTGCAGGGCTCAACCGCTCGATCCTCCACGCCGCGCTGATTCACCGCCCGACCCGAGGAGCGCTTCCGTCCGGCCGGCACATCTAGGGTCCGTGCCACGCGCTCGCCCCGTGGTGTGTGCTCGGCCACTTCTGTCCGCCTACGAGCTTGCCGAGTTCCTCGGTATGCCGGTCGAGACTTGGACCGTGCCGGCGTGTGTCGGATACGAGAACGGCAGCCACGCACGACGGCGCAAAGAGCGGGACCCGCGTCTTCTGGTAGAGGAACGCGCGAGTTGTCGCGTGCGGCCCGGTCTCCTACCCTCCTGAGTCGTCCTGTCCGGAATCGTGCACTTGAGGAGCCAGCGCCTCCAGGATCTCGGCCGTCACCGGGTTCACGTGCTCGTTCGGTTCGATGTAGTGGGCCCTGGTGATGTCCGCCGACGTGTGGCCCAACAGGTCCGCGGCGAGTTCGGAGCCAGCGGCACGGTCGACGAACGTGGCGACGGTCCGGCGGAACGAGTGCGGGGTGACGCCAGCAATCTGAGTGCCATCGAGAGCGGCCCTCAGCCGACGTCGGATGTTGTTAGTTGTCAGCGGCGTGTGGTTTCGAGTGAAGAACAGCAGGTGCTCAGGGTCCTCGTCGGACACCACAACCAAGCGCGCGCGGAGTACCTCGGAGGTGAAGCTGGGCACCGAGACAGTCCGGCTCGACTTCGACGTTTTGGGGTGATCCTGACGGCGGGTCGGTTTCCTTGCCGGCGACACGATGGTTCCGCAGATCCGCACGGTCGCCGGTGTGCGCGTCACGTCGACGTCGCACTTGCGGAGCGCCAGGACCTCTCCGATGCGGCCCGAGGTCCCGAGCATCACTTCGATGATCTGCTCTAGCTGTCCGTCCGGTTTCGGTCCGCACAACCCCGATTCCCGTCGCCACCCCCGTACGGCCTCTCGGATGACCTCGATCTGCTCCGAGGTCAGGGCAAGTGCCTGCGATGGGGGTCTGCGGAGCCGGGCGGTCTCACGCACGGGGTTCTCCCTGAGCGCGTCGTACCTGACAGCCAGCCCGAACACCAGGCTTAGGACCGTCTTCGCCTGCTTGGCGGTGCTGTAGCTCTTGTTCTTTGCCAGGGCTTTCAGGAATCGATCCACCCGGGAGACCGAGATCTCTCGCAGCGTGTAGTGCTCGAAGGTCGGTAGCACCAGCTGCCGCATGTTCCGCTCGTACAGCGCGCGGGTGCTCTGGGCGACCTTGTCCTCGAGGTCGAGGTCCTCAAGCCACAGCTCCACCAGGTGCGTGAACGAGCTGTCAGGGGTGAGCTCTGCGTAGGACGAACGGGTTGTGCGGTGGGTCAGAGCTACTTTCAGCTTTCGCTCGGCGGCGGCCCGGCCGGGACCGGTCGCGGCGACGCGGCGGATCCTGCCGTCGTCGTCGCGGAACCGCGTCCGAGCCTGGACCTGGCCGTTCCGCATCGTGGTGAAGCTGATCTCACCGAACGACCGATCGGGGTGCGCGGCCTAGCCATCGCAGGTCACCTCACCTCGGAGCGCGCCTCCACAGGGTCGGTGCGCTGCCCATCCAGCCACGAGCGGACGTCGCAGACCAGGTACCGCAGGCGGCGCCCCACGCGCACCGCGGGCGGCCCCTTGCCGCCCTGGTGCCACTCGTAGAGGGTCTTGATGGGCACGTCGAGGTACTCCGAGAGCTCTTCGACGCCGATCAGCGGCTCCAGACCGCCCCGTGTTGTGTTGGTCTTCACACCCTTGAGGTGCGTCCCCGCGCCCGGATGAGCCGGCACCACTGGGCACCAGCCGGGACGAGTTGCGTCGTTTGGGCCCCTCAGGGGCGCTCCGCGCGAGTAAGTGGACAGTAAATGGACGCAGGATCAAATTCTCAAATACTTTCAGGCCCGGAATCACGCTTGATTCCGGGCCTGATTGGTAGCGGGGGCAGGATTTGAACCTGCGACCTCTGGGTTATGAGCCCAGCGAGCTACCGAACTGCTCCACCCCGCGTCGCAGAGACGAGTCTACGGGTCGGGGGTGCGGGGCTCAAATCGAGGTGGGGCTAGCCCAGGAGGTTGAGGGCCCGGGCGACCTCGGCGCGCGCCTGGTGGTTGAGCTTCACGTACTGGCCGAAGTGGCCGTGGTTGAAGGCCCGGTCCGCGGCGGCGAAGTCCTGCTGGGCACGCAGGAGCAGGGCGTGGGCCTTCGCGGTGGCGCCCTTGCCCTGGTGGTGCTTGGTCGGCGGCGGGTTGGACGGCGGCGGCTTGCTCCCACCACCGCCGGTCATGTCGGTGATCGCGTTGACGAGAGTGTCGCCGATCCCGACCTTGCCGTTGTAGGAGACCAGGACGTAGCGCAGGGTGAGCAGCGAGGCCGAGTCGCCCTGGGTGCGCGCGGCGTAGACCGGCTCGACGTACATCAGGCCCGACGAGAGCGGCACGGTGAGCAGGTTGCCGTACTCCGGCGAGGCGTCACCGAGGCGGAACGACTGCGTCTTGCGGGTGATCTGCGGGCTGGTCAGCAGGGTGCTCTGCACCTGCCCGGGGCCCGGGACGTTCTGGTCGGGTGGCTCCTCGACGCGGATCTGGCCGTAGTCGGACGACGTGGCGTCACTGTCGACGGCGACGAAGCCGACCAGGTTGGTGTTGTCGCGCGGCACGTAGTTGGAGGTCAGCGACCACATCGGCAGCCCGGTCACCGGGTTGCGGGTGTACATCCGCACGGGGGTCTGGCTCTTGCCTTGGACGTTGGGGTCCTCGGGCACCGCCCACCGGTTGTTGGCGGTGTAGAAGCTGCTCGGGTCGGTCACGTGGTACCGCGCGAACTGGTAGCGCTGGACCTTGAAGAAGTCCTCGGGATAGCGCAAGTGCTGGAGCAGGTCGGGCGGGATCGCGGACCGCGCCTGGATCGTCCCCGGGAACGCGCTGCTCCAGGCCTGGAGCATCGGGTCGGTCTCGTCCCAGGCGTAGAGCGTGACCTGGCCGGTGTAGGCGTCGACGGTCGCCTTGACCGCGTTGCGCATGTAGTTGATCTGGTCGGTCGGCAGGGTCTGGACCCCGGGCTGCCGGCTCAGGGAGTCGGTGATCATGTCGGAGAACGACGTGCGCTGCGACTGCGGGTACTGGTCGGTCGTGGTGTAGCCGTCGACGATCCAGAGCACCTTGCCGTCGACGACCGCGGGATAGATGTCGGTGTCGAGGGTCAGCCACGGCGCGACCTTCTCCACGCGCTGGGCCGGGTTGCGGTAGTAGAGCACCTTGCTGTCGGGCCCGACGCGGCCGGACAGCAGGAAGTTGGAGTCGCCGAACTTGATCGCGTACATGAGCTTGTTGAAGAAGCCACCCACGTCGACCCCGCCGCTGCCGTCGTACGTCGTGTGGGTCGGCGTTCCACTCGGGCTCAAGTCCAGCTCGGTGTTGCTGGCCGTCGTCCGGCCGACGATGGAGTAGCTCGGGCTGCCCTCGCCGAAGTAGATCCGCTGCTCGAACGGGCCGGTGGCCTGCTCGAGGGAGTCCTGTCCCGGGTTCTGCCCCTGCGCCCACTGCACCTTCGCGGTCTGGCGGGTGTCGCTGGGCGGCCGCTGGTTGCCGAACGCCGCGATCACGCCGTTCCCGTGGGTGTAGACGGTGTGCAGGTTGCCCCAGTTCTGGTCCTTGGGGTCGATCCCCTTCTGGTCCAGGTCGCGGACGCCGAGCACGATCGAGCGGTCGTGGCCGTCGATCTGGTAGTGGTCGACGTCGAGTGGCTCGGAGACCTTGTAGTACGACTGCGCCTGCTGGGTCAGCTCGAAGGCCTTCTGCACCAGCTGCGGGTCGACCACCGGCACCGAGGCCGTCTCGTCCATGATCTGCTGCACGGTCGCGGCGGTCGCCGTGCTGTTGGCGTACTGCTTGACCTCGATCCCGTTGAGGTCGTACGCCGCGCGGCTGGCGTCGATGTTGGTCTGGATGTACGGCGCCTCCTTGGGGCCCTCGGTCGGGCTGACCTGGAAGTGCTGGACGAACGCCGGCCAGATCAGGCCGAGCAGGATCGAGGTGACGAGCAGCAAGGAGATGCCCACACCGGCCAGCAGCCACGTACGGCGCCAGGTGGTCAGGAAGAACAGCACCGCGCAGATCAGGGCGACCCCGATCAGGATGTTGCGCGCCGGGAGGACGGCGTGCTGGTCGGTGTAGCCCATCCCCGTCAGCAGGCCACCACTGGTCACCAGGTCGAACCGGTCGAGCCAGTAGCCGAACGCCTTGACCACCAGCAGCAGCCCGACCAGCACCGACAGCTGGACGGTCGCGGTGCCGGACAGCCGGTCCTGGGCCACCTGGAGGCGGATCCCGCCGTACAGGTAGTGCACGACCGCCGCGGCCAGGGCGCTCAGCACCAGCACGGCGATCGCGTAGCCGACCACGAAGTGCAGCCACGGCAGGGTGAAGACGTAGAAGCCGACGTCCTTGTGGAAGTAGGGATCGCTGGTGTGGAACGGCACCCGGTTGGCCCACAGCAGGAACGAGCGCCACTGACCGTTGGCGGCGACACCACCGAACAGGCCGATCACGCCCGACAGGGAGACCAGGAGCAGCGTGCGCAGCGGCGTGACCGCCTCGCGGTAGCGGTCGAGCCCGGTCTGCTCCGGTGAGTCGGGGCGGTAGAACGGCCGCGCCCGGTAGGCGATCACCATGTTGCCGGCCACGGCGAGCGACATCAGGAGCCCGAAGCCCACGAACAGCCCGACCCGGGTCCAGAGCATCTTGTCGAAGACGCTGGAGTAGCCGACCGAGGAGTACCACAGGCGGTCGGTGTAGAGGGAGGCGAAGAGCGTGATCAGGAAGAAGGTCACGACCAGGCCGAGGATCGAGAACAGCAGGATCCGGCCGCGGCGCGACCGGCGGGGCCGGAAGTCCTCGAACTCCTCCTCGGCGTGCTCGCTCACAGGTCCTCCCCTTCGAGCGTCCCACGGACGAGCTCCAGCAGGGCCGGGACGAGGTCCTCGCCGCCGAGCACCGACTCGTCGTCGTCGTGGGCTCGCAGCCGCAGCGCGCAGAACGACGCACCCGAGCGCAGGGCACCGGCGACGATCCGGACCTCCTGGCGGTCGGGGTGGCCCGCGACGTACGACGCGGCGGCCGCCGGCTCGTCGGGCAGCTCCGCCTCGACGTCGGGCGGCAGCACGAAGCGCTCCACCATCGCGGCGCAGCCGTCGACGGTCTCGGGCCAGCTGATGGTGACCAGCTGGTCCTCGAGCGGCCGGCCGGCGACGAGGCCGTCCTGCTCGACCGGAGTCAGCTCGGCCTCACCCACACTGCCGGCCAGCTGCGGCTCGCGGTCCACGAGCCGGGAGGTGTCGACCAGGGCGAAGAGACGAGCGGGCTGGTCCCAGCCGGACCGGGCGGCATGGCGCTCGATCTCGAGCACCGCCGCGGCCAGGGCCGGGTCGGGACTCATGAGGAGGCTCCGCACGAGGGCAGCGGCGCGTCGTGGTTGGCGGACCAGGCCTGCACCTCGGAGATCGCCTTGCTGAGGGTCGGCGCCTTGACCAGCCGCATCGAGCCGTTGTCGCCGCCGAGGGCGTCGGCGCAGTTGGCGGGCGGCACGAGGAACAGATGTGCGCCGTCCTGGCGGGCTCCGGCGATCTTCTGCTGGATGCCGCCGATCTCGCCGACCGTGCCGTCCGCGGTGATCGTGCCGGTGCCGGCCACGACCTGACCGCCGGTCAGCGAGCCCGGCGTGAGGGTGTCGTAGATCGACAGGGCGAACATCAGTCCCGCGCTCGGGCCCCCGATGTTGTCCGGGATCGCCACCGAGACCTTGAAGGGGAAGGTGTAGCCGACCTGGAGGGTGATCCCGACCACCTGGTGGCCGGCCTTGGTGGTCGGGGTGATCGAGACCCGCACGCGGTGCCCGTTGCGGTCGACCACGATCGGCACGGGGGTGCCGGCCGGCACCGCCTGGAGCAGCGCGCCGACGTCGGTCTTCGGGCCGACCGGGTGCCCGGCCACCGAGCGCAGGATGTCGCGCACCTGGAGCTGCCCGTCGGCCGGCATCCCCGGGGTCACCCCGACGATCTCGATGCCGGCGTGGATGTTGATCCCGAGCTGGGTCAGTGCCGCCGCGACCGCGGAGTCCTGGGAGGTGACCATCTCCACCTGACCCTGCTGGGCGTCCTGCTGCTGGCTGCCGGAGTCGCCGTACTGGATGGCGTAGGGGTAGATCGCGTCGTCCCGCGAGGCCCAGGTGCGCAGCAGGGTGAACAGGTCGAGCTTGGCGTTGCGCTCGGTCACCGACACGGTGGTCATCCGGAGCTCACCGGAGTCGCGGTAGGTCCGGTGGCCCTGCACCGTGATGATCGGCTTGTTGCCGTTGTCCCCCAGCACGTTCACGGTCAGTCCGGGGGCGTAGGTGACGTAGGGCAGGGGCGAGATCGCGATGTAGAGGCCGAGCGCGACGAACAGCGGCACGGCCAGCAGAGCGGCCAACGTGCGCTGCGTCATGCGGGAAGCCTCTCACCCTGCCGAAGTCAGGACGCGCGTCGGGTGCGGTCGACCGGCCGGCTGGACGGTCGCACGGCGACACCCGTGCTGCGCTCGCCCTGTGCGGCAGGTCGCGCCGGGGCGGTGCGCGCCGGCCGCGTCGGGCGCGACGGGCGGGACATCGCCTCGCTCAGCCGGCGTACGGCGACCTCGCGGTCGACCTGGCCGCGGCCGTCACGACCCAGCCAGGCGACCCAGACCATCGCCAGCACGGTCGCCACCACGGGAGGGGCGAGCCACCACAGGATCTGCACACGAGAAGGGTAGGCAACCGGTGGTCACCGCGACGTCAGGCGCGCCCCATCACCCTCAGGGCGTGCCGACCCACTCCTCGCTGCCGTCGGCGAAGTGCTGGTGCTTCCAGATCGGGACCTCGGCCTTGAGCGTGTCGATCAGGGCGCGCGACGCCTGGAACGCGTCCCCCCGGTGGGCGGCCGTGGTCGCCACCACCACCGCCAGGTCGCCGATCTCGAGCCGGCCGACGCGGTGCACCGCGGAGACGCCGTGCACGTCGTGCTCCCGGCCGACCTGCTCGCAGACCCGACGCAGGGCGTCGAGCGCGGTGGGATGCGCGGAGTACTCCAGCCCGGTCACGCCGAGCCCGTGGTCATGGTCTCGCACCCTCCCGACGAAGAGCGTCAGACCCCCCGAGGAGTCGTCGTCGAGCGACGCGACGACCTCCGCCACGTCGAGCGGCGTCTCGCGGAGTTCGACGAGTCGCAGCGGTGAGGCTGCGGCGTCCTGGGCGTGGTCCGGCACAGGGCGACCCTAACCGCCGACGGCGTACCGTGGAGACATGACCAACCAACCGCCGGACGACGGCCAGGAGGGGCAGAACCCCTTCCGCGGCACCCCGTTCGAGCAGTTCTTCGGGGGCGGGGCGCCCGACCTCGGCCAGCTCTTCAACCAGCTCCAGTCGATGATGCAGCCGTACGACGGCCCGCTCAACTGGGACTTCGCCGTCGACATGGCCCGCAAGACCGTCGCCCAGCAGCCCGACCCGACGACCACCCAGAAGCAGCGCGACGAGGTCGCCGACGCGGTGCGACTCGCCGACCTGTGGCTCGACGAGACCACCGGCTTCGGCTCCGGAGTGACCTCGACCGCGGCCTGGAGCCGGGCCGAGTGGATCGTCGGCACCACCGACGTCTGGAAGGTGCTGGTCGAGCCGATCGCCGCGTCGTCGGTCGGCGCGCTGGGCAACGCGCTGCCCGCCGAGGCGGCCGCGATGAGCGGCCCGATCCTGGGCATGCTCGGCAAGGCGATCGGCTCGATGCTCGCCTCGCAGGTCGGCTCGGGGCTGGGCGCCATGGCCGGCGAGGTGCTGGCCGCCTCCGACATCGGGCTCCCCCTGGGTGCCCCGGGCAAGGCCGCGCTGGTGCCCACCAACGTCGCCCACTTCGCCGAGGGCCTCGACGTCCCCGAGAGCGACGTCCTGCTCTACCTCGCCCTGCGCGAGGCCGCCCACCAGCGGCTCTTCGCCGGGGTGCCGTGGCTCCGCGACCACCTGATCGGCGCGGTCACCGACTACGCCCGGGGCATCGAGATCAACACCGGGCGGATCCAGCAGACCATGGAGGAGCGGCTGCGCGGCATCGACCCGTCCAACCTCGAGGCCGTGCAGGAGCTGATGGAGGGCGGGCTCTTCGACATCCCCCGCTCACCCGAGCAGGAGGCCGCCTTGAAGCGCCTCGAGATCGCCCTCGCGCTGGTCGAGGGCTGGGTCGACGAGGTCGTCAGCCAGGCCACCGCCGAGCGGATGCCGTCGGCCTCGAAGCTCCAGGAGGCGGTCCGACGTCGCCGTGCCGCGGGCGGGCCCGCCGAGCAGACCTTCGCCTCGCTGGTCGGGCTCGAGCTGCGGCCCCGCCGCCTGCGTGACGCCTCGACCCTGTGGGGGTCGCTGCGCACCCGACAGGGCGTGGAGGCGCGCGACGGTGTCTGGATGAGCCCTCACCTGCTGCCCACCGACGCCGATCTCGACGACCCGCTGGGCTTCCGTGAGGGCTCGGACGCGCCCGAGACCCTCACCGAGGACGACTTCGACGCCGAGCTGCGCAGCCTGCTCGAGGGCGGTCTCGGCGGGGCCGCCGACGGGCCGGCCGAGAGCCCGCCCGAGGAGGAGTGAGCGCCCACGCCGCGGCGCTGGTCGCGCTGCGCTCGTGGCTCCCTCCGTCGACCGAGCAGTCGGCGCTGCGCGACCGCTACGTCGACCACCTCGAGGCCCGACCGGACGGGCTGGCCCGCAGCTGCGTGCCGGACCACCTGACCGCCAGCACGCTCGTGCTCGACGCCGGGGCCGACGCCGTCCTGCTCACCCTGCACGCGAAGGCCCGTCGGTGGTTCCAGTTCGGCGGGCATGTCGAGCCCGGCGACCCGAGCCTGGCCGACGCCGCGCTCCGTGAGGCGACCGAGGAGTCGGGCGTCGCCGGCCTGCGCTTCGACCCGGTGCCGGTCCAGCTCAGCGAGCACGCGGTGCCCTTCTGCGGCGGCAGCGGCGACGTGCACCACCTCGACGTGCGCTTCGTGGCGGTGGCGCCGAACGGGGCCGCCCACAGCGTCAGCGACGAGTCGCTGGACGTGCGCTGGTGGCGACTCGACGCGCTGCCCGACCTCGAGCCGGAGCTGCACGACCTGATCGCGCTGGCCCTCGAGCGGGTTCAGTCGTCGGCGCCTTCGAGCCGGGCGCCCGCGGAGTAGCCGTCGAGCCAGGCCCGGGCCCGGTCGGCCTGCGGGTAGCGACCGACCCAGCCCCAGAACCGGTCGTTGTGCCCGGCCTCGATCAGGTGCGCCAGCTCGTGCACGAGGACGTAGTCGACCACCCAGTCGGGCATCCCCTGGAGCCGGCGCGAGAGCCGGATCGACCGGTCAGCCGGGGTACACGAGCCCCAGCGGGTGCGCTGGTTGTCGACCCAGCGGACCGAGAGCGGCTCGGCACGGCCCTCGAGCCAGGCTCGGCTCAGGTGGGCCGCCCGGGTGACCAGGTCGTCGTCGCTGGGCCGGCGCCGGGCCTCGGCCCGCTCCACCTTGGCGACCATGGTCTCGACCCACTCGGCCTCCTGCGCCCGACTCATCCGGGCCGGGATCAGCACGACGATGCGGTCGCCCTCGCGGTAGGCCGAGACGGTACGACGACGGCGGGCCGAGCGGCGAACCTCCACGGCTGTCTGCGACGGCATGCGCCCACGCTAGCCCCGACCGCCGACAGCCGGGCACGGCGCTCCGCGGGAGTCAGGACGTCTTGTCGGCCCAGGCCAGCAGCCGGTCGCGGGGCCAGGTGTTGACGACCCGGTCCGGGTCGATGCCCGCGGCCTCGGCCCGCTCGCAGCCGTAGTCGAGGAAGTCCAGCTGGCCGGGCGCGTGGCTGTCGGAGTCGATCGAGAACAGGCAGCCGAGGTCGCGAGCGAGCTCGATCAGCTTGGTCGGCGGGTCGCGACGCTCGGGTCGGGAGTTGATCTCGACCGCGACGTCGTGCTCGACGCACGCCTCGAACACGGCCCGAGCGTCGAAGTCGCTGCTCGGGCGGGTGCCACGGTTGCCCATCACCATCCGCCCGGTGCAGTGCCCCAGCACGTTGGTGCGCGGGTTGCGGACGGCACCGAGCATCCGCTGCGTCATCCCGGCGGCGTCCTGGCGGAGCTTGGAGTGAACGCTGGCGACGCGCAGGTCGAGCCGGCCCAGCATCTCGTCGGTCTGGTCGAGCCCCCCGTCGTCGAGGATGTCGACCTCGATGCCCTTGAGCAGCGTGAAGCCCGAGCCGGCGAGGTGCTCGTTGACCGCGTCCACCACGTCGAGCTGGCGGGTCAGCCGGGCCACGCTCAGCCCGTTGGCGACGGTCAGCCGGGGCGAGTGGTCGGTGAGCACGAGGTAGTCGTGGCCGAGCTCCATCGCCGTGAAGGCCATCTCCTCGATCGGTGAGCCGCCGTCGGACCAGTCCGAGTGGGAGTGCAGGTCGCCCTTCAGCGCGGCCCGGAGCTCCCGGCCGCCGGGCACGAGCGGGCCGGCGTGCTCGCGCTCCAGCTTCGCCAGGCGCTCGGGTACGACGCCTCGCACCGCCGCCTCGGCCACCGCGGCGGTGCTCGGCCCGATGCCGGGCAGCTCGGTCAGGGTGCCGGCCTCGACCCGGGCCTCGACCTCGCCGGCCGGCAGCGGCAGCAGCACCGCGGCCGCGGTCCGGAAGGCCTGCACCCGGCGGGTCTCCTCACGGCCGCGCTCCATCAGGAAGGCGATCCGTCGCAGCGCCGCCACCGGCCCTGCGAGATACGCACCGTCACCGGTCCCGCCGTACGCCTGCTCCGGGGTCACACCCGGCCTCCTCTCGCGCGTGGGGCCGACCTTTTTTCCGTGCACACCCCGTGCACGACATCATGGCTGGTCAGCGCGGTCGCGGACACCCCACCCCGCGTCGCCTCCACAGCACGTCCCCAGCTGTCTCCACGGCGAACCGGCCTCTGTCCACAGGGTTCCCCGTGGTTGTCCACAGGCCTGTCCACAGGCTCGGCGGCCAATCGGCGCCGCTGCGTTGACCCTCCCCACGTGGCCTCCTAGCGTGGGGTCCAGACGGGGCCCCAGGTCGCCGGACGACGTTCGCAAGGGGAAGGCAGACGTCGCCAGGTGCCTGGGTCCCCGTCTTGCCACATCCGGGCCCCACCCCGGAACGGTCGCTCTGGCGGCTGGCGCCCGTCCGGGTTCCCCCGCCCGGACGCGGTGGGCCCGGGCCGGCGGAGTCGACCGCGGTAGCTCAGCGGCCGGTGAACCGCGGCTCGCGACGTTCTCGGGCGGCACGGATGCCTTCCTGGAGGTCCGCGGTCGCCAGCGTGACCGGCTGGGCCAGGGCCTCCCACTGGAGGGCGGCCTCGAGGTCGGCCGGACCACCGCCCCGGAGCGCGCGCGTGGTGAGCCGGCTCGCGACCGGAGCAGTGCGGGCGATCGAGGCCGCCGTCGCCAGCACCTCGTCGAGGAACCCGTCCTGGTCGATCACCCGCGAGACCAGGCCGAGCCGGAACGCCTCGTCGGCGTCGACGGTGCGCCCGGTCAGCAGCAGGTCGCGGGCCGCCGAGGGCCCGACCACGTCGGGCAGCAGCCAGGTCGCGCCCATCCCGGGGTGCATGCCCAGCCGGACGAACGGCGCACCGAGCCGCGCCCCGGTGGCGGCGTACCGGAGGTCGCAGGCCAGGGCCAGGCACAGCCCGGCCCCGATCGCGGGGCCGTTGACGGCCGCGATGGTCGGCACGTCGAGCCGCAGGATCGACAGCCACGCCCGGTAGAACGGCAGCATCCGCTCCCGCAGGTCGTCGACTGTGGCGTCGGGCTCGCTGGCGATCCACGACGTGTCACCGCCCGAGCAGAACGCGCTGCCGGCGCCGGTGACCACCACCGCCCGCACCCCGCGGTCGGCCGCCAGCTCGCTCATCGCCTGCTCCCAGGCGGCCGTCATCGAGGCCGACATGGCGTTGCGCTGGTCGGGCTGGTCGAGGGTCAGGAGCACGACCCCGTCGCCCGGACGTTCGACTCGGAGGTGGGTCTCGGACATGGCCGGGAGCCTACGACGGGCCCGACCGGACGCCGCAGGCGGCCGCACGGGCGATCTTCCCCGTTTCGCGCTCAGCGGTGTGCCGTGTGCGCCAGGCGCTCCACGTGCCGTAGGGTCGTCGCGACCGGGTGGCACGAGCCATTCGGTGCCGGCGGGCTTCCCCTGTCATCCCCGTCGCGGCGACCGTGAACTGACAAGCAAGGAGGCCGTCATGGCGGAGACCTGGAGCGGCGAGTTCTACTGCGTGAAGTGCAAGGAGAAGCGCGAGGCCGAGGGCGAGGTCCGTGTCAACGACAAGGGCACCCGCATGGCCAAGGCCGTGTGCCCCGTGTGTGGCACCAACCTCAACCGGATCCTCGGCAAGGCCTGAGCTTCCACGCAGCACCGCGACACCAGCAGCATCTGACAACGGCGGCGACGCCGGCCCCAGCGGGGTCGGCCCGCCGCCGTTGTCATGCCCGGGCCTGTGGAGGGGCGCGGTCGACCACCGCGCCGATGTGTCAGCGTGCGGGGATGGGCAGCGCGCCGGCGACCGCGATGGCCCGGCCGGTGCTGCGGCCGGGACTCCACGTCGTACGCCGTGACGACGAGCACCTGCAGATCGGGCTCGACGAGCCCGACCGGCTGGTCCTGCGGGACCGCCCCGGTCTGCTCGACGCGCTGCGCGCCCTCCCGCGGCTGCCGGCCGACCCGTCCCTGCTGGCGACCGTGGAGTC
This sequence comes from Nocardioides cynanchi, assembly GCF_008761635.1. Lineage (NCBI taxonomy): Bacteria > Bacillati > Actinomycetota > Actinomycetes > Propionibacteriales > Nocardioidaceae > Nocardioides > Nocardioides cynanchi. Next base: position 1,918,472 of record NZ_CP044344.1, read on the forward strand.
CCTCGCGCGGGAGGGCTGGCTGGTGGATGACGGTCGGACCTCCGCCGACACGGCCCCGCCGCTGGCGCTGACGGTCGACGCTCCCCTGCTCGACGCCGTGGCGCGCGCCGGCCGGGTCGCGGGGGTCGGCTTCGCGGACTCGGCCGGACTCCGGCTGGTGGCCACGGTCGGCGAGCCGCGCCGGGAGGTCTCCGACGCGCTGATGCGCGGCGACGTGCCTCATCTGTGGCTCGCGGCCTTCCCCGAGCGGGTCCGGGTGGGTCCGCTGGTCGAGCCCGGCCGCAGCGCCTGCCTGCGCTGCCTCGACGCGCACCTGGGCGAGCGCGACCCCCGCCGGGCCACCGTGCTGCACCAGCTGGGCGAGCGACCGCCCGGCTCCGAGACGGCCTACGACGCGGCGCTCGCGCTGGCCGGTGCCGGCCTGGCCCTGCGCGCCCTGGCCGGGCACCTGGCCGGTCGGCCGTCGGGGCTGCGGTCCACGACCCTGACCGTCGGCAGCGACCTCGCGGTCAGCAGCCGGGTCTGGCTGCGGCACCCCCACTGCGGCTGCGCCTGGGGCTGAGGCTCACCACCAGGCGCTGTCGAGCTTGCCCTCGATGGCGCGGAGGTGCTCACGGGAGCAGGTGTCGCAGTACAGCTGCTGGCGGCCCCGCTCCTGCGAGGTGGCCCAGGTCAGGGTCTCGGCATCCTCGGCCTGCCGCCCGCAGAAGTCGCACGTCTTCATGCCACGAGGTTACGACTCGCCGGCCCGGTCCGGGCCGACTTCGGGGCGGGTGGCCGGCCCCGGAACGCGGCGGAGCCCGGTACGACGAGTCGTACCGGGCTCCGCGAACACCTGCGATCAGGTCGAGGCGGTGTTCCTCTCACATGGCGCGGGCGAGGGCCAGACGCGCCTGTCGCGCGGCCTGCTCGGCCTTGCGACTCATCCGGCGCAGCGCCACCTGCTGGCGGCCGCGACGGAGCTGCTGCGCCTCTCCCAGGCGCGCGGACATCTGTGCCCGCGCGAGGTCTTCGTGCATGAGGTTCATCATGGTCTTTCTCCGGTTCTGTTCAGTGTCTTGGTTGGTCATGTGTTCTCTCGTTGGTCGGACGCCGGCTGGCTGCTACGCGGCTTGCTCGTTCTTGCGGGGCCGGCCGCGTGGCCGCTTGCGGGGGATCACCACTCCTTGCAGGAACAGCTCTCCGCCCCAAACGCCCCAGGGCTCCCGTCGGTCGAGAGCACCGGTGAGGCAGAGGTCGCGCACCGGGCAGTCCCGGCACAGGGCCTTGGCGAACTCGACGTCGGCCGGAGACTCGGCGAACCACAGGTCCGAGTCGTTGACTCGGCACGGAAGCAGCTCTTCGGGCTCCTGGTCAGCCGCGTCGTGGAGTCCGCCGAGGCTTGCAGGGAGCTCGGTGGTCACGTCTCGGCGGTCGAGGACAGTGATGGTCATGTCTGTCACCTCCTTGTTGACCTGATCGCTGGTGGGTAAGTCGTGGAAATCTAAAAAGGCCGCGGATCCCGGTGTCGGGTTCCGCGGCCTGGAGGCTGCCAGTGGCTGTTGTCGTCAACAGCCTGGTGGTCTCCAGGCACGGGTCCCCGGGAAGTCGCCCTTGGTCTCGAGCGCCATACCGCCGATGAGGCGGATGCGGGCGCACGTCGACACCGGGGCAACGGCGGAAGCCGGCACAGCCGTGAACGCGCCGACGGCGTGGCCATACGCGGGCATGCCGAAGGACGGGCTCTGAGCCGTCCGGATGTTGATGTTGCTGATCACGCGGGCCACCTCCTTCGGTGCGTCGGGCGCGGACCCAGCCACGGGTCCTGGTGCGCAGGTCTTCTGCTTCGTGACAGTCACGGTAGCGGCGGTCCGTCGTAAGCGGCAAACCATTTAGTGGGTATTTCTGGAGAAAGTTTCCGATCCGTTACCCGACCACGGTCAGCAGCGACTCGGCGTACCGCTCGAGCTTGGCCGGACCGACTCCGTTGATGCGCAGCAGCGCGGCCGGCGACGTCGGCCGGTGCTCGGCGATCAGCTGCAGGGTCGCGTCGGTGAAGATCACGAAGGCCGGCACGCTCTCCTCGTCGGCGCGGGCCTTGCGCCAGGCGCGGAGTCGCTCGAACAGCTCCTCGTCGTACGACGCGGGGCAGCCCGAGCAGCGGCCGATCTTCTTCTCCGCGGCGCTCGACAGCGGGCGGCCGCACTCGCGGCAGTGGGCCGCGCGCCGCGACTTCGGACGGGCGGAGGCAGCACGGGCCTCCTGCGGCAGCAGGTCGGTCAGGAACCGCGAGGGCTGCCGGTTGCCCCGGCCGCCCGGGGTCCGGGCCGCGGCCCACGACACCTGGAGGTGCACGCGGGCCCGGGTCATGCCGACGTAGAGCAGGCGGCGCTCCTCCTCGATCTCGTCGGTGGTGGTCGCGTGGGTGATCGGCATGGTGCCGTCGTGCATGCCGACCAGGAAGACGGCGTCCCACTCCAGGCCCTTGGCGGCGTGCAGCGTGGCCAGGGTGACCCCACCGGCCGCGGGAGCGTGCTGCTCGGTCGCGCGGCGGTCCAGATCGGCCACGAAACCGACCAGGTCGTCACCGGTGGACTCCTCGGCAAGGGCGACCAGGGCCTGGAGCGACTCCCAGCGGTCGCGCGTCTGGCCGCGGCTGGCCGGCGCCTCGGGCCCCCAGCCCATGCCCGCCAGCGTGGCCCGGACGGTGTCGACCAGCGTGTCTGCGTCACCCGGGTCGTGGTGGGCCGCACCGCGCAGCAGCGTCACCGCCTGCCGCACCTCGGGCCGCTCGAAGAACCGGGCGGCACCGCGCACGACGTAGGGGATGCCGCGGCTGGCCAGGGCCTCCTCGAAGGCCTCCGACTGGGCGTTGATCCGGAACAGCACCGCGACCTCCGCGGCCGGGGTGCCACCCGCGGTGAGGGCGTCGATCGCGGCGGCCACCGCCGTCGCCTCCGCGACCTCGTCGGCGGCGGGAGCGAACCGGACGGCCGGCCCGGGGCCTCGCTGGGCGCGGAGCTGCACGGCCCCGGAGTCGGAGCCGGCCAGCACGGCGTTGGCGGCCTGGACCACCTCGGGGCTCGACCGGTAGTTGCGGACCAGCTCGATCGAGGTGGCGCCGGGGAACTTGCGCGGGAAGTCGCGCAGGTAGGCCGCGTCCGCCCCGGCGAAGGAGTAGATCGTCTGGGCCGGGTCGCCGACCACGCAGAGCTCGTCGCGGCCGCCGAGCCACAGGTCGAGCAGGGCCGACTGGAGCGGTGAGACGTCCTGGAACTCGTCGACCACGAACCATTTGTACTGAGCGCGCACCTGGGCGGCCACCCGCTCCTCCTCGGCCAGCATGCCGGCGGTGAGCAGGAGGATGTCTTCCATGTCCATGCGGGCCTGGGATCGCTTGACCTCCTCGTAGCCACCGAAGAGCCGGCCGACGGTCTCGAGGTCGTGGCCGGCGATCTCGCGCCCGCGCGCCCCGGCCACCTCGGCGTAGTCGTCGGGGCCGACGTTGCTGACCTTGGCCCACTCGACCTCGGAGGCCAGGTCGCGCAGCAGGGTGCGGTCGGCCTGGATCCGGAGCCGGCGGGCGGCGGCGGCGAGCAGCGGCAGCTTGGACTCGGTCAGCGTCGGCAGCTCCCCGCCGTACGTCGTCGGCCAGAACCACCGCAGCTGGCGCAGCGCGGCGCTGTGGAACGTGCGCGCCTGGACCCCCGGGGCGCCGAGCGTGCGCAGCCGGCCACGCATCTCGCCGGCGGCGCGCGTGGTGAAGGTGACCGCGAGCACCTCGGTGGGCGCGTAGAGCCCCTCGGCGACGCCGTGCGCGATGCGGTGGGTGATCGCGCGGGTCTTGCCCGTGCCCGCGCCCGCCAGCACCCGGACGGGACCGCGCAGGGCCTCGGCCACCTGGCGCTGCTCGGGGTCGAGCGCAGCCAGCAGGTCGGGGGACGGAGGCACGGCCGGGAACAACTCCTGAGCGGGTGGCGTTGGGATCTTCTGCACACATTAGACGTCGAAGGGGACAGCCTCAGATGAGCGGCTCGGTCACGATGTACAGCACTCCGTGGTGCGGCTACTGCATGCGCCTGAAGGGCCAGATGGATCGCGAGGGCATCGCCTACGAGGTCGTCGACATCGAGCAGCACCCCGAGGCCGCCGAGATCGTCGAGCGCGTCAACGGCGGCAACCAGACGGTCCCGACCGTCGTTTTCGCCGACGGGTCAGCGCAGACCAACCCGTCGATCGCCCAGATCAAGGACAAGCTGGAGAGCCTCGTCGCCTGACGCTCGCGCCGGGCTCGCTCGCGCTCACCACGAGCCGGGCAGCGGCCCGCCGTACCAGTGCTCGACCAGCGAGCGCGAGATCGAGATACCGCCTGGCAGCACCAGGGCCCCGGCCTCGGCCTCGGCCGACATCTGGGCCCGGCTGAACCACCGCGCGTCCTGGATCTCCCGGCCGTCGACCGCGATCTCGGGTGAGGTCGCCCGACCCAGGAACCCCACCATCAGGCTGGCCGGCAACGGCCACGGCTGGTTGCCGAAGTAGGTCACCTCGCCGACGCGGACGCCGGTCTCCTCCGCCACCTCACGGCGTACGGCGTCCTCCAGGGTCTCGCCCGGCTCGAGGAACCCGGCCAGGGTCGAGTAACGGCCCTCCGGCCAGCTGTCCTGGCGGCCGAGCAGCAGCTGCTCGTCGGGGGTGCCGGGCTCGCCCTGGGAGATCGCCATGATCACGGCCGGGTCGGTGCGGGGGAACTGTCGCCGGTGGCACGACGTGCACTCCAGCTCGTGGCCGGCCATCCGCACCTCGAGGGTGCCGCCGCAGCGGGGGCAGTGACGCGTCGAGTGCAGCCACTCGGCCAGACCGAACGCGTGGAAGACCAGCGGGGCCTGCTCCACGGCGTCGGCGGCGAGGTGCGGCAGGAGCGCGCGGAGCCCGACCCAGCTCTCGGGCTCCCCCTCGGCGGTGGTCGGGTCCACGACCAGCGCGAACCAGACCCGGCCGTCCCGCTCCCCCAGCAGCACCCGCTCACCGCCCTGCGGCGCGGCGGCCGACGGCACCCAGCGCAGGGTGTCGTCCACGGGCCGCACCCGGGTGCCGGCGAACACCAGGACGCGGGTCTCCGGGTCGGCCCAGGCCGCGGCCAGCCACGCGTCGTCCGCGCGGCGTTCACCCACCCGTTCGTGGGGATGGGCGGCCAGCTCGATGTGCGGAAAGCTCACGTCGGCAGGCTATCCGCCGTACCGAGGCACGCGCCTCCGGTGGCGGCCGACCCATGGGCGCCACACAGCACCGGCACACGCACCTGACGGCGTCAGACCAGTATTCTCGGCCCTCCCGAGACACCGCTGGAGACCGATGACGAGCACGCGACGCCTGGTCGCCTACGTGCTGCCCGTGTTCAACGAGGCCGCAGGGATCGGCGCGTTCCACGACGCGCTGGTGGCAGCGACCGACCAGCGACCGGACCTCGACTTCGAGTTCGTTTACATCGACGACGGCAGCCGCGACGCCTCGCTGGACCGGCTCATCGAGCTGCGCGCCACCGACAGCCGGGTCACCGTGCTGGCGCTGGCCCGCAACTTCGGGCACCAGATCGCGGTCACCGCCGGGCTGGACGCCGCCGCCGGTCGCGATGCCGTGGTGATCATGGACACCGACCTCCAGGACCCGCCCGAGGTGAGCCTGCGGCTGATCGAGACCTGGGAGGCCGGCGCCGACGTCGCCTACGCGCAGCGTCGTACCCGCCAGGACTCGGCGTTCAAGAAGGGCACCGCGTTCGTCTTCTACTGGCTGCTGCGGCGGCTGGCCTCGGTCGACATCCCCCGCAACGTCGGCGACTTCCGGCTGATGGACCGGCGAGTCGTGGCCGAGGTGATCCGCTACCGCGAGCACGACCGCTTCCTGCGCGGCATCGTCTCCCACGTCGGCTTCCGGCAGGAGGCCGTGCCGTTCGACCGGGACCCCCGCCACGCCGGCAGCTCGTCGTACCCCTTGCGCACCATGCTGAAGCTGGCCGCCGACGGCATCCTCGGCTTCTCCACCTTCCCGCTCCGCCTGATCTCTCGGCTGGGCCTGCTGATCTCGTTCCTCAGCGTGCTGGGCGCGTTGTTCGTGATCTACGTCCGGATCTTCGAGCCGTCCAAGGCGGTGCCCGGGTGGGCGTTCATCGCGGTGGGGATGTTCACCCTGAGCGGGCTCCAGCTGCTGATGATGGGCGTGATCGGGAGCTACCTGGGCCGCGTCTACGTCGAGACCCAGGACCGGCCGTTGTACGCCCTCGCCATGGTCGCCCGCGGCCGGGACGGAGACCGCCCATGAGCACCCACGTCGCAGCCGGCCCGGGCGAGATCGCCCCGACCGTGCTGATGCCCGGCGACCCGCTGCGCGCGCAATGGATCGCCGAGACCTTCTTCGACGACGCCCGCTGCTACACCGAGGTGCGCGGGATGCTGGGCTTCACCGGCACCTGGCACGGGCATCCCGTGTCGGTCCAGGGCAGCGGCATGGGACAACCGTCGCTCGCGATCTACGCCAACGAGCTCTTCCGGGAGTACGACGTGCAGTCGGTGGTGCGGGTCGGCTCGTGCGGCGCGCTGACCGAGCGGCTCGCCCTGCGCGACGTCGTGATCGCCTCCGGCGCCTGCACCGACTCCTCGATGAACACCATCGCCTTCGAGGGCCTCGACTACGCGCCGGTCGCCGACTTCGGCCTGCTCCGGGCGGCCGTCGACGCGGCCGCGAGCCGAGGCACCGCCACCCACGTGGGCCTGGTCTTCTCCAGTGACTCCTTCTACGCCGCGCGCCCCGAGCTGGTCTCGCGGATGGTGGGCTACGGCGTCCTGGCGGTCGAGATGGAGGCCAGCGCGCTCTACACGCTGGCGGCGAAGTTCGGCCGACGGGCGCTGGCGATCTGCACCGTCTCCGACCACATCGTCACCGGCGAGGAGACCACGGCCGCCGAGCGGCAGGAGACCTTCGGCGAGATGGTCGAGATCGCGCTGGCCGCCGCCCTCGGCTGAGTCTCACCGAGGCGTGACCGCGCTCTCCAGCTCCGCGCGTCCGGGGAGGTCGGGCGGCTCGACCGTGTGGCCGCTACGGACGTAGTGGAACGCCGCCCGCACCCGCTCGACCGGGACGCCGACGAGGTCGGCCCAGGCCACGCGGTAGATCGCGAGCTGGAGCGGGTCGGCTGCCTCGAGCCGCGAGGTCTTCCAGTCCACGACCAGCCAGTCGTCGCCGTCGCGGTAGACCGCGTCGATCCGCCCGCGCACGACCTGGCCGGCCAGCACCAGCGCGAACGGCGCCTCGGTGCGGAACGGCCGGCGCTCGGCGAACGGGCCCTGCTCGAAGGCCTCGATCAACGCCCGGAGGTCGGCGTAGTCGTCGATCTCCGCGTCGGCGCGGCCGGGCAGCTCGTCGGGGTCGATCAGGTCGGGCTGGCCCAGCCGCGACTCCACCCACTCGTGGAAGCGGGTGCCCAGCCGGGCCGAGGGTGCCGGGCGCCGCGGCATCGGCCGGGCCAGATCGGCGGCGAACCGGGCCGGATCGTCCCGGACCACGGCCAGGGCGGTGGCCGACAGCGACGCCGGCAGAGGCACCTCGACCACCGGCGACTGCTCCCGCCGGGCCTCGGCGAGCAGCCGCTCGAGCACGTCGTCCCACTCCTGGACGGTCGCCGCGTGCACGAGGTCGGGCTCGGGCGCGTCGTCGGCCGGGCTCTCGAGGTGGGCTCGCACCCGCTCGGCCGCGTCGATCCGACGCAGCGCCTCCGCGGTCTGCTCGGTGACCGGCCAGGGCGTGTCGCGCACGGCCGCGGCCAGGGGGTTCGGCGTACCACGCGGCGGTTTGTCGTGCCAGGACAGCGGCTCCTCTCCCCAGCTCGCGAGCAGCTCACGCATCACCTGCTGATAGGGCGACGGCCCCATCGGCGTCTTGCGGTCGTCCTTCCAGAGGTACGACGACACGACGACCGAGTGCCGGGCCCGGGTCAGCGCGACGTAGCCCAGCCGGAGCTCCTCGGTGGCCTCGTGCGCCTTGGTGCGGTCACGGAACGCCTTCATCGCTGCGGCGTCGTGGCCGAGCAGCTCCGGCAGGTCACGACGGTCACCGCGCAGCGGCGTGGGCAGCATCTCCTGGCGCGTGGGCCAGACACCACGGCTGGTGGTGTGGGGGAAGCGGGTCTCGCACGCCCCGACCAGGAACACGGAGTCCCACTCGAGCCCCTTGGCGCGGTGGACGGTGAGCAGCTTGACGGAGTCGGCCGGGGTCGGGGTCGCGACGTCGAGGCCCTCGCCGTCCAGCTCGGCGTCGAGCCAGGCCAGCAGGGCCGGGAGTGTGACGGCGCCGTCGACCGCCTGGAACTCGGCGACGGCCTTGACGAACAGGTCGAGGTTCTCCCTGCGGGCCCGGGCGGCGTCGCTCACCGAGGAGGCGAGCTCGACGTCGATGCCGCACGCGTCGATGATCCGGCGGACCACCTCGAGCAGGGACTCCGACGTGTGGGCCCGCAGCGACCGCAGCTCGCGGGCCAGCAGCGCGAACCGGCGGCGTCCGGCCTCGGAGTACGGCAGCTCGCCGGGGTCGTCGAGGGCGTCGGTCAGCGCCACCACCTCGGTCGGGTCGGCGCCGGCGACGGCGCGGGCCAGCTCCTCGTCGACCGTGCCGCCGGCCACCCGGCCGGTGCGTGCGTCCGCCAGGTCGCGGGCCCGGCGGCCGAGCAGGGCCAGGTCGCGCGGCCCCACGGCCCACCGCGGGCCGGTCAGGAGGGCCAGGAGCTCGGCGTTGGCGCTCAGGTCGTGGAGCAGCGTCAGGGTGGCCAGCACCTCGGCGACCTCGGGCAGCCGCAGCAGGCCCTTGAGGCCGACGATCTCCACGGGGATCTCCCGCGAGGTCAGGGCGTCGAAGACGTCGGCCGCGTGGGCGTTGTCGCGGACCAGCACGCCGATCTCGCGCCAGCCGCGCTCGGGAGCGAGCTCGTGGGTCGTCCGGACCTGCTCGGCCAGCCAGCCGAGCTCGCCGGCGTACGTCTCGTGCACCACCACCTGCACGGAGCCCGGCTCGCCGCGGCCGGCCTCGAGCGGGCGCACCTGGGGGAACTCGGCGAGCAGCGGAACGGCCAGCCGGTTCGCGAGGTCGAGGATCCGGCGGTCGGAGCGGCGGTTGACGGTGAGGGGGTAGGTCGCGACGTCGGTGTCGCCGTCGGCGCGCGGGAAGTCCTCGCCGAAGCGCAGGATGTTGGAGACCGAGGCGCCACGCCAGCCGTAGATCGCCTGGTTGGGGTCGCCGACCGCGGTGACCGCGTGCCCGCGCCCGGCCCCGGCCGGGCCCGAGAACAGCCGGGACAGCATCAGGGCCTGCGCGACGGAGGTGTCCTGGTACTCGTCGAGCAGGACGATGCGGTACTTCTCCCGCTCCAGCGCACCGACCATCCGCTGCTCGGCGGCGAGCCGGGCCGCCAGCGCCACCTGGTCGGAGAAGTCCATCAGGCCGAGGTCGTCCTTCTGCCGGCGGTAGCGCTCGACCAGGTCGAGCAGCTCCTCGCGCCGGGCGAAGGCCTCGGCCACCTTGGGTGCCTCGGCACCGCTGAGCTGGTCGGCGAAGCGACGGGCCTCGGCGGCGTCGAACTCCCGCACCTGGTCGACGTCGACGAGGTGCTCGGCCATCGACCCGTCGAGCGCCAGCAGCCACTGGATGACGTGGGGCGGGCTGTCGGAGAGCAGCCGGACCGGCGCGGTGTGCCGGTCGATCACCCGTCCGGCCAGCTGGTAGCGGGCGGCGTCGGCGATCACGCGGGTGTCCGGCTCGTGGCCGATCCGCAGGCCGTGCTCGGTGAGCAGCGAGGCGGCGTACGCGTTGTACGTCGCGACCACCGGCTCGAGGACCTCGTCCTCGCCGTCGTCGCCGATCACCCCGCGGGCGAAGCCGGCGCTGTCGAGCGCCTCGCGGATCCGGCTGCGCAGCTCACCGGCCGCCTTGGTGGTGAACGTCAGCCCGAGCACCTGGTCGGGGGTGACCTGGCCGGTGACGACGAGCTGGACGACCCGTGCCGCCATCAGGGAGGTCTTGCCCGAGCCCGCACCGGCCACGACCACGGCCGGCTCCAGCGGGGCGCTGATCGCCGCCCACTGCTGGGGGCTCACCTCGTAGTCGGTGTGCATCACCCGGCGCAGGTCGGCAGGGCTCCGGATCTCGTGGCGAGCGCTCACGACAGCACCGTGCCGGCCGTACGGGTCGGGCAGAACCTCTCGAAAGCGCAGTAGTCGCAGTGGCCGCCCGGCCGGGTCGGGAACTCCTCGGTGCGCAGCCGGGTCGCGGCCTCCATGAGCTGGCGCTCGATCACCCGGGTGCCGTCGTCGCCCGGGACCTGCACGTCCTGGGTCTGCACCCGCATCGAGCCGCCGACCTCCTGCCGCAGCTGCCACAGCTCCGCGCCGCCCGGAGCCCGGTGGCCCTCGACCGCGCCGTGCTCGACGGCCAGCTGGTAGAGCCCGAGCTGGGGGTGCTCCTCGATCTCCTCCTGCGTGGGCTTGCCCTTCCCGGTCTTGAGGTCGACCACCACGACCCGGCCCTGGGCGTCGAGCTCCAGCCGGTCGGCGTAGCCGTGGAGCAGGACGTGCTGCCCGTCGGGGAGGGCGACCTCGGCCCGGATCGGCACCTCGGTCGCGATCAGCTCGCGCGCCGCCGCCTCGTGCCTGACCAGGAAGCGGGTCAGGGCGTCGCGGACCTCCTCGCGCTCGCGGCCGCTCGACCAGGGGGTGCGGAACGGGATCTGCCCCCACACCTCGTCGACGTGGACCATCAGCGCGTCCACGACCTCGCTGCGGGTGCGGCCCTCGATCGGCTCGTCGCCGCGACCGATCCGGTCGGCGAGGGCGTGGACGACGTTGCCGAACCCCTGGGCCTGGGTGGTGGCCCGCTCCGCGCCGGCCTCGCGGTTGAGGAACCACTGCGCCGGGCAGGTGGTCAGGCTGGTCAGCGCGCTGGCGGAGACGACGACGGGCTCCCCGGGCGGCCGCAGTGGCTCGGCGCCGCGGGTCCAGGCGTGGGTGCCCCACCAGGTCGCCGGATCGGCCCCCGGCACCCGGACGTGACCGGCCCGGTGCTCGGTGGCGAGCCGCGCCAGCCGGGCCGCGGCGGCGTCGCGCAGCGGCTCGGGCACGCGGTCGTCAGCGGTGGTACGGCGCAGCTCGGCGACCAGCCCGACCAGTGACAGCGGCCGTCGGGGCCGGCCCTCGACATGGGTGATCCGGTGGCCGTCGTCGGTCGGATAGAGCTCGGAGAGGAAGCGCGAGGGCTGCTCGCCGTCGTCGTCGCTGGAGGCCACGGCGGTGACCACGAGCCGTCGCTGGGCCCGCGTGCACGCGACGTAGAAGAGGCGGCGCTCGTCGGCCAGCAGCTCGCGCACCGAGGTGGGTGGCACCAGCAGCCCACCGACGCCGATCCGGTCGGCGCGGAGCAGGGTGGCCCGGCGCCGCAGGTCGGGCCAGGCGTCCTCCTGGGCGTGGGCGACCACGACCAGCGGCCACTCGAGGCCCTTGGCCCGGTGGGCGGTCAGCAGGCGCACGGCGTCGTCGCGGACTCCCTGCTCGGCGAGCGTGTCGCCCGGGATCTGCTGGGCCCGCAGCGTGTGCAGGAACGACTCGGCGGAGGTGTGCTCCTGCTGGTCCTCCGCGCGCGAGGCCGCGTCGAACAGCGCACAGACGCTGTCGAGGTCGCGGTGGGCCATCCGGGCCGCCACGCCTCCGCGCCGGGTGGCCGCGAGCAGCCGCTCGGGCCAGGTCGTGCCGTCCCACAGCACCCAGAGGGCCTGCTCGACGGTGGCACCGTCGGCGAGCTCGTCGCGCACCGTACGCAGCAGGGTGGCCAGGGCCAGGGCGCGGTGCTCTGCGTCACCCCGGTCGGCCACGCCGGCGAGCACCGAGGGGTCGAGCAGGGCCTCGCGGACCAGCTCGGGCGACGGCCGCGGGGTGCGGCCCTCGGTGTCGGCCACCCGGCGCTCGCGGGTGCGCAGCCGGCGGGCGAGGGCCCGGACGTCGGTGGCGTCCATGTCGGCCAGCGGCGACGCGAGGAGGTCGGCGGCGCGGCCGGGATCGACGTACGACGGGTCGGTGGCGTCGACGACGTGGGCGTCCACGGCTGCGGCCAGAGCGTCGAGCAGCGGCATCACCGCGGGCTCGCGGACCAGCGGGGTGTCGTCGGAGGCCACCTCGACCGGCACTCCCGCCGCCAGCAGGGCCCGCCGCAGCCCCGGGATCGTGCTCCGCCCGGAGCGCACCAGGACCGCCATCTCCGACCAGCCGACGCCGTCCTCGAGATGGGCACGCCGGAGCAGGTCGGCGAGGTGCTCCGCCTCCGCCCGGTCGGTGTCGAACGTGAGGATCTCGACCCGGCCGTCGTCGGCGGCCGCCGAGCCGGGGTCGAGGAACCGCTCGAGCGCGGCTCGCGGCACGCCGACGGGCAGCGGCAGCCGGGCGGCGACGCGCTGGGCCGGGCGCAGGATGTGGGACCCGAACCGCCGTGTGGTGCCGAGCACCACGGTCTCGGCCGGCTCGCCACCCGGCTGCGGGAACGCCGTGGGGAAGTCGAGGATGCCGCGCACGTCGGCACCCCGGAAGCCGTAGATGGCCTGGTGCGGGTCGCCGACCACCACCAGCTCGCGGCCGTCGGAGCCCGGCCCAGCACCGCCCGCGATGGCCCGGAGCAGGGCGACCTGCGCCGGGTCGGTGTCCTGGTACTCGTCGACGAACACATGGGTGTAGCGGCGGCGCAGCTCGTCGCGGACCGGCTGGTCGGGGTCCTGCAGCATCCGGACGGCGGTGGCGATCAGGCTGGCGTAGTCGAGGAAGTTCTGGTTGCCGGACACCACGTCGTACTGCTCCATGAAGGCGGCGGCGGCCACGAACTCCGGCAGGCCCTCGCGCTCGCCGAGCGCCCGCAGCGCGTCGTAGCCGAGCCCCTTCTCCTGGGCGCGCGCCAGCACCTGGGCGACCTCGGTGGCGAAGCCGCGGGTGCCCAGCGCCCCGGAGACCGCCTCGGGCCAGACGATCGACTCGGCCTCGGTGGTGAGGATCTGCTGGAGCACGACGTCCTGCTCGGGGGCGCTCAGCAGTCGCAGCGGCTCGTCGTACAGCTCGCGCGGGGTCCACTGCCGGATCAGCGCGTAGGCGAAGGAGTGGAAGGTCAGGCAGGTCGAGCCCGACATGGTGCGGCCGACCCGGGCCGCCACGCGGTCGCGGAGGTGCTCGGCGGCCTTGCGCGAGAAGGTCAGGCCGAGGACGTTGTCGGGGTGGACCCCACGGTGCTCGATCCGGTCGGCGATCGCCTCGACCAGGGTGGTGGTCTTGCCGGTGCCGGGCCCGGCCAGCACCAGCAGCGGGCCGCCCGCGTGGTCGACGACACGCTGCTGGTCCGCGTCGAGGGAGACGGGGACGGCGACGGCATGGGCGGGCGGCACGAGACGGTACGTCGTGGCCTCCGGCATGGCTCTACCCAACCATCCGGTGCCGACAGGCCGGCCGCCGCCGACGCCGGGACGCCCTACTAGGTTGGCGGGATGAGCGAGGGACCGCTGGCGGACGTCGTCGTGCTCGACCTGACCCGCGCCCTGGCCGGGCCCCAGGCCGCGATGATGCTCGGCGACCTGGGCGCCCGGGTGATCAAGGTGGAGAGCGCGACCGGCGACGACACCAGGGCCTGGGGTCCGCCGTGGGCCGGCGTCGCGGCGGACGACGGACCGCACGACTCGTCGTACTTCATGTCGGCGAACCGCAACAAGGAGTCGATCGTCCTGGACCTGAAGGACCCGGCCGACGCCGACGTGCTGGCCCGGCTGGTCGGCCGCTGCGACGTGCTGCTGGAGAACTTCCGGGTCGGCGTGCTCGACCGGCTCGGCTTCGGGGTCGGCCGGCTGCACGAGCTCAACCCCCGGCTGGTGATCGGCTCGATCACCGGCTTCGGCCACGACGGGCCGGAGGCGCACCGCGCCGGCTACGACCAGATCGCGCAGGGCGAGGGCGGGCTGATGTCGGTGACCGGCACCGAGCAGCCGACCAAGGTCGGGGTGCCGATCGCCGATCTCCTGGCCGGGATGAACCTCGCGTTCGGCGTCGTGGCCGCGCTCCACGAGCGGCACACCACCGGGGTCGGCCGGGTCGTCCGCACCTCGCTCCTCGCCGGGGTGGTCGGCGTGCACGCGTTCCAGGGCACCCGGTGGACGATCGGCGGCGAGGTGCCGGGCATCGCCGGTGCCCATCACCCTGCGATCGCGCCGTACGGGATGTTCGAGACGGCGACCGCGCCGGTGCAGGTGGCCGTGGGCTCCGAGGGCCTGTGGCAGCGGTTCGCAACCGCGGTCGGCATCGATCCCGGCCAGGAGCGCTTCCGCAGCAACCGGGAGCGGGTCGCCCACCGCGACGAGCTGGTCGGGGTGATCGAGGAGATCTTCGCGGCCGGGCCGGTCGAGCACTGGCTCGAGCTGCTCCTTGCCGCGGGCATCCCGGCCGGCAAGGTCCGGACGATGGACGACGTGTACGACTGGGAGCAGGTGCGGTCCCAGGGGCTGGTGCTCGAGGTCGACCACCCGGCTTACGGCCCCCTGGTGCTGCCTGGCTCGCCGCTGCGCTTCGACGAGCAGACGTTCTCCGGCGGCCGTGAGCGGCACCTCGCTCCCCCGCTGCTGGGCGAGCACAGCGACGCGATCCGGGACTGGGTGGCGGACGAGGGACCTGGGCCGGCCTCGGCTCGCTGAGCGCTCAGGCGCGCTCGGCCACGAGGTCGACCAGGTCGGCGATCGAGTCGACGACGCGGGTCGGGCGGTAGGGGAAGCGCTCGACCTGCTCGGGGCGGGTCGAGCCGGTGGTGACCAGGATCGTGCGCAGGCCGGCCTCGAGGCCGCTGACGATGTCGGTGTCCATCCGGTCGCCGACCATCACCGTGGTCTCGGAGTGCGCCTCGATCCGGTTCAGCGCGCTGCGCATCATCAGCGGGTTGGGCTTGCCGACGAAGTAGGGCTTGTGGCCGGTCGCCGTACTGATCAGGGCGGCGACGCTGCCCGTGGCCGGGAGGGTGCCCTGGTGGCTCGGGCCGCTGACGTCGGGGTTGGTGGCGATGAACCGGGCACCGCTCTCGATCAGCCGGATCGCCTTGGTGATCGCCTCGAAGGAGTAGGTGCGGGTCTCGCCGAGCACGACGTAGTCCGGGTTGCGGTCGGTCATCACGTAGCCGACCTCGTGCATCGCGGTGATCAGCCCGCTCTCCCCCACGACGTACGCCGAACCGCCGGGGCGCTGGTCGTCGAGGAAGTCCGCGGTGGCCAGGGCGGAGGTGAAGATCCGCTCCTCGGGGACGTCGATGCCGCTGCCCAGCAGCCGCGCCCGCAGGTCGCGCCGGGTGTAGATCGAGTTGTTGGTCAGCAGGAGGTACTTCAGGCCGCTGGCCTTGAGGGCGTCGATGAACTCCGCCGCCCCCGGGATCGGGTCCTCCTCGTGGACCAGCACGCCGTCCATGTCGGTGAGCCACGTGTGGATCGGCTTGGACTCCGTCATGCGCTCATCATCCCCGACCCGGCTCCCGGGCACCGACCCACGTCGTCGACCGGGCGCGGGTGCGTGGTCTCTTCGCGCCGACTCAGCGCGGGTGCGTGTCTCTGTGCGCCGACTCAGCGCGTGTGCGCGGTCTCTGTGCGCCGAGTCAGCGCTGTTCGAGTGCCTGTTTGCGCCGACTCAGCGGGGGGCGAGGTCGACGATGGCGGCGACGGGGCCGCCGCCGTCGGGCCCCTGGTGGGCGGCGGAGACGGAGACGAAGACGGCGGGGTCGCCGGTGACCACGGCGGTGACACCGCCGACCGCGGCCTTGATCTGCCGGTGCCAGTGCACGTCGGAGTCGTCGAGCATCGCGTTGCGGCGGCCGCGGACCCGGCCGTCCTGCGAGACCTCGCACTTGAGGAAGACGTTGACCAGCCGGCCGTCGAGGTCGGAGGAGTGGGGGCGCTCGGGGAGGTCGAGGCCCGCGGAGCGGATCGCCTCCCAGATGCCGTCGGCGTCGAGGGCGTCGTTCATCACCGAGTGCCCGATCCGGTAGCGCCCGCCGATGCCGGTCGCGTTGCCCACGACCACGACCTGGGCCCGGTCCAGCTCGACACCCGAGGAGCACGAGGCCACCGAGGAGTAGAGCGACCGGTCGCGCAGGATGTCGGCGTCGTCGGGCATCGAGATCTCGCCGAGCGCGACCGCGATGCCCAGCGCCGTACCGCCGTTGGAGACGTCCATCGACGTCAGCGTGTCCTCGGTGAACACGTCGTGCCCACGGCTGCGGGCGTCCTGGATCGTGTCGATGGTCAGCAGCGGCGTCTTGGTCTGCACGTAGTGGACGTCGGCGGGGTCGGTGATCCCGGCCCGCGCCATCGCCACCTCGACCGCCGCCGCGACCTTCTCGACCATCGCCCGGCGCCCGATGTCCTCCGGCAGCAGCACCTCGCTGATCGCGAAGCCGACGGTCAGCCGCGGCTCGTCGGAGGGTACGACGTCCGCCTCCGGCACCGTGGCGAAGATCGTCGCGTGCGGGCTGATCACGCCGTCGGTGCCGCCCGACCAGACGATCGGGATCTGCGAGACGGCCTCGGCGTCGGCGCCCCGGGCGACGAGCGCCTCGCGGAAGGCCCGGTCGGCGATGATCCGGGTGTAGTCGTTGACGCCGCCGTTGCCCTCGGTCTTGCCGATGATCGCGATCACCCGGTCGGCGTGGATCACGCCGTCGTCGATCAGCGTCGTCAGCTCCGAGGCGTCGGCGACGGAGTGGATCGGGACCTTGCGGACCTCGATGGCGGGTGGTCGTGAGGGCATGCTCGATCCTCGCAGGTCCCGACTCCGCTCGACCAGCGGACTAGTCGGCGAGCACGACCGTCCCGGCGCTGCCGATCTCGGTCACGGCCGCGACGATGCCGTCAAGGCTGGTGATCACCCCGGGCTGGTCGGTGGCCTGGACGAACCGGCACACGGCGTCGACCTTGGGCCCCATGGAGCCGCTGGCGAAGTGGCCCTGCTCGGCGTACTCCTGCATCCGCGCCAGCCCGACCCGCCCGATCGGCTCGGCCTCGGGAGTGCCGAAGCCCAGCACCGCCTGGGGCACGTCGGTGGCCACGACCAGCACGTCGGCGCCGACCATCACCCCGAGCAGGGCTGCCCCGAGGTCCTTGTCGATCACCGCCTCGACGCCGGTCAGCGACCCGTCCGCACGGCGTACGACGGGGATCCCGCCGCCGCCGTTGGCCACGACCACGAAGCCTGCATCGATCAGCGCCAGCACCGCCGGCGCGTCGAGGATGTCCTGGGGCTCCGGCGAGGCCACCACCCGCCGCCAGCCCTTCTCGCCGCGGTCCTCCCAGACCTCGCCGTGCTCGACCAGCAGCCGGGCCTCGTCGGCGGGCAGGAAGCGCCCGATCGGCTTGGTCGGCTTGGCGAAGCCCGGGTCGTGCGGGTCGACCAGGGCGCGGGTCACCACGGCCGCCGTCCGTCGCTCCACCCCGCGTGAGGCCAGCGCCGCCTCCAGCGCGTCCATCAGCACGAAACCGAGCGTCGCCTGGGTCTGCGCTCCGCACCAGTCGAGCGGCACCGGGGGCACGACGGCCGCCGCGAGCTCGTTCTTGACCAGCAGGTTGCCCACCTGGGGCCCGTTGCCGTGGGTGATCACCACCTCGACGTCGTGCGCCAGCAGCTCGGCGACCGCGGCCATGGCGACCTCGGCGGCCGCGATCTGGTCCTCGGGCCGGGCCCGTCCCTCGGCGTTGGTCATCGCGTTGCCGCCCAGTGCCAGCATCACCCTCACGGGCCGAACCTAGTGTCCGACCGGGCCGTCGGCACGCAGGCTCACCACGTCCAGCGGATGCCGAGCATGCCGGGCCCGAACCCACGGGCGAGGGCGTGCACCGAGCGGCCGCCGCCGAGAGTGACCTCGGTGACCTCCTCGCCGTCGTCCGTGCGGACGTAGCGCTCCAGCCGGCTCGGCAGCCGGCTCGGGTCGAAGCGCACCCAGATCAGGAGCTCGCCCAGCCGGCGGGCGGCGTAGTGGTCGAACCACGCGTCGTCGGAGGGCTCGCCCAGCTCGACGCTGAGCTCGTAGAGACACGTCTCGTCGCGGGCCAGCGACCGGTCCATCAGGAGCTCGGCCGCGAACACCCCGGTCGCCGGGTCGAGGAAGGTGCGACCGATCGAGCAGCCGGCGACCGGACGGAACTCCGGGGCCCGGTCGAGGCCGTCCAGGGTCACGATCAAGGGCGTACGACGCGCATCGTTGCCGCGGGCCTGCATGATCGCGCGCACCTCCATCCCCGTGGCCCGGCCGTGCTCGTCGATGTCGACGGTGATGTGCCGCAGCTGCTCGACCAGCTCGTCGTAGAGGCCCTCGAACTCGAGGGCGTGCAGCGCGGGCAGCACCCCCGGACTGTCGGCGAAGATCTCCTGCATGCTCCGCTCGCCCGGTCGCGGTCCGGGCCGCTTCGACGGGCCCAGCCGGGCACTCAGACCGCCGGGTGAGAGGCGGAGCAGTCGCTCGATCTCGGCGAGCGCCTCCAGCGAGGTGCCACGCTCGGGCTGGCTGCGCCCCGACCGCCAGTAGCTCAGCGCCGTGGGGCTGACCGGGCAGCCACGCTCGACCAGCCGCTCGTGCAGCCAGGAGAGGGTCACTCCTCGTCGCGCCAACGCCTCGGCGAACGCGTCGTGAAATCCGGCCTCCACGAACCTGGCTCCTCCTCCCGATCCGGAGCGGCGGAGCCGCTTCCAGGTGGACTGCGCCCTCCACTACAACGCGGAAACGGGCATCACACAACTGCGCCGTCGATAAGTGACGAGCCGTCCTCTACGCTCCGACGCGTGCGGCACAGCCGCTGGAGAGATGCCGGGTACCGGGGGGTCCCGGCATCTCGTCCGTCCGGACCGCTCTCGCCACCCGTCGCGTCAGCGCGCGCCGGCCGACCGCCAGAAGTCGTTCAGCGCGCAGTTCGTCTTGACGAACCACACGATCCCGCCCACCAGCGGCAGCAGGATCCACAGCCCGGTCAGGGCACTGACGGGCGCCGGCTGTCCACGGCGCTCGTAGAGCTTGCCGACCTCCATGGGGGTGAGGAACGCCATCACGATGCCCACGAAGAAGCCGAGCACCAGCGCGAGCCCGCCGCCGATGCCCTCGCCGGAGTAGCGCTTCATCTCGTCGTGGGACTTGAAGTACCAGTAGAGGCCGTAGATGCCCAGGGTGACGATGAACAGCAGGATGCCGACACCGGTCGAGCGCACCGAGCCGACCGGACCCGTCGTCGCCAGCGGCTGGCCACCGTAGGCGTTCGGCGGCGGAGCCGAGCCCGCGGTGGAGGGTGCGTCGTGGGCGGGTGGTGGCGCGTTCTCGTCGGACATGGTTCCCCCGTGATGCGTGCGTACGCGCCGGACGGCGCAGTGCATGGTGGCACCCGCACGTCCGATGGGGAAGCACCACGACGTCGCCGCGCCGTCGCGTCGCTGCCTCAGACGACGTCGACGTCGGCGTGCTCGGCGCCGCCGGACAGCCGGGCGTAGCCCGGACCGCGGTCGAAGAACGCGTCGCCACGACCCGGGCGCGACGCCCGCTCGGCCGCGGTCGCCGCGGCGTCGAAGGAGAGGTCGTCGGTGTCGAGGTCCCCGGTCAGCACCACGCCGTACGCCGCCAGCGCGGCCGCCGGAGAGACCTTGCGCCAGACCACGTCGCGAACCACCGACACGGGGTCGCGGGCCAGCGGGTCGCCCCACCCACCGCCGCCGGTGGTGCGGATCCGGATCACCTCACCGGCGCGCACCGGCTCGGCGTCCGCCAGCGCGTCGACCTCGCGCTCGTGCGGGCCACCGGGGTCGATCGTCACCCGGAACGGCGTTCCGGCCAGGCCGCCCCTGACTCCCCAGCAGGCCAGGATGGAGCGGTCGGCGATGGACATGAAGTGGGCGTCGCGGAGCATCCGGATCTGCTTCTCGTAGCCCAGCCCGCCCCGGAACTCCCCCGCACCTCCGCTGTCGATCGCGAGACCCAGCGACTCGACCCGGAACGGGAACCGTGCCTCGGTGAACTCCGTGGGCAGGTTGCGCGAGTCGGGCACGACGTGGATCGTGTCCTCGCCGTCGGCGTAGTAGCGACCGCCCGAGCCGCCGCCGAGCACCTCGCGCATCAGGTAGGGCCGGCCGGCCGCGTCGTCGCCGTACACGCCGGTGTAGCGGATCGTCTCCTGGTCGGCCGGCATCCGGCCGTCGACCGCCTTGGCCAGCACGCCGGCGAGCACCCCGAGCAGGCGCAGGATCACGAAGGTCCGGGCGTTGGTCGGGGCCGGGAAGACCGGCGTCAGCAGGGTGCCCGGCTCGGGGAACCTCAGCTCGATCAGGGGCACGACGCCCTCGTTCACGTCGAGCTCGGCCATCCGCTCCGGGCTGTCGGCCAGGTTGCGCAGGATCGGCGCCAGCCACTTCTTCAGGAAGACGCCGTCGCTGTAGTCGCCGCAGTGGTTGATCGGCCCCCTGGCCTGCGGTCCGGTGCCGTCGAAGTCGAGGACCAGCCGCTCGCCGTCGGGATCGTCGGCCGCCGTCCGGGTCAGGGTGATCCGCTGCGTGTGCAGCCGCGGCTCGTCGACACCGTCGTGCTCGGCGTAGTCCTCCCACACCCAGGACCCGACCGGGATCTTGGCCAGGATCTCGCGACGGTACGTCGTGGTGGTGCGGTCGATGATCGCGTCGAAGCAGCCCTCGACCGCGTCGACGCCGTACCGCTCGAACAGCTCGCCGAGCCGCCGCGACCCCATCAGGCAGGCCGAGCACTCGGCGTCGAGGTCCGCGGCCAGCGACTCGGGCATCCGGGAGTTGCGGGTCATGATCGCGAGGGCCGCGCGGTTGGGCACGCCGGCGTCCCAGAGCCGGATCGGCGGCACCATCAGGCCCTCCTCGAACACCGTGGTCGCGCTGCTCGGCATCGACCCGGGCACGGCCCCCCCGATGTCGTCATGGTGACCGAAGGCCTGGACGAAGGCGACGACGCGGTCGTCCGCGAACACCGGGACGGTCACGCAGAGGTCGGGCAGGTGGCCGATGCCGCCCTCCGAGCGGTAGACGTCGTTGTGGAAGAAGACGTCACCGGGCCGCATCGACTCGATCGGGAAGTCGCGAGCCACCGGGTGTACCAGCGCGGAGTAGGAGCGGCCGGTCAGCTTGCGCAGCAGCCGGTCGTGGATGCCGGCCCGGAAGTCGTGGGCGTCGCGGATCATCGGGCTGCGACTGGTCCGGGCGATCGCGGTCTCGACCTCGGCCTCCACGCTGGCCAGCGAGCCCTGCACGATCTCGACCAGCACCGGGTCCGCGGCCGCCCCGTTGTCGGACGTGAGCGGCCCGAAGGGGAACTGTGTCGGCACCCGGCGGCTCATCGTGCGGCCTCGGTACGCCGCACCAGCAGGTTGCCGAAGTCGTCGACGGTCGCGGCGAAGCCGGGGTGCAGCGGCACCGTCGAGCCGTACTCCTCCACGATCGCGGGACCGGTGACGGTGGCTCCGGGAGGCAGGTCGTCGCGCTGGTGGATCGGGGTGTCGACGTAGCCGACCGACGCGTCGAAGCAGACCGGGCGAGTGACGGGACCCGCTGGTCGCGCGGGGTCGAGCCCATCGGTGTGGTCTCGACTCCGCTCGACCACCGGAACGGGCTCGATCCCCGGGGCGAGGCGTCGTCGCTCGGGCCTGGTGATCGGGCCGATGCCCGAGACCCGGAGGTTGACCCACTCCACCTGCTGGGTGTCGTCGCCGGCGAAGTCGTAGCCGTACAGCCCGCGGTGGGCCGTATGGAACGCCGCGACCACGCCGTCCAGCGCCGCCCGGTCGAGGAGCCCGTCCGGCACCGGGACCCGCACCTCGAACGCCTGCCCGAAGTACCTCAGGTCGGCGGTCCGGACGAACACGTGGGCGGTCTCGGCGAAGCCCTCGCGCAGCAGCGCGTCGCTGGCCTGGCCGGTCAGCTCGTCGTACGACGTGGCGAGGGTGGTCGGGTCGACGTCGGCGTCGAGACAGACCCGGGTCTGCACGTAGTCGTTCTTCACGTCGACGGTGAGCAGCCCGAACGCCGAGACGTTGCCGGGGTCGGGTGGCACCAGCACGGTCGGGACGCCGAGCACGTCCATCAGGCGGCACAGCAGCAGCGAGCCCGAGCCGCCGAAGGTGGTCAGCGCGAAGTCGCGCACGTCGAGTCCGCGCTTGACGGTGACCTGGCGCAGGGCGTTGGCCTGGTTCCACGCGGAGATCTCCAGCACGCCCACCGCGGCCGCCTCGGGGGTCAGGTCGAGCTCGGAGGCGAGCCGCTCGATCCCCGCACGCGCGGCTCCGACATCGAGCGGGATCTCGCCGCCGAGCAGGTGCGGGGGGATCCGGCCGAGCACCACGTGCGCGTCGGTGATCGTGACGTCCGCACCGCCGCGGCCGTAGCAGAGCGGCCCCGGGTCGGCACCGGCCGACTGCGGCCCCACCTTGAGGGCTCCCTCCGGCGAGAGCCACGCGATCGAGCCGCCGCCGGCGCCGACGGTGACCACGTCGATCATCGGGATCTTGCTCGGGTAGGCCCCGACCGTGCCCTCGGTGGTCAGCGTCGGCTCGCCCCCGACCACCACCGACACGTCGGTCGACGTACCGCCGCCGTCGCAGGTGAGGACCCGGTCGAAGCCGGCCGCACTCGCGATCAGCGCGGCCCCGAGGGCGCCCGCCGCGGGTCCGCTGAGCACCGTGGTGATCGGCTGGTGCACGACCTCGTCGGCGCTGAGCACCCCGCCGTTGGACTTCATCACGTAGAACGGAACGCCGGGATGGTCTCGACTCCGCTCGACCACCGAGGAGCCGCCAGGATGGTCTCGACTCCGCTCGACCACCGAGGAGCCGCCGGGATGGTCTCGACTCCGCTCGACCACCGAGGAGCCGCCGGGATGGTCTCGACTCCGCTCGACCACCGAGGGGCCGCCGACGTACGACGAGAGCCGCGCGCTGATGTTGGAGACGTAGGCCGAGAGCCGCGGCTTGACCGCCGCGTCCACCAGGGTGGTCATCGCGCGTTCGTACTCGCGGTACTCGCGCAGCACCTCGCTGCTGATGCTGACCACCGCGTCGGGGTGCTCCTCGGCGAGCACCTCACGCATCCGCTGCTCGTGGCCGGGGTCGGCGTACGAGTGCAGGAAGCAGACCCCGAGCGTGTCGACGCCGCGGTCGCGGAACCAGCGCGCCACCTCCCGCGCACCAGCCTCGTCGAACGGCCGGATCTCCGCGCCGGTGAAGTCGAGCCGGCCGCCGACCGAGCGGACCAGGTCGCGCGGCACGATCCGGGGCGGCTTGACCCAGAAGTAGGAGTTGCCGTAGCCGTCGGGGACCGACTGCCGCGCGATCTCCAGCAGGGCGTCGTACCCCTCGGTGGTGACGAAGCCCACCCGGTCGACCTTGCCCTCCAGCAGCTGGTTGGTGGCGACGGTAGTGCCGTGGCTCACCGCGGAGATCGCGCTGCCGTCGAGGGGGCTGCCGCCGTCACCGAGCAGGGCCAGCACCTTGTCGATCCCGGCCAGGAAGCCGTCCGCGGGGTTGGCCGGCGTGGACGGCGTCTTGGTGGTGACGATCCGGCCGGTCTCCTCGTCCAGGGCCACGACGTCGGTGAACGTGCCGCCCGTGTCGATCCCGACCCGGATCCGGCGACGCTGCTGCATGGGGTCGATTCAAGCAGCACCCACGACCGTGCGCGCCTGGCCAGGCCACCCGCCGCGGGTCAGTCCTCCTGGACCGGGCGGATCTCCACCACCGGATGCACCCGGGTCAGCACGTGCGCCGCCTCGACCACCGCGTCGTAGTCGTCGCAGGTCACGATGTAGAAGCCGGACAGCTGCTCGACGGCCTCCGCGAAGGGCCCGTCGGTGACCAGCACGTCGGAGCTCGGGCCGCGCCGGACCGTCCGGGCCCGGCTGCTGTGGGTGAGACCGGCCCCGCCGGTCACCGCACCGCCGCGGGCCTCCAGCAGCCGGCCGAACTCGAGGTCGGTGTCGTAGGTGGTCTGGTGGTCGGCCTCGCTCCCGGCCTCCCACTCGGCCTCGTTGTCGGCCGGGAACATCACGACGTACTCCGACATGGCGGTTTCCTCTCGTTGGCTGGTCTGACACCGGGGTGACGCAGGCGGCGGCCCGGTTTCGACGTTCGTGCCGGAGCAGCCTCGGGCGGGCCTTGACAGGATGCCCGGGTGACCACGCTGCCACCCACCCGGATCCCCGACCCGTACGACGCTCCGGCGATCCGCTGGGGCGTGCTGGCCCCGGGCGGGATCGCCCGCGCCTGGGCCACCGCCCTGCACGCGACGACCCGGTCCCGGGTCGTGGCGGTCGGCTCCCGGTCGGCGGAGCGGGCCGAGGCGTTCCTGGCCGAGCTCGGTGCCGAGCGGGCGCACGGCAGCTACGAGGCCCTGGTCGACGACCCCGACGTCGACGCGGTCTACGTCGCCAGCCCGCATTCCCAGCACCACGACCACGCCCTGCTGGCGCTGGGCGCGGGCAAGCCGGTGCTGGTGGAGAAGGCCTTCACCCGCAACGCCACCGAGGCGGCCGCCGTGATCGACGCCGCCCGCGCTCGGGGGCTCCTCGTGGTCGAGGCGATGTGGGCCCGGTTCCTGCCGCACGTCGACGTCGTACGACGCTGCCTCGAGGACGGGCTGCTCGGCGAGGTCGTGACGGTCTCCGCGGACCACGGCCAGCGGTTGTACCCGGACGGTCCCCAGCGACTGGCCGACCCGGCCCTGGCCGGTGGCGCCCTGCTGGACCTGGGTGTCTACCCGGTCTCGCTCGCGCACCTCGTCCTCGGCGGGTTCACCGACGTCCGGGCCACCGGCACCCTCGCCGCGACCGGCGTGGACGCCAGCGAGACGATCGCGGTGACCGGTCCGGGCGGCGGCTTCGGCACGCTCTCCTCGACCATGCTCGCGAAGACGCCCTGCACGGCCTCGGTCTCCGGCACCCGGCTGCGCCTGGAGGTCGACGGAGTGTTCTACCAGCCGAACGTGGTCCGGCTGCTCGACCCCGACGACCACGAGCTCGACCGCTACGAGCCACCGAGCCGGGAGCACGGGCTGGCCTACGAGGCGGCGGAGTTCGCCCGCCTGCTCGTGGCCGGTCGGACCGAGTCCGACCTCCTGCCGCTCGACGAGACGCTGGCGATCATGCGGGTCCTCGACGACGTACGCCGCCAGCTGGGCGTCGGCTTCCCCGGCGAGGGCTGAGCCCGGACAGCACCGCTCAGGTGTCGGACGGACGCTCGTTGTAGACGCCCGCGGCCTCCTGGCCGCTGAGACGCTGGATCTCGGCCATCACCTGGTCGGTGATCTCGCGCCGCGCCTTCCCGGGGGGTACGCCGTCGTACCGGCCGCGGACGTCGATCGGCGGCCCGAACGCCACGGTCACCTTGACCCGCTTGGGCAGGCGGCTGCCGACGGGCTGGACCCGGTCGGTGCCGATCAGCCCGAGCGGCACGATCGGTGCCCCCGAGGTCAGCGCCAGCTGGGCGACGCCGGTCCGGCCGCGGTACAGGCGTCCGTCGCGGGAACGCGTGCCCTCGGGGTAGATCCCGAAGGCACCGCCACCGGCGAGCACGCCGAGGGCGGTGTCGAGACTGGCGATGGCCGCCTTGGAGTCGTCGCGGTCGACAGGCAGGGCACCGAGCGCCTCGTACCACGCCTTGGCGAGCCGCCCCTTCACGCCCGGCTGCTCGAAGTAGTCCGACTTCGCCAGGAACGCCACCGGCCGCGGCACGACGATCGGGATCACCACGCTGTCGATGAAGCTGAGGTGGTTGCTGGCCAGGATCACCGGCCCCGTCGCCGGCACCTGCTCGAGACCGGTCACGGTCGGTCGCCAGACCGCCTTCGCCAGCGGCGGGACGACCGAGTGGAGCACGCCGTACAGCACCCGCCCATCTTGCCGCACGGCCCTGCTCCGGACGGTACGGGTCTCAGCGGTGCCAGACGTACGGCGTGCTGGTCGTGACCGCGAGCAGCCCCGACCGTTCCAGGATCGGCCGCGACATCGCGCTGCAGTCACTGTGGAGGTAGCGCACGCCCCCGGCGACCGCTGCCCGTGCCCGGGCGGCGGTCAGCGCCCGGTAGATGCCGCGACCGCGCCACTCCGGGAGCGTCGCTCCGCCCCAGAGCCCGGCGAACTCGGTGTCCTCGACGCGGGCCAGGCGGCCCGCGCTGACCACCCGGCCGTCGGCCTCGGCGACCCAGAACGTCTCCAGGCCGGCCGACCGGTCGAGCCGGTCCAGCACCTCGGCGGCGGTCGGTCCCCGGCCGAAGACCTCGCGCTGCATCCGGGCGGCCTCGGTGACGACGGCCTCGCGCTCGGGCAGGTCGTCCACGCGTCGTACGACGACCCCGGGCGGCAGGTCGACGTTCACGGCCAGCGCCCGGGCGTCACCGACCATCACGGTCTCGACCTCCTCGGGCACCAGTCCGTGCGCCTCGAGCCGGGCACCGAGGTCGGCGGGCCGGTCGTGCCCGCGCGTCTTCCACTCGAACTCCTCGACCTGCGGCAGCGCCGCGAAGTAGGCCACCGTCTGCGCGATCAGGGCATCGACGTCGGCGACCCCGTCGAGGCTCTCGTAGCTGACGAAGCCGCTGGTGGCGAAGATCCCGCGCCACAGCGGCCCGGACCGGTCCGAGCTCAGCGAGCCGGCGACCTCGGCGGCACCGCGCAGCTGGGCGTCGTAGGCGGTGAGCAGTGCGGCGTCCTCGTTCATCGTTCTCCTTCTCGTCACGTCCGGGACGCCCAGCATCGTCCGGCACGTCGACCGGGGCCACGTGAATACGACGGAGCCGGAAATGGTTGAAGGGCCCTCGTAGGTATGAGCTACAAGGGCCCTTCAGATGGTGACCCGCCGGGCCCCGGCGCAAGTCCGTGGTCCAGCGGTCCACCGGCGGTTGGTACTGGTGACGCTCCCAACCCATCGTCCGGCTCCTCCGACCCCGGCGGCCCCGTCACCTGGCCTCCGCGGCGCCCTCCCAGCAAGCTGGGCGGCCACCGTGCGGATCTTCGTCTCCGACCGATCCCGCGCTCCCCGGAGGGAGTGCGTGAGGGAAGTTCTATGCCCCGGGAGCCCAGTCCCACAAGGGCTTTCGGGCACTTTTTTCGACATACTTCGGTTTCCACCACGCCCTCCACAGGATGGCGCCTCGTCCTCCACAGATCGGGGCGAGTTGTGCACAGGGCGGCCACCTTCGGGGCGCAGCGGCCGGAAATGGCGGAAGGGCCCTCGTAGGTATGAGCTACAAGGGCCCTTCACTGGTGAGCGGCTCGAGCCGAAGCCCGTGCCCCTCCCCCTCGACCGTTCCGGTGACGCTCCCGGTCGATCCAGTCATCGCCTCCGACCCCGGCAGCCCTCGTCACCCGGCTCCCGCGACGCTGGTCCAGCACGCTGGTCCTGCGTCGTACGGATCTTCGTCTCCGACCGATCCCGCGCTCCCCGGAGGGAGTGCGTGAGGAGAGTTCTATTCCCCCGGAGCCCAGCCCCACAAGGGCTTTCCGCCACCAATTCCCACATACTTCGGTTTCCGGCGCGTCGTCCACAGTGAGCGGGTGGTTCGTCCACAGGACGGCGCCTCGTCTCCACAACATCCAGGTCGGCCTGTGGAGAGCGGGCTCGCCGGACTAGACCAGTCCGGCGGCGGCCTCGAAGGCGGCCGCGACCTCGAGCAGACGCCGGTCGGCACCGAACGGCGCCACGATCTGGATGCCGACCGGAAGGCCGCCCCGGGTCTGCCCCGCCGGCACCGAGATCGCCGGGCAGCCGGTCACCGTGATCACGTAGCACGACCGCATCCAGTCCAGGTACGTCGTCATCGGGCGGCCGTTGATCCGGGTCGGGTACTCCTGCTCGACGGGGAACGGCGGCACCTGTGCGGTGGGCAGCACCAGCACGTCGTAGGTCTCGAAGAAGCGGCGCATCCGCTCCGCGAGGGCCGTCCGCTGGGCGTAGGCGCGAGCGACGTCGGCGCCGGTCAGGTGCTCGCCGGCCCGGATGTTGTCGGCCAGCGACCGCTTGATCCCCGTGGGGTGCGCGGCGAGGAGGGGACCGAGGCCCGCCTGGAAGCTCCACGCGCGCAGGGTGCGGAAGGTGTCGTCGGCCTCGGTGAGGTCGGGCTGGGCCTGCTCGACCCGCGCCCCTCCCGCGGCGAGACTCTCCCCCGCCGCCGCGACGACCCCGGACACCTCGGCGTCGACCTCGAGCAGCCCGGCCAGGTCGACGCTCAGCGCGACCCGGAGCCCCCTCAGGTCGCCCGCCACCGGCGGGGCGAACGACCGGCCCGGCTCCGCCAGCGCGGTCGGCACGCGCGGGTCGGGTCCGGCGATCACCGACAGCAGCAGGGCGACGTCGCCGACGTCCCGCGCCAGCGGGCCGCTGGTCGCCGTGGTCTCCCAGAGGTTGTCGGTGGGCCACGACGGCACCCGTCCCAGCGACGGCCGCAGCCCGACCACCCCGCAGAACGACGCCGGGTTGCGCAGCGAGCCGCCCATGTCGGAGCCGTCGGCGAGCGGCACCATCCCCGCGCGCAGGGCACAGGCCGCTCCCCCGCTGGAGCCGCCGGCCGAGCGGGTCGGGTCGACCGGGTTGAGGGTGGCGCCGAAGACCGGGTTGAAGGTGTGCGAGCCGGCCGCGAACTCCGGCACGTTGGTCTTCCCGATCGGCACCACACCCGCCGCCCGGATCCGTTCGACGACCAGCTCGTCGGCGTCGGGCACGTGGTCGGCGAAGAGCGGCGAGCCGTACGTCGTCCGCCAGCCCGCGACGTCGTGGGTGTCCTTGAACGCGAACGGCAGGCCGTGCAAGGGGCCGAGGTCGGCACCGCTCGCCGTCCGCTCGTCGGCGGCGTCGGCCGCGGCCCGGGCGCGCTCCTCGTCGAGTGACACGATCGCGTTGAGCTGCGGGTTGCGCTCGGCGATCCGGGCCAGGTGCAGGTCCAGGAGCTCGCGGGCCGAGATCTCGCGACGTCGTACGCCGTCGGCCATGGCCCGCGCGGTCGACTCGACGGTCAGCCCCGTCACCGGCGCCGCCGGCCGACGAGCGAGCCGGCGAGCACGCCGAGCAGGACCAGTCCGGCGCCGACCGCGATCCCCTTGCGGAACTCCTGTTGGGCGTCGACGGAGCGGGCGGGGGCGGTGAAGACCCGGCCGACCTCGGGCGCGGCCGAGGTGGCACCAGGCGTGATCGCCCGGTCGGGTGCGCCTCCGCCACCCGGGCGCGGGCCGGCGGAGGCGATCGCCTCGCCGACGTTGGCGAAGAACTCCCCCGCGGTGCGCCTGGAGACCGAGGCGAGCAGCCGCTGACCGACCCCGCCGACCATGCCGCCCACGGTGGCGTCCGCGTCGTACTCGACCACGGTCTGGCCGCCGGACTCACGGAAGGAGACCTCGACCGTGGCGTCGATCGTCCCGGGGGCGCCGGCCCCCTGGAGGCGCATCACCAGCGACTCGTGCGGGACCAGGTCGGAGAGCCTGCAGGTGCCGTCGTAGGACCCCCGGATCGAGGCGACGCCGGCGGTGACGGTCAGGTCGTAGGCGTGCTCACCGGCCGCGACCAGCCGCTCGCAGCCGGGGATGGTGCGGACCAGGACGGCCGGGTCGAGCAGCGCCTCCCAGACGGTCTCGACCGGGTAGGGAATGGCCTCGCGGCCGGTGATCCTCATGGGCGCTCCTCGTGGTCTCGACTCCGCTGCGCCACCGGCGTGGCGGGGTGTCGGCGGCGCAGGTCGAACAGCTCGGACGGCGAGATCGGCATCGCGGTGATCGCGAGCCCGGGATGGTAGGGCTGCTCGGCGTCGGAGACCGCGGAGGCGAAGACCGCCGCCGACGGGATCACCCCGGCCTCGCCGGCGCCCTTGATGCCCAGCGGGTTCAGCGGCGACGGCGTCTCGAGATGGTCGATGTCGATCCGGGCGGGGATCTCGGTGACGTAGGGCATCAGGAAGTCCATGAACGACGCGTTGAGCAGCTGGCCGGAGTCGTCGTAGGCCATCCGCTCGTAGAGCGCCCCCGCGATGCCCTGGGCCACGCCGCCGTGGATCTGGCCCTCGACGATCATCGGGTTGATCAGCCGGCCGCAGTCGTGGACGACGGCGTACTTCAGGATCGAGATCTCGGCGGTCTCCGGGTCGGTCTCGACGATCACCGCGTGCATGCCGGAGGCGAAGGTCGACCGCTCGGGTGAGTAGAAGTCACGACCTTCGAGCCCGGGCTCGTCGTCCTCGGCGACCGGCGGCTTCCCGGGGTCGCCGACCGAGAACTGGGTGGCCGCCTTGGACGCCTCGTCGAAGGCGTAGCGGAGCGGGTTGGACAGGACGGCGACGGTGCCGAGGTCGATGGACGCCTCCGTGCCGCGCACCGAGACGACCCCGTCGACGATCTCGAGGTCGTCGACGGAGGCCTCGAGCGCCTCCGCCGCGATCCGCAACGCCTTCTCGCGAGCCCGGGTCGCAGCCAGGTGGATCGCCGAGCCGCTCATCACCGCGGCCCGCGAGGCGAAGGTGCCGACGGCGTACGGCATCCGGCGGGTGTCGCCGGTGACCACCTCGACGTCCTCGAACCGGCAGCCGAGCACGTCCGCGACGAGCTGGGCGAAGACCGTGGCGTGGCCCTGTCCCTGGGTGGTCAGCCCGGTCGCGACCTTGACCTTGCCGGAGGTCTCGACGTGCACGTGGGCTCCCTCGTAGGGGCCGACGCCCGTGCCCTCGACGTAGCAGGCGAGCCCGATGCCGACTCGGCGGCCCTGGCGCGCCATCTCCTCACGGAACGCCGGGAAGTCGTCCCAGCCGACCAGCTCCTTGAGCTTGGCGAGCGAGGCGGGGTAGTCGCCCGAGTCGTACTCCAGCTCACGGCCGTCCTGGAAGACCAGCCCCTGGTCGAAGGGGAACTCGTCGGGCTGGATGAAGTTGGCCGCGCGCACCTCGGCGCGGTCCTTGCCGAGGGCCGCGGCGATCGCGTCCATGGTCCGCTCCATCACGTAGCAGCCCTGCGGGCGCCCGGCCCCGCGGTACGGCGTGACCATCACCGTGTTGGTGTAGAGGCTCTCGAAGACGACCCGGTAGGCGCCCGGCTTGTAGGGCCCGAGCAGCTGGGTCGAGGTGATGATCGGCACGATCAGCCCGTACGGCGTGTAGGCGCCGTGGTCGTGCCAGAACTCCACGTCGAGCCCGAGCACGCGACCGTCGTCGTCGTACCCGACCTCGACGTGGTGCACCTGCCCGCGCTCGTGCGCGGAGGAGATGAAGTGCTCGCGGCGGTCCTCGGTGAACTTCACCGTGCGACCGAGCTGCCGGGCCGCGAGCGGGACCAGGAGCTCCTCGGGCCACGGGTGGTTGATCTTGACCCCGAAGCCGCCGCCGACGTCGGGCGTGACCACGTCGACCTGGCCCAGGTCGAGCTCGAGCCGCGCCGCCACCGCAGCCCGGACGCCGGTCGAGGTCTGGGTGGAGGTCCACACCGTCATCCGCCCGACGTCGGGATCCCAGCGGGCCACCGTGCCGCGGCCCTCCAGCGGCATCGAGGCGCTCCGCTCGACGGTCAGGTCGAGGCTCAGCGTGTGCGGTGACGCCGCGATCGCGGCCCGGGCGTCGCCGTTCTCCTGCTCGAGCCGGGCGCCGACGTTGCCCGGCACGTCGTCGTGGACCAGGCGGTCGGCGGCCCGCGCCGCGTCGATCCCGACCACCGCCGGGAGCAGGTCGTAGGTCACCCGGATCCGGCCGACGGCGTCCTCGGCCAGGTAGCGGTCGTCGGCGACCACGAACGCGATGGCCTCACCGACGTGGTTGACCTCGTCCTTCGCCAGGGCGAACTGGGTCCGGCCGTGGGTGAGGGCCGGGTGCGGGATCAGCAGCGGCAGCGGGTCGGCCATCGGTCCGGTGAGGTCGTCGTGGGTCCAGACCAGGTGCACGCCGTCGAGGTCGAGCACGGCGCCGACGTCGATGTCGGTGATCCGGGCATGGGCGTGCGGCGAGCGCAGCACCGCCGCGTGGAGGGTGCCGACGCCGACGGCGATGTCGTCGACGTAGCGCCCCTGGCCGCGCAGGAAGCGCTGGTCCTCGGTGCGCTGCACCTTCTGCCCGAACAGCTTGGTGGTCATGCCTCACCACCCGCCAGCTCGGCGGCCCGGAGCACCGACCTCACGATGTTGGTGTAGCCGGTGCAGCGGCACAGGTTGCCCGCGACCATGTCGCGCGCGTCGTCCTCGGTCGGTGTCGGGTGCTGCCGCAGGCCTGCGGTGACGGTGGTCAGGAAGCCGGGCGTGCAGAAGCCGCACTGGAGCCCGTGGCACTCCAGGAACGCCTGCTGCACCGCGCCGAGGGTGCCGTCCGCCTCGGTCAGCCCCTCGACCGTGGTGATGTCGACGTCGACCGCCGAGACCGCGAACATCAGGCAGGAGCGGGTGGGTAGACCGTCGAGCAGCACCGTGCAGGCGCCGCAGACGCCGTGCTCGCACCCGACGTGGGTGCCGGTCAGGCCGAGGTCGTGGCGCAGCGCGTCCGACAGCAGGCGGCGGGCCGGCACCCGGAGGGCGTGGGCGACGCCGTTCACGGTGAGGCGGAGGTCGTGGAGCTGCTCGCTCATGGTCTCGACTCCGCTCGACCACCGAGGGGGTCCGCTCGACCACCGAGGGGGTCCGCTCGACCACCGAGGGGGTCCGCTCGACCACCGAGGGGGTCCGCTCGACCACCGACGGCGCGGGCGCGGGCGTCGTCGTACGCCTCTCTCAGGACCCGGACGGTGAGCACCCGGGCGAGGTGGGCGCGGTAGTCGGCACTGGCGTGGACGTCACCGACCGGGTCGAGCCGGCCCAGCGCCCGCTCGGCGGCCGCTGCGAGAGCCTCCGCGCCGACGTCGTCGAGCTCGACGTCCACCACCGTCGGGACGTCGCACACCGAGAGATAGGCGACCCAGGCCCGCGTGACCCGGTCACCCTCGACCCGGACCAGCGCGCCGGCCCCGCACATCGCGTAGTCGCCGTGCCGCCGCGCGAGCTCGGCGAAGGCGACGCCCTCGTCGGCGCCCAGCGCGGGGAAGAACGCCGACACCGCGATCTCGTCGTGGCGCACCGTCGACTCCAGCGGGCCGGCGAACAGCTCGTCGGCCGGGATCTCGCGGGTGCCGGCCGTCGACGCGACCCGCAGGTGCCCGCCGAGCAGCGCCAGGACCATCGGCAGCTCGGCCGCTGCGTCGGCGTGGACCAGTGAGCCGACCACCGTTCCGCGGTTGCGGATCGTCGCGTGGGCCACGTGGGCCAGGGCCAGGCCGAGCAACGGCTGCACCCGGCGTACGGCGGTCGAGGCGAGCACGTCGGCCTGCCGCGCCAGCGCCGGGACCTCGACCCCCTCGTCGGAGACCAGCACCTCGTCGAGTGCGGGCAGGCCGTTGATGTCGACCAGCGTGGTCGGCGCGGCCAGCCGCATGTTGAGCAGCGGCACCAGGCTCTGGCCTCCCGCCAGCACCTTCGCTCCCTCGTCGGCCGCCAGGGCCTCCAGGGCGTGCTGGAGGCCCTGCGGTCGGACGAAGGCGAACGGTGCGGGCTTCACAAGGCTCCTCGCGGTCAGGACCCGGGAGTCGCACGCTACCCGTGCGGAGGGCCCTCGACGTGCGCGCCGGGCGTGCCGACCGCCAGCATCGTGCCTTCGTCCTCGTCGGAGGCGATCAGGCGCGCGAGGTGGTAGCCGAGCAGGATCACGACCGTCCCGGCAGCGATGCCGCCGAGCTGGAAGTCCTTGGTGATCTCGAAGAACCCCGAGGTGCCCAGGCCGATGCCCAGGATCAGGCCGGCCGAGATCGGCACCAGGTTGATCGGTCGGCCGAAGTCGACGTCGTTCTCCTTCCAGATCTTGGCGCCGAGCAGCCCGATCATCCCGTAGAGCACCAGCGTCACGCCGCCCAGCACCCCGGCCGGGGTCGCGGCGACCAGGGCGCCGAACTTGGGCACCAGACCGAGCAGGATCGCCACGATGGCAGCGACGAAGTAGGCCGCCGTGGAGTAGACCCGGGTGGCCGCCATCACCCCGATGTTCTCGGCGTACGTCGTGGTCGGCGAGCCGCCCACGGCCGAGGCGATGACGGTGCCGAGCCCGTCCGCCGCGATCGCCCGCCCCATCATCGGGTCGAGGTCGCGCTCGGTCATCTGGGCCACGGCCTTGACGTGGCCCATGTTCTCGGCGACCAGCGCGATCACGGCCGGCAGGGCGAGCAGCGCGAACGTGATCGAGAAGCTGGGTGCGTGCCAGCCGACGGCCCCGAGGTTCTTCGCGACGTACTGGTTGCCGGTCAGCCCGCTCGCCGTGTGCTTCGGGAAGCCGAACCAGTCGGCCGCCCTGACGTTGGTCCAGTCCACCCGGGCATGGGCGGTGGCACCGCTGCCGAGCGTGCCGAACACGAGGTCGGCCAGCCAGGACAGGACGTAGCCGAAGACCAGGCCGAGGAAGATCGCGATCCGGCCGAAGAAGCCGCGCAGGCCGACCGCCATCACCACGACGGCCAGCATGGTGATGATCGCCATCCACCGGTCCGCCGGCATGTAGACCGAGGTGGCGACGCCGGCCAGGTTGAACCCGATCAGCATCACCACGGCGCCGGTGACGACCGGAGGCAGGATCTTGTTCACCAGGCCCGCGCCGCCGAGGTGGATCGCCACGCCGACCAGGGCCAGCACGACGCCGGAGACCAGGATCGCGCCGGTCACGTCCGCCGGGCCGCCCGGACCTCCGGAGCCGGTGTAGGTGTAGATCGCGGTGGCGCCGCCCACGAACGACGCGGAGGTGCCCAGATAGCTCGGCACCTTGCCCTGGACGATCAGCAGGAAGCAGATCGTCGCGATCCCGCTCATCAGGATCGCGAGGTTGGCGTTGAGACCCATCAGGGTCGGGAAGACGAACGTCGCACCGAACATCGCCATCACGTGCTGCGCGCCGAGCCCCACCGTCTTCCCCCAGGCCAGCCGCTCGTCGGGCGCGACCGCCTGACCCGGAGCCGGGTCGACCTCTCGCCAGGTGAACATCGACATCTGGACCCTCCTTCTCGTGCGGGGGCCGACCACCCCCACCTGTGACGCCCATCACACACCCCGACGGCGCGGATCCGGCGGAGGAACGCCGTCCCACGCGGTCGCCGCGAGCCGGCGTACGACGAGGAGCAGCCGGGTCGCGAGCGGCTAGCGTGGGTGCCGTGCCGCCCGTGCCCCGATCCGCGACGTCCGTCCCGGTGGCCGCTCCGCCTCGGGTCGCTGCCTGGGTGCGGGCCGCCCCCGACGGCCCGGTGCCCGTGCTGCACCGGTGTGCCGAGGCCGTCCACGTCGATCTCGCGGGGCGATGCGTCGGGATCATCGCCCGCCAGGCGCCGGGCCTGCCCCAGTCCATGAGGACCAACCTGCTGCGGGTGTCGTCAACGGGCACCGAGAGCGCTTATGTTGAAGACGGAATCCTTCACGTGGGCGCTCTCGCTCTCGTGACGGGTCGTCTCGTGGAAGTTCGCGCGCCACAGATCGGCTCGACACGGGTTCCAGGCACAGAGGCGAGCCCGGCCGGTGCTGTGGGCTTCCCCCGGTCCCGGCCGGTCGGGCTCGCCGCGCTTCCGCCCGTGGTGGACGCCGGGACCGTGGCCGCGTTCATCGGCCACGGGGAGGGTCTGACCCCGCTCGGTGACGACGTGGTGTGCGGGTGGCTCGCCCTGCACCGCGCGGTCGGGGTGGCGACGCCGGCCGTCGACGACGCCGTACGCCGTCTGCTCGGCCGGACCACCGCCCTGTCCGCGACCCTGCTCGACTGCGCTCTGGCCGGCGAGGTGGCCGACCCCGTCGCCGACCATCTCCGCGCCCTGGGCAGTGACCGGGAGCCGGTCACCCGCGAGCGCCTGTCGCGCCTCGGCCACACCTCGGGCTCCGGGCTCGGGC
This sequence comes from Nocardioides cynanchi, assembly GCF_008761635.1. Classification (NCBI taxonomy): domain Bacteria; kingdom Bacillati; phylum Actinomycetota; class Actinomycetes; order Propionibacteriales; family Nocardioidaceae; genus Nocardioides; species Nocardioides cynanchi. The sequence goes on from NZ_CP044344.1 coordinate 1,954,413, forward strand.
ACGGGATCGACCTGGCCCGCGCGGCGCTGTCCATCAGCCGGGACGCAGCATGACCGACCACGTCGAGCTGCGGGCCGGCGCCTACGCCGACTCGGTCACCCTGCTCCAGATCAGCCGGCGGGTGCAGGACCTGCCCGGGGTCCTCACCGCTCAGGTCGCGATGGCCACCCCGCTCAACCTCGAGGTGCTGGAGCGGATGGGCTTCGAGATCCCCGCCGACGCCGGTGTCAACCACCTGGTCGTCGCGGTCCGGCTCGAGACCGACGACCTGCTCGACGAGGTGCGCGCCGAGGTGGACCGCGCGCTGACCGAGCGGCGAACCACGACCGACGAGCGGGCCGACGCTCCGCCGCGGACCACCGGCTCGGCGCTGCTCCGCGAGCCGGGGGCGCTGGTCGTGGTCTCGGTGCCGGGGGCCAGCGCCGCCGTCGAGGCGATGGACGCGCTCGAGGCCGGCAGCGACGTGATGGTCTTCAGCGACCACGTGCCCGTCGACCAGGAGGTCGCGCTCAAGCGGTACGCAGCCGACCGTGGCCTGCTGGTGATGGGGCCCGACTCCGGCACGGCGGTGGTCGGTGGGGTGGGGCTCGGCTTCGCGAACGTGGTCGCGCCCGGCCCGGTCGGCATCGTCGCGGCGTCCGGCACCGGGTGCCAGCAGGTGCTGGCGCTGCTGGACCACGCCGGGGTCGGCGTCTCCACGGCGTACGGCGTGGGCGGACGCGACCTGTCCGCCGAGGTCGGCGGGCTGGCCACCCTGACGGCCCTCGGCCGGCTCGACGCCGACCCGGCCACCCGGCTGGTGGTACTGGTCTCGAAGCCGCCGGACGAGGCTGTCGGCGCCGACCTCGCGACGTACACGGCGGGGCTCGGCACGCCGGTGCTGACCGCGCTGCTGGGGGCCGGGCGGCCCGACCTCACCGCAGCCACCGAGCAGGTCCTGGACCGACTCGGCCACCGGGTGCCGCGCTGGCCGGTCCACGGGAGGGCGAACCCCGGCAGCGGGACGCGCCTGCACGGGCTCTTCGTAGGCGGCACGCTGAAGGCGGAGGCCGACGTGCTGGTCACCGCGGCCGGGGTCGACGCCGAGCTCGTCGACTTCGGCGACGACGCCTACACCGAGGGCCGGGCCCACCCGATGATCGACCCGAGCCTGCGCCTCGCGCGCCTCGCGGAGGTCGCGGCTGACCCCGCCACCGGGGTCGTCCTGCTGGACGTGGTGCTCGGCCACGGCGCCGAGCCCGACCCCGCGGCCGCCCTCGCGCCGGCCCTCCGGGGCCTGCGTCCGCCGGTGGTCGTCACCGTCGTCGGCACCGCCCACGACCCGCAGGGTCTTGACCGTCAGGTCGACGCGCTGGTCGCCGCCGGCGCCGAGGTCCACCTGTCCAACGCGGGCGCGACCCGCCGGGCGATCGCCCTGCTCGGTGGTGCCCGGTGAGCGGGCCCGTCGTCGGTGTCGGCGCCGACCTGCTGGCCCAGGCCGTGGCCGACCAGGCGGTCGACGTCATCCGCGTCGACTGGCGCCCGCCGATGCCCGGCACCGAGGCCGACCTCGCGACGGTCGCCCTCGACCCCGACCGTCCGGCCGCGAACGCGACCGCGCTGGAGCGCGTGCTCGCCGTCCGGGCGCGCCTGGTCGACGTCGTACCCGCGCACGAGGCGCTCGGTCTCCAGCCCGGAGAGTTCCTGCACGCCGGCCCGCCGATCGCGTGGGAGCGCGCTTCCGGCCCGCTGCGTGGGGCCCTGATCGGGGGCGCCGCGCTGGAGGGACTGGTCGCCGAGCCGGAGGACGCGGTGGCCCTGTTCGAGAGCGGCACCTCGGTCAGCCTCGAGCCGTGTCACCACCGACGCACCGTCGGCCCGATGGCCGGCGTGGTGACGCCGAGCATGTGGATGTGGGTGCTCGAGGACCCCGCGACCGGGGCGCGCACCCACTGCACGCTGAACGAGGGCCTGGGCAAGGTGCTGCGGTACGGCGCGTACTCCCCCGACGTGCTCGCTCGGCTGCGCTGGATGAACGACGTCCTCGGCCCGCTCCTCCAGCACGCTGTCCGGGCCGCCGACCCGGTCGACGTCACCGCGATCCTGACCCAGATGCTGCAGATGGGCGACGAGGCCCACAACCGCAACCGGGCCGGCACCCTGATGCTGCTGCGCGACCTGGTCCCCGCGATGGTCACCAGCGGTGCCGCGCCCGCCGACGTGGCCGAGGCGGTCGACTTCGTCGGCAGCAACGACCACTTCTTCCTCAACCTCGCGATGCCGGCCTGCAAGCTGGCCCTCGACGCCGGCCGCGACGTGCCGGGCTCGACCCTGGTGGTGGCGATGTCGCGCAACGGCACCGACTTCGGCATCCAGGTCTCCGGCACCGGCGACGAATGGTTCACCGGCCCTGCGCAGGTGGCCGACGGTCTCTACCTCGGAGACTTCGGCCCCGACGACGCCAACCCCGACATCGGCGACTCCGCGATCACCGAGACCGCCGGGCTCGGCGGCTTCGCGATGGCCACGGCACCGGCGATCGTCCGCTTCGTCGGGGGCACGGTGCCCGACGCGCTGGCCACGACCCGCCGGATGCGCGAGATCACGCTCGGGGACAACCCGCGCTGGAGCATCCCGGTCCTCGAGTTCGCCGGCGTGCCGACGGGCATCGACGTGAGCGCGGTCTGCCGGACCGGCATCCTGCCCCAGATCAACACCGGGATGGCCGGTCGCGAGGCCGGGGTGGGCCAGGTCGGGGCCGGACTGGTCACTCCCCCGGCCGGGATCTTCCCGCAGGCGCTCCGCCGGCTCGCGGCGCTCGCTCGAGAGCGGGCGGCCGCCAGAACGCCTTCCTGAGGTCGACGCTCCCCGACGGTCGCAGCGGTGTCCCCTCCTCGAGGTAGGTCTGGCGGGCCTCGCCCTGATGGCTCGGCGGCAGGGAGCCGTCGGCGCGCACCACCCGCCACCACGGCACCGGGCCGCCGTATCCCGCCATCACCGAGCCGACCAGCCGCGGCCCGCCGCCGCCGACGACCGGCCCGACCACCTCCGCGATCGCGCCGTACGTCGTGACCCGGCCGCGCGGCACCTGCTCGACGCAGTGCAGCACCAGCTCGACGTAGAGGTCGTGGTCCAGGCTCATCGGGGGCTCATCCGGGGGCTCATCGGGCGGATCAGGTGCCCGCGTCCAGGCTGGTCGGGTAGAGGGTCGCCGCGGTGACCGCGACGACCAGCGCGACCGCCAGCCCCGCCACCCAGTACGACGCGGGCGTGGTGTGTCCGCTCTGGACGTCGATGGTGAGCCACAGCAGCGGCGCGACCAGCCAGACCAGGACGCCACGACGCAGCCAGCGCAGCACGAGAGCGCGGTCCGGCTGCAGCTCGCGGGGGCCGTACGCCGCCAGGGTCGCCGCGAGGTGCGAGGCCAGCAGCGCGCCGGAGGCGACCACGACCGCGAGCGGCATGGCGCCGCGGACGTCGACGCTCCACCACCCGACGACCAGCACCATCGCCGCACTGCCGACGTACTGCTCGGGCAGGTAGGCGAAGACCACGGAGGCGAGCACGACCAGCACGGCCAGCCACACCGGCGGCGCGAAGCCCTCGGGCGTGGCCGAGACCAGCGCCAAGAACGGCCCCAGCACGATCACGGCTCGCAGCGCCCACCCGCCGGGAGTCATCCGCGACCTCATCGGGCACCCACCCCCGCCCTCGGGAGCTGCGCCCGGCGCGCGAGCCGCCGCACGATCACGTCGAGGGTGCGCGGACCGTTCCACGGGACCACCGGGCAGCCGGCCGCGGCGAGGCGGTCGAGCACCTGCCGACGCTCCACGAGCCGCATCCGCCAGGCCAGCCTGGCGATCACGGGGTCGGTCTCGCTCGACACCGTCGGCGCCGCGTCGGCCGGCAGGGTGTCCACCACGATCACCGGCAGTCCCCGGCGCAGCAGCCGGACCGCCGCCGTGGCCATGCCCTCCGACAGCATCGGGCTGAGCACCACGACCATGGACCCGGCCGCGGTCCGGAAGTCGATCCGCTCCACGCTCACGTCGTGCGGCACCCCGGGGCGCACCCGGGAGAGCTGCCCCAGGATCCGCCGCAGGTGCCGGCTGCCGGCGCCGTACCCGACGTACTCGCCGTGCGGGCTGACCACCCGCAGCGAGACCCGGTCGCCCTGGCGGATGTACTGCTCGGCGATGGCGCCGGCCGAGCGCATCGCGACGTCGAGGCTCGACTGGGTGTCGTCGATGCCGCCGGACACCCCGTAGTCGGCCAGCGCGTCGACCACCAGCAGGAGCGCGGTGTCCTCCTCGGAGCGGGTCGAGACCACGTGCAGCGCGCTCGAGCGGAGCGAGACCCGCCAGTTGATCCGGCGCATCCGGTCGCCGGAGTGGAACTCGCGGATGGAGGAGAACTCCGTGCCGTCACCGTCGCGCCGCGAGCGGTGGGCCCCGATCAGGCCGATCGGGTTGGGGGCGGCGGCGGCCGAGCGGAACGTCGCCGACGCCGGGAGCACCGAGACCTCGCGGCCCACCAGCGCCACCGGCCCCCAGCGGTAGCCCGCCCAGGGGCTGAACAGGCCGACCTTCTCCTCCCCGATCCGGCGCTGCCCCCAGCGCCGGGTCGAGACCAGCAGCGGCACCGGGGCCTCGACCAGGTGCCCGAGGCAGCCGTTCGTGGGTTTGAGGGCGACGTACGCGGCCGACGCGCAGACCCGGGTCACGAACTCGACGTCCTCCGCAGGCTCGACCTGCAGCCGCGAGGTCGTGCCCTGCCCCTCGTGCAGCACGGCGTACGACGTCTGGGCGGCGACGTGCGGCTCGGTGCGCGGCTTGGCCAGGATCGCCGCGGCCCCGACGACCACCAGCGGCGCGACCAGCACGACCACGGCCGGCCGGCCGAGCACCAGCGCGATGCCGATCCCGACCCCGGAGACCGAGAGCGCGCGGGCGAGCGAGGCGGTGGCACGCCAGCGGGTCATCGCTGGTAGCTCTCCAGGGTGCTGGGGGTCGGCACCGAGCCGAGCACCGCGTCCACGACCCGGGGACCGCTGGCCTGGGTCATCCAGAGCTCGGGCTTGACCGTGATCCGGTGGGAGAGCACGGCTCGCGCGACCGCCTTCACGTCCTCGGGGATGACGTAGTCGCGCCCCCGGACCAGCGCGAAGCCACGGGCCGCGAGCACCAGCCCGAGGGAGCCGCGTGGCGACGAGCCGGTGAGCACGTCGTTGTGCTCGCGGGTGGCGGTGGCCAGCCGCACGCAGTAGCGGCTCACCGTCTCGTCGACGGTCACCGTCTCGGTCGCGGCCTGCATCGCGCGCAGGCCCGCGGCGTCGGTGATCTCGGACAGGTCGATCTCCTCGCGCTGCCGGTCGAGCCGGCGCTGCACCACGTCGTACTCCTCCTCCGAGGTCGGGTAGCCGAAGCTGACCCGCATCAGGAACCGGTCGAGCTGAGCCTCGGGCAGCGGGTAGGTGCCTTCGTACTCGATCGGGTTGGCGGTCGCGAGCACGTGGAACGGGTCGGGCAGCGGGAAGGTCTCGCCCTCCACGGTGACCTGGTGCTCCTGCATGGCCTCGAGCAGGGCCGACTGGGTCTTCGGCGGCGTCCGGTTGATCTCGTCGGCCAGCAGGAGGCCGGTGAAGAGCGGGCCGCGGCGGAACTCGAAGGTCCCCTCGCGCTGGTTGTAGAGGAACGACCCGGTCACGTCGGCGGGCAGCAGGTCGGGGGTGAACTGCACGCGCGAGAACTCCAGGCCCAGCACCCGGGCCAGCGACCGGGCCGCCAGCGTCTTGCCGAGGCCCGGGAAGTCCTCCAGCAGCACGTGCCCCTTGGCCAGGACGGCGGCCAGGACCAGCGTGAGCGGGATCCGCTTGCCGACCACGGCACGCTCGACCTCGTTCAGCACACGGCCGGCGAGCTCGGACGCCTCCGGGACACTGATCGGACCCGGGACGGGTGACTCGGTCATGACGACAGCTCCTCGATACGTCGGATGCACTCCTCGAGCGTGGTCCGGCTCAGCTGCCGCGGCGGCGAGTCGATCACGTCGCACAGGGTAGGGCCGAGCCGCTCGTCGACCCCCGGATCGCCGCGCCGCAGCCCCGACTCGGCCAGCTGGAGGTCGACCAGGATCCCGAGCCGGCGCTGGAGTCCGGGATCCACGGTGCGCGACGTCAGGTGGTTCTCCAGCAGCCGGACGTTGCGGCTCAGGCTGGCGTCCTGCCCCGGCGGCACCACCGGCCGGGCCGTGACCACCTCCCAGTCCGGCTCGGGGACCGAGGAGAAGTCCAGCACCAGGCCGATCACGGCAATCCCCATGAAGACCAGCAGGACCACCCGCGGCAGGTCCGGGGTGGTGTGCTCGTAGAGGGACCCGCCGATCACGGCGAGCACGATCAGCACCGCGAGCACGGCCCGACCGACCCACCGACGCGGCGTCACCGGCCGACCCCGGCCGGGATCCCGATCGAGGCGTGGATGTCGCGCAGGGCCTCGGCCGCGGCCTCGCGGTTGCCCTCGGTGATCTCGTGCTCGGAGAAGCGGGCCTCCCGGTAGAGCGCCGCCAGGCGGGTCACGGCCACCGGCGCCGCGGAGACGGCGTCGAGCAGTCGCAGGGTGAACTCCGAGGAGGTCTCCCACAGCTTGCGGGCGGCTCCCACCCGCTCGGCCTGCTCCTCGAAGCGGTCCCAGGCGGCCACGATCGCGTTGCGCGGCGTACCCCCGAGCAGCAGCGCGAACTGGTCGGCGGCGTCGCGACGCATCTCGTCGACCAGCGGAGCCGGGTCCTCGAGCACGTCGAAGTCGATCACGGCGGCGCGTGGCTCGGTGCTGCGGCGCGCCGCGAGGTCGTCGACCAGCCAGCGCAGCCCGCGGTAGGCCAGCAGGAGCAGCCAGGCGAACAGGGCGTAGCGCACCACCGTGCCGAGCACCGACGCGAACGGCACCGACGAGGTGCCCTGCGGGAGCACCGTGGTGCTGTCCGGGCCGCTCCGGTGCCCGGGCTGCGACGTGATGGTCGGCCGCGGCGGGTGGAAGATGTCGTCGCGAGGGGTCCCGTGGATCACTCCCGACGGCCCCGACCTCGCCGCCATCACCACCAGCAGCAGCATCAGGACGACGCCGGCGAGGCTGAAGCCGAGCGCGAGTGCGCCCGCCCTGCGCGCGGACATGTCCGAAACCTAACCGCTGATCGCCGCACGCGCGCTCCGCATGTGCGACACGATTCGGTAACGCAGGCTCGCGTCGTACGTCGCCCCGGGCGCTAGAGGATCGGGTTGAAGGGCTCCGTGCCGTTGACCAGCTGGAGCCCGGAGATCCCGGAGTGCGCCTGGGCGAAGGCCAGCTCCTTGGCCAGGTCGCCGATGTTGTTCGACGCCGGAAGGGGCGCCAGTCCGAGCGTGGACAGGACGCCGACGGCCCTGCCCCCGGCGGTCATGAAGCCCGACCCGGAGTCGCCCGGGATGCCGGGACTCACCGTGTACAGCGGGTGGCTCCACCCCCCGTCGGCCGCGGCGTCGCCGAGGCTGAGCCCGGTGTGCGGCGAGAGCGGTGAGAGCCCGGCCCGCAGGCTGGAGTTGCCGTAGGTCCACACCTGGTCTCCGGAGGCGGTGCCGTCGGTGTCGATGCCGGTCGGCCCGCCCCAGAACGGCACGCTCGGGTTGACCTTCGAGACGTCAGCCGCAGCCACCTTGACCAGCGCCAGGTCGTTGTAGGCGCAGGTGTTGGGGTCGGTGGTGCCGAGCTGGTGCTCGGTGATCCAGGAGCTGTAGGCCAGCGTGCCGTGGCCGACGATGGTGCCTTCGCCGGCGAGGTTGCCGTCGTTGGTGAGGTCCACCGGCGTCCCGAGCGGCACCGAGGCCGTCGAGCACCCGTTGGTGTCGGTCGACGAGCCGGTGCCGGCGCAGTGCGCGGCATAGCCGAGGTACGTCGTACCGGCGGCGTCGGTGAAGACGAAGTTGGCCGTGCACTGGGCGCCGGCGGTGTACATCATCGTCCCGGGGTGGATGGTGGCGGTCGCGGCCGGAGCCCAGGCCGAGGCGGGGCTGAGCGAGCCGGAGCTCGAGCCGAGCAGCGGGAGGCCGAGCCCGGAGGCGGCAGCCGGCTGCGAGCCGACCAGGGCGATGGCGACGGCGGTGGCGGCCAGCGCGGCCACGGTCGCGGTGAGCCGCCGAGCGGTGCGGGCGAGGGATGGGGTCATCTGAGGTGAGCCTCCCGATCGCGGACGCCGGCCTGACCCGGCGCGCCTGGTCTTCGGGAGGTTCAACGCGGCCGACCGACCCGGGTTACGGCCCGGAACGCTGCTCAGGGCTTGGCGGGAGCGGCCGTGAGCAGCGACGCGTGCACCCGCCGGACCGCCTCGATGGCGCGCTCGCGGTGCTCCTCGGTGATCTCGTGCCGGGAGAAGCGGGCCTCGACGTAGAGCCGCTCGAGCCTGTCCACGGCGTCCTGGTCGCGGGCCAGGGCCCCGAGCACGCGCACCGTGAACTCCGACGGCGTCTCCCACTCACGGGGCGCCAGCCCGACCTGGGCGGCCTGCTCCTCGAACCGGCTCCAGCAGGCGACGATCGCGTTGCGGGGCGGACCGGTCCGGAGCAGCTGCTCCCGCAGGTCCGAGCCCCGGCGGATCTCCTCGGCGGCCGCCACCGGGTCCTCCAGCCAGTCGACCTCCACCTCGAGGGCCTGCTCGGTCGCTCGCCGCCGGCCCGGCAGCGAGATCAGCTTGAGCAGCCCGAAGGCGGAGACCGCCCCCAGCAGCACGAACCCGCAGGCGATCGCGGCCAGGCCGATCAGGAGGGCTCGCGCCCACCACGGCGAGTGGGCCGGCGGCCCCGCGTGCACGTGGCCGCCGTGGTGGAGCGGCGGCGCCGTCGCCGGCGGCGAGGGCGCATGGAAGACCCCGTCGTGACCCGTGCCGTGGATGATCCCCGACGGCCCGGCCCGCGCCGCGAGCGCGACGAACAGCAGCACGACCACGACCCCGGCGAGGGTCGCTGCCACCGCGACGGCACCGCGCCGAGCAGAGGTCATGCACGCACCGTAACCCGGAGCGGTGCGGTCAGTACGTCGGCTGGCTCGGGTCGATCTGGTCGACCCAGGCCACCACGCCACCGCCGACGTGCACCGCGTCGGCGTACCCCGCGCCCTTGACGATGGCCAGCGTCTCGGCCGAACGCACTCCGGTCTTGCAGTGCATCACGATCTGCTTGTCGCCACCGGTCAGCTCGGTCAGCCGCTCCAGGGCCGACCCGTTGAGGAAGTCGCCCTTCGGGATCAGCACCGCGCCCGGGATGTGGTTGATCTCGGCCTCGTTCGGCTCGCGGACGTCGACCAGCACGAAGTCGCGCTCGCCGTTCTCCCGCTCCTTGAGCATGTGCGAGAGCTGGACCACCGAGATCGTCGACCCGACCGCCGCCTCGGAGGCCTCCTCGGAGACCGCGCCGCAGAACGTGTCGTAGTCGATCAGCCCGGTGACCGTGGGGTGCTCGCCGCACAGCGCGCAGTTCGGGTCCTTGCGGACCTTCAGCTTGCGGTACTCCATCTCCAGGGCGTCGTAGATCATCAGCTGACCGACCAGCGGGTCGCCGATCCCGGTCAGCAGCTTGATCGCCTCGTTGACCTGGATCGCACCGATGCTGGCGCACAGCACGCCGAGGACGCCGCCCTCGGCGCAGCTCGGGACCATGCCCGGCGGCGGGGGCTCGGGGTACAGGCAGCGGTAGCAGGGCGCGTCGTCCACCTGCTTCGGTGCGAACACCGAGGCCTGGCCGTCGAAGCGGTAGATCGAGCCCCAGACGTAGGGGATCCCGAGGAAGTACGCCGCGTCGTTGACCATGTAGCGGGTCGCGAAGTTGTCCGTGCCGTCGACGATCAGGTCGTAACCCTCGAAGACCTGCATCACGTTGTCGTTGTCGAGCCGCTCCTCGTGGAGCACGACGTTCACGTAGGGGTTGGTCTCGGCGATCGACTCCTTGGCCGACTCCGCCTTGGACTTCCCGATGTCGGACTGCCCGTGGATGATCTGGCGCTGGAGGTTGGACTCGTCGACCTCGTCGAACTCGGCGATGCCCAGGGTGCCCACGCCCGCGGCGGCGAGGTAGAGCAGCGCCGGGCTGCCGAGCCCACCGGCGCCGATGACGAGCACCTTGGCGTTCTTCAGCCGCTTCTGACCCGACATCCCCACGTCGGGGATGATCAGGTGCCGGCTGTACCGGCGTACCTCGTCCAGGGTCAGCTCGTCTGCGGGCTCGACCAGCGGGGGGAGGGACACGTGTGCTCCTAACGACGGTGCTTCGGTGCGAGGTGGTGAACACCCGTCCCAACCGATCCCCGGCCGCCGGTGTTCCCGTCCCATCGTCCCGACCGCACCCCGGCCGGCCGAGCGCGTCCGTCATCCGGACGTGACGCACCGGACAGTAGGGTGCCAGTCGTGGGTACGACGGACAGGTCCGGACAGGACCAGAAGCCGCGCGGGGGCAGGCTCCCCCGCAACGAACGGCGCGTCCAGCTCCTCGAGTCCGCACTCGGGGCGTTCGTCGCCCAGGGCTACCACGCCGCCGCGATGGACGACATCGCCGAGCGGGCGGGGGTCTCCAAGCCGGTGCTCTACCAGCACTTCCCGGGCAAGCTCGACCTCTACCTCGCCCTGCTCGACGTCTCCTGCGACCAGATCATCGACAACTGCCGTGCCGCGCTGGCCTCGACCCACGACAACAAGACGAGGGTCGCCGCCGCGATGGCCGCGTTCTACTCCTACGTCGCGGCCGAGAACGGCGCCTTCCGCCTGGTCTTCGAGTCCGACCTGACCAGCGAGCCGGCCGTCCGTGAGCACGTCGACCGCGTCACCAGCGAGTGCGCCGCGATGATCGCCGACGTCATCCACGACGACACCGGGCTCCCGGGCGAGGCCTCGCGACTGCTCGCGGTGTCGCTGGTGGGAATGGCCCAGGTCAGCGCCCGGTTCTGGATCTCGGAGGCGGCCGGGATCAGCCAGCCGCAGGCGGTCGAGCTCGTGAGCGGCCTGGCCTGGCGGGGCATCCGCGGCTACCCCCTGACCGACGAGCACTGACCATCGAAGGAGACCCATGGAAGTCAAGATCGGCGTCCAGCACGCACCCCGGGAGCTCGTGATCGAGACCGCGGACACCGCCGAGGAGATCGAGTCCGCACTGGCCGACGCGGTCGGCAGCGACGGTCTCTTCGCTGTCACCGACAGTCGCGGACGACGGGTCCTCGTCCCGGCGCGCAACATCGCCTACCTCGAGGTCGGCGGCGGCGTCAGCGGGCAGGTGGGTTTCCGCAGCTGAGGTAGCTGGCGGGGCCCCAGCGTTTCGCCATCGTGCGCCTGACCCGGCATGATCGAGGCACATGGACCGAGCTCTTGATCGGGAGCCGGGTCGACACAGGAGGCACTCATGGGTTGGTTCTTCGTCATCGTGATGGGCATCATCATCGGTCTCTTGGGCAAGTTCGTGGCACCGGGGGATCGAGACAACATTCCGCTCTGGCTGACCGTCGTCTGCGGCATCGTCGGTGTGCTCATCGGCTACGGCTGGCTGGGCGGGACCCACGGGATCGACTGGCTTGCGTTCTTCGTCTCCATCATCTTCGCCGCGATCCTCGTGATGATCGCCGCAACCGTGACCGGGCGCGCCAAGAAAGCCTGACCAGGCCCACGCAACGCACGCAGACCCCGCCCCGGCTCGCCGGGGCGGGGTCTGCGCATGCAAGGGCCGAGACTCAGGCCGACAGCCCGAGCTCGGCCATCCGGTCGGCGTGCCGCTCGGTGATCCGGGTGAACATCCGGCCGATCGCGGCCAGGTCGAGCCCCGGCCGGTCGATGCCACCGGCGAGCAGCGCGGTCAGGGCGTCCCGCTCGGCGGCGACCCGCTGGGCCTGGGTCAGCGCCTCCCCCATCAGCCGGCGTCCCCACAGGGCCAGCCGCCCGCCCAGGGTGGGGTCGTCGGCGATCGCCTGCCGGATGTGACGAACCGCGAAGGTCGCCTGGCCGGAGTCGTCGAGCGAGGCGACGATCAGGTCGCGGGTGTCGGCGTCGAGGTAGGCCGCGATCTCGCGGTAGAAGTCGGCCGCCATGCCGTCCCCGACGTAGGCCTTGATCAGCCCTTCGTACCAGTCGGCCGGGGCGGTGTGCGCGTGGAACTGGTCGATCGCGGCCTCGAAGGGGGCCATCGCGTCGAACGGGTCGGCCCCGAGGGCGACCAGCCGCTCGTGGAGGCGGGTGACGTGCCCGAACTCCAGGCTCGCCATCGCGCACATCTCCACCTGGTCGCGCAGTGAGGGCGCCAGCTTGGCGTCGTCGACGAGCCGCTCGAAGGCCGAGAGCTCGCCGTACGCGATCGCGCCCAGCAGGTCCACGACCGCGTGCAGGTAGTCGGCGTCCTCGAAGACGACCTGGCCGGGTCGCGGGGCCGGGCCGGGATCCGCCGCGCCGGCCTCCGGGGATTCCGTCATGCCTCCACGCTACCGATAGACTGGGGCCGTCCCCGCGAGAGCGGTGAGGGCGGGCGCCCGTTTCCTTCGAGCGCCACCTGTATGTGCGCGGCAGACGCAACGGTTTGAGCCTGGGTCAGCCGCAACGACGACACTGGCTCGAACTGAAAGCGAACCCACTTCCGTGACCTCGACCTTCCGGGACCTCGGCGTCCTGCCCCAGATCTGCGACGCGCTCGAGCGCGGCGGCATCACCACGCCCTTCGCCATCCAGGAGATGACCCTCTCGGTCGCCCTGCTCGGCACCGACCTGATCGGCCAGGCCCGCACCGGCACCGGCAAGACCCTCGCCTTCGGCATCCCGGTGATGCAGCGCAGCGTTGTCTCCACCGACCCGGCGTACGCCGACCTGCCGCAGGGCAAGCCCCAGGCCCTGATCGTCGCCCCGACCCGCGAGCTCGCGCTCCAGGTCAGCGGCGACCTCGCCCTGGCCAGCAAGGACCTCGGCCTCCGCGTCCTGACGGTGTACGGCGGGGTGCCCTACGAGCCGCAGCTCGACGCCCTCACCAGCGGAGTCGACATCGTGGTCGGCACGCCCGGCCGGCTGATCGACCTGTGCAACCGCAAGGCGCTCGACATCTCCCACGTGCACGCGCTGGTGCTCGACGAGGCCGACGAGATGCTCGACCTCGGGTTCCTGCCCGACGTGGAGCGGATCCTCAAGATGACCCCCGAGACCCGCCAGACCATGCTGTTCTCCGCCACCATGCCGGGCGCGATCGTCGCCCTGGCCCGCACCCACATGCGGCACCCGATGAACATCCGTGCCGAGTCGTCGTACGACACCCAGCTGGTGCCGGCGACCGCCCAGTTCATCTACCAGGCCCACGACCTCGACAAGCCCGAGATCATCGGCCGGATCCTCCAGGCCGAGGACGCCGACAAGATCATCGTGTTCACCCGCACCAAGCGTCAGTCGCAGCGGATCGCCGACGACCTCGCCGAGCGCGGCTTCAGTGCCTCGCCCCTGCACGGCGACATGGCCCAGGTGGCCCGCGAGAAGGCCCTGACCAAGTTCCGCGAGGACAAGATCCGGGTGCTGGTCGCCACCGACGTCGCCGCCCGCGGCATCGACGTGCAGGGCGTCTCCCACGTCATCAACTACACCTGCCCCGAGGACGAGAAGACCTACATCCACCGGATCGGTCGCACCGGCCGGGCCGGCGCGACCGGGATCGCCGTGACCTTCGTCGACTGGGCGGACGTGCACCGCTGGAAGATGATCAACAAGGCGCTCGACCTGCCGTTCGACGAGCCCCAGGAGACCTACTCGACCTCGCCCAACCTCTTCCACGACCTCGGCATCCCCGAGGGCACCAAGGGCCGGATCGTCGACCCCGCCCCGGTCGAGCGGGCGCCCCGCAGCGACCGCGACGGCGAGCGCCGGAGCGGTCGGTCCTCCGATCGGTCCGGCCGCTCCGGTGGCCGCGAGGGCAGCCGCCAGGGTCGCGAGCGCAGCCGTACCCGCAGCGGCGAGCAGGTGACCGGGTCGCCGGCACCCGTGGCCTCGGCCACCGAGGTCCCCGGCTCGGAGCCGAGCGGCGCCGAGCGTCCGGCGCGCACGCGGCTGCGGCGTCGACGCCGCAGCCCGGGCACCTCGACCGCGTCCTGAGCCTGCTCAGGCGACGACGACGACCCTGGTCCCGACCGGGGCGAAGTGCCACAGCGCGACGGCGTCCGGCTTCCACTGGCGGATGCAACCGTGCGACTGGGGCGTGCCCAGCTGGCTGACGGTCTGCACCAGGTGGCCGTCCTTGACCGGGATCGAGTGGAAGCCGATCGCGGCACCGGTCGGACCGGCGGTGAAGACCACGAAGTACTGCATGGTGCCGGAGTCGTCGATGCCGATGGCGTGCCGCTCCCGCTGGGTGACGGCGTAGTGGCCCGGCTGAAGGTTGTCGGTCAGGCTGCCCGAGGCGAGGTAGGTCCGGCGGGTCGTGTCATGGGCGCCCACCAGCCAGACCCGTTGCAGGTGCTGGCTGAACACGATCCGGCGGCCGCTGCCGCTGGCCGCCGGTAGCGGGGCCTGCGTCGTGGCGTCGGACCGGCCGCCGCTGGTGGTCGGCCCCAGTGGCGTGGTGTCGGTGCCGGTCGGCCCGGTGCTCGTCGACGGGGCCGGCGCCGTGGCGGACGGCGTGGGCACCGTCGGCCGGCTCTGCTGGTACGACGCCTGGCGGGCGACCGGGTCGGCCAGGGCCGTGGTCCCCCCGCCGCCGAGGATGCCCATCCCGGCCAGACCGGTCAGCGCCGTGACCACGACCGCCGAGCCGAGGGCGGCGATCCGCCCGTAGCGGGGTCGGGTGGATCCTCGGTGACCGGTCATCGGCGCCCCTTCCCGGTGGTACGACGCCGGCCGGCCCGCTTCATCAGCGTCTCGGCGACGTCGCGGTAGGCCTTGGCGCCCTTGCTGCTGCGGCTGGTGGACAGGATCGACCGGCCGGCGGCAGGCGCCTCGGCGAACTTGATCGTCTTGGGGATCGGCGGCTCGATCACCTCGAGGTCGTAGGTCTCCGAGATCGTCTCCAGCACGGTCCGCGCGTGGTTGGTGCGCCCGTCGTACAACGTCGGCAGGACGCCCCACACCTCCAGCCCGCGGTTGGTGAAGCGGCGCACGTCGTGCACGGTGTCGAGCAGCTGGCCCACGCCCCGGTGCGACAGGGTCTCGCACTGGAGCGGGACGAGCACCCCGTCGGCCGCGGTCAGCGCAGCGACGGTGAGGACGCCGAGTGAGGGCGGACAGTCGAGCAGCACCCAGTCGTAGGTGGTGGTCTCGGCGAGGTCCTCGAGGGCGCCCTTGAGCACGTGCTCGCGGCCGGTGCGCGTCAGCAGGTCGGCCTCCGCGCGGGCCAGCTCGATGGTGGCCGGCAGCAGGTCGACGCCGTCGTCGGTGGCCAGCACCACCTCGGCCGGGTCGAGCCCCTTGGTCAGCACGTGGTGGATCGAGAGCTCGAGGTCCTCGGGGTCGATGCCCAGCGAGAACGTCAGGCAGGCCTGCGGGTCGAGGTCGACGAGCAGGACCTTCTGTCCGAGCTCGGCGAGCGCGGCGCCGATCGAGGCGACCGAGGTCGTCTTGGCGACGCCGCCCTTCTGGTTGGCGACCGCGAGTGTGGTGGTCATCGCCTCCCATCATGCCGGACGAAGTTGCCCAGACCCGGCAGGCCGGGTTGGCTGTGGCCCATGTCTCCCGCCTCCTCCCCGTCACCGCGCGAACCCGCCACCCGCCCGCTGGCCGTCGTCACCGGCCCGACGGCGGGGATCGGGCGGGCCTTCACCCTCCGGCTGGCCGACCGGGGGTACGACGTCCTGCTGGTCGCCCGCGACGAGGAGCGGCTGCACGCGCTGGCCGACGAGCTGGCGGCGACCTACTCGGTGACCGCCGAGGTGCTGGTCGCGGACCTGTCCGACCGCGCCGGGATGGCCCTGGTGGAGGCCCGCCTCGCCGACGAGTCGCGGCCGGTCGACCTGCTGGTCAACAACGCCGGCTTCGGGCTCAAGCGACGCTTCCTCGACAACTCCGTGGAGCAGGAGCAGGCCGCGCTCGACGTGCTCGTCACCGCCGTCATGCGGCTGACCCACGCGGCACTGGGCCCGATGGTGAAGCGCGGCTCGGGCGGCATCATCAACGTCGCCAGCGTGGCGGCTTTCCTGCCCCGCGGCAGCTACAGCGCGGCGAAGGCCTGGGTCACGACGTTCGGGGCGTGGGCGTCGCGGGAGTACGGCCGGCAGGGCGTCCACATCATGACCCTGTGCCCGGGCTTCACCCGCACCGAGTTCCACGAGCGGATGGACGTCAAGCGCGAGGCGGTGCCGCGGCTGCTCTGGCTCGACGTCGACCGCGTCGTCGACGGTGCCCTGGCCGACTGGGACGCCGGCAGGGCGCGCTCGATCCCCGGGAAGCGCTACAAGGTGATCGCCGCGGTCAGCCGGCACGCCTCGCTGCCGGCGTTCCAGCGGCTGCAGTTCCTCGGACGACGTTGAAGGCCCCGGGCAATGGGTCGGAGCGGGGCGCTGCAGCATCTGATGTACCGGTCAGCCGATGGTTCGCTCACCGGGTCGGGGATCTGGTCGCTCGCGGTCGGCACTCTCTTGGTGCTGAGCGCCATCGGCAATCTGGCAGGACGCGGGCCGCTGGGAAGACGCGCGGCGCAGAACTACCCGCGGTCCCTGGTGGTCGCCGGAGGCATCTTCGGGTTGCTTGTCGGCAGCTTCTTCCTCCTGGAACCTTTCCTGGCTAAGCCCGGCGTTCTGTACTGACCAGTTGAGCCCCGGACGGGGCTTGGTCTTTCGTTTTTCCTCGCGGGTCGCGGCCGGGACCGAGGGCTCAGCTGTAGGCCTTGATGAAGGCGTGCACGGCGTCGGCCACCAGCTGGACCGCGATCGCGCTCAGCAGCAGCCCGGCGATCCGGGTGACCAGCAGGATCCCGGACTCGCGCAGCAGCCGCAGGATCGGGATCGAGAACGTCATCGCCAGCCAGATACACAGGTGTACGGCGACCACGGCCGCGCCGACCGCCAGGAAGTCGCCGACGTTGTGAACGTGCTTGGAGAACACCATCGTCGCGACGATCGCGCCGGGCCCGGCCAGCAACGGCGTGCCGAGCGGCACCAGCGCGACGTTGGTGTCGCCCTGCGCCATCGGCTCGTCGCCGCGGCCGGTGAGGAGCTCGAGCGCGACCAGCAGCAGGAGGAGACCCCCGGCGCACTGGAGCGCGGGCAGCGAGACGTGCAGGTAGTCCAGGATGCTCTGGCCGAAGAAGGCGAACACCAGGATCACGACCAGCGAGACCAGGACGGCCTGCCGGGCCGCGCGCCGTACTCGCCGGGGCTCGTAGCCGCCGGTCAGCGACAGGAAGATCGGCACCGTGCCGACCGGGTCCATGATCACGAACAGCGTGACGAAGGCGCTGGTGAAGATCGAGGCGTCGAAGATCCGGTCCACGACGGCAGGCTAGCGACGTGTCGGGCCCGGGGCTCAGATCAGGTGTGGGCCACCGCCAGCGCGGGCCGGACCCGGGTGCCGCCGCGCCCGTCGACCAGCTCCGCGATGTCGCCCAGCGAGCCGATCACGGCCTCGTGACCGGTCTCCCGCACGAAGCGGCACGCGGCGCGGACCTTGGGACCCATCGAGCCGGCCGGCAACGCCATCGGCTCGAGCTCGTCGGGCGTGACCTGCTCCAGCCGACGCTGCCCCGGCGTGCCCCAGTAGGCGTAGACACCGTCGACGTCGGTCGCGATCACCAGCAGGTCGGCACCGAGCTCGCGCGCCAGCAGTCCGGAGGCGAGATCCTTGTCGATCACGGCCTCGACCCCGTGCAGGTGCCCGTGCTCGTCGTACACCGTCGGGATGCCGCCGCCACCGGCACAGATCACCACCGTGCCCATCTCGAGCAGCTGCCGGATCGGCCGCAGCTCGAAGACCCGGCGCGGCTCCGGGCTGGCCACCACGCGCCTGAAGTCGGCGCCGTCCGGGGCGATCGCCCACCCGTCGTCGCGGGCGTGCTTCTCCGCCGTCCAGCGGTCGTAGACCGGCCCGATCGGCTTGGTCGGGTGCGCGAACGCCGGGTCGCGCGGGTCCACCTCGATCATCGTGAGCACGGTCGCCAGGGGCGTCTCCACCGGCAGCAGGTTGCCGAGCTCCTGCTCGATCACATAGCCGATCATCGCCTCGGTCTCGGCGCCCAGCACGTCGAGGGGGTACGGCGCGACGTCGTGGTACGCCTCCGCCTGGAGGGCCAGCAACCCGACCTGCGGCCCGTTCCCGTGCGCGATCACCACCTCGTTGCCCGGCACCACCTGCGCGATCCGATCGGCGGCGGTCCGGATGTTGGCCCGCTGGTTGGCCGCCGTCATCGGCTGGCCACGCTGGAGCAGGGCGTTGCCGCCCAGGGCGATCACGATCCGCATCGACACCGCCCCCTCAGCCCAGCGCCGCGACGAGCAGCGCCTTGATCGTGTGCATCCGGTTCTCGGCCTGCTCGAAGGCGATGTTGGCCGGCGACTCGAAGACGTCCTCGGTGACCTCGATCCCGTTCTTCAGCAGGGGGTACTGCTCGGCCACCCGCGCCCCGACCACCGTCTCGGAGTTGTGGAAGGCGGGCAGGCAGTGCATGAACCGCACCCGCGGGTTGCCGGCGGCGGCCATCAGCTCGGCGTTGACCTGGAAGGGCAGCAGCAGGTCGACCCGCTCGCCCCAGCTCTCGACCGGCTCGCCCATCGACACCCACACGTCGGTGTGCACGAAGTCGACCCCGGAGACCGCGGCGACGGGGTCGTCGGTGACCGTGATCCGGGCACCCGACAGCTCAGCGAAGCCGCGGCACATCGCCACGTGCTCCTCGCTCGGCCACAGCTCGCGCGGTGCCCCGATCCGCACGTCCATGCCCAGCTTGGAGCCCACCAGCAGCAGCGAGTTCGCCACGTTGTTGCGGCCGTCGCCCACGAACGCGTAGGAGATCTGGTGGATCGGCTTGTCGGAGTGCTCGGTCATGGTCAGCACGTCGGCGAGCATCTGCGTCGGGTGGAACTCGTCGGTCAGCCCGTTGAAGACCGGCACCCCGGAGAACTCCGCCAGCGTCTCGACGTTGGCCTGGCTGGACCCGCGGTACTCGATCGCGTCGTACATCCGCCCCAGCACCCGGGCGGTGTCCTTCATGGACTCCTTGTGGCCGATCTGCGAGGACGACGGGTCGATGTAGGTGACGTGCGCCCCCTCGTCGTACGCCGCCACCTCGAACGCGCAACGGGTCCGCGTGGAGGTCTTCTCGAAGATCAGGGCGATGTTCTTGCCGCGCAGGTGCTGGTGCTCCACCCCGGCGTACTTCGCCCGCTTGAGGTCACGCGCCAGGTCGAGCAGGTAGTGCAGGTCCCGCTCGGAGTGGTGCACGAGGCTGAGCAGGTCGCGGTTGCGGTTGTTGAACGGCATCGGGGGTTCCTTCTCGTGAGGGGCGGGTCAGTAGACGGGGTCGCGCAGGATCGGGCAGGTCATGCATCGGCCGCCACCGCGACCGCGGCCGAGCTCGCCGGCCGGGATGGTGATCACCTCGACCCCGGCCTTGCGGAGCAGGGTGTTGGTGAAGGTGTTGCGGTCGTAGCCGACGACGACGCCGGGTTCGAGAGCGACGACGTTGTTGCCGTCGTCCCACTGCTCGCGCTCTGCGCCGAAGCGGTCGCCGCCGGTGTTGACGACCCGCAGGTCGATCCCGAGGGCCGCCGAGAGCGTTGGCACGAAACCGGACTTCTCCCGCCGGATGTCCAGCCCCGACGGGGACCCGTCGTCGGGCCGCAGCGTGAACGGCACGATCGCGTCCGTCATCGGGGCGAACGTCGTGACCAGGTCCGCGTCGCAGAAGGTGAACACCGTGTCGAGATGCATGGCCGACCGGGTGCGCGGCAGGCTGGCCACGATCACCTGCTCGGCCGCCCCCGCCTTGAACAGCCGCCGCGCGACCTGGGTGATCGCCTGCTGCGAGGTCCGCTCCCCCATGCCGATCGCCACGATCCCCTTGCCGATCGGCATCACGTCGCCGCCCTCGAGGGTGGCGAGTCCGTGGTCGTGGGGGTTCCCGTCCAGATCGCCGAGCCACACGTCGTACGCCGTGTCGGCGAAGGCCGGGTGGAACCGGTAGATCGCCGTGGTCAGCAGCGTCTCCTGGCGCCGCGCCGGCCAGTACATCGGGTTCAGCGTGACGCCACCGAAGATCCACGACGTGTTGTCGCGGGCGAACAGCGTGTTCGGCAGCGGCGGGAGCACGAACGCGGCCTGGTCGGTGCCGTCACGCAACGCGGTGACGAACGGCCCGCCGAGGTCGTCGGGCACGTCCCGCCAGGCCACGCCGCCGACCAGCAGGTCCGCGAGCCGGGCAGACGGGACCCCGTCGAGCCAGGCCCGGATCTCGTGGGTCAGCCCGGGGCCCACGAGGTCGTCGGTGATCTTGCGGTCCAGCACCCAGGAGCGGCCCTCCGGCGTCGCGACGACGTCGGAGAGCAGCTCGTGGGTCTCGAGGACCTCGACCCCGCGGTCGCGCATCTTCGTGACGAACTCAAAGTGGTCCCGCTTGGCGCGGTCCACCCAGATCACGTCGTCGAAGAGCAGGTCGTCGCACGTGTCCGGGGTGAGCCTCTGGTGCGCCAGTCCGGGCGCACACACGAGCACTCGCCGCAGGCGGCCGGCTTCCGACCACACACCGACACGGGGTCGTAGGTCCTCGATCATCGTCCTCACTCCCCTCAGACCGACACGTAGCCCTGGATGAAGCCGACGATCGCGGCCACGGACCCGATCGCGACCACACCGACCAGGACCTTCTCGATCGAGGTGAACACCAGCTCGCGGCTCTCCTTGCGGGCCCAGACGAAGAACGCCGTGCCCACGAGGTAGAACAGCGCCGCTACGAGCACGTACTGCCAGCCACCCGCGTAGACCAGCCACACGGCGTACGCGAGGCCGAGCGAACCGACGAGCAGGTCACGGGTCCGGCCCGCGCCGTGCTCGTAGGTCTCACCACGCAGGGCGAGCATGACCTGGTACGCCGCGGACCACAGGTAGGGCAGCAGGATCAGCGAGGTCGCGAGGTAGATCAGGTCGGTGTAGGTGCTGGAGTTGAACAGAGTCCAGACCAGCATCAGCTGGACACAGGCGTTGGTCAGCCACAGTGCGACGTGAGGCGCACCGTGGGTGTTCTCCTGGGCCAGCACCTTCGGGAGCACGTGCTCGTTGGCCGGCAGGCGCAGGATCTCCACGCTGAGCAGGATCCAGGCCAGCAGGGCTCCGAGCAGCGAGACCAGCAGCCCGATCGAGATGAAGCCGGCACCCCAGCTACCGACCTGGTCCTTCATCAGGGCCGCCATCGACGGGTCGGAGAGACCCGCGATCTTCGCCTGGGCCATCAGCCCGTAGGACAGCAGGTTGACCATGAGGAGCAGGGCGAGGACGCCCACGAAGCCCAAGATCGTCGCGCGTCCGACCTCGCTGCGCTTGGCCGCGCGCTGGGAGTAGACCGCCGCACCCTCGATGCCGATGAACACCCAGACGGTGACCAGCATCATGTTCTTGACCTGGTCGAGGGTGCTGCCGAGCGAGGCGCCGTCGATCTGGGTCGAGTGGCCCCAGATGTCGGCGTTGAAGATGCCGGCCTTGAAGCCGACGGCCGCGATCGCGATGAAGGTGACGATCGGGACGACCTTGGCGATGGTGACCACGGTGTTGACCAGGGCCGCGCTGTGCACGCCGCGCAGGGTCAGGGCATGGACCACCCACAGGACCACCGACGCCAGCAGGATCGGCCGCCAGGTGTTGCCGCCCTCGAACGACGGCCAGAAGTAGCCCAGCGTGGAGCCCATCAGGACCAGGTAGCCGACGTTGCCGACCCAGGCACTGACCCAGTACCCCCACGCGGAGGTGAAGCCGACGTAGTTGCCGAAACCGGCGCGGGCGTAGCCGTACACCCCGCCGTCGACGTCGGGCTTGCGGCTGACCAGGGTCTGGAAGACGAAGGCCAGCATCAACATCCCGAGTCCCGTGATGCCCCACCCGATGACCAGGGGCCCGGGGGCGGCGCTACCCGCCATCTGGGACGGCAGCGCGAAGATCCCGCTGCCGATCATGGATCCGACCACGAGGGCGGTCAGGGCCGCGAGACCCAGGCCGACGCGACGCTGCGGAGGCTGCTCTCCGGACGATGCCTGCTCGACATGCCGGGTGAGAACGTGACTCATCTCCAGCTCCTTAGACACTGCCGGACCGGAAGTCCGGCACTTCCGACGCTAAGGAGCGCCTGCGGGTGCGGTCAGAGTCGCTCGTCCCACCCGGGCCGCCACAGGTCACCGGGTCGTGTGATCCCGCTCACGCGGGGGTCACCACGTGGGCCGGGGGCCTCCGAACCCCAGCTCGACCAGCGGTGGACCGATGCCGGAGACGTCGCGCAGGATCCACTCGTCGCGGAGCAGCAGCATCGCCGGGGCCGGACGCAGGACCACCCACAGCCACCGGCCCCCGGCCTCGCCGACGAAGACCGAGCGGTCGAGCTCGGTGTCGGCGGACGCCGTCGACACCGGCCAGAGGGGTACCGCCTGGGTGCCGATCCGGACCCGCGCCTGAGGCGGCCCGGCGCCGACCTCCGGACCGGGATCCAGCTCCCGGATCCCCGCGCATCGCGCGCCGAGGCCCACGCCCGACTCCTCGCTGACCACGAACACGTCCACCGGGCCGTCGAGGGCGCTGGTGCCCGAGCTGCAGGTCATCGTGGCGCGGGCCGGCTGCTCACCGACGACCGCGAAGTCGCTGACGACCCAGCCCGGGCTCATCGGCCAGGGCAGCAGGGTGGGAAAGTCACCCGCGTCGGCGAGCATCACCACGAACTCGTCGTACGACGACTCGACCGGGCGGCGCAGCGCCGGCGTGGGGCCGTGCTCGGGGCAGGCCCAGCCGCCGCCCGGCACGGGTGCGACCGGAGCGGGGCAACGCGGGCACTCCGTCGGGAGCGGCATGGGGTCCACGGTCGCGGGCCGGCGCCACCGAGGTCAAGAGTTCCAGCGCTGGACCACCGGCGTCTCGCGCTCCCAGGCGAGCACCGAGACGGTGGCCGTGTCGAGCCGCAGGTGGCGGCCGTCGGTGACCGGCAGCTCCAGCCACCGCGCCGCCAGGGCCCGGAGCGAGTGTCCGTGCCCGAAGACCAGGACCCGCCCCTCCGCGGCCCGGCACCGGGCCACCACCCGGTCGAGCCGGACGCTGACGTCGTCGGCCGTCTCGCCGCCGGGCACCGGCCCGGACCAGATCGTCCAGCCCGGGTAGGTCGTCCGGATCTCCGGGGTGGTCTCTCCCTCGAGGTCGCCGTAGTCCCACTCCGCGAGGTCCGGGTCCACCTCGGCCTCGGGGTGCCCGGCCAGCCGGGCGGTCTCACGCGCCCGTCGCCGCGGCGAGGTGAGCACGAGGGAGAACTGGTCGTCGTCGAGCCGGTCACGCAGGCCCGTCGCCACGGCCTCGCCGTCCTCGGTGAGGGGGAGGTCGGTGGTCGAGGTGTGCCGCCCGTCGCGGCTCCACTCGGTCTCACCGTGCCGGATCAGCCACACCTCGTCGCATGCCATGGAGCCAACCTAAGCCAGCCTCCCGGCCGGTCGTGCCACGATGCCGGTCATGGTGTCGACCTCCGAGACGAGCACCGCCGAGGACCGGCGCGCCCGCTCCGCCGGCGCTGCCGGCTTCTTCACCCAGGGCTTCGTCTTCATCAGCCTGACCACCCGGCTGCCCACGGTGCAGGACCACTGGGGCTACAGCGACACCACGTTGTCGCTGCTGCTCCTGATGATGGTGCTGCTCGCGGGTCTGGGCACGGTCCTCGCCGAGACCGCCTGCAAGCGCGTCGACAGCGCCGTGATCCTGCGGGCCGGCCTGCTCGGCATCGCGGTCACCGTGCCGGTCTTCGCGCTCGCCGGCGACCAGGTGGTCTTCATCGCCTCGATGGCCGGGTACGGCGTGGCGCTGGGCGCCGTGGACGCCACCACCAACATGCAGGCGGTCGCGGTGGAGCACCTGTACGGCCGGCCGATCCTGCCGTCGTTCCACGGCGCGTGGACCCTCGGCGGCGCCACCGGCGCCGCGGTGGCGCTGGCGATGGGTCACCTGCCGCTCTCCGCGACCGCGGCCGTCGCCGTCGTACCCCTGGTGGTCTCCTTCGCCCCGTTCCTGCGGCGGGCGGAGCTCTCGGTCCAGCAGTCGGCCGGCGTCGAGGTGCCGTGGCGACCGATCATCCTGGTCGGGCTGGCGATGGTGCTCTTCTACATGGTCGACACGGCTGCGTTCACCTGGGGACCGCAGTTCCTCGACAAGGTGTTCACCACGCCGCACCAGCTGGTCGCCCTGGCCGTCTTCCCCTACCTCCTGGCCAGCGGCGCGTGCCGGCTGGCGGGCGACACCGTGGTCGCCCGGTTCGGCGCCGTGCCGGTGCTGCGCATCGGCGCCGTCGTGGCCAGCCTCGGCCTGGCCGTGACCGTCTTCTCGCCCTCGTGGCCGGTCGCGGTGGCCGGCTTCACGGTGATGGGCGCCGGCGTCGCCGTCGTCGCGCCCCTGAGCTTCTCGGCCGCGGCCCGGATCGCGGGCACCGGTTTCGAGGGCGAGGACGACCCGGCGCTCCGGCACGCGCGGGTCGACGCGGTGATCGCGCGGTTCAACCAGTTCAACTACGTCGGCGCACTGCTCGGCGCGGTGATGACCGGCCTGGTCGGTGCCGGCAACCTGCGGCTCGGCTTTGCCGTGCCCATGGTGCTGATCCTCGCCCTGATCCCCTTGGCCCGGGCCTTCGCACCGGTCAGGCCGGGCTAGTCCCCGGCCAGTTCTTGTCCGGCTGCGGAACCGGGCGACCGGGCTGCTCGCCGCCTCGTGCCTCGAGGTAGCTGTCCTTGGGCACCATCACCTTGCGGCGGAAGATGCAGACGACCTTGCCGTCCTGGTTGTAGCCGATCGTCTCGACGTGGACGACCCCGCGATCGTCCTTGCTGGTCGACTCCCACTTGTCGAGCACCGTGGTCTCGCCGTACAGCGTGTCGCCGTGGAACGTCGGTGCGACGTGGCGCAGCGACTCGATCTCGAGATTGGCGATCGCCTTGCCCGAGACGTCCGGGACGCTCATGCCGAGCAGGATCGAGTAGACGTAGTTGCCGACCACGACGTTCTTGCCGAACTGCGTGGTCTCCTCGGCGTAGTGCGCGTCGAGGTGCAAAGGGTGGTGGTTCATGGTGAGCAGGCAGAACAGGTGGTCGTCGTACTCCGTGACCGTCTTGCCCGGCCAGTGCCGGTACGTCGCGCCGACCTCGAACTCCTCATAGCTGCGTCCGAACTGCATGGCCCACATCCTGCCGCAGGCCAGGGCCGGGCTCGACCACGGCTGCCGTGGGATACCTCACGGCTCGGCCAGGGTCAGGACCCTCCGCCACCGGCCTTGCGGCGGTGCATCTTCGGGCCGGTGCCGCCGTGCACCTCGGAGCCGTGCGCCTTCTCCTTGAGCGGAGCATCCTCGGCGACGCCCTTGGCCTTGGCGTTCTTGCGGTCCAGGGCCTCGCGCATCTTGGCCTTCAGGTCGTCGTTGGCGTGGTTGTCCTGGTTCATGCCACCCACCATGCCACCCGACCGGTCGCGGGTCGAGCGGGTTCCCCGCGACGCCCTACTGGACGGGCTGACCGCCGCCGTAGGGGTCCTGCTGCGGCGCCTGCTGGGCGGGCTGCCCGGCCGGCTGGCCGTAGCCGAGGCGCTGCGCCGTCTCGCGGGCCGCGTCGGTGACGGGTACGGCGACCACGGCGGTGCCGTAGGCGCAGATCTCGGTCCAGGTGTCGCCCATCTCGGAGGTGTCGAAACGCATCGCGATCACCGCGTTGGCACCGCGGTTGCGGGCCTCGTCGATCATCCGCCCCATCACCTCGTTGCGGCTGTTCACGAGGTTGGACGTCATCCCCTTGAGCTCACCGCCGACCAGCGACTTGAAGCCCGCCCCCATCTGCGAGAAGGCGTTGCGCGACCGGACGGTCAGTCCGAACACCTCGCCACAGACCTGGCGGATCTCCCAACCTGGGATGTCGTTGCTGGTGACCACCAACATCGTGGACGCTCCTTCTGCGGGCCGGCCGCGCTCGCGGGCCCCCTTCGGGGCCGATCACGACAGAGCGTAGGGGACCCGGCAAGCGCTCACAGAAGGACGCGTCAGCCCGCTCACGATGGCGTATCCTCCGACCATGGGTATGCAGCGCACGCCGGCCCGGGCCCGACTGGCCGGACTCACGGCCGTGGCCGCGCTCGCGCTGTCCGCGTGCGGGTCCGCCAGCAGCACCACCGCCACCGACCCCGGCGCCGGCTCCGGCACCCCGACCGCCCCTGTCACCCACAGCCCGTCCCTCGACGTGGCACCCGCGAGCGGCCCGGTGCTCAGCGCCGGTCGCTTCTCGTTCCACGCCCCGCAGGGCTGGGCCGACGTCACCGACCGGGCCGAGACCGGCGTCGTGCTCTCCGCCGCGAACCCCACCGACGACAACCCCCTGATGATCATCGTCCGCCACCGCGCCCAGGCGCCGGGCTCCGTCACCGCCGCGGCGAAGGCCGCGGCCCGGCTGTTGGCGGCCGCCGGCGGCACCGACATCCGGACCCGCCCGGCCACGAACGTCGGCGGCAACCGAGCGGCCCACGTCGTGGCCACCCAGACCAAGCCCGGCAGCCACTACCAGCTCGACGCCTACTACGTGCTCACCGGCAAGGACGCGTGGGTGATCACGTTCGCGACCAACCAGTACACGACGCCCTCGCACCGCGACGCGATGCTCGCCTCCGTGCTGGCCACCTGCCACTGGGCCGGCGCCTGACCGAGGGCCACGTCACTCCACGGTGACCGGAAGTCCGTGCGGCGCCATCGTCCCAAGGATCCTGCGCCGGCCGCCCCCGGGCCAGCTGTGCGCACAGACGAGGAACTCGTGCGGCGAGTCCGGCGTCCGTCGGGTGGGCTCGGCGAACAGGTGGAGCAACGGCGAGTCCTCGTCGGCCGCGGCCCCGAGCTCGTCGAGGCGGGCCAGGATCCGCGCCCGCTCCTCGACCGCGACGTACTGCCACAGCACGCTGTGCCACAGGACCGTGGTCGTCCCGGCTTGAAGGGTCAGCGCGTCGACGAAGTCCCCGGCCGCCTGGCGTCGTACGTCGTACGCCGTGCCGGACGCGATCCGGAAGGCGCCGCGGAGCCGCTCGAAGCGGGCCACCTGGTCGGGCCAGACGTAGGCCGTCAGGGCCAGCCGACCCTCGGTGGACCGGACGTCGATCGGCATCACGTCGCTGCCCAGCCGCTCCACGACCCGGGGGACGACCCCCGGAGGAGGCGCGCCGGCCCAGGCCGGGTCGAGCACCACCGGCGCGTCGTCCGGCCCCAGCGCGCCGCCCTTCCCGACGTACCGGAACCGGTCGACGAGCAGGTTCAGGCCGCCGGACGAGCCGATCTCGAACAGTCGCACCGGCAGCGGCCGGCGCCTCCCGGCCTCGAGCAGACCGGTCATCAGCGCCGCGGACCGGCCCACGTCGTTGGTCTGGGGTGGGCGGTCGAGCCACTCGCGGACCGCCTCGGGCTGCTCGGCGAGGAGCTCCCGGAACACCGGCCAGCCGTGTTCGGGATCCCAGGTGCCGCCGACCGTCGGGTAGAACGCCGCCAGCGCACCGGCGCGACGCTCGAGCACCAGACGGTGCACGCTGCCCAGCAGCCGCAGCGCCAGCCCGGACGGACCCGGGTCGTGCTCGTGGCCGGAGAGCACCGCCACCGAGGGCCCACCGGCGTCGAGGTCGTCGGCGAGCCGGCGCAGGAGCCCGTCGTACATCCGCGAGCCGAGGTTGCGACAGCCGCGGGCCTGCTCCCGGAAGCGTTCGGCCTGGGGATGGCTCACGCTGCGACCCTCCCCCTCAGAGGCGGTAGTCCTCGAGCAGGCGGCGGCCGATGATCATCCGCTGGATGTCTGCGGTGCCTTCGCCGATCAGGAGCATCGGCGCCTCGCGGTAGAGCCGCTCGATCTCGTACTCCTTGGAGAAGCCGTAGCCGCCGTGGATCCGGAACGAGTCCTCCACGACCTCCTTGCAGTACTCGCTGGCGAGGTACTTCGCCATCCCGGCCTCGAGGTCGTTGCGCTCGCCCTTGTCCTTGGTCCGTGCGGCCCGGACCATCATCTGGTGCGCGGCCTCGACCTTGGTCGCCATCTCGGCCAGCCGGAACAGCACGGCCTGGTGCTCGGCGATCTTCTTGCCGAACGTCTCGCGCTGCTGGGCGTAGGCGACACCCAGCTCGAAGGCGCGGTTGGCGACGCCGCAGCCGCGGGCCGCGACGTTGACCCGGCCGACCTCGACGCCGTCCATCATCTGGTAGAAGCCCTTGCCGGGCGCACCACCCAGGATCTGGTCGGCGGAGATCCGGTGTCCCTCGAAGACCATCTCGGTGGTGTCGACGCCCTTGTAGCCCATCTTGTCGATCTTGCCGGGGATGGTGACGCCCTGGGCGGTCTCCCCGAAGCCCGGCTCCTTCTCCACGAGGAACGTCGTCATATTCCTGTACACCGAGTCGGCGCCCTCGTCGGTCTTGACGAGCACGGCGACCAGGTTGGCCGAGCCGCCGTTGGTCAGCCACATCTTCTGACCGTCGATGACGTAGTCCTCGCCGTCCCGCACCGCCTTGGTCGTGATCGCGCTGACGTCGGACCCGCAACCCGGCTCGCTCATCGAGAAGGCGCCACGCACCTCGCCGGCCGCCATCCGCGGCAGGTACTTCTGCTTCTGCTCCTCGGTGCCGTGCTGCAGGAGCATCCAGGCCACGATGAAGTGGGTGTTGATGATGCCGCTGACACTCATCCAGCCACGGGCGATCTCCTCCACCGCCAGGGCGTAGGTGAGCAGCGACTCCCCCAGGCCGTCGTACTCCTCGGGGATCATCAGACCGAACAGGCCCAGCTCCTTGAGCCCCTCGACGATCTCGGTGGGGTACTCGTCGGCGTGCTCGAGCTCGGTCGCGACGGGCAGGATCTCCTTCTCGACGAAGGTGCGCACCGCCTTGAGGATCTCCGTCTGGTCGTCGGTGAGCCCATCGGTGTGGCAGAGGCGACCCATGGCGTCGTCGCGTCCTTTCGGTCGGGAGCGTGGCGGCGACCAGTATGTCCGCGCCCGGGCGGGGGGCGGAACCGACTGTGACTTATTCGTGAAGGCGCGGGATCCGCCGGTCGTCGGTATGATCGGCCCCCTGAGAAGGCGCCTCTGGCGCGCGTCGACGGCTGGAGGCTCTCGTGGGACGGCATGCGGGATCCCGCAACACCGCGACCCCGGCCCCACGAGCCGCAACGCAGGGCAGGGCGACCGGGGGCCATGCCGACGGCCAGGCCCGCACCCCGGTCTGGCCCTTCGCGCTCCTCGCCACGATCGCCCTGGTCGCCTGCTCCCTGGCGCTCGTGCTCCGGGCCGGAGACCAGCCGGCGATGCCGAAGGTCGACCGCGCGGCCTCGTTGACGGGCATCAACCGTCCGGCCGCCGACACCGCCCGTGGCGCCGACCGCACCGCCGGTCGCTCGTACGCCGTACGCCACGGGGTGCGGCTGGCGCCGGTGCACCCGGCGTTCTACGCGATGAAGACCAAGATGGCCGCCCGAGGCTACGTCCTGCGCACGTCGGCGTCGGGCGCCACCGCGACCTTCGGGGTCAGCTCGTTCAACCTGCTCGGCGCCGGGCACACCGCCGGGGCGGGCGGCTACGCACCGGGTCCGGCCCGGATGGGCGGGGCGGTCAGCCTCCTGCGCGCCCACGACGTCAGCGTGGCCGGCCTCCAGGAGTTCCAGGCGGAGCAGTTCCACGCCTTCGAGGCGATGCTCGGCGGCACGTACGACGCCTACCCCGGCCTGTCGCTGGGCGTGCAGCCCGTGCAGAACTCCATCGTCTGGCGCCGCGCCGACTGGACCCTCGTCGAGGCCCACACGATCTCGATCCCCTACTTCCACGGCAACCGCGTGCCGATGCCCTACGTGCTGCTCCGCAACGTGCACTCCGGCCAGGACGTGTGGTTCTACAACTCCCACAACCCCGCCGACGCCCACGGCCCGGCCGGGCACTGGCGGGCCATCGCCACCTCGATCGAGGTCAACCTCGCCCGGCAGCTCACCGCCGACGGCACCCCGATGATCGTCACCGGCGACATGAACGACCGGGAGCCCTTCGCCTGCCCGTTCGCCGCAGGCTCGGGCTTCCACTCCGCCGACGGCGTCTACTCCGACGGGGCCGGTTGCCACTACGTCTCGCGGACCAACGTCGACTGGGTGTTCGGCTCACCCACCCTCGACTTCTCCGGCTTCGTCACCGACCGCTCCAGCCAGACCCGGCGGATCAGCGACCACCCCTTCGTCAGCGCCCGCGTCACCGTGCCGGCCACCGTCGACCCCCGCTGCCGCAAGGCACCCGGGTTCGGCTGGTTCTGCCCCCAGCACTGACCGGGACCATCCACCGACCGAGCGCACCGGACAAGGGACATTCATGGCACAACGCGTGGTCTTTCACATCGGCCTGATGAAGTCGGGCACGACCTTCATCCAGGGCCGGCTCAACGCCAACCGGGCCCGGCTGGCCGACCAGGGCATCCTCTTCCCCGGCCCGAGCTGGGCACGCCACGTCCGCGCCGTCTCGGACCTGATGCAGGCCAAGAACCGCAAGCCCGGCTCCTGGGCCAGCCTGACCGAGGAGATCAACGACCACCCCGGCACGGCCATCGTCTCGATGGAGTACCTCGCCCCGATGGGCGGGCCGCGGATCGCCGCCCTGCGCCGGGCCTTCCCCGACACCGAGGTCCGGGTCGCCGTCACCGTCCGCGACCTCGGCCGCAGCGTGCCTGCCATGTGGCAGGAGGCGATCAAGAACCGGCGTACCTGGGAGTGGCCGGAGTACGTCCGCTCGATCGAGACCGGCGGTGACGCGGGCGACCGCTTCTGGCGCCAGCAGCACTCCGCCAGGATCGTCCGTCGCTGGGCCTCCGGCGTCGGCGCGGAGAACGTCCACATCGTCACGGTCCCGCCGCCGGGTGCGCCCGGGGAGACCCTCTGGAACCGGTTCGGCGAGGTCGCCGGCATCACGCCCGACTCGTGGGACGAGGCGCCCCGGGCCAACGAGTCGCTCGGCGCGGCGTCCACCCTGGTGCTGCGCGAGCTCAATCTCGCCACCGAGGACCTCCCCCTGGCCGCCTACAAGAAGAAGGTCAAGGCCCTCGGGAAGCACGTCATGGGCAAGCGTCGCCGCGAGGAGGACCCGATCGGGTTCGTCGTCCCCGACTGGCTGCGCCAGGAGTCCCAGAAGATCCGCAACCAGCTCGAGCGCAGCGGGGCGCCCGTCGTGGGCGACCTCGACGACCTGCAGCCGCTCGACGTGGCCGGCATCGACCCGACCCAGGTCGACGACCGGGCCCAGCGGGACGCCGCCGTGGCCGCCCTCGCCGGTGCCCTGCGCCAGGTGCGCCGGATCAGCTGATCAGTCGTTCTCCCAGGCCGGTCCGCCGGCCTTCGGCTCGGCGGTCACCGTCGACTCCGGCTCGGTCGGCACGAGCACGCGCGCCCCGGGCCGGACCGTCGTGGTGGTCGGCGGCGGCGGCGAGGGTGGCCGGTTGGGGTAGGGGATGTAGGCGACCAGCTTGGAGTGCTTGGCCCACATGCTGTCGAAGTCGTTGATGTACTGGGCGTACGCGCGGGCCCGGCGCATCTCGAAGATCTCCTCGTCGCCCCGCAGGCCGTCGATGTTCCAGTTGCTGGAGCCGGTGACCACCATCTTGGTGCCGCGGTTCTTGCCGAAGTTCCCCGAGATCAGCAGTTCCTTCTGGTGGGTGTACAGGTCGATGAAGCCGTCCAGGTTGGTGTCGTATCCCGTGGTGTGCACCGGGATGTAGCCCCGCTGGGTCGAGTTCTTGAAGACGGCGCGCACCGAGGCACCCGAGATGCCGTACATCAGCTTCACGTCGCAGCCCGCGGCGTACAGCGCCCGGATCTTGCGCGCGAGGTAGGTGCCGCGCGGGTCGTTCCACGCGTGCATCACGACGCGTACGACGGTGTGGTGCACGGCGTTCCCGGTCCCCGGAGCAGCGTTGAGGCAGTGCACGTTGTCGAGGATCTTGATGATCGGGTCGTGGTGTGGCCCGCCGTTGGGGTACGGCGTCGCCTCCAGCTTGTAGTCCTTGCCGATGTTCTGGACCAGGAACGCGGGGTGCGCGGGCTTGTCACGGCGCATCTGCTTGAAGAGCAGCCGGAACGCCTTGGTCAGGCCACGGGTGTCGTTGCGCACCCACAGGTCGTTGTACTGGTTGATCGCCGAGTTGCCGGTCAGGTTCACCGAGCCGGTCATCACCGTCTGGTGGGCGGCACCGGTGTGGGAGAACAGGTAGAACTTGGTGTGGAGGTTCTCGCCGTGCGAGCGGCAGCCGTGGCTGCACTCGTAGGCGAAGCTCTTCTTGAAGCGGTTGGTGCCCAATGCCTTGTGCAGCATCCGCTGGGCCGGGGTCACCTGGTGGTCGTTGAGCAGCACCTGGACGTGCACGCCGCGGGCGTGGGCCTGGATCAGCTTCGACGCGACGTACTTGCGGTCGAAGGAGAACAGCGCGATCCGGATGAAGGACGTCGGCTTGGCGTGCTCGATCGCCGCCACGATCTGCCGGTGGAGGACCCACTCCTTGGAGCCGGCCCGCGGGGTGTTGAAGAACGCACCCTCGGCCGGCTTCCACTTCGGCTTCGGCTTCGGCTTCGCGGCCGCGGCCGTCACCGATGACTTCGTCGTGTCGGCGTGGGTCGGCACCGTGAGGCCGCCCGCCAGGACGACCGCCACGATGAGTATCAGAACCCGCTTCACGTTGGGCTGTCCTTCCTGACCTTCGACGCCACTCCCCGGGCAAACCGCGCCACGCTAACACGCGACCCTGAGGCTTCCATCTCTTTGCGCAGCGCGTTGCGCTGCCGTGTGAGCGTCCTCACCTGCACCATCAACGCGGCGATCACCCGGACCGCCGAGTCCAGCTGCTCGGCGTCGCTGACCTCGGACGGGTGGCGACGATCGCTGACGTCCGGCTGCTCGAGCAGGGCGAGGTCTCCGACCACGTCGTACTCGCCGGTGCGCAGCATCGCCAGGGCCTGCTCGCCGCGGGTGGTGAGCTCCTCGATCGTCTCGGCGTCCGGGCGGAACCTCTCGCCGCTGGTCGCCATGATCTGCGGTCCGGCCAGGAAGCCACGGATCCAGGTGCCGCGGTCGGTGGGCGCCGTGAAGCCGGTGAGCAACGGGTTGATCCGGCGCAGCAGCTCGGTCTCGACGATGCCCAGGGAGGTGTTGACCTTCTGCTGTGGCATCTCGACCGCCACGCCGGCGTGGCCGACGACGGTGAGGAGCCGGGTCAGGAGCTCGGTCGGGTCCGGGCCGCCGGGCGTCATCGGCAGCACGTGGATGCGCTCGTGTGGCACCACGGAGCCCCAGCGCGCCAGCACGTCCGCGAGGTCGAAGCTGGCCCAGCCCCACTCGTCGGCCGGGTCGTAGCGCTTGCGCGGAGGGTAGTCGTCGATCGGCTTGCGGCCGCCGTTGCGGACCCACTCCTGCCAGCGCGAGATGCCGAGGTCGAGCATCGCGCGCGCGGTGACGATGACGTGCACCTCTGCATCGGGGAACGACCCGACCGCGCGCCGCACCTGTCGGCGCGAGGCGGAGCCGAAGAACTCGTGGGTGATCAGTACGTCGCCGGGCCAGGCCCGTGACTCCGTGACCAGGTCGTCCCACGGAGAGTCGGTGTCGCCCGGGCGCTCGCTCAGGGTGGAGTGTCCCAAGATGTCGAGCGAGGCCAGGAGGTGGCGCCGCTGGTGACGACCCGGCAGCAGCAGCCCGGCGTCACCGAGCACGCCCTTGTTCAGCCACAGCGCCTTCTGGAGGTACGTCGTGCCGGTCTTGGGCAGGCCGATGTGCAAGAAGACCTTTCCGGTCACTGCTCAGTCACCGGTTCTCCAGCGCAGCGGCTCGTTCACGTCGGCACGGTAACGCGCCAGGATCGCCTCCACCGCCTCGTCGTCCCGGTCGGCCGCCGGCAGCAGCAGCTCCATCATCACGTCGCACAGCTCGGCCAGCCTCAGGTTGACCTGCCGGCACTCCTGAATCTCGGCCTCCATCTCGGCCAGCCGGTCGCCCAGCCGGGACAGGTCGCGGTAGTGCTTGGAGAGCTTGCTCATCGGTCCCATGTGACCACCCATCTGGAGAACGGCGTCGCGTCGGCGTGGCCCGCGACCGGTTGTTCGTGCTGGTCGAGCTGCTGCTCCTCGACGACCGTCCCGCCGAGCCGCTGCACCTGCTCGCGGAAGCGGTCGAGGGCCAGTGGGGGCAGCCCGGCTCGCCGGGACTCGGGGTCCGAGCTGCGCATCTGGAGGTAGAGCCGACCGGACCCACGGGTCACCATCTTGGCGAGCCTCAGGAGGTTGTCCCGGCCGACCGCGTCCGTGGCCTCGAGCACGTGCCGGGCCAGCACGACCCGGGGTCCCGGGGTGCGGCTCAAGGTCGCGCCGGTCAGCAGCACGGACCGGAGCTCGTCGAGGTTCAGCCACTCGAACGACGCAGTGAGTCCCTTGTTCCGGGCGCGCCGGTCGGCGGCGCGGAAGTCGCGCGGGAAGTAGTCGAGCCCCCAGGCGTCGACCCCGCGCCGGGCCAGCCACATCACGTCTCGTCCGGACCCGCAGCCGACGTCGACCGCGGTCCGGACGTCCGGCTCGCGCTCCAGCATCCACTTCACCAGAGCACTCGGCTCACGGTCGGGCACCTGCCCGCCGGTGCGCCGGAACCTCTCCCAGCGGGCGTCGAGACCGACCCGCGTGCCCCGGAACCAGCCGGTCAGGCGCCGGCGTACGGCCTCCGGGGTCTCGAACTTGTACGCCGGGTCGGGGACCCGCCAGCCGGGACCGTACATCGCCTCGAGGAGGTGCTCGGGGGCGTGCGGTGCCGGGAAGACCCGGCCGGCCAGGGTCACCTCGGAGCGCGGCTCGAGCCACTCCTCGGAGAACGGATGGCCCACCTCGCCCATCAGGTAGAGGGTGCCTTCCCGGATCAGGCCGCCGAAGACGTCCAGCCCCCGCGGCGAACCGTCGGACTCGCGGACGATCACCTTGAACGCCAGGCCGCTGTGCCGGACGACCTCGTAGCCCATCGCCAGCAGCCGGCGGTGCAGCCGGAACGACTCGAGGATCGCGTCGACCGGGTGCTGGTGGGCGCTCACGTAGGCGAGGTCGGCATCGGAGTCGTGCCCGATGAAGGTGCCGTCGCGGACCGCGCCGAGCAGTGTCCCGTAGGCCAGGAAGGGCTTCACGCCCGCCTCTTCGAGGGCGGACAGAACCGTGCCGATCGCATCGAGGAGAGGTTCGAGGTGCTCGGCGCTGCGGCTGGTGAACAGCCGGCTCAGCCGCATGCTCTTGTCCAGGCCCATCGGGTTGCCCTGGGGGTCCGCAACGGTGATCCGGCCGTCGCCCGAGCCGAGCCGGACGGTCTCGACGTACAGCGGATGGCCGCTCACGTGGTCGACCAGGGACAGCTCGGTGGTGCCGTCGAGGAAGCGGCGCAGGACCGGCGGCCAGGGGTGGACGACGTCAGCACCGCGCACCTCGGTGTCGCGCTGGAGCCAGAAGGAGAAGATCCGGCGGTCGTCGAACATCACGTCGATCGGGAAGTCCCCATCACCGCGCAGGGTCATTCCCTCGTCGGTGACCGTGACCGAGGTCAGGGCGTGCGGGGTCGTCGCGCCACCCTGCTCCGTCCCGCCCACGCGGACAGGTTAGCGACCCCAACGGTAGGCACGACGCAGCAGCCTGGCGCTGTCGGCCACGAGGTCGTCGAGGCCCTGGGGCGCCTGCCGCACGTCCTTTCCGAGCATCCGGGCGGCGTGCTCACGGGTGCACTCGGCAGCGCGACGGACCAGCTCGCTGGCGGGTGCTGCGGCCTGCTCGGGGTGGTCGAGCTCGACCGGGACCGGCAGGTCGTCGAGCGTGCCGACGACGTCGTACCCGCCGGTCCTCACCGCGTCGCGGATCCGCTGGTTCAGCCCGCGGGCGAACGCCGCACCCCTGCGGTCGAGCTCGGGCCGGCCCTCGGTCTCGCGCAGGGGCGCCAGCACGTCCCTCGCCAGTGGCCGCATGCCCTTGCGGTAGAGGCGGGGCTTGACGTCCTCGAGCAGGGGGTTGAGCCGGCGCAGGAAGTCGCACGACGCGTAGCCGAGCGACGTGTTCTCCTTCGCCTCCTCGAGCACCGCGTCGCCGACCGGCACCCGGGCAGCGGTGCAGAACCGGTGCCACAGCTCCTCGCGCGGAGCCTCCGGTCCGGGCAGCGTCACCACGGTCAGGCTGCCGACGCGCGGGTCCGCGGACCACCGGTCCAGCACTCCCACGACGTCCTGGGCCCGGGAGAAGGTGCGGGCCGCGCGGGACTTGCGGTCGGGGCTCCAGGGGGCGTGGTCGATCCGGCGCAGGTACGTCGCCCAGTCGTCGGTCCCGAAGTTCCGGGTGAAGGTCTGCCACTGGGCCGGGATCGCCCGGAACTGGTCGCGCACGGTCAGGACGACGTCGACCGGCAGGCCGGCGAACGGGTCGAGGAACAAGGAGAGCTGGTCGTCGGAGGCGAAGCCGAGGAACTCCATCGAGATGATGCCGGCCTCACCGTCGAAGTCGCGCGCCTCGTCCACCAGAGCCTGCCAGCGCTGGTGGCGTCGCGGTCGTGTCGGCCTGCGGTAGACGTCACGCACGGCCTTGGCCTGGCGGCCGAAGGTGCCACCGAGGTAGCGGGCGCCCGCCCGGTCGAGCACCTCCGGGCTCGACATCAGCGCGGACTGGACGAAGCTGGTGCCCGACTTCATGGTGCCGATGTGGAGAACGACCCGCTCGGCCACGCGCCGCCCCTCCTGACCTGGTGCCTTCGCTGACTTTCCGGTGCGAAGCGTCTGCGCGGACCGGACTGCCGGGTCATGCTAGCGGGAGGCACCACGGCCCCCGACGACCTGCGGCAAGCCGGAGCGTCGTGTTGCGTGAAGACGACACGCGGCGATCTCGGTAACGATCCGGTAACGGTTGGCCCACCCCGGGGTCAGTCCCGCCGACCCCACCTAGCGTGGGGCTGCTGTGACTTGCGTGACCAGTGTGATCCACCGGACCAGCCGTCGCCGAGCGAAGGACCCCCTCCCGTGCTTCCCCTTGCCACTCCCCCCCGACCCTGGACCCGCGCCCTGCGCTGGACCCTGGCCGGCGCGGTCGCCCTCGGGGTCGCTGCGACCCTGACGCCGGCGGCGGCCGGGCGGACGACCGTGACCGTGCCCACCGACGTCCCGACCCACGTCCGGTTGAGCAGCTTCAACCTCCTCGGCTACGGACACACCGCCCCCGGAGGCGACCGCAACGGCTGGGCGGACGGCGTGACCCGGATGAACTGGGCGGTCCGGATCATCACCAGCAACCACGCGCAGGTGATCGGCTTCCAGGAGATGCAGAAGCCGCAGTACCAGCGGTTCCACCAGCTCCTCGGCAGCCAGTACGGCACCTACCCCGGCAACCAGCTGACCACGGCCGCGATGGCCAACACGATCGCCTGGCAGCGCAGCACCTGGGAGCTGGTCGATGCGCGCACCATCCAGATCCCCTACTTCCACGGCAACCTGATCCGGATGCCCTACGTCCTCCTGCGCAACCGGCTGACTGGCCGTGAGGCGTGGTTCTACAACTCGCACAACCCCGCCGACGCGCACGGCCCTGCGCAGCGCTGGCGCAACGCCGCCGTCCGCATCGAGATCGGGCTGTTCAACCAGCTCCGCACCGACTACCCGACGACCCCGGTGATCAGCACCGGGGACGAGAACGACAAGGCGCAGTACTTCTGCCCGGTCGCCACCCAGACCGACATGCGCGCCAGCAACGGCGGCGGCGTGCTCGCGGGCACCTGCGTCGCACCGGCCGCCATGCACGTCGACTGGGTGATGGGCAGTACCGGGGTCTCGTTCACCTGGCACGACGCCCTGCACACCGCCCTGGTCCGCAAGACCACCGACCACTTCGTGGTGATGGCCGACGCGGTCCTGCCCTCCGACCCGGTGCTGACGACCCAGACCACGCACGCGGTCGTCCTGACGCTCGACGGGCTCACGTCCCGCGCCGTCAAGGGCGCCCTGGCCGGCGGTACGGCGCCGCACCTCGCAGCCCTGGCGGCCGGTGGCGCCTCGACCCTCAACGCCCGCACCGAGGCCGAGGGCACCGGGCTGCTGTCGACGCTGGGCGGCATCCTCACCGGCCGTCCGGTCGACCCGACCGTCGGCGGCACCGGTGTCGGCTGGCCCGGCGACCCGGGCGGCACCGTCGCGAACGCGGCCGGTCACTACGTGTCCAGCGTGTTCGACATCGTGCACAACGCCGGTAGGCACACAGCGCTCTACAGCAGCCGGAGCGCGGTCGGCCGGCTCGCGACCAGCTGGGACGCCGCCAACGGCGGCGTCGACCCGGTCGGCCTCGACAACGGGACCGCGAAGATCGGCCGGTACGTGCCGACCCGGACCGACGCCGAGCTCGTCGACTCGCTGGTCGCCCAGCTGTCGACCAAGCCGCCCACGCTCGCGGTCGCCCAGCTCTCCGCACTGAGCAACGCCGGCATCCACCACGGCTTCCGCAGCCCGGAGTACGCCGCGTCCCTGGCCGCGACGGACCGGCTCGTCGGGCGGGTCGTCGACGCGATCGCCGCGAATCCGGCACTGGCCGGTCACACCCTCCTGGTGGTCACCGCCAACCGCGGCGGCAGCCGCAAGACCAGCGACCCGACCACCCTGCCGTCGGTCTACCGCGTGCCGCTGCTGGTCTCCGGCCCCGGCGTCCTGCCGGGCGGCGACCTCTACGCCATGAACCCGCAGTACACCGACCCCGGCAGCGCCAACCCCGGGTACGACCTGCCGGCGCCGATCCGCAACACGCTGGTCGCCGACCTGGTCACCAAGCAGCTCGGACTGCCGCCGGTGCCGGGGTCGACCATGGGCTGGAGCCAGGACTTCACGGTCCTGGCGCCACCGGCACCGCCGCTGCCTCCGACCCCGTGAGCGAGGGCGGGTGGAGCTCCGGGTGACCGGTGCCGGGTGCTCCGGATGAGCGCGGGCCCCGACCTATACTGACCCGGACCTCCCCCGCCCGAACAGGACCTCCTCCATGCCGCTCGCCTCACTGGGCACGCGAGCGCTCGCCGTGGCAGCAGTGGTCAGTGCGGCCGGGCTCGGCCTCGGCGCCTGCGACAGCCAGGGCAAGCCGTCGGCCCACCACCGGCCGCACTACACCGCGCCGAGCGGCAAGGCACCGGTCGCCGGGCCGGGCGGGCACGGGCTGGGGCTCGGCAAGCCGCTGTCGCCCACGCCGTTCCACCAGCCGGTCGCCCGCCCCAACCTGTTGATGATCACCGCCGACGACGCGGCCTGGAACGACATGAAGTACATGCCCCACCTCCAGGCCCTGATGGCCGAGCAGGGCATCACCCTGCGCAACGGCATGGCCCCGACCCCGATCTGCGTCCCGGCCCGGGCCTCGTTGCTCTCGGGGCAGTACGCCCACAACCACGGTGCAGTCACCATCAACGGCACCGGCGGCGGCGTCTCGGCGTTCCCCGACACCCAGACCCTCCCGGTCTGGCTGCGCAGCTCCGGCTACCGCACGATGTTCGTCGGCAAGTACCTCAACGGGTACGGCGAGGCCGACGCGCCGACCTACGTGCCGCCCGGCTGGAGCGACTGGCACGGCACGGTCGACCCCTCGACGTACAACTACGTGATGCCGACGGTGAACAACAACGGTCATCTGACGCAGTACCACCGCTACAACTCCACCGTGATCAGCGACATCTCCAACCGGCTGCTCGCGCAGCCGCGGACCGCGCGCAAGCCCTGGTACATGTGGGTCAACTACGTGGCGCCGCACGTCGGCGGACCGACCGGCCCCGACGACCCGGCCCGCACCTTCCCGAACGACCCGCACCCGCTGAGCACCACGACCCCGGCGGCGCGGGACGCCGGCACGTTCTCGCAGCTGAAGCTGCCGACCAAGCCGGACATGTTCGAGAACACCGACGACAAGACCCTGATCCGGGTGATCCACCAGACGTGGTCCGCGGACCGCCGCCAGGAGCTGCTCGAGGCCTTCCAGCAGCGGGTCGAGGCCCTGCAGTCGGTGGATCGCGCCCTGGGCCGCACCATCCGCACGCTGCGGCGCACCCACCAGCTCAAGGACACCTACGTCGTGTTCACCTCCGACAACGGGTTCGTCCTCGGCGAGCACAACCTGACCGGCAAGCTGTGGTACTTCCGCGAGATCATCGGCGTGCCGATGTACATCCGCGGCCCCGGGCTGCCCGCGGGGCGCGTCAGCCGGGCCCCGGTGACCAACGCCGACTGGGCTCCGACGTTCGCGAAGCTGGCCGGCGCCACCCCGACCGACACCGTCGACGGGGTCGACGTGATGCCGTGGCTGACCTCGAAGGCGGCCGCCCGGATCGTCCCGGTGGAGGGCTATCCGGTCAAGGGCGGGCTCACGCCCCTCTACACCGGAGTGGTGGACGGACCGTGGACCTTCGTCGAGGGAAGGGGTGGCCGTGGCGAGCTTTACCGCCGCACCGTGGACCCCTGGCAGAACTCCAACCTGATCCGCGATCCGCGCTACCACGACCAGAAGGTGAAGCTGCGCCGACTGACCCATCGGTACGCCGACTGTGCCGGCGCGACGTGCCCCACGGACTTCTACCGGTGATCGGACGCTCCGGCCGGTAGCGTTGGGGGTTGTGAGCACCGCCCAGCCAGGGCCGGGCAAGCCCGGCCGCGTCTACGCCGCCCGGCTGGTCGGCCTGCCGATCTTCGACCCCCAGGGTGACCAGGTGGGCAAGGTCCGCGACCTCGTCGTCGCGATCCGGTCCGAGACCAGCCAGCCGCGCGTGCTCGGACTGGTGGCCGAGGTGTTCGGGCGACGCCGGATCTTCGTGCCGATGACCCGCGTGACCAACATCGACAGCGGGCAGGTCTACACCACCGGGCTGCTCAACATGCGCCGCTTCGAGCAGCGCACCACCGAGACCCTGGTGATCGGGCAGATGCTCGACCGGACCGTGACGATCGCCTCGAGCGGGATCCGTGGCACCGTCTACGACGTCGCGATGGAGCAGGCCCGGACCCGCGACTGGGTGCTGTGCCGGGTCGCGGTCCAGGAGCCCGGCAAGGGACTGCGGCGCAAGGGCCAGACCCACGTCGTCGAGTGGCACGACGTGGTCGGCCTGGTCGGGCGTGAGCCCACCCAGGGCGCCACCCACCTGATCGCCGCGCTCAACGAGATGCGACCGGCTGACGCCGCCAGCGTGATCCACGACCTCCCGCCCGAGCGTCGTACCGCCGTGGTGGCCGCGATGGACGACGAGCGCCTCGCGGACGTGCTCGAGGAGCTCCCCGAGGAGGACCAGGTCGAGATCCTGGGCCACCTCGACAGCGAGCGGGCCGCCGACGTGCTCGAGGAGATGTCGCCCGACGACGCCGCGGACCTGATCGCCGACCTGCCGCCCGAGACCGCTGCGACGCTGCTGGGCCTGATGGAGCCCGACG
Source organism: Nocardioides cynanchi (assembly GCF_008761635.1). Lineage (NCBI taxonomy): Bacteria > Bacillati > Actinomycetota > Actinomycetes > Propionibacteriales > Nocardioidaceae > Nocardioides > Nocardioides cynanchi. The sequence goes on from NZ_CP044344.1 coordinate 1,996,021, forward strand.
AGGCCGAGGACGTGCGGCGCCTGATGTCGTACGCCGAGGAGACCGCCGGGGCGATGATGACCCCCGAGCCGGTGATCCTCGGTCCCGACGCCACGATCGCCGACGCCCTGGCCCAGATCCGCCAGGCCGAGCTCCCGGTCTCGCTGGCCGCCATGGTCTACGTCTGCCGGCAGCCGCTCGAGACCCCCACCGGGCGCCTGCTCGGGGTCGCCCACTTCCAGCGGCTGCTCCGCGAGCCGCCGTCGACCCTGGTCGCCGCAGCGCTCGACCAGACCATGGACCCGCTGCACCCCGAGGCGACGATCGACGAGGTGGCCTCGCACCTGGCGACGTACAACCTGGTCGCCGCCCCCGTCGTCGACGAGGAGGGCCGCCTGCTCGGCGCGGTCACCGTCGACGACCTGCTCGACCACATGCTGCCGGAGAACTGGCGCGACCAGCCGGTGCGCACCCAGGAGGCGAGCCATGGCTGAGCGCCGGCCCCGCCTCGACACGCCCAAGGAGCAGCGCCGCCAGCTGATCCGCACGCCGAGCTACGACCGCGACGCGTTCGGCGTCTTCGCCGAGCAGTTCGCCCGCTTCATGGGCACCGCCCGGTTCCTGATGTGGATGACCGTGTTCGTGCTGTTCTGGGTGGGCTGGAACACCGTGGCGCCCGACCACCTGCGCTTCGACAACTACCCCTTCATCTTCCTGACTCTGATCCTCAGCCTCCAGGCGTCGTACGCCGCCCCGCTGATCCTGCTCGCCCAGAACCGCCAGGAGTCGCGCGACAAGGTGGTCGGCGAGCAGGACCGGCAGGCCAACGCGCGGGCCCACGCCGACATGGAGTTCCTGGCCCGCGAGGTCGCCTCCCTCCGGATGGCCGTCGGCGAGGTCGCCACCCGCGACTTCCTGCGCTCCGAGCTGCGCACGCTGCGCGACGACCTGGTCGACGCCGACGAGGACGAGGTGTCCACCGCCTGAGAGCGGGAACCACCCGCAACCTAGGATGGGCCCGTCATGGACTCTCCCGATGTCGCCCAGCTGACCGCCGCCCTCGCCACCGTCATCGACCCCGAGATCAAGCGGCCGATCACCGAGCTCGGCATGGTCGAGCACCTCGAAGTCGACGCCGCCGGCGTGGTCGCGGTCACGGTGCTGCTCACCGTGTCCGGCTGCCCGATGAAGGACACCATCGACCGCGACGTACGCCGTGCCCTGGGCGGGGTCGCCGGTGTCACCGCCGTCGAGCTGACCCTCGGCGCGATGACCGACGAGCAGCGCGCCGAGCTCCAGACCATGCTCCGTGGCGGCAAGCCCGCCAAGGAGATCCCCTTCGCCCAGCCCGGGTCGCTGACCAAGGTCTTCGCGATCGCCAGCGGCAAGGGCGGGGTCGGCAAGTCGTCGGTCACCGTCAACCTCGCGCTCGCGATGGCCAAGACCGGCCGCGCGGTCGGCATCGTCGACGCCGACATCTACGGCCACTCGATCCCGGCGATGCTCGGCATCGCCGACTCCCGGCCCACCCAGGTCAACGAGATGATCATGCCGGTGCCGACGGCGTCCGGCGTCTCGGTGATCTCGATCGGGATGCTGAAGCCGCGGCGCGAGCAGGTCGTCGCCTGGCGTGGGCCGATGCTCGACCGGGCCCTGGTGCAGATGCTGGCCGACGTCTACTGGGGCGACCTCGACGTGCTCCTGCTCGACCTGCCGCCGGGCACCGGCGACATGGCGATCTCGCTGGGCCAGCACCTGCCCGGTGCCGAGATCGTGGTCGTGACCACCCCGCAGGAGGCCGCCGCCGAGGTGGCCGAGCGCGCGGGCACGATGGCCAACATGCTCCACCAGAAGGTCGTCGGGGTGGTGGAGAACATGAGCTACCTGGTCTGCCCCCACTGCGGCCCCGAGCACCGGCTGGAGCTGTTCGGCAGCGGCGGCGGAGACCGGGTCGCGGCCACCCTGACCAGCCGGTTCGGCTACGACGTACCCGTGCTCTCGCGGATCCCGATCGAGGAGACGCTGCGCGAGGGCGGCGACTCCGGCAAGCCGGTGGTCGACTCCGATCCCACCTCGGAGTCCGCCCGGGTGCTGGTCGACCTGGCACAGCAGCTCGACTCACGGGGACGGGGTTTGGCAGGACGCCAGCTCGGACTCACTCCGAGCAGTAGATTCTGACCCATGTTCGGAGTCGGACTGCCGGAGCTGGCGGTGATCGCGTTCGTCGCCGTGCTCGTGTTCGGGCCCGACAAGCTGCCGGAGTTCGCCCGCCAGGCCGGCCGGTTCGCCAAGCAGATGCGCCAGTTCGCGCGCGAGGCGCGCGACGAGCTGCGTGAGGAGCTGGGTCCGGAGTACGCCGACCTCGAGCTGCGCGACCTCGACCCGCGAACGATCGTCCGCAAGCACATCGCCGAGGCGATGAGCGAGGCCATGGCCGACCCGCCGAAGGCCCGGGTCCCGGCGCTCGACGTCGACGAGATCCCGCCGTACGACCTGGAAGCGACCTAGCCGGTCATCCCCCGCGGCTCTGGACGGCCGCCACGCCGTCGAGTCCGAGCAGCACCGAGCGACCCTCCCCGACCACCGCCTCGACGAAGTCGCGGCCGACCCGCGTCAGCACGACGTCGCGGCTGCTGCCGTCCACTCCGTGCACGAGGCAGCGCTCGCCGCTGTCGGCAAGCCGGCGCAGCGCCGACCCGACTCCGAGCCCGGCCACGGCCGACCAGGCGACCTCCGGGACCGAGCGCTCCGACGCGCCCTCGACGGCGAGCACAGCCCCGAGCCGGACCACCCAGTCCTGGGTCGGCCCGTGCAGCAGGCACCAGTCCGCGCCCATCCGCTGGAGCACGCCCACCACCCGACCGGGTCCGTGCACGTCCAGGACCACCGCCTCCCCGACCGAGGCCATCAGCCGGCTCGCCAGCGTGACCGTCGCGTACTCCGCCCGGCTCCGGTCAGCCAGCTCGTCGGCCCGCTCGGCCGCGTAGAGCGCCTCGGCCTGGCCCTCGAGATCGTCGAGCAGCGCGAACAGCTGGTCGTTCCAGTCCACGCCGCCACCCTGCCACGGCGCGACGCCTCGGTCGGCCGTGGTTGTCCACAGCCGCGACGGACCACCACTTGCGATCAGACGCCAGTCGTCTTTTACTGATGCAAACAGACGCAAACGAAAGGTTCTAGCGCGTGACTCTCGGGAGCCGCGGCGGCCGTGGTCGCTGCTTCGTCGTGTGGTGCGGCGCCAGCACCGCGCTGGTCGGCGCGTTCCTCCTGGCCCGG